>CBDHHR010000379.1:0-19595 GCA_965263245.1 Metamycoplasmataceae bacterium | reverse complement strand
CACCAGTTATTTGAAGCTGATTGATAATTGCATGCAGTTATTTGCAGGTGAATTAACCAATCGAAATCGAGAATACTATAAAGTGAATGATAAATACTGTTACTGTACTTAATCAATTTAATATATAAATATCACATAAACATATATGAAGAAATTATAGTGACTACATCAAAGTTTTTGAAAATGTTCTTATATTGCAAAAAATGTTCTTATATTAACATAAAAAATCAGAAAATTTTATTTTAAAAATGCTTTTACGTCTAACCTGATTCAGACAGACTTAAGTTTAATCTCAACAAGTATACTTCTTCTATACTTGTGGGTTAAACATTAGCAATAAGGCATTCAGATTTTGTCAAAGCCTTGATTTTAATAGGCATATACTTTTCACACGTCTATGGGTTTGTAATTACTGTAGTAATAAGGCATTCATATTCTAACGAAGCTATGCTTTCAAAAGATATAATCGCTTTTTGGCACTATTAACTTTCCTTTACCCTTTCAGGTAGTGAGAAAACGTATAAATATATCTTTCGCGCACCATTTTTTGGCATACCCTATGAACTGAATTGGTACATAAATATAAAGGAGAAGTATTCTAAAATAAGATACCTTATCCAGGCTGGACGTCAGCGTTTCCTGCTGAGTCCTTAATTTCGCTTCATTGACACATTAATTTCTCCGCATCTCTGCCGATACCTTGCTGTCAAACGACAATCAATGCCTTTCATGAACTTCTTTGTTTTTACGCCCGTTTGCTTTTTAACCACCGTCAAACATTTCCTACAAACATACTCTAACAAATTGTGCACAACGAAAGACAAGTCATTAAGATCAGCTTTTATTTTAACAGTATCTTTAACTGACACATTATAAACACAAAATAAAATACTTCTTTCACGTGCAACGCCATGTTGTAGTATTTCCAATTCTAGCGGGTGCATATTAAATTAGAGTATTAATTATACGCATAAATTTTCCTTCGAAATGAGGAAAAGGCAAGTCACAGAGGAAACGCCTGCCCAAATGGATATGAAAAAAGTGTTTTCGTTCCACAAAACGTCGGACTCAATTCCTATCGGTCAATCTCGTTAACGGAACTAATACCAATATCAAGAAAAACAGGTATGGCTGTTGCAATGCTTTGAAAGACACTTTCTGATACCCCAAGTCTTTCTCGACTGAATTCAGAAGATAGAATGATAACATTTCTCATCATCACATACACGAAAAATTTTTTAACTCATCCTTCTTTGCGCTTAGAAGAAAGAAATACCTGCAAAACTGATCGTCGTCTGCAGCTTGGAACGAAGATGAATTGCCAAGGATGCAGGACATAGACCTGACCGGCAGAACAATTAGCATGGAATAACGTTGATAGTCATTGACCCGTTCGTGTGGATTGAGCCCGTGGCCTATTTGTCAGAGCGCAAAAATTTGCGCTTGTGTCAAATGAGTAAGTGTCACTTCACGATTATCATGTCGTGTGTTCAATCCACACCTCGGAACTTCGGAACATTCGGTGAAATTCGGCATTGGGATAAATTCGGCCTTCGGTTAAATTTCGGTCTCGGACATGCGTTATTCTTAATTTTTTCCGGAATCAAATTCAAAATTTTCATTATTTCTTGGTTAAGACATGCTTTCACCATAATATTTGTCATCATCAGATACACGAGAAATTTTTTAAAAACCTTTCTTAGCGCTTAGAAAAAAGAAATACCTGCAAAACTGATCGTCGTCTGCAGCTTGGAACGAAGATGAATTGCCAAGGATGCAGGACATAGACCTGAGCGGCAGAACAATTAGCATGGAATAACGTTGATAGTCATTGACCCGTTCGTGTGGATTGAGCCGGTGGCCTATTTGTCAGAGCGCAAAATTTGCGCTTGTGTCAAATGAGTAAGTGTCACTTCACGATTATCATGTCGTGTGTTCAATCCACACTTCGGAACTTCGGAACATTCGGTGAAATTCGGCTTTCGGATAAATTCGGCCTTCGGTTAAATTTCGGTCTCGGACATGCGTTATTCTTAATTTTTTCCTGAATCAAATTCGAAATTTTCATTATTTCTTGGTTAACATAATATTTGTCATCATCAGATACACGAAAGATTTTTTAAAAACCTTTCTTAGCGCTTAGAGGAAAGAAATACCTGCAAAACTGATCGTCGTCTGCAGCTTGGAACGAAGATGAATTGCCAAGGATGCAGGACATAGACCTGAGCGGCAGAACAATTAGCATGGAATAACGTTGATAGTCATTGACCCGTTCGTGTGGATTGAGCCGGTGGCCTATTTGTCAGAGCGCAAAATTTGCGCTTGTGTCAAATGAGTAAGTGTCACTTCACGATTATCATGTCGTGTGTTCAATCCACACTTCGGAACTTCGGAACATTCGGTGAAATTCGGCTTTCGGATAAATTCGGCCTTCGGTTAAATTTCGGTCTCGGACATGCGTTATTCTTAATTTTTTCCTGAATCAAATTCGAAATTTTCATTATTTCTTGGTTAACATAATATTTGTCATCATCAGATACACGAAAGATTTTTTAAAAACCTTTCTTAGCGCTTAGAGGAAAGAAATACCTGCAAAACTGATCGTCGTCTGCAGCTTGGAACGAAGATGAATTGCCAAGGATGCAGGACATAGACCTGAGCGGCAGAACAATTAGCATGGAATAACGTTGATAGTCATTGACCCGTTCGTGTGGATTGAGCCGGTGGCCTATTTGTCAGAGCGCAAAATTTTCGCTTGTGTCAAATGAGTAAGTGTCACTTCACGATTATCATGTCGTGTGTTCAATCCACACTTCGGAACTTCGGAACATTCGGTGAAATTCGGCTTTCGGAAAAATTCGGCCTTCGGTTAAATTTCGGTCTCGGACATGCGTTATTCTTAATTTTTTCCTGAATCAAATTCGAAATTTTCATTATTTCTTGGTTAAGACATGCTTTCACCATAATATTTGTCATCATCAGATACACGAAAAATTTTTTAAAAACCTTTCTTAGCGCTTAGAGGAAAGAAATACCTGCAAAACTGATCGTCGTCTGCAGCTTGGAACGAAGATGAATTGCCAAGGATGCAGGACATAGACCTGAGCGGCAGAACAATTAGCATGGAATAACGTTGATAGTCATTGACCCGTTCGTGTGGATTGAGCCGGTGGCCTATTTGTCAGAGCGCAAAATTTGCGCTTGTGTCAAATGAGTAAGTGTCACTTCACGATTATCATGTCGTGTGTTCAATCCACACTTCGGAACTTCGGAACATTCGGTGAAATTCGGCTTTCGGATAAATTCGGCCTTCGGTTAAATTTCGGTCTTCATGCGTTATTCTTAATTTTTTCCTGAATCAAATTCGAAATTTTCATTATTTCTTGGTTAAGACATGCTTTCACGATAATATTTGTCATCATCAGATACACGAAAAATTTTTTAAAAACCTTTCTTAGCGCTTAGAGGAAAGAAATACCTGCAAAACTGATCGTCGTCTGCAGCTTGGAACGAAGATGAATTGCCAAGGATGCAGGACATAGACCTGAGCGGCAGAACAATTAGCATGGAATAACGTTGATAGTCATTGACCCGTTCGTGTGGATTGAGCCGGTGGCCTATTTGTCAGAGCGCAAAATTTGCGCTTGTGTCAAATGAGTAAGTGTCACTTCACGATTATCATGTCGTGTGTTCAATCCACACTTCGGAACTTCGGAACATTCGGTGAAATTCGGCTTTCGGATAAATTCGGCCTTCGGTTAAATTTCGGTCTCGGACATGCGTTATTCTTAATTTTTTCCTGAATCAAATTCGAAATTTTCATTATTTCTTGGTTAACATAATATTTGTCATCATCAGATACACGAAAAATTTTTTAAAAACCTTTCTTAGCGCTTAGAGGAAAGAAATACCTGCAAAACTGATCGTCGTCTGCAGCTTGGAACGAAGATGAATTGCCAAGGATGCAGGACATAGACCTGAGCGGCAGAACAATTAGCATGGAATAACGTTGATAGTCATTGACCCGTTCGTGTGGATTGAGCCGGTGGCCTATTTGTCAGAGCGCAAAATTTGCGCTTGTGTCAAATGAGTAAGTGTCACTTCACGATTATCATGTCGTGTGTTCAATCCACACTTCGGAACTTCGGAACATTCGGTGAAATTCGGCTTTCGGATAAATTCGGCCTTCGGTTAAATTTCGGTCTCGGACATGCGTTATTCTTAATTTTTTCCTGAATCAAATTCGAAATTTTCATTATTTCTTGGTTAAGACATGCTTTCACCATAATATTTGTCATCATCAGATACACGAAAAATTTTTTAAAAACCTTTCTTAGCGCTTAGAGGAAAGAAATACCTGCAAAACTGATCGTCGTCTGCAGCTTGGAACGAAGATGAATTGCCAAGGATGCAGGACATAGACCTGAGCGGCAGAACAATTAGCATGGAATAACGTTGATAGTCATTGACCCGTTCGTGTGGATTGAGCCGGTGGCCTATTTGTCAGAGCGCAAAATTTGCGCTTGTGTCAAATGAGTAAGTGTCACTTCACGATTATCATGTCGTGTGTTCAATCCACACTTCGGAACATTCGGTGAAATTCGGCTTTCGGATAAATTCGGCCTTCGGTTAAATTTCGGTCTCGGACATGCGTTATTCTTAATTTTTTCCTGAATCAAATTCGAAATTTTCATTATTTCTTGGTTAAGACATGCTTTCACCATAATATTTGTCATCATCACATACACGAAAAATTTTTTAAAAACCTTTCTTAGCGCTTAGAGGAAAGAAATACCTGCAAAACTGATCGTCGTCTGCAGCTTGGAACGAAGATGAATTGCCAAGGAT
This sequence comes from Metamycoplasmataceae bacterium, assembly GCA_965263245.1. Lineage (GTDB taxonomy): Bacteria > Bacillota_I > Bacilli_A > Mycoplasmatales > Metamycoplasmataceae > DT-68. The sequence goes on along the minus strand of CBDHHR010000379.1, from coordinate 14,747 downwards.
GCAGGACATAGACCTGAGCGGCAGAACAATTAGCATGGAATAACGTTGATAGTCATTAACCCGTTCGTGTGGATTGAGCCGGTGGCCTATTTGTCAGAGCGCAAAATTTGCGCTTGTGTCAAATGAGTAAGTGTCACTTCACGATTATCATGTCGTGTGTTCAATCCACACTTCGGAACTTCGGAACATTCGGTGAAATTCGGCTTTCGGATAAATTCGGCCTTCGGTTAAATTTCGGTCTCGGACATGCGTTATTCTTAATTTTTTCCTGAATCAAATTCGAAATTTTCATTATTTCTTGGTTAACATAATATTTGTCATCATCAGATACACGAAAGATTTTTTAAAAACCTTTCTTAGCGCTTAGAGGAAAGAAATACCTGCAAAACTGATCGTCGTCTGCAGCTTGGAACGAAGATGAATTGCCAAGGATGCAGGACATAGACCTGAGCGGCAGAACAATTAGCATGGAATAACGTTGATAGTCATTGACCCGTTCGTGTGGATTGAGCCGGTGGCCTATTTGTCAGAGCGCAAAATTTTCGCTTGTGTCAAATGAGTAAGTGTCACTTCACGATTATCATGTCGTGTGTTCAATCCACACTTCGGAACTTCGGAACATTCGGTGAAATTCGGCTTTCGGATAAATTCGGCCTTCGGTTAAATTTCGGTCTCGGACATGCGTTATTCTTAATTTTTTCCTGAATCAAATTCGAAATTTTCATTATTTCTTGGTTAAGACATGCTTTCACCATAATATTTGTCATCATCAGATACACGAAAAATTTTTTAAAAACCTTTCTTAGCGCTTAGAGGAAAGAAATACCTGCAAAACTGATCGTCGTCTGCAGCTTGGAACGAAGATGAATTGCCAAGGATGCAGGACATAGACCTGAGCGGCAGAACAATTAGCATGGAATAACGTTGATAGTCATTGACCCGTTCGTGTGGATTGAGCCGGTGGCCTATTTGTCAGAGCGCAAAATTTGCGCTTGTGTCAAATGAGTAAGTGTCACTTCACGATTATCATGTCGTGTGTTCAATCCACACTTCGGAACTTCGGAACATTCGGTGAAATTCGGCTTTCGGATAAATTCGGCCTTCGGTTAAATTTCGGTCTCGGACATGCGTTATTCTTAATTTTTTCCTGAATCAAATTCGAAATTTTCATTATTTCTTGGTTAACATAATATTTGTCATCATCAGATACACGAAAAATTTTTTAAAAACCTTTCTTAGCGCTTAGAGGAAAGAAATACCTGCAAAACTGATCGTCGTCTGCAGCTTGGAACGAAGATGAATTGCCAAGGATGCAGGACATAGACCTGAGCGGCAGAACAATTAGCATGGAATAACGTTGATAGTCATTGACCCGTTCGTGTGGATTGAGCCGGTGGCCTATTTGTCAGAGCGCAAAATTTGCGCTTGTGTCAAATGAGTAAGTGTCACTTCACGATTATCATGTCGTGTGTTCAATCCACACTTCGGAACTTCGGAACATTCGGTGAAATTCGGCTTTCGGATAAATTCGGCCTTCGGTTAAATTTCGGTCTCGGACATGCGTTATTCTTAATTTTTTCCTGAATCAAATTCGAAATTTTCATTATTTCTTGGTTAAGACATGCTTTCACCATAATATTTGTCATCATCAGATACACGAGAAATTTTTTAAAAACCTTTCTTAGCGCTTAGAGGAAAGAAATACCTGCAAAACTGATCGTCGTCTGCAGCTTGGAACGAAGATGAATTGCCAAGGATGCAGGACATAGACCTGAGCGGCAGAACAATTAGCATGGAATAACGTTGATAGTCATTGACCCGTTCGTGTGGATTGAGCCGGTGGCCTATTTGTCAGAGCGCAAAATTTGCGCTTGTGTCAAATGAGTAAGTGTCACTTCACGATTATCATGTCGTGTGTTCAATCCACACTTCGGAACTTCGGAACATTCGGTGAAATTCGGCTTTCGGATAAATTCGGCCTTCGGTTAAATTTCGGTCTCGGACATGCGTTATTCTTAATTTTTTCCTGAATCAAATTCGAAATTTTCATTATTTCTTGGTTAAGACATAATATTTGTCATCATCAGATACACGAAAATTTTTTAAAAACCTTTCTTAGCGCTTAGAGGAAAGAAATACCTGCAAAACTGATCGTCGTCTGCAGCTTGGAACGAAGATGAATTGCCAAGGATGCAGGACATAGACCTGAGCGGCAGAACAATTAGCATGGAATAACGTTGATAGTCATTGACCCGTTCGTGTGGATTGAGCCGGTGGCCTATTTGTCAGAGCGCAAAATTTGCGCTTGTGTCAAATGAGTAAGTGTCACTTCACGATTATCATGTCGTGTGTTCAATCCACACTTCGGAACTTCGGAACATTCGGTGAAATTCGGCTTTCGGATAAATTCGGCCTTCGGTTAAATTTCGGTCTCGGACATGCGTTATTCTTAATTTTTTCCTGAATCAAATTCGAAATTTTCATTATTTCTTGGTTAAGACATGCTTTCACCATAATATTTGTCATCATCAGATACACGAAAAATTTTTTAAAAACCTTTCTTAGCGCTTAGAGGAAAGAAATACCTGCAAAACTGATCGTCGTCTGCAGCTTGGAACGAAGATGAATTGCCAAGGATGCAGGACATAGACCTGAGCGGCAGAACAATTAGCATGGAATAACGTTGATAGTCATTGACCCGTTCGTGTGGATTGAGCCGGTGGCCTATTTGTCAGAGCGCAAAATTTGCGCTTGTGTCAAATGAGTAAGTGTCACTTCACGATTATCATGTCGTGTGTTCAATCCACACTTCGGAACTTCGGAACATTCGGTGAAATTCGGCTTTCGGATAAATTCGGCCTTCGGTTAAATTTCGGTCTCGGACATGCGTTATTCTTAATTTTTTCCTGAATCAAATTCGAAATTTTCATTATTTCTTGGTTAAGACATGCTTTCACCATAATATTTGTCATCATCAGATACACGAAAAATTTTTTAAAAACCTTTCTTAGCGCTTAGAGGAAAGAAATACCTGCAAAACTGATCGTCGTCTGCAGCTTGGAACGAAGATGAATTGCCAAGGATGCAGGACATAGACCTGAGCGGCAGAACAATTAGCATGGAATAACGTTGATAGTCATTGACCCGTTCGTGTGGATTGAGCCGGTGGCCTATTTGTCAGAGCGCAAAATTTGCGCTTGTGTCAAATGAGTAAGTGTCACTTCACGATTATCATGTCGTGTGTTCAATCCACACTTCGGAACTTCGGAACATTCGGTGAAATTCGGCTTTCGGATAAATTCGGCCTTCGGTTAAATTTCGGTCTCGGACATGCGTTATTCTTAATTTTTTCCTGAATCAAATTCGAAATTTTCATTATTTCTTGGTTAACATAATATTTGTCATCATCAGATACACGAAAAATTTTTTAAAAACCTTTCTTAGCGCTTAGAGGAAAGAAATACCTGCAAAACTGATCGTCGTCTGCAGCTTGGAACGAAGATGAATTGCCAAGGATGCAGGACATAGACCTGAGCGGCAGAACAATTAGCATGGAATAACGTTGATAGTCATTGACCCGTTCGTGTGGATTGAGCCGGTGGCCTATTTGTCAGAGCGCAAAATTTGCGCTTGTGTCAAATGAGTAAGTGTCACTTCACGATTATCATGTCGTGTGTTCAATCCACACCTCGGAACTTCGGAACATTCGGTGAAATTCGGCTTTCGGATAAATTCGGCCTTCGGTTAAATTTCGGTCTCGGACATGCGTTATTCTTAATTTTTTCCTGAATCAAATTCGAAATTTTCATTATTTCTTGGTTAAGACATGCTTTCACCATAATATTTGTCATCATCAGATACACGAGAAATTTTTTAAAAACCTTTCTTAGCGCTTAGAGGAAAGAAATACCTGCAAAACTGATCGTCGTCTGCAGCTTGGAACGAAGATGAATTGCCAAGGATGCAGGACATAGACCTGAGCGGCAGAACAATTAGCATGGAATAACGTTGATAGTCATTGACCCGTTCGTGTGGATTGAGCCGGTGGCCTATTTGTCAGAGCGCAAAATTTGCGCTTGTGTCAAATGAGTAAGTGTCACTTCACGATTATCATGTCGTGTGTTCAATCCACACTTCGGAACTTCGGAACATTCGGTGAAATTCGGCTTTCGGATAAATTCGGCCTTCGGTTAAATTTCGGTCTCGGACATGCGTTATTCTTAATTTTTTCCTGAATCAAATTCGAAATTTTCATTATTTCTTGGTTAACATAATATTTGTCATCATCAGATACACGAAAAATTTTTTAAAAACCTTTCTTAGCGCTTAGAGGAAAGAAATACCTGCAAAACTGATCGTCGTCTGCAGCTTGGAACGAAGATGAATTGCCAAGGATGCAGGACATAGACCTGAGCGGCAGAACAATTAGCATGGAATAACGTTGATAGTCATTGACCCGTTCGTGTGGATTGAGCCGGTGGCCTATTTGTCAGAGCGCAAAATTTGCGCTTGTGTCAAATGAGTAAGTGTCACTTCACGATTATCATGTCGTGTGTTCAATCCACACTTCGGAACTTCGGAACATTCGGTGAAATTCGGCTTTCGGATAAATTCGGCCTTCGGTTAAATTTCGGTCTCGGACATGCGTTATTCTTAATTTTTTCCTGAATCAAATTCGAAATTTTCATTATTTCTTGGTTAAGACATGCTTTCACCATAATATTTGTCATCATCAGATACACGAAAAATTTTTTAAAAACCTTTCTTAGCGCTTAGAGGAAAGAAATACCTGCAAAACTGATCGTCGTCTGCAGCTTGGAACGAAGATGAATTGCCAAGGATGCAGGACATAGACCTGAGCGGCAGAACAATTAGCATGGAATAACGTTGATAGTCATTGACCCGTTCGTGTGGATTGAGCCGGTGGCCTATTTGTCAGAGCGCAAAATTTGCGCTTGTGTCAAATGAGTAAGTGTCACTTCACGATTATCATGTCGTGTGTTCAATCCACACTTCGGAAATTCGGAACATTCGGTGAAATTCGGCTTTCGGATAAATTCGGCCTTCGGTTAAATTTCGGTCTTGGACATGCGTTATTCTTAATTTTTTCCTGAATCAAATTCGAAATTTTCATTATTTCTTGGTTAAGACATGCTTTCACCATAATATTTGTCATCATCAGATACACGAAAAATTTTTTAAAAACCTTTCTTAGCGCTTAGAGGAAAGAAATACCTGCAAAACTGATCGTCGTCTGCAGCTTGGAACGAAGATGAATTGCCAAGGATGCAGGACATAGACCTGAGCGGCAGAACAATTAGTATGCAATAACTTTGATAGTCATTGACCCGTTCGAGTGGATTGAGCCGGTGGCCTATTTGTCAGAGCGCAAAATTTGCGCTTGTGTCAAATGAGTAAGTGTCACTTCACGATTATCATGTCGTGTGTTCAATCCACACTTCGGAACTTCGGAACATTCGGTGAAATTCGGCTTTCGGATAAATTCGGCCTTCGGTTAAATTTCGGTCTCGGACATGCGTTATTCTTAATTTTTTCCTGAATCAAATTCGAAATTTTCATTATTTCTTGGTTAATATAATATTTGTCATCATCAGATACACGAAAGATTTTTTAAAAACCTTTCTTAGCGCTTAGAGGAAAGAAATACCTGCAAAACTGATCGTCGTCTGCAGCTTGGAACGAAGATGAATTGCCAAGGATGCAGGACATAGACCTGAGCGGCAGAACAATTAGCATGGAATAACGTTGATAGTCATTGACCCGTTCGTGTGGATTGAGCCGGTGGCCTATTTGTCAGAGCGCAAAATTTGCGCTTGTGTCAAATGAGTAAGTGTCACTTCACGATTATCATGTCGTGTGTTCAATCCACACTTCGGAACTTCGGAACATTCGGTGAAATTCGGCTTTCGGATAAATTCGGCCTTCGGTTAAATTTCGGTCTCGGACATGCGTTATTCTTAATTTTTTCCTGAATCAAATTCGAAATTTTCATTATTTCTTGGTTAAGACATGCTTTCACCATAATATTTGTCATCATCAGATACACGAAAAATTTTTTAAAAACCTTTCTTAGCGCTTAGAGGAAAGAAATACCTGCAAAACTGATCGTCGTCTGCAGCTTGGAACGAAGATGAATTGCCAAGGATGCAGGACATAGACCTGAGCGGCAGAACAATTAGCATGGAATAACGTTGATAGTCATTGACCCGTTCGTGTGGATTGAGCCGGTGGCCTATTTGTCAGAGCGCAAAATTTGCGCTTGTGTCAAATGAGTAAGTGTCACTTCACGATTATCATGTCGTGTGTTCAATCCACACTTCGGAACTTCGGAACATTCGGTGAAATTCGGCTTTCGGATAAATTCGGCCTTCGGTTAAATTTCGGTCTCGGACATGCGTTATTCTTAATTTTTTCCTGAATCAAATTCGAAATTTTCATTATTTCTTGGTTAAGACATGCTTTCACCATAATATTTGTCATCATCAGATACACGAGAAATTTTTTAAAAACCTTTCTTAGCGCTTAGAGGAAAGAAATACCTGCAAAACTGATCGTCGTCTGCAGCTTGGAACGAAGATGAATTGCCAAGGATGCAGGACATAGACCTGAGCGGCAGAACAATTAGCATGGAATAACGTTGATAGTCATTGACCCGTTCGTGTGGATTGAGCCGGTGGCCTATTTGTCAGAGCGCAAAATTTGCGCTTGTGTCAAATGAGTAAGTGTCACTTCACGATTATCATGTCGTGTGTTCAATCCACACTTCGGAACTTCGGAACATTCGGTGAAATTCGGCTTTCGGATAAATTCGGCCTTCGGTTAAATTTCGGTCTCGGACATGCGTTATTCTTAATTTTTTCCTGAATCAAATTCGAAATTTTCATTATTTCTTGGTTAAGACATGCTTTCACCATAATATTTGTCATCATCAGATACACGAAAAATTTTTTAAAAACCTTTCTTAGCGCTTAGAGGAAAGAAATACCTGCAAAACTGATCGTCGTCTGCAGCTTGGAACGAAGATGAATTGCCAAGGATGCAGGACATAGACCTGAGCGGCAGAACAATTAGCATGGAATAACGTTGATAGTCATTGACCCGTTCGTGTGGATTGAGCCGGTGGCCTATTTGTCAGAGCGCAAAATTTGCGCTTGTGTCAAATGAGTAAGTGTCACTTCACGATTATCATGTCGTGTGTTCAATCCACACTTCGGAACTTCGGAACATTCGGTGAAATTCGGCTTTCGGATAAATTCGGCCTTCGGTTAAATTTCGGTCTCGGACATGCGTTATTCTTAATTTTTTCCTGAATCAAATTCGAAATTTTCATTATTTCTTGGTTAAGACATGCTTTCACCATAATATTTGTCATCATCAGATACACGAAAAATTTTTTAAAAACCTTTCTTAGCGCTTAGAGGAAAGAAATACCTGCAAAACTGATCGTCGTCTGCAGCTTGGAACGAAGATGAATTGCCAAGGATGCAGGACATAGACCTGAGCGGCAGAACAATTAGCATGGAATAACGTTGATAGTCATTGACCCGTTCGTGTGGATTGAGCCGGTGGCCTATTTGTCAGAGCGCAAAATTTGCGCTTGTGTCAAATGAGTAAGTGTCACTTCACGATTATCATGTCGTGTGTTCAATCCACACTTCGGAACTTCGGAACATTCGGTGAAATTCGGCTTTCGGATAAATTCGGCCTTCGGTTAAATTTCGGTCTCGGACATGCGTTATTCTTAATTTTTTCCTGAATCAAATTCGAAATTTTCATTATTTCTTGGTTAAGACATGCTTTCATAATATTTGTCATCATCAGATACACGAAAGATTTTTTAAAAACCTTTCTTAGCGCTTAGAGGAAAGAAATACCTGCAAAACTGATCGTCGTCTGCAGCTTGGAACGAAGATGAATTGCCAAGGATGCAGGACATAGACCTGAGCGGCAGAACAATTAGCATGGAATAACGTTGATAGTCATTGACCCGTTCGTGTGGATTGAGCCGGTGGCCTATTTGTCAGAGCGCAAAATTTGCGCTTGTGTCAAATGAGTAAGTGTCACTTCACGATTATCATGTCGTGTGTTCAATCCACACTTCGGAACTTCGGAACATTCGGTGAAATTCGGCTTTCGGATAAATTCGGCCTTCGGTTAAATTTCGGTCTCGGACATGCGTTATTCTTAATTTTTTCCTGAATCAAATTCGAAATTTTCATTATTTCTTGGTTAAGACATGCTTTCACCATAATATTTGTCATCATCAGATACACGAAAAATTTTTTAAAAACCTTTCTTAGCGCTTAGAGGAAAGAAATACCTGCAAAACTGATCGTCGTCTGCAGCTTGGAACGAAGATGAATTGCCAAGGATGCAGGACATAGACCTGAGCGGCAGAACAATTAGCATGGAATAACGTTGATAGTCATTGACCCGTTCGTGTGGATTGAGCCGGTGGCCTATTTGTCAGAGCGCAAAATTTGCGCTTGTGTCAAATGAGTAAGTGTCACTTCACGATTATCATGTCGTGTGTTCAATCCACACTTCGGAACTTCGGAACATTCGGTGAAATTCGGCTTTCGGATAAATTCGGCCTTCGGTTAAATTTCGGTCTCGGACATGCGTTATTCTTAATTTTTTCCTGAATCAAATTCGAAATTTTCATTATTTCTTGGTTAAGACATGCTTTCACCATAATATTTGTCATCATCAGATACACGAAAAATTTTTTAAAAACCTTTCTTAGCGCTTAGAGGAAAGAAATACCTGCAAAACTGATCGTCGTCTGCAGCTTGGAACGAAGATGAATTGCCAAGGATGCAGGACATAGACCTGAGCGGCAGAACAATTAGCATGGAATAACGTTGATAGTCATTGACCCGTTCGTGTGGATTGAGCCGGTGGCCTATTTGTCAGAGCGCAAAATTTGCGCTTGTGTCAAATGAGTAAGTGTCACTTCACGATTATCATGTCGTGTGTTCAATCCACACTTCGGAACTTCGGAACATTCGGTGAAATTCGGCTTTCGGATAAATTCGGCCTTCGGTTAAATTTCGGTCTCGGACATGCGTTATTCTTAATTTTTTCCTGAATCAAATTCGAAATTTTCATTATTTCTTGGTTAACATAATATTTGTCATCATCAGATACACGAAAGATTTTTTAAAAACCTTTCTTAGCGCTTAGAGGAAAGAAATACCTGCAAAACTGATCGTCGTCTGCAGCTTGGAACGAAGATGAATTGCCAAGGATGCAGGACATAGACCTGAGCGGCAGAACAATTAGCATGGAATAACGTTGATAGTCATTGACCCGTTCGTGTGGATTGAGCCGGTGGCCTATTTGTCAGAGCGCAAAATTTGCGCTTGTGTCAAATGAGTAAGTGTCACTTCACGATTATCATGTCGTGTGTTCAATCCACACTTCGGAACTTCGGAACATTCGGTGAAATTCGGCTTTCGGATAAATTCGGCCTTCGGTTAAATTTCGGTCTCGGACATGCGTTATTCTTAATTTTTTCCTGAATCAAATTCGAAATTTTCATTATTTCTTGGTTAAGACATGCTTTCACCATAATATTTGTCATCATCAGATACACGAAAAATTTTTTAAAAACCTTTCTTAGCGCTTAGAGGAAAGAAATACCTGCAAAACTGATCGTCGTCTGCAGCTTGGAACGAAGATGAATTGCCAAGGATGCAGGACATAGACCTGAGCGGCAGAACAATTAGCATGGAATAACGTTGATAGTCATTGACCCGTTCGTGTGGATTGAGCCGGTGGCCTATTTGTCAGAGCGCAAAATTTTCGCTTGTGTCAAATGAGTAAGTGTCACTTCACGATTATCATGTCGTGTGTTCAATCCACACTTCGGAACTTCGGAACATTCGGTGAAATTCGGCTTTCGGATAAATTCGGCCTTCGGTTAAATTTCGGTCTCGGACATGCGTTATTCTTAATTTTTTCCTGAATCAAATTCGAAATTTTCATTATTTCTTGGTTAAGACATGCTTTCACCATAATATTTGTCATCATCAGATACACGAAAATTTTTTAAAAACCTTTCTTAGCGCTTAGAGGAAAGAAATACCTGCAAAACTGATCGTCGTCTGCAGCTTGGAACGAAGATGAATTGCCAAGGATGCAGGACATAGACCTGAGCGGCAGAACAATTAGCATGGAATAACGTTGATAGTCATTGACCCGTTCGTGTGGATTGAGCCGGTGGCCTATTTGTCAGAGCGCAAAATTTGCGCTTGTGTCAAATGAGTAAGTGTCACTTCACGATTATCATGTCGTGTGTTCAATCCACACTTCGGAACTTCGGAACATTCGGTGAAATTCGGCTTTCGGATAAATTCGGCCTTCGGTTAAATTTCGGTCTCGGACATGCGTTATTCTTAATTTTTTCCTGAATCAAATTCGAAATTTTCATTATTTCTTGGTTAACATAATATTTGTCATCATCAGATACACGAAAGATTTTTTAAAAACCTTTCTTAGCGCTTAGAGGAAAGAAATACCTGCAAAACTGATCGTCGTCTGCAGCTTGGAACGAAGATGAATTGCCAAGGATGCAGGACATAGACCTGAGCGGCAGAACAATTAGCATGGAATAACGTTGATAGTCATTGACCCGTTCGTGTGGATTGAGCCGGTGGCCTATTTGTCAGAGCGCAAAATTTGCGCTTGTGTCAAATGAGTAAGTGTCACTTCACGATTATCATGTCGTGTGTTCAATCCACACTTCGGAACTTCGGAACATTCGGTGAAATTCGGCTTTCGGATAAATTCGGCCTTCGGTTAAATTTCGGTCTCGGACATGCGTTATTCTTAATTTTTTCCTGAATCAAATTCGAAATTTTCATTATTTCTTGGTTAAGACATGCTTTCACCATAATATTTGTCATCATCAGATACACGAAAAATTTTTTAAAAACCTTTCTTAGCGCTTAGAGGAAAGAAATACCTGCAAAACTGATCGTCGTCTGCAGCTTGGAACGAAGATGAATTGCCAAGGATGCAGGACATAGACCTGAGCGGCAGAACAATTAGCATGGAATAACGTTGATAGTCATTGACCCGTTCGTGTGGATTGAGCCGGTGGCCTATTTGTCAGAGCGCAAAATTTTCGCTTGTGTCAAATGAGTAAGTGTCACTTCACGATTATCATGTCGTGTGTTCAATCCACACTTCGGAACTTCGGAACATTCGGTGAAATTCGGCTTTCGGATAAATTCGGCCTTCGGTTAAATTTCGGTCTCGGACATGCGTTATTCTTAATTTTTTCCTGAATCAAATTCGAAATTTTCATTATTTCTTGGTTAAGACATGCTTTCACCATAATATTTGTCATCATCAGATACACGAAAAATTTTTTAAAAACCTTTCTTAGCGCTTAGAGGAAAGAAATACCTGCAAAACTGATCGTCGTCTGCAGCTTGGAACGAAGATGAATTGCCAAGGATGCAGGACATAGACCTGAGCGGCAGAACAATTAGCATGGAATAACGTTGATAGTCATTGACCCGTTCGTGTGGATTGAGCCGGTGGCCTATTTGTCAGAGCGCAAAATTTGCGCTTGTGTCAAATGAGTAAGTGTCACTTCACGATTATCATGTCGTGTGTTCAATCCACACTTCGGAACTTCGGAACATTCGGTGAAATTCGGCTTTCGGATAAATTCGGCCTTCGGTTAAATTTCGGTCTCGGACATGCGTTATTCTTAATTTTTTCCTGAATCAAATTCGAAATTTTCATTATTTCTTGGTTAAGACATGCTTTCACCATAATATTTGTCATCATCAGATACACGAAAAATTTTTTAAAAACCTTTCTTAGCGCTTAGAGGAAAGAAATACCTGCAAAACTGATCGTCGTCTGCAGCTTGGAACGAAGATGAATTGCCAAGGATGCAGGACATAGACCTGAGCGGCAGAACAATTAGCATGGAATAACGTTGATAGTCATTGACCCGTTCGTGTGGATTGAGCCGGTGGCCTATTTGTCAGAGCGCAAAATTTGCGCTTGTGTCAAATGAGTAAGTGTCACTTCACGATTATCATGTCGTGTGTTCAATCCACACTTCGGAACTTCGGAACATTCGGTGAAATTCGGCTTTCGGATAAATTCGGCCTTCGGTTAAATTTCGGTCTCGGACATGCGTTATTCTTAATTTTTTCCTGAATCAAATTCGAAATTTTCATTATTTCTTGGTTAATATAATATTTGTCATCATCAGATACACGAAAGATTTTTTAAAAACCTTTCTTAGCGCTTAGAAAAAAGAAATACCTGCAAAACTGATCGTCGTCTGCAGCTTGGAACGAAGATGAATTGCCAAGGATGCAGGACATAGACCTGAGCGGCAGAACAATTAGCATGGAATAACGTTGATAGTCATTGACCCGTTCGTGTGGATTGAGCCGGTGGCCTATTTGTCAGAGCGCAAAATTTGCGCTTGTGTCAAATGAGCAAGTGTCACTTCACGATTATCATGTCGTGTGTTCAATCCACACTTCGGAAATTCGGAACATTCGGTGAAATTCGGCTTTCGGATAAATTCGGCCTTCGGTTAAATTTCGGTCTTGGACATGCGTTATTCTTAATTTTTTCCTCAATCAAATTCGAAATTATCATTATTTCTTGGTTAAGACATGCTTTCACCATAATATTTGTCATCATCAGATACACGGAAAAACCTTTCTTAGCGAGACATGAAAGAAATACCTGCAAAACTGATCGTCGTCTGCAGCTTGGAACGAAGATAAATTGCCAAGGATGCCATTCGGCAGAACAATTAGTATGCAAATAACTTTGATAGTCATTGAACCCGTTGGAGTGGATTGAGCCGGTGGCCTATTTGTCAGAGCGCAAAATTTGCGCTTGTGTCAAATGAGTAAGTGTCACTTCACGATTATCATGTCGTGTGTTCAATCCACACTTCGGAAGTTCGGAACATTCGGTGAAATTCGGCTTTCGGATAAATTCGGCCTTCGGTTAAATTTCGGTCTCGGACATGCGTTATTCTTAATTTTTTCCTGAATCAAATTCGAAATTTTCATTATTTCTTGGTTAATATAATATTTGTCATCATCAGATACACGAAAGATTTTTTAAAAACCTTTCTTAGCGCTTAGAAAAAAGAAATACCTGCAAAACTGATCGTCGTCTGCAGCTTGGAACGAAGATGAATTGCCAAGGATGCAGGACATAGACCTGAGCGGCAGAACAATTAGCATGGAATAACGTTGATAGTCATTGACCCGTTCGTGTGGATTGAGCCGGTGGCCTATTTGTCAGAGCGCAAAATTTGCGCTTGTGTCAAATGAGTAAGTGTCACTTCACGATTATCATGTCGTGTGTTCAATCCACACTTCGGAACTTCGGAACATTCGGTGAAATTCGGCTTTCGGATAAATTCGGCCTTCGGTTAAATTTCGGTCTCGGACATGCGTTATTCTTAATTTTTTCCTGAATCAAATTCGAAATTTTCATTATTTCTTGGTTAAGACATGCTTTCACCATAATATTTGTCATCATCAGATACACGAAAATTTTTTAAAAACCTTTCTTAGCGCTTAGAAAAAAGAAATACCTGCAAAACTGATCGTCGTCTGCAGCTTGGAACGAAGATGAATTGCCAAGGATGCAGGACATAGACCTGAGCGGCAGAACAATTAGCATGGAATAACGTTGATAGTCATTGACCCGTTCGTGTGGATTGAGCCGGCGGCCTATTTGTCAGAGCGCAAAATTTGCGCTTGTGTCAAATGAGCAAGTGTCACTTCACGATTATCATGTCGTGTGTTCAATCCACACTTCGGAAATTCGGAACATTCGGTGAAATTCGGCTTTCGGATAAATTCGGCCTTCGGTTAAATTTCGGTCTTGGACATGCGTTATTCTTAATTTTTTCCTGAATCAAATTCGAAATTTTCATTATTTCTTGGTTAAGACATGCTTTCACCATAATATTTGTCATCATCAGATACACGAAAAATTTTTTAAAAACCTTTCTTAGCGCTTAGAGGAAAGAAATACCTGCAAAACTGATCGTCGTCTGCAGCTTGGAACGAAGATGAATTGCCAAGGATGCAGGACATAGACCTGAGCGGCAGAACAATTAGCATGGAATAACTTTGATAGTCATTGACCCGTTCGTGTGGATTGAGCCGGTGGCCTATTTGTCAGAGCGCAAAATTTGCGCTTGTGTCAAATGAGTAAGTGTCACTTCACGATTATCATGTCGTGTGTTCAATCCACACTTCGGAACTTCGGAACATTCGGTGAAATTCGGCTTTCGGATAAATTCGGCCTTCGGTTAAATTTCGGTCTCGGACATGCGTTATTCTTAATTTTTTCCTGAATCAAATTCGAAATTTTCATTATTTCTTGGTTAAGACATGCTTTCACCATAATATTTGTCATCATCAGATACACGAAAAATTTTTTAAAAACCTTTCTTAGCGCTTAGAGGAAAGAAATACCTGCAAAACTGATCGTCGTCTGCAGCTTGGAACGAAGATGAATTGCCAAGGATGCAGGACATAGACCTGAGCGGCAGAACAATTAGCATGGAATAACGTTGATAGTCATTGACCCGTTCGTGTGGATTGAGACGGTGGCCTATTTTTCAGAGCGCAAAATTTGCGTTTGTGTCAAATGAGTAAGTGTCACTTCACGATTATCATGTCGTGTGTTCAATCCACACTTCGGAAGTTCGG
>CBDHHR010000378.1:0-15544 GCA_965263245.1 Metamycoplasmataceae bacterium | reverse complement strand
ACAAGACAGGAATGGTGGTTAAGAAAAGAGACAAATTGTTGATAAGAGAAGAGACAAGACACGAATGGTTGTTAAGAAAAGAGACAAATGGTTGATAAGAGAAGAGACAAGAGGCAAATGATGGTTAAGAAAAGAGACAAATGGTTGATAAGAGAAGAGACAAGAGGCAAATGATGGTTAAGAAAAGAGACAAATGGTTGATAAGAGAAGAGACAAGACAGGAATGGTGGTTAAGAAAAGAGACAAATGGTTGATAAGAGAAGAGACAAGACACGAATGGTGGTTAAGAAAAGAAACAAATGGTTGATAAGAGAAGAGACAAGAGGCAAATGATGGAGCTGAGAACGGAGGTTCGTGAGACAGACAGCTGAAGCTGGCTAGGAGACGGTAATGGAGGAAATGGGAGGTGAACGATCTCCCTTGAGAAGGGAACGCTGGATAGAGGGAGATGCATTGGGAACGTGAGAACGCAGGACGAGAAAGTTGGATGAGTTATAAATTGACCAAGCAATGGTCGACAGAATTTAACAGTATTTAACAGATTTTAAATTACATTTTGGCAGAACACTGGAATGATTTCTATAACTCTATAAACTATTATAGAAACGTCCCCAATATACTGATAATATTTTGCTTACGTACTAAAATATATTGTATTGTATATATTGGAATCATATATATATATATATATATATATATATATATATATATATATATATATATATATATATGTGTGTGTGTGTGTGTGTGTGTGTGTGTGTCTGTGTGTGAATACATTATATATATATATATATATATATATATATATATATATATATATATATATATGTATATACGTCACACACATATATATATGAGTAATGTATATGTGTTGCATATATATATATATATATATATATATATATATATATATATATATATATATATGCAACACCATTTATTTTTAAGAATAAATTATGATTCCAATATACACAATACAATATATTTTTAGTACGTAAGCAAAATATTATCCATATATATTATACATTACACACACCCATATATATATATATATATATATATATATATATATATATATATATATATATATATATATATATATATATACACACACATATATATATATATATATATATATATATATATATATATATATATATATATATACACATATATTGGATACTGTTCATAACACAAACTGTATAATATTTTGGCATGTTGCATGTTGTATAACTTGTATAAGTAGCATAATGTTTGCCTTTTTCAACTTTAGAACTATAGTTTACAATTGTGTATTTTTGCAATGTATCCGGGAATGTATTAAGTTGTTGTTGTTGTTGTTGTTGTTGTTGTTGTTGTTGTTGTTGTTGTTGTTTTTATCGTTTGGCTAGAAAAGCGATCAGTTTAAAAGGGATGTGTCGTGACTGTGATTATGACTGCTATGAGTCGTTCAGAATCGTCCTTTGCGACTAAGTTGTGTTGATTCAAAAACGTGTGTTTCCTGGTTTCATTTCATGAAGGGTCAGCCACGACTTGCTGTCAAGACGAGTTAAATCAAGTCTCAAGTCAATTACCCAACAGCCACGAGACGCCTCGAGACAACCCGCTGAATCCAGCTGTGGTCGCCGGTCTTGACAATGAACGCATTTGTCAACGCCTACGATTCGTACTATACTAAACACGCTGTCTGCGGGTCTACCAGAACACCTGTTTATATCTACATACTTACATTATCGCTGGGCACATTTCAAAACTATTCGTCATACTTAAAAGCATCACTACGTGTTTCGACTTGATGTAATCGTAATTTAATGACAGCTGTTCTGATTATTTTTTTCCCACGTGTATCAGAACTAAGTCTGGCTTTGATCTTGATTTTTGAGTTGTGATTGTGGTTCCCTACCTTTCTTGTATGGCTTTGTCATATCGGCAGAATCGAGGTGGATTCGGACTCGACGAAAGTGTCGAATCGTGTCTTGCTGACTAGGTATCTAGAACACCCATTCTACAAAAATACTTGGGTATTTTCATAGGAACCTATAGAGCATTCATGCCTATGGTGCCTATTGGTTAATCCGTCACTAATTGTCTATGGTCAACCAGTCTGTCTGATATCGGCACCAGATCCATATCGAAAAATTACCGGCTTCATCCCCGTTGTATAATTATAATCACAAGTGTTCGATGGAGCGCCCGAGTGGAATTATACGCAGCACTTCGATGGAGGCAGAATAAGTGCAAATCAGTTTCACATTGGTAGGTCTGTGTTCGTATTAAACATGTGTATGCAAGTTAAATCACTTGAATTGCGCAACAGTAACCTTAAGGCACCAGTAGCAGCTACACCTCGCCTGTAGTAGACAACAAATATCGCTCCAGTAAACAACAAAGATCACTGCCGTAAATCACAAATCTTGGTTCAATAAATGATAAACACGTCACCCCATATCAATAAACCTCACCCGAGTAAACAATGGAGAAAGGAAAATAACAGAGCGCCCGTTTTAATGATTTTTCAATCTTTAGGCTTAGCACAGGCACGTTTCCTATACATCTATTAGAAATGAGCCGCGTTGTGCCTGCGTTAGACTTAGAGTGGTGTTCCGTCGTGGTGTTCCACAAGTTTATGTCCACACGATTACTTTTTCTGGCGCAATTGGAGGTTAGCGCTCTTCCCAGTCCACCCTCTCTGAGTCGCCGCTGGCTAGACGGCGAGATTCGAGGAGGTACGACGAGATACGACGAGGTACGACGAGATACGACGAGGTACGACGAGATACGACGAAGTACGACGAGGTACGACGAGATACGACGAGTTACGACGAGATACGACGAGGAACGACTAGATACGACGAGGTACAACGAGATATGACGAGTTACGACGACATACGACGAGGTACGACGAGATACGATGAGGTACGACGAGATACGACGAGGTACGACGAAACACTCTAGACCCGGAGACTAATGACGCAGAAAATCGAACACATTTCATTCTTGTTTGCTCTCACAAATGTAGTCGATTCCGTGTTGAAGTGGTGAGTGGCGTGAATGTAGGTCACGCGACATGTTAAGAATAGCGCGAGGCAAACGACCGCACACACGCACACACGCACGCACACACACACACACACACACACACACACACACACACACACACACACACACACACACACACACACACATACATACATACATACATATATATATATATACACATAGTTGCGGGCGTACACACACAAACACACATACACACACACACACACACGCATACAAACAAACACGCACGCACGCACGCACGCACATACACATGCACGTTGGCGACACGTACATACGCGGTAGTACGTTAATCTTTCTACGGGATGCGTAGATGATGTAAAATAAGTTCACATAATGATGATTATGATGACAATAATAATAATTAGTACCTCCCGTAATAAAATTCGAATTTATTACACAATATATATATATATATATATATATATATATATATATATATATATATATATATATATATATATATATATATATATATATATATATATATATATATATATATGAAAAAATACATGCGCCAACACGCAGACAAATAATATAATACAGATGACAAAACACTGTCCACTGTCCTACGTTTGAGAATATTGCAACTCTACGTAGGCGTAATACTGTAACGAAAATATCGGCAATAATACAATGTCATTGGAATAATGAAACACAACACTCCGGGTACTGCGCCCACCGCTGCTGCTGCCTGGTTCGTTTACCTGAGTACGTGAGACGGAGAGAACAAGGGAGGGAGGGAGTGAAGACCGAGGCAGATGATAGGGTGATTACGGTGAGTCTGAGGTAGAGAGGGGTGCATGGGAGACGGAGGGAGAGGATGGGAGAGCGAGTAAGGATGGGAGAGCGAGTAAGGACGGGAGAGCGAGTAAGGATGTGAGAGCGAGTAAGGATGGGAGAGCGAGTAAGGATGGGAGAGCGAGTAAGGATGGGAGAGCGAGTAAAGGGAGTATAATGAGAGAGAGAGAGGGAACAGTTGGAAGAAAAAGAAAGGGGAGAGGGAGGAGGAAAGGAAGAGGGAAAAGAAGAGGGAGAGAGAGAGGGAGAGAGATATAGATGGAAAGAGTAAAAGAGGGAGGGAGGTGAGGGGAGAGAGAGAGAGAGAGAGAGCGAAAGCGACAGAGACAGGAAGAGAGTACGAGAGGGAGACCGGGGCGTCGACGAAGAGGAAGAAACGAAATGGAAATGAACATGGCCAACACTGCCTGTCTTCAACTACAGTGCGTACCAAGTCTTATATTCGTCTTAGGCAATAAAACTACATCTCCGCCCCAAAGTTGCGTGGCACACATTCCTCGCATTCACATCCCTGGCAGCACGAACGTCGTCACTTTTCGTTTCGCCCCAGCCTCCGACTGCGAGGCGGGCTTGCGAGCACTGTCCTTCTGCTTCTCCGCCAGTCCTCCAAGTCTCGGCAGTCGCTGGTCCGTCCTCGTCGTCTCCCTGGTCGGTGTCCCAGGCATGTGTGGGAAGAAGTCGCCCATCTGCTTGGCCAGCCGTCGCTTCAACTGCAGCAGGTACGTGTACTCCTCGTTGTCGATGTGCAGTGGCCACGCCGTCTGCTCCGGGTTCGACACCGCCAACAGCTTCACGAAGATGCCCGTCCGTGGATTGCGTCCGCCGGCGCTCCGTCTGCCCAACGGGCGCTGGTCGAGGGTGTGGCTGAAGCGAAGTCTCGTCGCTTCTCGCGGTCTCACGTTGAACTTCCCGTTTGAACCGTGCTGGGCGCTCGCGTCTGTCCCTCTCCGCTGGTCTCCCGACCGCTTCACTGACATCAGCGGGAAGGAGCGCGTGCTACTGATGACGGACTTGGTCCGCCAGTTCGCCGTCGACACGCCTGACTGCACACTGACGTCATCGCGTCCGAGGGAAGTCTTCGGGAGGCGATTGGTCGTCAGCTGGTTGAGTTGCTCGATGACGCACCGGAAGAGAGGCAATTGACGGGCGAGATGGGGGCGTGACGTCCGCGCTGACAGTTGCTCGGTCACGTGGCGGCGCATGCGCGTCACCGTGTCTGCGTTCCGCTTGACGAACAGACGCTCGAAGTGAGTGCGTCTGAGTGCCATCACAGTCGTGTTGAGTGTGCACACGGCCGTCACGTGATAGGTGGGCAGGTCAGCGAGGAACTCGACGTCACCTGGACAATCACGATTGATGAAGAACAACACTAATACAACAGCAGCAACAACAACACAAACAACTAGTACTATTTACAATACTACTACTACTACTACTACTACTACTACTACTACTACTACTACTACTACTGCTACTGCTACTACTACTACTGCTACTGCTACTGCTACTGCTACTGCTACTGCTACTGCTACTGCTACTGCTGCTGCTGCTGCTGCTACTGCTACTGCTACTACTACTACTACTACTACTACTACTACTACTACTACTACTACTACTACTACTACTACTACTACTACTACTACACTACTATTACTGCTTCTACTACTACTATTACTACTATTATTACTACTACTACTACTACTACTACTACTGCTACTGCTATTGCTACTACTACTACTACTGCTACTACTACTACTACTATTACTACTACTACTACTACTACTACTGCTACTGCTACTGCTACTACTACTACTGCTACTGCTACTACTACTACTACTACTACTACTACTACTACTACTACTACTACTACTACTACTACTACTACTACTACTACTACACTACTATTACTGCTACTACTACTACTATTACTACTATTATTATTACTACTACTACTACACTACTATTACTGCTACTACTACTACTATTACTACAATTATTACTACTACTACTATACTACTACTACTACTACTACTGCTACTGCTACTGCTACTACTACTACTGCTACTGCTACTGCTACTGCTACTACTACTACTACTACTACTACTACTACTGCTACTGCTACTGCTACTGCTACTGCTACTACTACTACTGCTACTGCTACTGCTACTGCTACTGCTACTGCTACTGCTACTGCTACTGCTACTACTGCTACTGCTACTGCTACTACTACTACTACTACTACTACTACTACTACTACTACTACTGCTACTACTACTACTACACTACTATTACTGCTACTACTACTACTACTATTACTACTATTATTACTACTACTACTACTACTACTACTACTACTACTACTACTACTACTACTACTACTACTACTACACTACTATTACTGCTACTACTACTACTATTACTACTATTATTATTACTACTACTACTACTACTACTACTACTACTACTACTACTACTAATAATAATAATAATAACAACAACAACACAACAAAACCAACCATTAGAAAACTTGTGATTATGCTAATGACGACGATGATGTTATTAATAACACAACTCAGTGAAGTATACGTGGGTGAAGTTGTTTGATTTGTTGCAACACAATTTGTCTAAGAACGACAGATCTATTCAGGAATTATGTATTTGGACAATTGCGGTATCACTGTGTAGTGCTACCACGTGGCCGCATTTCAAGAAAACATTTATTAGTTATAGTTATCCATGACGGAATAAATACTGGTCGAGTTATGATACATTACCTGTACACAGCTCACCTGTTTACTCGATATACCGTCATTATGGTTAAACGATGCAGTCGATGTTAACTATTGTTACATACGGCTGGTATGATGGCTGGTTAATTATTTCAAGATATGTTCAAATTAAGAACCAACGATGTTTATGTAAGAGCCACAGTAAGTAAATAACACCAATAATAATTCTTTCGCATTAAAATATGAATATTCACACAAACTAACGCTTAGCCAAGCAACAATACGAAACCAAATTCACAACACGGTTACGGCTACATCATTGTACTTGCATCATTATCGCTCAAACAACATAACACTTATAACTTGGTATGTGTCAATAAATTTAATTTAAAAACATATCGCATTTGGACATTTTGTTTAAAAGAACTGAACTTGAAATACGCACCTAATATCTGGCCAGCCTCGAGAAAGCACAGAGCAAATTTGGTTGGTTCGGTGTGACATGTCTGCCCCTTCCGTCTTGCGCATTTTAGTCTGGCAAACGTATTTGATTTCATGGAAATGAAATTAGTCAATTTTTTGAATTCTTCATCCGCATCGTGATTCCTAAAATAGCAATGTTTTGTATCATGAGTGATCATTGAATTATTTGTCATGCAGATTGGTTATTATGATGTAATTATTTAAAGAAGGTGGGTCATTCATCTACCGGAAATGAATCAGCATAGTACGTTTTAAGGAAAGGTTTACAGTAGAACATCGTTGAAGATGTTCAACGATAGCACTATTTCCCATGAAGCCTTTCTTAAATTAGACGTTTTGTTTCCAATTTGAACATGCTCCTGGCCGTATCTTTCAATGTTCCAAAATGCAGATGTTGTTGGTGGTTTACTGAACACAATTTTACGGGCAACATAATTGCAAACTAATTATCATAGCCTTATGTACATGATATTTGTTAACAAATAAAAACAATCAGACTCTCTGGTGTTATCACAAAGTAATCGGCTGTAAACGACGTCTGTCATCCACGACGTGTGTATACATGCATGAGATCATACGTACATGCTTATATGCTACATGGGCACAAGTGTCACTCAAATACCGCAGCACGGACGCGAGCACACAAGTCACACAGACACAAGTTCACACCACTTCACACACATACAAACAAACATAGGCACTCATGTACAACACACACACGCGCACACGCGCACACGCACACACACACACACACACACACACACACACACACACACACACACACACACACACACACACACACACACACACACACACACACACACACACACACACACACACACACGGCTGCATATACTATGACACGTCGAAACAACAATTACAAAAGCTACAGAGCGACATGACGGAAGGACTCACCGTTGTTTCTCGATGACCGACTCGTCGTCTCGCTCACACGAGTGCATCAGCTCCGGGTAGTGCCGCAGGTGGGCGGCCGGCTCCACTAGCAGCTTCACCTCGCCTCTGGAACAACCAGAAGCTGCTCAACACACATCACCTTTACAACCACACACACCGAAACCCTTTCTCATTCACCCATTCGTATAGCTACCGAGCCACTTATCCACCCACGTAAACCCATCCAAGCAAACTCTCCATGCAAACCCACCCACGCATCCACCTTCCCCGCCCCACCAAACCACCCACCACTCGCTCGCTCGCTCACTCACTCACTCACTCACTCACTCACTCACTCGCGCGCTCGCTCGCTCGCTCGCTCGCTCGCTCGCTCACTCACTCACTCACTCACTCACTCACTCACCCACTCACTCACTCACTCACTCCACCCAACGGGCAGTGAGAGTGTGTCACTTACGTGTAACGTTTCAGCCAGATGTCATCTGTAAAGTGACACAATTTATTAAATGACTGGAATGTGCAGTTTAGGGGGAAATCGTGCAAGAAGGTTTTTGATAAAGAGCTGATAAGACACAATTTGATAGGTGAGACGGGGGCACGACGTGAACCCATTACGAGGGGATGACATTCGGCAAACAAGCGGATTCGTTGTTTCGTTTCATACACGTAAGAACCACAGCAGGTAATCGTATTTTTCCTGCACTGACGTCTACAAGGTGGTCACTTGCCTCTGAATGAAGAAGATCGTGTCAGCAGTCTCGCCTTGTCTCACGAGAGTCTCGTCGTATATGTAGTCCTCGGTCGTGAGAGACTCGGCCACGTAAGCTCTCAGCTTCGGCTGCCACGACTGCAGTAATGGCAGCGTATTGACGAACGTCAATTTCCGCTTATACTCACGGTCGACAGAGGCCGCCACCGTCCGCTCGTACACGTCACGTGCACACACGAGTAAATCGGTGGCGTCATTGGCGACAACCGTGCCCGTGTAGTAGCCAGTGTCCGATGTAAGGGCGAGGTCGCCAAACGAATGGCCCAAGCCTGTGGAAAGGCGATAGACGGAGCTGATATATTTTTTGTGTTACACATTTCATGTCCTCGGAATTTGACCACTCACGCATGCGCACACATTCTCTCGATCTGTTTATCTCCAATGTATACCTAGTTTGTTTCTGCATATATTTACATTGTTCGGATTTACGCAGTCAATAAATAGAACGTTCATTCCTTCATGCTTCTTGGTGCATTAAAATAAATTATTTTCATCAAATATGCAGTGTTCTGATCAATACGTGTGTTCTACCCCGCACGTTCCCAGCTAGGTGATGACACCATCTCCCCGTACGTACCCAGCTGGTTGACGACTGTGCCCAGCTTCGCCTTGTTCCGCCATGAGAATGCTGTCTCGGGCGATTCATCGTCGTCCAAAGATTCTCGGCTGAACACGGAAACTTCACCCCGAAATATCACGAAGAATCTGCAACGTGGAACTTGTAGCAGAAGATGTAACTTGTTTGAGCGAAGTAGTCCACATGTGTTAATACGAAAAGGGATCCAATATTTGGGCCTGCCGTTTGTCGCACGAAGTAGGTAAAGGACACGCGTATACATTTGAGTTCCTCCACTACAACGCATAAGGAACCAACCTCTTAGTTACAAACCCTGCGACCTGCATTTGGATGTAAACTCTCACTCTGTCTCGGTCTCTGTCTCTGTCTCTGTCTCTGTCTCTGTCTCTGTCTCTGTCTCTGTCTCTGTCTCGGTCTCGGTCTCGGTCTCGGTCTCGGTCTCGGTCTCGGTCTCGGTCTCGGTCTCGGTCTCGGTCTCGGTCTCGGTCTCGGTCTCGGTCTCGGTCTCGGTCTCGGTCTCGGTCTCGGTCTCGGTCTCGGTCTCGGTCTCGGTCTCGGTCTCGGTCTCGGTCTCGGTCTCGGTCTCGGTCTCGGTCTCGGTCTCGGTCTCGGTCTCGGTCTCGGTCTCGGTCTCGGTCTCGGTCTCGGTCTCGGTCTCGGTCTCGGTCTCGGTCTCGGTCTCGGTCTCGGTCTCGGTCTCGGTCTCGGTCTCGGTCTCGGTCTCGGTCTCGGTCTCGGTCTCGGTCTCGGTCTCGGTCTCGGTCTCGGTCTCGGTCTCGGTCTCGGTCTCGGTCTCGGTCTCGGTCTCGGTCTCGGTCTCGGTCTCGGTCTCGGTCTCGGTCTCGGTCTCGGTCTCGGTCTCGGTCTCGGCCTCGGTCTCGGTCTCGGTTCTCGGTTCTCGGTTCTCGGTTCTCGGTTCTCGGTTCTCGGTTCTCGGTTCTCGGTTCTCGGTTCTCGGTTTTCTATCTCTATCTCTATCTCTATATCTATCTGTATCTGTATCTGTATCTGTATCTGTATCTGTATCTGTATCTGTATCTGTATCTGTATCTGTATCTGTATCTGTATCTGTATCTGTATCTGTATCTGTATCTCTCTATCTCTATCTCTATCTCTATCTCTATCTCTATCTCTATCTCTATCTTTATCTCTCTCATATATATATATATATATATATATATATATATATATATATATATATATATATATATATATATATATATATATATATATATGTATGTATATATATGTATGTATATATATATATATATATAATAAACTATCTAAATATTCATACTTGTCGTTAATCTATAGCCATAGCGGGCTACGAATGATACGTACGCCAGTAGTCGGTATTCCGGCAATAATGTTTCAATTAGCACCATGTAATGAAAGAGTTATGTAAGCATGCTAACAATGTCACCAGTACATTCACAGCGGGGGCGGCCGTTCATGAGAAATGGACACCGGCGATCTGGCGTGGTCAGTAAAGAGAGCCGTTCAAGCGCACGGAGGGAAGTTACTGTACTAATATTAGTTGATTGTGTAATACGTAATTTCGTGTGATATTGGTGTGCATACTTTAAAGCCTTCTGGCCTTGTTCTATGACGACATCACCCTGCTGGAAAGTTGTCACGTGACTGTGCCTGATCACGTCCACCAAGGCCTCTAGAAAATTAAACAAATACGTTTAGTACACTAACGTTAACAGTTGTCCATTTGCCAATGTTTTGCATAAAAACACAGTAGGCTCAGTTAATGAAGATACACGGTAATTTCGAAAATTTAAAACATTTTACAATTTCGTCCGTGGTAGACGTCTTCATTCAAATGAAGTGAACCAACGTGAAATGAAATTAATTGTAGCAAGTGAATTCGGGCTACGTTGCTCCAGATATAGACTGTGACGTTGTTACGCTGTAGTACACACACTGCCGCGGTCATGACCCACGGAGACAGTATAAGGAGAACTTGGCAATGGTCTCTGAAATAGCAAATCTATAATCGCCTACATATGAAGTGATTCACTCACTTGTTGCCAATCTAAGACCACACGTGCTAAAACGGTTGTTGGCCCGTGCGTTTCCGACAAATCGCTTTAGTGGCATTGCACTAAGACAGGATTAGCGTCACTGACATGATTACCAAGCAAGTCGGTGAACGACGTGTATTGTTGCATTGTTCTGGCGCTGATTCTGCACGGCAGTTTGCACTCCCGGCGTATTATTTTAATAACGGCTCTGTGCCGAATATCTGATAAGATTGCTTTGATTCGAGTAATTGCGAGTTGATAAACACAAAGCTAAATAGGGAACCGCTCATTAGGTCCGTACTTGTAAGTCTACCGACCAGATGCTTTGTGCAAAACGTACTAACATATCCTTACAGCATCACACGCTAGCCAGGCTGGTAGCCATTTCAACATAAATCGACCAACAAGTTGTAATTTTCTGGTCAACATATATAAACATAACCACTTCGTAGGATATCGATGCCATCTCCCTCCGCACGGACACAATATGCGAGCGCACGAACAACACAAACAGACACGCTAACTCCAGATAAACATAGACTGACAGACTGACAGACTGACAGACTGACAGACTGACAGACTGACAGACTGACAGACTGACAGACTGACAGACTGACAGACTGACAGACTGACAGACTGACAGACTGACAGACTGACAGACTGACAGGCACACACACATACATACATACCTACCTACATACGTACATACATACATACATACGTACATACATACGTACATACATACATACATATATATATATATATATATATATATATATATATATACATATACGAGTATATATATACATATTATATATATACATATATGTATATATATATATATATATATATATATACGTGTATATATACATATTATATATATATATATATATATATACATATATATATATATATATATATATATATATATATATATATATATATAATAGACACACACTTAGACACATACACGCATACGCGCGCACACACGCACACATTGATACACACGCGCGCACTCACGCACACGCACACGCACACGCACACGCACACGCACACGCACACGCACACGCACACGCACACGCACACGCACACGCACACGCACACGCACACGCACACGCACACGCACACGCACACGCACACGCACACGCACACGCACACGCACACGCACACGCACACGCACACGCACACGCACACGCACACGCACACGCACACGCACACGCACACGCACACGCACACGCACACGCACACGCACACGCACACGCACACGCACACGCACACGCACACGCACACGCACACGCACACGCACACGCACACGCACACGCACACGCACACGCACACGCACACGCACACGCACACGCACACGCACACGCACACGCACACGCACACGCACACGCACACGCACACGCACACGCACACGCACACGCACACAAACACAAACACAAACACAAACACAAACACAAACACAAACACAAACACAAACACAAAC
Source organism: Metamycoplasmataceae bacterium (assembly GCA_965263245.1). Classification (GTDB taxonomy): domain Bacteria; phylum Bacillota_I; class Bacilli_A; order Mycoplasmatales; family Metamycoplasmataceae; genus DT-68. The sequence continues at coordinate 2,694 of CBDHHR010000378.1, read as the reverse complement.
ACAAACACAAACACAAACACAAACACAAACACAAACACAAACACAACACACACACACACACACACACACACACACACACACACACACACACACACACACACACACACTCACACACACACACACACACACACACACACACACACACACACACACACACACACACACACACACACACACACACACACACACACACACACACACACACACACACACACACACACACACACACACACACAGGCTTATGCAGAGTGTGAGGACAGGAGGTATAGAAGAGAAGTAGATACAGCCTTTATGAGAGACACAAATAGAGACGGGGAGCAGAAGGAACTGGGCTGCTATTACCAATAAAGACTCATACGAAAGGATTGTATAAAGATATAGTGTTGTTTATATGGGAAGGGGGAGTGAGAGGAGACAGGAAGCGAACTATACAGGGGAACGAGGCGAAGTTGGAGGAAACAATGCGAAAAGAATAATGGAAAACATTGTCTTGACATCTGAAATAGCTAATACATTTTAGTGTTCTTTATGTTACGTTTGCCATATATCAGGGTTGCGGTAATGGCATAACCAATTCCGTGTCCTTCCCAATCTTTTTACAAACATTCCAATGTGTTTATGAAGTGAAAAGGCCGGTCTTAGTGCACTGTTTTAAACAGACAATAAAGCTATGGAATGTTGAACAAATCTTGAAAACAGTAATCACACATCAAGGATGAGTTGGTATGTGTGAGAGAAAGGAGGAGAAGAACTTACTTCTTGGCAGAGTGTCGAAGACGGCCGACGTGGCTCGAAACCACGGCTCGAGGAGACGTATTTCCTCTGACCGACGCTCGATGTGTTTCTTTGTGAGGACGGCTACGACAGTCTCATAGTTGGGCAGCATCGCGGGTCACTTGTCGCGAGGTCAGATCGTTGACGATGTCCACAGATACTCTTTAGAGAATGATCAACAATACCTTCCAAACTTCCTTAAATCTTGCGGCCACATAATACGACTACCGAAACATTGTCTTCAACTTGGCAGAACATATTACTCAGCTACTCAGCCGCAGTGACCGGGTGTGAGATCTGATCGCAGTCACCGCACCGAGAAAGCCGGTTCGTGGGCAGCGGCGTGGAACGAGTTCAGCCGCACGTGACGATCTGAGCGTTCACGGAACGAGCGAATGAGTTGGGCCGAGCGGGCGACTAGTATCCGCGCAGACGTCGACCCACGCGGTAAGCTGCTGTAGGTGTAACGCACTCGGACCGGATATAAGTACACGACGAGGTTCAGTGAGTGTGACGCAAGCACACGCACTAAGGCAACACATACATAGAGTGAAACTTCATTATTGACGTCACCTTTATAACTAGAACAAAACGACCTGTCCAGCGAAATGATCGTATTGGCGAAGCAAATATCCTGTTTCACAGCTACCAATATAATTTGGGACTGAGGTAGTACACGTGAGGTAGTACATCGGATATATATATATAATATATATATATATATATATATATATATATATATATATATATATATATAGGCACACAGACACACACAGTGTGAGTGTCTGTCTGTGTGCCTATATATATATATATATATATATATATATATATATATATATTATATAGATACACAGCCAGACAGACACACACACACATACGTGCACATACACACACACTCACGCACACACATACACACTCACACACATACATTACACACACAAAAACGCAAACAATCATGACCGGGGGGGGGACATTTGGTTCTAATTTCATCAGATAATGTAAATTGAATTAATTGTTAATTAAATGCTGTATGTACGACTGAGGACATACAAACACACATATATAATATATAAAGGCACACATACGCACACATATGCACACACACGCACACATATGCACACACACACACACACACACACACACACACACACACACACACACACACACACACACACACACACACACACACACACACACACACACAGACACACAGACACACACACACACACACACACACACACACACACACACACACAAACACACAAACACACACACACACACACACACACACACACACACACACACACACACACACACACACACACACACACACACACACACACACACACACACACACACACACACACACACACACACACACACACACACACACACACACACACACACACACACACACACACACACACACACACACACACACACACACACACACACACACACACACACACACACACACACACACACACACACACACACACACACACACACACACACACACACACACACACACACACACACACACACACACACACACACACACACACACACACACACACACACACACACACACACACACACACACACACACACACACACACACACACACACACACACACACACACACACACACACACACACACACACACACTGCACCAGTAATAATAAAATAAATTAGAAGTTACATAGGCATTCACCAGATGGTGCCACCATATTCGTTACCTCAGCTAATCTTCAACCATTGTCACTAAGTGGCTAACTTCAAAACAACTTCATATTAGGTATGATTATATTTATGTATAGTCAGTTATAACATATTACCATTATCACTATTATCATTATCACCTCTCAAGAAACTATTTTATCCTTATAAGTATAAGTACCGGATTCCCATATATACAG
>CBDHHR010000377.1:0-5000 GCA_965263245.1 Metamycoplasmataceae bacterium | reverse complement strand
GTCAATAAGCGGCGATATTTACGGTGTAACCGTCATGCAGGTATGTAATAGGTGAGGATGGAGGTTTATGGCAGGATATACATGATGAAACACGTTAATGTAATTGTCGTTTTAATAAGTAATAATAATGATAATGAAAATGGCGGTAATGATTATTATGAAGGGAGCGGTGGTCGCGCGGTAGAGCGCCGGACTGTCAATCGAGGGGATGGTGGTTCAATCCCACCTACCGCTGTTTCGAAACTTAGGCAATTTCGTTCACTCCACGTTTGCCTGTGTCTTTCGGTAGAAACACTAAAAGCCCTTCTATCTGGTGTCTATGCCAGGAGAAGTAAAAGATCCCACACAGTATGTAAATGTGTAACCAGTAGTGGACTCACTAATTCTAGAGAAGGACAACTCCTGCGTTAACCCAAGTTTGGGCTGTTTGCAGGTAAACCACCTAAGACCTAAGAAGGCCACGATGATGATGATGATCATCATTATCATCATTATCATCATTATCATCATCATCACCATCATCATCATCGTCATCATTATCATCATAATCATAATCATAATCATCATCATCATCATCATCATCATCATCATCATCATTATCATCATCATCATCATCATCATCATCATCATCATCATGACAATATTAATAAACGGAACGTGAGGGTTTAGCGTGGGAACGCGATATCAAACAAAAACCTTTTACGGAATGTGATTAACGTCATAGTGTCAAGTGATAGGGAGGTGATTCCAGCTGTTGGATGCAGCTACAGAGAAAGTGCGTATGTCAGTGTTAAACTTGGTTTGAAACAGCTAGTATGACACTCCTTGGGATATATAAAAAAGAACGCCGGAGACTAATAAAATGTATGGTTGTTGTATAAAAACACATGGTGTGTAATTGTTCAATTTGATTCGATACGCAACGATGAAACTGATCAAATAGGGAAAGAGAAGACGATAAATGAGATTTTCTTTATTCTTCCTTAATATCTTTCATTCGATTCGGTGGTTTCCCTAATTTAACGTATGATAGATGTAGGGAGACCTTCCATCACCTAATGTGGTTTGTGGGGTCGACCTCCTACAACACATTGTTTTGAATAATTCACCACACACACACACACACACACACACACACACACACACACACACACACACACACACACACACACACACACACACACACACACACACACACACACACACACACACACCACACACACACACACACACACACACACACACACACACACACCACACACACACCTCACACCTCACACACACACACTCACGCACGCACGCACGCACGCACGCACGCACGCACGCACGCACGCACACACACACACGCACAAACGCACACACGCACACACGCACACACGCACACACGCACACACGCACACACGCACACACGCACACACGCACACACGCACACACGCACACACGCACACACGCACACCCACACGCACACGCACCCACGCACACACGCACACACGCACACACGCACACACGCACACACGCACGCACGCACACACACTCACACTCTCTCTCTCCGACCTTAACTCCCACCTCCAGTCCAAAGACCAACCTTACATTATCTCCAATATGCCTTGTTCTGCCCAAACTACCCACTTATGTTCCACCAATCAACACAGTTAAGAAAAACAGTCCACCGTCGTTTTCGTTTCTCTGAACGTCGGTGGTTTGTGTTGACCCAGGATTTCGTTGGCGTGACTGAGAACTCGGCCAAAAGCGGAATCCACGTCCTGGAGAAGGTGTCTGGCGAGGAGATTATTAAGCACGGGATCACGCACAGCGACCGAACGACAGCGTTTGACATCGTTGCCTACTACGGTGGCAACCAACGCAACTATCCAGGTGGGGCACGGCTCGTTGAGTTGTTGCTTTCATCTTTCCCCTGTAGTCAGGGGCAAGTCTAGCCTCTGTAATGGTGTCAAGTTTTTTATTTTCTGTCACTGCTCATATGGGTGACACATTTTCCTCTCCATCAACCATCTCCATTTCCAAAGCTCATTCTCCGTTTCTCTACCAAATCTCGCTAAACTCTCGTTTCACACACTTCCTTTTTTGCCGTTACTCACTAATCCTACGCGTCTGTTCTTGTCTTGACCGTTAGCCTTTATTTCCTTGCACATGTCCAATCCACTTAAATAAATTATGCTAACAATCTTCTTCCTGAAACTTTATTTCACCGTTTAAGTACGGCAAATTACATGACAGTTTATAATCTGTAAACTGGGTGTATATCTCAAGTTTTTTTTAATGCGATATTATTTTCTTGTGATTCGTCAATAGAATAAGTATGGTCTGTTTACGTGACTAAAGCCATGTCAATTGTTTGCTAAACGCACGTTAAACGTATTATCGACAAATAGGTCTATGCATGTGTCGTAATGCATTGTCCTTTCTTTTATTTCGTTGACTATCAATCATTTTAATTGCTGAGCAGTTTTGCTCGTGTTCTGCTTATTGTGATTACCCGTTACGTATTATCTGACAGGTTCCCCAGGCAGTAGTTGCGTCGCTTCGAATGGCGGATGTGAACAGCTTTGCTTCCCAGCAAGAGGATTACGTACATGCGGATGTACGGATCGCATGAAGCTCTCTAGCGATGGAACCTCGTGTGAACCCAGTTGTACGTGTCTGTTGAACTATAAGCACAATGCTTTAACTTTAACGCTTGAGTCAATACACGTAACGATTATAGAATATGGTTAATTTTGGAACATTTCATGCTACTAGCTGACACTAAGAGATAGGGAAAACAACGTTATTGAGCTTGACGGTGATATGCATCCACAAACAAAAGGTTTGAGGATAGGGTGATGATATATGGAGTTCATAATTTTAGTTAAAACATCCGCCTCGCATTTCAGCGCTATGAGTTCAAAACCCGAACAGGGCAGGAATGACTTTGATGTACAAACAACAGGCCCATTACATTGGGGACTGTGTATCCCTCATGACTCGGAGATCACGTAAATGTCGGTCCCATCACAATTTGTGATGTAAAAGAACCATCGACGAAACATAGCATCATAGTGTTAGTGTTATATAATTCAAATACACTTTTTTATCTTAATTGTTACTGGTTGCAGTGCCGCTGCTGCGACAGAATTTCTTCCTGATAGCTGACAATTACCACCGCCAGATATATCAAACGGACGAGGACATAGAGCACATCCGGGCACTCAAATTCCCCCCACGTGACCGACCAATTGGATTGACGTACGACTTCGTCAGTGATCGCGTTTTCTGGGCCGACTACAATACGCGTGTTGTTAGATCAATGAAACTGGACGGAAGTGACGTGAAACTACTTATTGGAGAGACGAACAAGTCGCGTATCGAAGGACTTGCGTTTGATTCTGAATCCCAGCTTCTGTACTACACCGACGCTGGTCTCAATCTCGTTGCTGTGATGAGCACGTTCGAAAAATATCACAAAGTGCTTGTCAAAAACATTGTCAATCCTCGGGCAATTGTCCTGGATCCAACGAAAGGGTTCGTATATTTTGTACGTTTTACTGTAGCCGGTGTTGGTGATAACTTCCGATGACGCAGTGTTAGTTATGTGGTTCACACGATGACTGCGTAGACAGCATGATATATTACTACAAAGCTGCATAGTTTTTAAGTAATAGAAATATTTTGAAGATATAAACAGGTGTTTGATTATGAGGCAATTGTTTGAACATTATTAGTACACTTGCTAGTTTAGTCATTTTAATAACATGCGCGAGTAAGTACGTGCATATATATGTATGTATGCACGCACGCACGCACGCACGCACGCACGCACGCACGCACACACGCACGCACGCACGCACCCACCCACGCACGCACACGTACATACACGTTTACACACGACACACTCACACGCACACACACGTTCGCATTTGCACGAATGCACGTCTACATAGATGTCTTTGTAAGCACCGTATCGGTACTACAAATATAATTACAAGTTACGTTGCTATTGATTCCAGATATATGTATATCACATCTCGCAAGATTGACGAAGGTCGAATTCTGCGCTATACAATGGACGGCAAAAATGAGGAAGTGTTGGTCTCTGGCTTAAGTTGGCCCAGTGGACTTGACATTGATTTCACCAGTGAGTTTTCTCTGTGTGTTCTAGTTGTTACTGCCTCTAACCCACTGTTAAGTATATATATATATATATATATATATATATATATATATATATATATATATATATATATATATATATATATAATTGATCAATGGAATAATTGACCGACCATATGCCCTAACCATTTTGATTTCTATATAATTGTATCTACTATTTCTTCAGTATCTGTCTGTAGTAGATGTATAGGATAATATATATCATATGTAATAATAAATAAATATATATATATATATACATGCTGCATATACAGCCATGCGCTTATCAAGATCATAAATGTACATCAATATCAAGATCATAAATGTATATCATAAATGTACAACAATACAAATTAACTGCATTCCATCACTTGTTCTGTCTGCTGATGATGGTCACGCGGGTGTCTCTCCAACAGATCAGATCATATACTGGTGCGATTCTCAGTCGGATCTAATAGAGACTGCAGACATTGATGGCAAAAATCGCCGGACAGTTTGGAAAGGCATCAGTACGTCTGACCAATTCGACGTCGCCGCACATGGTGGTTTCATCTACTGGACCGACTGGTCACAAAAAGGACTCTTCAGGTAGCGCGATCGTTTTGTTTGTTGTTAGTAGATAATTCGACAACCCAGATACATTTAAGCAATTTGTGTAGATTATACATTTATTGATTGATTGCAGTTTAATTTTCACTCGGTGACATACTTTTTATTTTGTTATGGCTGGAACTTTCACACATCCTTTACGCCAATCATACAACACGTAATGATATATGTACAACGTATAGAAGTTAGAAGGGATGACACTAAATAAACGAATAACATTTACAATGACTGTATGACTACTA
>CBDHHR010000376.1:0-8791 GCA_965263245.1 Metamycoplasmataceae bacterium | reverse complement strand
AGCAGTGGACATGACTGGATGTAGAACAGCTAGACAGTGGGTGGTGAGAAGTGGAAATGGCCTGGATGTGGAATAGATAGACAGTGGGTGGTGTGGAGTGAACATGACTGGAAACAGCTAGACGGTGGGTGGTGATTAGTGGACATGACTGGAAACAGGTAGACGGTGGGTGGTGAGGAGTGGACATGACTGGAAACAGGTAGACGGTGGGTGGTGAGGAGTGGACATGACTGGAAACTGGTAGAGGGTGGGTGGTGAGGAGTGGACATGAGAGGAAATAGGTAGACGGTGGGTGGTGAGGAGAGGACATGACTGGAAACAGGTAGACGGTTGTTGGTGAGGAGTGGACATGACTGGAAACAGGTAGCCGGTGGGTGGTGAGGAGTGGACGTGAGTGGAAACAGGTAGACGGTGGGTGGTGAGGAGTGGACATGACTGGAAACAGGTAGACGGTGGGTGGCGAGGAGAGGACATGACTGGAAGTAGAACAGCTAGACAATGGGTGGTGAGGCGAGGACATGACTGGAAGTAGAACAGCCAGACAATGGGTGGCAAGGAGTGTACATGACTGGAAGTAGAACAGCTAGACAGTGGGTGGCGAGGAGAGGACATGACTGGATGTGGAAAAGCTTGACAGCGGGTGGCGAGGAGAGGACATGACTGGAAGTGGAACAGCTAGGAGTGGACATGACTGGAAGTAGAACAGCTAGACAGTGGGTGGCGAGGAGAGGACATGACTGGAAGTGGAACAGCTAGACAATGGGTGGCGAGGAGAGGACATGACTGGAAGTAGAACAGCTAGACAATGGGTGGCGAGGAGTGGACATGACTGGAAGTAGAACAGCTAGACAATGGGTGGCGAGGAGAGGACATGACTGGAAGTAGAACAGCTAGACAATGGGTGGTGAGGAGTGGACATGACTGGAAGTAGAACAGCTAGACAGTGGGTGGTGAGGAGTGGACATGACTGGATGTAGAAGCTAGACAATGGGTGGTGAGGAGAGGACATGACTGGAAGTAGAACAGCTAGACAATGGGTGGTGAGGCGGACATGACTGGAAGTAGAACAGCTAGACAATGGGTGGTGAGGAGTGGACATGACTGGAAGTAGAACAGCTAGACAGTGGGTGGCGAGGAGAGGACATGACTGGAAGTAGAACAGCTAGACAGTGGGTGGCGAAGAGAAGACATGACTGGAAGTAGAACAGCTAGACAATGGGTGGTGAGGAGTGGACATGACTGGAAGTAGAACAGCTAGACAATGGGTGGTGAGGAGTGGACATGACTGGATGTAGAACAGCTAGACAATGGGTGGTGAAGAGTGGACATGACTGGAAGTAGAACAGCTAGACAATAGGTGGTGAGGAGTGGACATGACTGGATGTAGAACAGCTAGACAGTGGGTGGTGAGGAGTGGAAATGGCCAGGATGTAGAATAGATAGACAGTGGGTGGTGTGGAGTGAACATGATTGGAAACAGCTAGACGGTGGGTGGTGATTAGTGGACATGAGTGGAAACAGGTAGACGGTGGGTGGTGAGGAGTGGACATGACTGGAAACAGGTAGGCGGTGGGTGGTGAGGAGTGGACATGACTGGAAACAGGTAGAGGGTGGGTGGTGAGGAGTGGACATGACAGGTAGTCAGTGGGTGGTGAGGAGTGGACATGACAGGTAGCCGGTGGGAGGAGAGGAAACAGGTAGCCAGTGGGTGGTGAGGAAGCAGGTAGACGGTGGGTGGTGAGGAAACAGGTAGCTGGTGGGTGGTGAGGAGTGGAAGCAGGTAGATGGTGTGAGGTGAGGAGGGGACATGACTGGAAACAGGTAGACGGTGGGTGGTGAGGAGTGGACATGACTGGAAACATGTAGACGGTGGGTGGTGAGGAGTGGACATGACTGGAAACAGGTAGCCGGTGGGTGGTGAGGAGTGGACATGACTTGAAACAGGTAGCTGGTGGGTGGTTAGGAGTGGACATGACTGGAAACAGGTAGACGGTGGGTGGGAGGAGTGGACATGACTGGAAACATGTGGACGGTGCGTGATGAGGAGTGGACATGACTTGAAACAGGTAGCCGGTGGGTGATGAGGAGTGGACATGACTGGAAAGAGGTAGACGGTGGGTGGTGAGGAGTGGACATGACTAGAAACAGGTAGCCGGTTGGTGATGAGGAGTGGACATGACTGGAAACAGGTAGACGGTTGGTGGTGAGGAGTGGACGTGACTGGAAACAGGGAGACGGTGGGTGCTGAGGAGTGGACATGACTGGAAACAGGTAGACAGTGGGTGGTGAGGAGTGGACATGACTGGAAACAGGTAGCCGGTTGGTGATGAGGAGTGGACATGACTGGAAACAGGTAGACGGTTGGTGGTGAGGAGTGGACGTGACTGGAAACAGGGAGACGGTGGGTGCTGAGGAGTGGACATGACTGGAAACAGGTAGACGGTTGTTGGTGAGGAGTGTAAATGACTGGAAACAGGTAGCCGGTGGGTGGTGAGGAGTGGACGTGAGTGGAAACAGGTAGACGGTGGGTAGTGAGGAGTGGACATGACTGGAAACAGGTAGACGGTGGGTGGCGAGGAGAGGGCATGACTGGAAGTAGAACAGCTAGACAATGGGTGGTGAGGCGAGGACATAACTGGAAGTAGAACAGCTAGACAATGGGTGGCGAGGAGTGTACATGACTGGAAGTAGAACAGCTAGACAGTGGGTGGCGAGGAGAGGACATGACTGGATGTGGAAAAGCTTGACAGCGGGTGGCGAGGAGAGGACATGACTGGAAGTGGAACAGCTAGACAATGGGTGGTGAGGCGAGGACATGACTGGAAGTAGAACAGCTAGACAATGGGTGGCGAGGAGTGGACATGACTGGATGTAGAACAGCTAGACAGTGGGTGGTGAGGAGTGGAAATGGCCTGGATGTAGAATAGATAGACAGTGGGTGGTGTGGAGTGAACATGACTGGAAACAGCTAGACGGTGGGTGGTGATTAGTGGACATGACTGGAAACAGGTAGACGGTGGGTGGTGAGGAGTGGACATGACTGGAAACAGGTAGACGGTGGGTGGTGAGGAGTGGACATGACTGGAATTAGAACAGCTAGACAGTGGGTGGCGAGGAGAAGACATGACTGGAAGTAGAACAGCTAGACAATGGGTGGTGAGGAGTGGACATGACTGGAAGTAGAACAGCTAGACAATGGGTGGTGAGGAGTGGACATGACTGGATGTAGAACAGCTAGACAATGGGTGGTGAGGAGTGGACATGACTGGAAGTAGAACAGCTAGACAATAGGTGGTGAGGAGTGGACATGACTGGATGTAGAACAGCTAGACAGTGGGTGGTGAGGAGTGGAAATGGCCAGGATGTAGAATAGATAGACAGTGGGTGGTGTGGAGTGAACATGACTGGAAACAGCTAGACGGCGGGTGGTGATTAGTGGACATGAGTGGAAACAGGTAGACGGTGGGTGGTGAGGAGTGGACATGACTGGAAACAGGTAGGCGGTGGGTGGTGAGGAGTGGACATGACTGGAAACAGGTAGAGGGTGGGTGGTGAGGAGTGGACATGACAGGTAGTCAGTGGGTGGTGAGGAGTGGACATGACAGGTAGCCGGTGGGAGGAGAGGAAACAGGTAGCCAGTGGGTGGTGAGGAAGCAGGTAGACGGTGGGTGGTGAGGAAACAGGTAGCTGGTGGGTGGTGAGGAGTGGAAGCAGGTAGATGGTGTGAGGTGAGGAGGGGACATGACTGGAAACAGGTAGACGGTGGGTGGTGAGGAGTGGACATGACTGGAAACATGTAGACGGTGGGTGGTGAGGAGTGGACATGACTGGAAACAGGTAGCCGGTGGGTGGTGAGGAGTGGACATGACTTGAAACAGGTAGCTGGTGGGTGGTTAGGAGTGGACATGACTGGAAACAGGTAGACGGTGGGTGGGAGGAGTGGACATGACTGGAAACATGTGGACGGTGCGTGATGAGGAGTGGACATGACTTGAAACAGGTAGCCGGTGGGTGATGAGGAGTGGACATGACTGGAAAGAGGTAGACGGTGGGTGGTGAGGAGTGGACATGACTAGAAACAGGTAGCCGGTTGGTGATGAGGAGTGGACATGACTGGAAACAGGTAGACGGTTGGTGGTGAGGAGTGGACGTGACTGGAAACAGGGAGACGGTGGGTGCTGAGGAGTGGACATGACTGGAAACAGGTAGACAGTGGGTGGTGAGGAGTGGACATGACTGGAAACAGGTAGCCGGTTGGTGATGAGGAGTGGACATGACTGGAAACAGGTAGACGGTTGGTGGTGAGGAGTGGACGTGACTGGAAACAGGGAGACGGTGGGTGCTGAGGAGTGGACATGACTGGAAACAGGTAGACGGTTGTTGGTGAGGAGTGTAAATGACTGGAAACAGGTAGCCGGTGGGTGGTGAGGAGTGGACGTGAGTGGAAACAGGTAGACGGTGGGTAGTGAGGAGTGGACATGACTGGAAACAGGTAGACGGTGGGTGGCGAGGAGAGGGCATGACTGGAAGTAGAACAGCTAGACAATGGGTGGTGAGGCGAGGACATAACTGGAAGTAGAACAGCTAGACAATGGGTGGCGAGGAGTGTACATGACTGGAAGTAGAACAGCTAGACAGTGGGTGGCGAGGAGAGGACATGACTGGATGTGGAAAAGCTAGACAATGGGTGGTGAGGAGTGGACATGACTGGAAAACAGCTAGACAATGGGTGGTGAGGAGTGGACATGACTGGAAGTAGAACAGCTAGACAATGGGTGGTGAGGAGTGGACATGACTGGAAGTAGAACAGCTAGACAGTGGGTGGTGAGGAGTGGACATGACTGGATGTAGAATAGGTAGACAGTGGGTGGTGAGGAGTGGACATGACTGGAAACAGCTAGACGGTGGGTGGTGAGGAGTGGACATGACTGGAAACAGGTAGACGGTGGGTGGTGAGGAGTGGACATGACTGGAAACAGGTAGACGGTGGGTGGTGAGGAGTGGACATGACTGGAAACAGGTAGACAGTGGGTGGTGAGGAGTGGACATGACTGGAAGTAGAACAGCTAGACAATGGGTGGTGAGGAGTGGACATGACTGGAAGTAGGAGAGACAGCTAGACAATGGGTGGTGAGGAGTGGACATGACTGGAAGTAGAACAGGTAGACAGTGGGTGGTGAGGAGTGGACATGACTGGAGTGGAACAGCTTAGACAGCGGGTGGCGAGGAGTGGAAACAGGTAGACGGTGGGTGGTGAGGAGTGGACATGACTGGAAACAGGTAGACAATGGGTGGTGAGGAGTGGACATGACTGGAAGTAGAACAGCTAGACAATGGGTGGTGAGGAGTGGACATGACTGGAAGTAGAACAGCTAGACAATGGGTGGTGAGGAGTGGACATGACTGGAAGTAGAACAGCTAGACAATGGGTGGTGAGGAGTGGACATGACTGGATGTAGAACAGCTAGACAATGGGTGGTGAGGAGTGGACATGACTGGAAGTAGAACAGCTAGACAATGGGTGGTGAGGAGTGGACATGACTGGAAACACAGCTAGACGGTGGGTGGTGAGGAGTGGACATGACTGGAAACAGGTAGACGGTGGGTGGTGAGGAGTGGACATGACTGGAAGTAGAACAGCTAGACAATGGGTGGTGAGGAGTGGACATGACTGGAAGTAGAACAGCTAGACAATGGGTGGCGAGGAGAGTGGACATGACTGGAAGTAGAACAGCTAGACAATGGGTGGTGAGGAGTGGACATGACTGGAAGTAGAACAGCTAGACAGTGGGTGGTGAGGAGTGGACATGACTGGATGTAGAACAGCTAGACAATGGGTGGTGAGGAGTGGACATGACTGGAAGTAGAACAGCTAGACAATGGGTGGTGAGGAGTGGACATGACTGGATGTAGAACAGCTAGACAATGGGTGGTGAGGAGTGGACATGACTGGAAGTAGAACAGCTAGACAGTGGGTGGTGAGGAGTGGACATGACTGGATGTAGAACAGCTAGACAGTGGGTGGTGAGGAGTGGACATGACTGGATGTAGAACAGCTAGACAGTGGGTGGTGAGGAGTGGAACATGACTGGAAACAGCTAGACGGTGGGTGGTGAGGAGTGGACATGACTGGAAACAGGTAGACGGTGGGTGGTGAGGAGTGGACATGACTGGAAACAGGTAGACGGTGGGTGGTGAGGAGTGGACATGACTGGAAGTAGAACAGCTAGACAGTGGGTGGTGAGGAGAGGAGAAGTTGGACATGACAGCTAGACAATGGGTGGTGAGGAGTGGACATGACTGGAAGTAGAACAGCTAGACAATGGGTGGTGAGGAGTGGACATGACTGGATGTAGAACAGCTAGACAATGGGTGGTGAGGAGTGGACATGACTGGAAGTAGAACAGCTAGACAATAGGTGGTGAGGAGTGGACATGACTGGATGTAGAACAGCTAGACAGTGGGTGGTGAGGAGTGGACATGACCAGGATGTAGAATAGATAGACAGTGGGTGGTGAGGAGTGGACATGACTGGAAACAGCTAGACGGTGGGTGGTGAGGAGTGGACATGAGTGGAAACAGGTAGACGGTGGGTGGTGAGGAGTGGACATGACTGGAAACAGGTAGGCGGTGGGTGGTGAGGAGTGGACATGACTGGAAACAGGTAGAGGGTGGGTGGTGAGGAGTGGACATGACTGGAGGTAGCCAGTGGGTGGTGAGGAGTGGACATGACAGGTAGCCGGTGGGTGGAGAGGAAACAGGTAGCCAGTGGGTGGTGAGGAAGCAGGTAGACGGTGGGTGGTGAGGAAACAGGTAACTGGTGGGTGGTGAGGAGTGGAAGCAGGTAGATGGTGTGAGGTGAGGAGGGGACATGACTGGAAACAGGTAGACGGTGGGTGGTGAGGAGTGGACATGACTGGAAACAGGTAGACGGTGGGTGGTGAGGAGTGGACGTGACTGGAAACAGGTAGCTGGTGGGTGGTGAGGAGTGGACATGACTTGAAACAGGTAGACGGTGGGTGGGAGGAGTGGCCATGACTGGAAACAAGTAGGCGGTGGGTGGTGAGGAGTGGACGTGATTGGAAACAGGTAGCTGGTGGGTGGTTAGGAGTGGACATGACTGGAAACAGGTAGACGGTGGGTGGGAGGAGTGGACATGACTGGAAACATGTGGACGGTGGGTGATGAGGAGTGGACATGACTTGAAACAGGTAGCCGGTGGGTGATGAGGAGTGGACATGACTGGAAAGAGGTAGACGGTGGGTGGTGAGGAGTGGATATGACTAGAAACAGGTAGCCGGTTGGTGATGAGGAGTGGACATGACTGGAAACAGGTAGACGGTTGGTGGTGAGGAGTGGACGTGACTGGAAACAGGGAGACGGTGGGTGCTGAGGAGTAGACATGACTGGAAACAGGTAGACAGTGGGTGGTGAGGAGTGGACATGACTGGAAAAAGGTAGACGGAGGGTGGTGAGGAGTGGACGTGACTGGAAACAGGGAGACGGTGGGTGCTGAGGAGTAGACATGACTGGAAGTAGAACAGCTAGACAATGGGTGGTGAGGAGTGGACATGACTGGATGTAGAACAGCTAGACAATGGGTGGTGAGGAGTGGACATGACTGGAAGTATAACAGCTAGACAATAGGTGGTGAGGAGTGGACATGACTGGATGTAGAACAGCTAGACAGTGGGTGGTGAGGAGTGGAAATGGCCAGGATGTAGAATAGATAGACAGTGGGTGGTGTGGAGTGAACATGACTGGAAACAGCTAGACGGCGGGTGGTGATTAGTGGACATGAGTGGAAACAGGTAGAGGGTGGGTGGTGAGGAGTGGACATGACTGGAAACAGGTAGGCGGTGGGTGGTGAGGAGTGGACATGACTGGAAACAGGTAGACGGAGGGTGATGAGGAGTGGACGTGACTGGAAACAGGGAGACGGTGGGTGCTGAGGAGTAGACATGACTGGAAACAGGTAGACAGTGGGTGGTGAGGAGTGGACATGACTGGAAACAGGTAGACGGAGGGTGGTGAGGAGTGGACGTGACTGGAAACAGGGAGACGGTGGGTGCTGAGGAGTAGACATGACTGGAAACAGGTAGACAGTGGGTGGTGAGGAGTGGACATGACTGGAAACAGGTAGACGGAGGGTGGTGAGGAGTGGACATGACTGGAAACAGGTAGACGGTTGGTGGTGAGGAGTGGACGTGACTGGAAACAGGGAGACGGTGGGTGCTGAGGAGTGGACATGACTGGAAACAGGTAGACAGTGGGTGGTGAGGAGTGGACATGACTGGAAACAGGTAGACGGAGGGTGGTGAAGAGTGGACATGACTGGAAACAGGTAGACGGTGGGTGGCGAGGAGAGGGCATGACTGGAAGTAGAACAGCTAGACAATGGGTGGTGAGGCGAGGACATGACTGGAAGTAGAACAGCCAGACAATGGGTGGCAAGGAGTGTACATGACTGGAAGTAGAACAGCTAGACATGTGGGTGGCGAGGAGAGGACATGACTGGATGTAGAACAGCTAGACAATGGGTGGTGAGGAGGGACATGACTGGAAGTAGAACAGCTAGACAGTGGGTGGCGAGGAGTTAACATGACTGGAAGTAGAACAGCTAGACAGTGGGTGGCGAGGAGAGGACATGACTGGAAGTAGAACAGCTAGACAATGGGTGGTGAGGAGTGGACATGACTGGAAGTAGAACAGCTAGACAATGGGTGGTGAGGAGTGGATATGACTGGATGTAGAACAGCTAGACAATGGGTGGTGAGGAGTGGACATGACT
>CBDHHR010000375.1:0-8859 GCA_965263245.1 Metamycoplasmataceae bacterium | reverse complement strand
TGCATAGCCTAGTGGTTTTATGTCTGTTCATTGGTGAATCCTGTTTCACAAATTGGCGATATTGTTCCAACTCCGTTCTGCCGATGTCTAGGCCTACTTCACTGGCGTTGGCCAAAGAAAAATGTCCGCTGTTTCCGTCCTGAAGGGACCAATCGGAGAGAAACGTGTCGTCTTGCCTGTTGCTGATTGCATTGTTGACGTTAATGGAAACATCGACTTGATCTGTAAAACCACTTTATCGCTAGACTTTTCCACTGAAGTTTTGTGATCGCTGAAGACGTAAACAGCCACGGATACGGAGGCAAAGCACAGAATGAAGTAACCCAGGATGCTTTTGTAGTTCCATCTAGTCGCAGCCATTGTATGCTCTTATCAAAGTCACATTCATCCGTGATTTCGTATCCCGAAAAATGCATTTGTGGACAGTAGGCGTGTGCGCAGGCGCTTCTGAAATACGTGTAACCAAACAACAACTGTTGCATCCATCAAACACGTGGCTGAAATCGAGTTAGCTGATGGATGTTTCGTATCACCACATGACACCTTACGAAAGGAAGCGATCTACTCAACACAAAGCATTACAACAGGTGACGTTTTGTATGCAGCGATTACGTTTCCAATCAATACAGGCACTATCAATTTAACGGTATAGCAGTGCATACATCACAGTAATGTACCTAGACGATGTAAACCTTAGGTAATAGTTACGTGCACGTATATGACAATCCTTTGTCAGCGGGTCACTGACTCTGTTTACACGTACGTGCTTCGTAACTATGACGTCCAAACTGCACGTGCGCATTGAACACATAATTATTATTACTGCTACATTTAGTGCGCACAGAAATCCACACGAAATCGACATGTCACTGAAGCCTGCACCGTCTGTTGTGGACAAATCTCTCCTGTGTCATGAATAATGAATGTACACAAGAGTTAGGAACAATGCGTTAAGTATCGTGCTTGACACGTACGAATTCTGATCCTGGTGCTCTACTGTGTACACCTAACAGACCCTGAAAACCCCCAATTTAACAACAATATTGCAATATAAATATTTACTTAAGCATATTCTGAAAATCAGAGTTCACACAATCCGACAGAAATAAAATACCTGACATATTACCTTGAAGGAAGTTTATAAATCACAAATCTACCCATGGGAATAGTGTTGCTGACAATGGCTAACTTGGAGGAAGTCAAGTGCACCCATACAGATGAACTAGCCAAAGTTAGCTTAGCAGTGGCTGCCATTAAGCTAGGTGTATCTAGTGTGCCATGTTTAAATATGTTCTCATCCCTATTTCAACTGTCTTCGTGTGTGATGCGACAGGTACAGTTCGGCCATTGGTTACACGAAAGCTTGGTAGGAGACGAGTTTGTCTCGGGTTGTGTTTAATTATCTCGGCATGGGGATGATCTAGTTGTCTCGGGATGGGGATGAGATGTCTCGGGATGGGGATAAGTTGTCTCGGGATGGGGATGAGTTGTCTCGGGATGGGGATAAGTTGTCTCGGGATGGGGATGAGATGTCTCTGGATGGGGATGAGATGTCTCTGGATGGGGATGAGATGTCTCGGGATGGGGATGAGTTGTCTCGGGATGGGGATGAGTTGTCTCGGGATGGGGATGAGATGTCTCTGGATGGGGATGAGATGTCTCCGGATGGGGATTAGTTGTCTCGGGATGGGGATGTGATGTCTCAGGATGGGGATAAGTTGTCTCGGGATGGGGATGAGTTGTCTCGGGATGGGGATGAGATGTATCGGGATGGGGATAAGTTGTCTCGGGATGGGGATGAGTTGTCTCGGGATGGGGATAAGTTGTCTCGGGATGGGGATGAGATGTCTCTGGATGGGGATGAGATGTCTCCGGATGGGGATTAGTTGTCTCGCGATGGGGATGTGATGTCTCAGGATGGGGATGAGATGTCTCGGGATGGGGATGAGTTGTCTCGGGATGGGGATGAGATGTCTCGGGATGGGGATGAGATGTCTTGGGATGGGGATGAGATGTCTCGGGATGGGGATGAGATGTCTCGGGATGGGGATGAGTTGTTTCTGGATGGGGACGAGATGTCTCGGGATAGGGATGAGATGTCCAATGATGGGTATGAGATGTCTCGGGATGGGGATAAGTTGTCTCGGGATGCGAATGAGATGTCTCCGGATGGGGATGAGTTGTCTCGGGATGGGGATGAGATGTCTCGGGATAGGGATGAGTTGTCTCTGGATGGGGAAGAGATGTCTCGGGATGGGGATGAGATGTCCAATGATGGGTATGAGATGTCTCGGGATGGGGATGAGATGTCTCGGGATGGGGATGAGTTGTTTCTGGATGGGGATGAGATGTCTCGGGATGGGAATGAGATGTCCAATGATGGGTATGAGATGTCTCGGGATGGGGATGAGTTGTCTCGGGATGGGGATGAGATGTCCAATGATGGGTATGAGATGTCTCGGGATGGGGATGAGATGTCTCGGGATGGGGATGAGTTGTTTCTGGATGGGGAAGAGATGTCTCGGGATGGGGATGAGATGTCCAATGATGGGTATGAGATGTCTCGGGATGGGGATGAGATGTTTCGGGATGGGGATGAGTTGTTTCTGGATGGGGATGAGATGTCTCGGGATGGGGATGAGATGTCCAATGATGGGGATGAGATGTCTCGGGATGGGGATGAGTTGTCTCGGGATGGGGATGAGATGTCTCGGGGTGGGGATGAGATGTCTTGGAATGGGGACGGGATGTCTCGGGATGGGGATGAGATATCTCGGAATGGAGTTGAGATGTCTCAGGATGGGGATGAGATGTCTCGGGGTGGGGATGAGATGTCTTGGGATGGGGATGAGATGTCTCGGGATGGGGATGAGTTGTCATCTGGATGGGGATGAGATGTCTTGGGATGGGGATGAGATGTCTCGGGATGGGGATGAGTTGTCTCTGGATGGGGATGAGATGTCTTGGGATGGGGATGAGTTGTCTCTAGATGGGGATGAGATGTCTCGGGATGAGAATGAGATGTCTCTGGATGGGGATGAGGTGTCTCTGGATGGGGATGAGATGTCTCGGGATGGGGATGAGTTGTCTCTGGATGGGGATGAGATGTCTCGGGATGGGGATGAGTTGTCTCTGGATGGGGATGAGATGTCTCGGGATGGGGATGAGTTGTCTCTGGATGGGGATGAGATGTGTCGGGATGGGGATGAGATGTCTCTAGATGAGGATGAGATGTCTTGGGATGGGGATGAGATGTCTCGGGATGGGGATGAGTTGTCTCTGGATGGGGATGAGATGTGTCGGGATGGGGATGAGATGTCTCGGGATGGGAATGAGATGTCTCTTGATGAGGATGAGATGTCCGGGGATGGGGATGAGATGTCTCGGGATGGGAATGAGATGTCTCTAGATGAGGATGTGATGTCTCGGGATAGGGATGAGTTGTCTCTGGATGGGGATGAGATGTCTTTGGATGGGGATGAGTTGTCTCTAGATGGGGATGAGATGTCTCTGGATGGGGATGAGATGTCTCTGGATGGGGATGAGATGTCTCTGGATGGGTATGAGATGTCTCTGGGTGGGGATGAGATGTCTGAGGATGGGGATGAGATGTCTCTTGATGGGGGTGAGATGTCACGGGATGGGGATGAGATGTCTCTGGATGGGGACGAGATGTCTCTGGATGGGGATGAAATGTCCCTGGATGTGGAAGAGATGTCTCAGGATGGGGATGAGATGTCTCTGGATGGGAATGAGATGTCTTGGGATGTGGATGAGGATGACATGTCTCAGGATGGGGATGAGATGTCTCGGGATGGGGATGAGATGTCTTGGGATGGGGATGAGATTTCTTGGGATGTGGATGAGGATGACATGTCTCAGGATGGGGATGAGTTGTCTCTGGGTGGGGATGAGATGTCTTGGTATGGGGATGAGTTGTCACTGGATGGGGATGAGTTGTCTCTGGATGGGGATGAGATGTCTCTGGATGAGGATGAGATGTCTCTGGATGGGGATGAGTTGTCTCTGGATGGGGATGAGATGTCTCTGGATGGGGATGAGATGTCTCTAAACCAGGATGAGATGTCTCTGGATGGGGATGAGTTGTCTCTGGATGGGGATGAGATGTCTCTGGATGGGGATGAGATGTCTCTAAACCAGGATGAGATGTCTCTGGATGGGGATGAGTTGTCTCTGGATGGGGATGAGATGTCTCTGGATGGGGATGAGATGTCTCTGGATGGGGATGAGATGTCTTTGGATGGGGATGAGTTGTCTCGGAATGGGGATGAGTTGTATCGGGATGGGGATGAGATGTCTCGGAATGGGGATGAGTTGTATCGGGATGGGGATGAGATGTATCGATATGGGGATGAGATGTCTCAGGATGGGGATGAGATGTCTCGGGATGGGGATGAGATGTCTCTGGATGAGGACGAGATGTCTCTTGATGGGGAGGAGATGTCTCTGTATGGGGATGAGATGTCTCTGGATGAGGACGAGATGTCTCTTGATGGGGAGGAGATGTCTCTGTATGGGGATGAGGTGTCTCTGGATCCAGAGACATCTCATCCCCATCCAGAGACATCTCATCCCCATCCAGAGACTCTGGATCGGGATGAGATGTCTCGGGATCCCCATCTCATGGGGAGACATGTCTCATGAGATGTCTCTGGATGGGGATGAGACAACTCATCCCCATCCAGACATCTCATCCCCATCCAGAGACATCTCATCCCCATCCAGAGACATGTCTCTCATCCCCATCCAGGGGATGAGATGTCTCATCCTGGTTTAGAGACATCTCATCCCCATCCAGAGACATCTCATCCCCATCCAGAGACAACTCATCCCCATCCAGAGACATCTCATCCTCATCCAGAGACATCTCATCCCCATCCAGAGACAACTCATCCCCATCCAGTGACAACTCATCCCCATACCAAGACATCTCATCCCCACCCAGAGACAACTCATCCCCATCCTGAGACATGTCATCCTCATCCACATCCCAAGAAATCTCATCCCCATCCCAAGACATCTCATCCCCATCCCGAGACATCTCATCCCCATCCTGAGACATGTCATCCTCATCCACATCCCAAGACATCTCATTCCCATCCAGAGACATCTCATCCCCATCCTGAGACATCTCTTCCACATCCAGGGACATTTCATCCCCATCCAGAGACATCTCGTCCCCATCCAGAGACATCTCATCCCCATCCCGTGACATCTCACCCCCATCAAGAGACATCTCATCCCCATCCTCAGACATCTCATCCCCACCCAGAGACATCTCATACCCATCCAGAGACATCTCATCCCCATCCAGAGACATCTCATCCCCATCCAGAGACATCTCATCCCCATCTAGAGACAACTCATCCCCATCCAAAGACATCTCATCCCCATCCAGAGACAACTCATCCCTATCCCGAGACATCACATCCTCATCTAGAGACATCTCATTCCCATCCCGAGACATCTCATCCCCATCCCCGGACATCTCATCCTCATCAAGAGACATCTCATTCCCATCCCGAGACATCTCATCCCCATCCCGACACATCTCATCCCCATCCAGAGACAACTCATCCCCATCCCGAGACATCTCATCCCCATCCCAAGACATCTCATCCTCATCTAGAGACATCTCATCCCCATCCCGACACATCTCATCCCCATCCAGAGACAACTCATCCCCATCCCGAGACATCTCATCCCCATCCAGAGACAACTCATCCCCATCCCGAGACATCTCATCCCCATCCAGAGACAACTCATCCCCATCCCGAGACATCTCATCCCCATCCAGAGACACCTCATCCCCATCCAGAGACATCTCATTCTCATCCCGAGACATCTCATCCCCATCTAGAGACAACTCATCCCCATCCCAAGACATCTCATCCCCATCCAGAGACAACTCATCCCCATCCCGAGACATCTCATCCCCATCCCAAGACATCTCATCCCCATCCAGAGACAACTCATCCCCATCCCGAGACATCTCATCCCCATCCCAAGACATCTCATCCCCACCCCGAGACATCTCATCCCCATCCTGAGACATCTCAACTCCATTCCGAGATATCTCATCCCCATCCCGAGACATCCCGTCCCCATTCCAAGACATCTCATCCCCACCCCGAGACATCTCATCCCCATCCCGAGACAACTCATCCCCATCCCGAGACATCTCATCCCCATCATTGGACATCTCATCCCCATCCCGAGACATCTCATCCCCATCCAGAAACAACTCATCCCCATCCCGAAACATCTCATCCCCATCCCGAGACATCTCATACCCATCATTGGACATCTCATCCCCATCCCGAGACATCTCTTCCCCATCCAGAAACAACTCATCCCCATCCCGAGACATCTCATCCCCATCCCGAGACATCTCATACCCATCATTGGACATCTCATCCCCATCCCGAGACAACTCATCCCCATCCCGAGACATCTCATACCCATCATTGGACATCTCATTCCCATCCCGAGACATCTCATCCCCATCCAGAAACAACTCATCCCCATCCCGAGACATCTCATCCCCATCCCGAGACATCTCATACCCATCATTGGACATCTCATCCCCATCCCGAGACATCTCTTCCCCATCCAGAGACAACTCATCCCTATCCCGAGACATCTCATCCCCATCCCGAGACAACTCATCCCCATCCGGAGACATCTCATTCGCATCCCGAGACAACTTATCCCCATCCCGAGACATCTCATACCCATCATTGGACATCTCATCCCTATCCCGAGACATCTCGTCCCCATCCAGAAACAACTCATCCCCATCCCGAGACATCTCATCCCCATCCCGAGACATCTCATCCCCATCCCAAGACATCTCATCCCCATCCCGAGACATCTCATCCCCATCCCGAGACAACTCATCCCCATCCCGAGACATCTCATCCCCATCCTGAGACATCACATCCCCATCGCGAGACAACTAATCCCCATCCGGAGACATCTCATCCCCATCCAGAGACATCTCATCCCCATCCCGAGACAACTTATCCCCATCCCGAGACAACTCATCCCCATCCCGAGACAACTTATCCCCATCCCGATACATCTCATCCCCATCCCGAGACAACTCATCCCCATCCCGAGACAACTTATCCCCATCCTGAGACATCACATCCCCATCCCGAGACAACTAATCCCCATCCGGAGACATCTCATCCCCATCCAGAGACATCTCATCCCCATCCCGAGACAACTCATCCCCATCCCGAGACAACTCATCCCCATCCCGAGACATCTCATCCCCATCCAGAGACATCTCATCCCCATCCAGAGACATCTCATCCCCATCCCGAGACAACTTATCCCCATCCCGAGACAACTCATCCCCATCCCGAGACAACTTATCCCCATCCCGAGACATCTCATCCCCATCCCGAGACAACTAGATCATCCCCATGCCGAGATAATTAAACACAACCCGAGACAAACTCGTCTCCTACCAAGCTTTCGTGTAACCAATGGCCGAACTGTACCTGTCGCATCACACACGAAGACAGTTGAAATAGGGATGAGAACATATTTAAACATGGCACACTAGATACACCTAGCTTAATGGCAGCCACTGCTAAGCTAACTTTGGCTAGTTCATCTGTATGGGTGCACTTGACTTCCTCCAAGTTAGCCATTGTCAGCAACACTATTCCCATGGGTAGATTTGTGATTTATAAACTTCCTTCAAGGTAATATGTCAGGTATTTTATTTCTGTCGGATTGTGTGAACTCTGATTTTCAGAATATGCTTAAGTAAATATTTATATTGCAATATTGTTGTTAAATTGGGGGTTTTCAGGGTCTGTTAGGTGTACACAGTAGAGCACCAGGATCAGAATTCGTACGTGTCAAGCACGATACTTAACGCATTGTTCCTAACTCTTGTGTACATTCATTATTCATGACACAGGAGAGATTTGTCCACAACAGACGGTGCAGGCTTCAGTGACATGTCGATTCGTGTGGATTTCTGTGCGCACTAAATGTAGCAGTAATAATAATTATGTGTTCAATGCGCACGTGCAGTTTGGACGTCATAGTTACGAAGCACGTACGTGTAAACAGAGTCAGTGACCCGCTGACAAAGGATTGTCATATACGTGCACGTAACTATTACCTAAGGTTTACATCGTCTAGGTACATTACTGTGATGTATGCACTGCTATACCGTTAAATTGATAGTGCCTGTATTGATTGGAAACGTAATCGCTGCATACAAAACGTCACCTGTTGTAATGCTTTGTGTTGAGTAGATCGCTTCCTTTCGTAAGGTGTCATGTGGTGATACGAAACATCCATCAGCTAACTCGATTTCAGCCACGTGTTTGATGGATGCAACAGTTGTTGTTTGGTTACACGTATTTCAGAAGCGCCTGCGCACACGCCTACTGTCCACAAATGCATTTTCGGGATACGAAATCACGGATGAATGTGACTTTGATAAGAGCATACAATGGCTGCGACTAGATGGAACTACAAAAGCATCCTGGGTTACTTCATTCTGTGCTTTGCCTCCGTATCCGTGGCTGTTTACGTCTTCAGCGATCACAAAACTTCAGTGGAAAAGTCTAGCGATAAGTGGTTTACAGATCAAGTCGATGTTTCCATTAACGTCAACAATGCAATCAGCAACAGGCAAGACGACACGTTTCTCTCCGATTGGTCCCTTCAGGACGGAAACAGCGGACATTTTTCTTTGGCCAACGCCAGTGAAGTAGGCCTAGACATCGGCAGAACGGAGTTGGAACAATATCGCCAATTTGTGAAACAGGATTCACCAATGAACAGACATAAAACCACTAGGCTATG
>CBDHHR010000374.1:0-5732 GCA_965263245.1 Metamycoplasmataceae bacterium | reverse complement strand
TAAAAGTATATCTAAAAATTGTATAAACTCCAAGAAGCTGGAAAATTTATGTACAGTGTCAGCCACTCATTAAAACGCAATTTATATGCATGTCAATTCTGCTCTAACTCATAATGCTGAAACAGCCTTTCGGGTTATATATTTACGTGAATTGAATTAGCAGTAGCAAACACGTGGCTAGCACTAGATCTCAGACAGATTGTTCAGTATTCTGTAAGCATTGTTACATAATAATCTTCTTGGAGTCGGGTTTCCAATTATTTAGGTGCAGTGTAAGTTTTCATGATATACCTTTGGCACATTTTAACAATAATTTGTGTCAGTCATCGAGTGTTACTCCCATCTTTCTGTGTTCGTTTCCTTCATTGGTTCGTTGTCTGCTAGTGTGCCGATTGGTGAAGCATTAAAAAACAATGATAGTAATTTACATCAATGTGTTTTTGTAATATCCTATGTTTTTCTCCATATCGTTTCTTCTACCTGGAATAATTGAATAGTGATTATTCTTTTGATGGTAATCCTGTAAATGCAGGGTTTGTATTTCCTTGGGTGGGCATAAACTAATTATTATTATTGAGTGAAGTGAATTATTGAGAGTAGATCCTGTGTATATTCTTATTTGTTTATCTTACATCGCATTTAATTTTGTTTAACAACAATTTATTTTAAAGCAGAAAATAATTTACCTTTAGTTAATGCTGTTTACCTAACAATTGGCTGATGCTTTATTTGCTTAAATTATTTAGCTATAAATTATATTTGCAATTTATTTCATGTAAAATCATCAATGTATTATAGTGATCATGTGTTTAACCTGTGCCTCTAAACAGGCTTATATCCTGAAAAATGGCTCTGTATAAAATAAAGTTGTTATACCTTCAGCCGGCGAGAACGTCACGCGAAGACAATGGACATTGCCCAGGAGGAGGTGTTGACGTGTCTGGGCATCTACCTTTGTGAGCGTCTCCACCGCATAAAGCAGAAGTTGAGAGCTGAGGAGCAGACGTGGCAGATCCTCTTTTGTATTGGTGTCGATGCCCTCAGGAAAAACTTTGAGGTGTGTGTAGTATTGTTTACTTGTTTGATAAACGATCACTGCCACTGCGAGCAGGGAGCTGTTGTTGACTCAGCAGCTGAGTTTTCAGATACCCAGGGCTGTCCGTCTGGTTCTGTGTGTGTGTGTGTTCAGGGCATCTCCAACCTGGAGCTGATGTGTGTGTTTGTGTGTGTGTTCAGCTGGCGCTAGAGAAGAAACAGGGCATCTCCAACCTGGAGCTGATGTGTGTGTTTGTGTGTGTGTTCAGCTGGCGCTAGAGAAGAAACAGGGCATCTCCAACCTGGAGCTGATGTGTGTGTTTGTGTGTGTGTTCAGCTGGCTCTAGAGAAGAAACAGGGCATCTCCAACCTGGAGCTGATGTGTGTGTTTGTGTGTGTGTTCAGCTGGCGCTAGAGAAGAAACAGGGCATCTCCAACCTGGAGCTGATGTGTGTGTTTGTGTGTATGTTCAGCTGGCTCTAGAGAAGAAACAGGGCATCTCCAACCTGGAGCTGATGTGTGTGTTTGTGTGTGTGTTCAGCTGGCGCTAGAGAAGAAACAAGGCATCTCCAACCTGGAGCTGATGTGTGTGTTTGTGTGTGTGTTCAGCTGGCGCTAGAGAAGAAACAGGGCATCTCCAACCTGGAGCTGATGTGTGTGTTTGTGTGTGTGTCAGCTGGCTCTAGAGAAGAAACAGGGCATCTCCAACCTGGAGCTGATGTGTGTGTTCAGCTGGCTCTAGAGAAGAAACAGGGCATCTCCAACCTGGAGCTGATGTGTGTGTTTGTGTGTGTTCAGCTGGCTCTAGAGAAGAAACAGGGCATCTCCAACCTGGAGCTGATGTGTGTGTTTGTGTGTGTGTTCAGCTGGCGCTAGAGAAGAAACAGGGCATCTCCAACCTGGAGCTGATGTGTGTGTTTGTGTGTGTGTTCAGCTGGCGCTAGAGAAGAAACAGGGCATCTCCAACCTGGAGCTGGTTTGTGTGTGTGTTCAGCTGGCGCTAGAGAAGAAACAGGGCATCTCCAACCTGGAGCTGATGTGTGTGTTTGTGTGTGTGTTCAGCTGGCTGTAGAGAAGAAACAGGGCATCTCCAACCTGGAGCTGATGTGTGTGTTTGTGTGTGTGTTCAGCTGGCGCTAGAGAAGAAACAGGGCATCTCCAACCTGGAGCTGATGTGTGTGTTTGTGTGTGTGTTCAGCTGGCTCTAGAGAAGAAACAGGGCATCTCGAACCTGGAGCTGATGTGTGTGTTTGTGTGTGTGTTCAGCTGGCTCTAGAGAAGAAACAGGGCATCTCCAACCTGGAGCTGATGTGTGTGTTTGTGTGTGTGTTCAGCTGGCTCTAGAGAAGAAACAGGGCATCTCCAACCTGGAGCTGATGTGTGTGTTTGTGTGTGTGTTCAGCTGGCTCTAGAGAAGAAACAGGGCATCTCCAACCTGGAGCTGATGTGTGTGTTTGTGTGTGTGTTCAGCTGGCTCTAGAGAAGAAACAGGGCATCTCCAACCTGGAGCTGATGTGTGTGTTTGTGTGTGTGTTCAGCTGGCTCTAGAGAAGAAACAGGGCATCTCCAACCTGGAGCTGATGTGTGTGTTTGTGTGTGTGTTCAGCTGGCTCTAGAGAAGAAACAGGGCATCTCCAACCTGGAGCTGATGTGTGTGTTTGTGTGTGTGTTCAGCTGGCTCTAGAGAAGAAACAGGGCATCTCCAACCTGGAGCTGATGTGTGTGTTTGTGTGTGTGTTCAGCTGGCTCTAGAGAAGAAACAGGGCATCTCCAACCTGGAGCTGATGTGTGTGTTTGTGTGTGTGTTCAGCTGGCGCTAGAGAAGAAACAAGGCATCTCCAACCTGGAGCTGATGTGTGTGTTTGTGTGTGTGTTCAGCTGGCGCTAGAGAAGAAACAGGGCATCTCCAACCTGGAGCTGATGTGTGTGTTTGTGTGTGTGTCAGCTGGCTCTAGAGAAGAAACAGGGCATCTCCAACCTGGAGCTGATGTGTGTGTTCAGCTGGCTCTAGAGAAGAAACAGGGCATCTCCAACCTGGAGCTGATGTGTGTGTTTGTGTGTGTTCAGCTGGCTCTAGAGAAGAAACAGGGCATCTCCAACCTGGAGCTGATGTGTGTGTTTGTGTGTGTGTTCAGCTGGCGCTAGAGAAGAAACAGGGCATCTCCAACCTGGAGCTGATGTGTGTGTTTGTGTGTGTGTTCAGCTGGCGCTAGAGAAGAAACAGGGCATCTCCAACCTGGAGCTGATGTGTGTGTTTGTGTGTGTGTTCAGCTGGCGCTAGAGAAGAAACAGGGCATCTCCAACCTGGAGCTGATGTGTGTGTTTGTGTGTGTGTTCAGCTGGCTCTAGAGAAGAAACAGGGCATCTCCAACCTGGAGCTGATGTGTGTGTGTTTGTGTGTGTGTTCAGCTGGCGCTAGAGAAGAAACAGGGCATCTCCAACCTGGAGCTGATGTATGTGTTTGTGTGTGTGTTCAGCTGGCTCTAGAGAAGAAACAGGGCATCTCGAACCTGGAGCTGATGTGTGTGTTTGTGTGTGTGTTCAGCTGGCTCTAGAGAAGAAACAGGGCATCTCCAACCTGGAGCTGATGTGTGTGTTTGTGTGTGTGTTCAGCTGGCTCTAGAGAAGAAACAGGGCATCTCCAACCTGGAGCTGATGTGTGTGTTTGTGTGTGTGTTCAGCTGGCTCTAGAGAAGAAACAGGGCATCTCCAACCTGGAGCTGATGTGTGTGTTTGTGTGTGTGTTCAGCTGGCTCTAGAGAAGAAACAGGGCATCTCCAACCTGGAGCTGATGTGTGTGTTTGTGTGTGTGTTCAGCTGGCTCTAGAGAAGAAACAGGGCATCTCCAACCTGGAGCTGATGTGTGTGTTTGTGTGTGTGTTCAGCTGGCTCTAGAGAAGAAACAGGGCATCTCCAACCTGGAGCTGATGTGTGTGTTTGTGTGTGTGTTCAGCTGGCTCTAGAGAAGAAACAGGGCATCTCCAACCTGGAGCTGATGTGTGTGTTTGTGTGTGTGTTCAGCTGGCTCTAGAGAAGAAACAGGGCATCTCCAACCTGGAGCTGATGTGTGTGTTTGTGTGTGTGTTCAGCTGGCTCTAGAGAAGAAACAGGGCATCTCCAACCTGGAGCTGATGTGTGTGTTTGTGTGTGTGTTCAGCTGGCGCTAGAGAAGAAACAGGGCATCTCCAACCTGGAGCTGATGTGTGTGTTTGTGTGTGTGTTCAGCTGGCGCTAGAGAAGAAACAGGGCATCTCCAACCTGGAGCTGATGTGTGTGTTTGTGTGTGTGTACAGCTGGCTCTAGAGAAGAAACAGGGCATCTCCAACCTGGAGCTGATGTGTGAGGAGCTGCAGCAGGAGGAGAGGGCGAAGGAGTTGAGACGGGAACACAAGCGACAGAAACGCCGCAAGAAGAAGAACAAGTTGAAGCACGGCGCCGACGACCCGGACAAGGAGAACTGCATGGTGCGTTTATGGTGGTCCCGGCTGACATCAGGCGATACTTAAAAGCTGGCAGTCTTGATATAGTTTTCATTTCTCAATTTATATAATGTGATCTATATTTTGAATGTCTGCTGCCAGCCAGATTATGTTTAGTTACTATTTTGACTCTGTAACAATGTTCACAGTTTAAGATGTTCCTAAAACTACGATCTGTATTTCGAAGGTTTGCTGCCGCCAAATTATGTTTTCTTACTTTTTTGTAACAGTGTTGGCAGTTTGAAAGGTCTGCCACTAGGATGTTGCTAAGTGCTGTACAATACATATAGTTTCATTGGAAATATTGCTGAGAGGGGCCAAGTTGCCTGTATTACCCTGTCAGGTTTAACGTCTGTCTTCCCGTTAACATGAACAAGGCAGACATCTGGTTACAAATTACTATGTTGGCTAATTCTGTGTAGAGGAACAACCTCCCTGACTATAGGGAGTTAGGGATCAGAGGTCTAGTGCATTTTTCTCACCAATGTCCCAAGTAAATTCCTACCTTCATCAGTGTCAGTTGGCAATTCTTTCAGTTCTACAATGAAAATGAGATATCGTTATCACACAATTATAATTTTATTTCAACTCGGTGCCTTTTCCAGGGTCTTCAGCGTTAGATTGTGTGGACAGTTGTTTTGTTTGTTGAATCAGCTCCACCAATCCACGAGGGCATGAATGTCACAGCTAAAACATCTTTCATTCACAAAACCTCTGAAACACTGTTGATACCTGGTAGTTGAAATGACATTCAAATTTCATCTGAATCACTGTTGATAGCTGACATTTTTTCAAATGATATTTTACTGATTTAAAAAAAAAATACTTTTTTAATTAAATTTATTAGCTGATGCATTTATTTAATATATTGGTTTAATATATTTTAGTGCTCTTGTTTAACATATTTATGTAACACATGTTTACCTGCCTTTTAAACTCATTAAACTGTTACACATGGCACCATACATCTGGCAATTATGCCATTCAGGGGCACATTACAGCACTAGTATTCGCATCATTGGGCAGGTTTTTAAACCAAACACGACATGTAACAAATGTGTAAAACTTCAATAAGTCAGTTTCTGTGCACAGTGTGACGACGACCAGACTACCGCCTCCTGCTCCATCTGTATTGACCGTCAGAGGTCCACACCCCCCTCCTCCCCCTCCTCGTCTCTGTGCAAGTGTCCGGCAGTCCAGCGGCCGCAACGGCCACAG
>CBDHHR010000373.1:5000-10000 GCA_965263245.1 Metamycoplasmataceae bacterium | reverse complement strand
TCGCACTGCACCCACAGTCCGGAGTAGAATTGTATTGCCTGCAGCATACGCGATTGAGCGGTGCGTGGAAATTAGGAGACAACATCTCGTTGTGCTTCTCCTTTGAAGCGTGACCCACCCGTCACTGTTGGCTGGGTTATGGCTCACCGATAACGATAAGGCGCGGGTTGTTTGTGGCTGCATGACTGGTCGCATTCAGTAAAGCGACCAGTGTCGGCGGTTCGCTAAGAACGTCCGACTTGTAGGCCTTTTACCAGTTCGCCTTTTCTTTCGTGTAGAACATTCATTACAAACGTAGAAACTGCATATTCTTGGAAAGTGGGCATTCTATAACCTACAACATTAAAATATACATTTAATTACCGAGCATTTAAATATTAGACAAATTAATGTATGACTTTCCATATTTAACAACAGTGAACTATTTTGGACATCATTGGGCATCTTTCAAATGAAATAATTAACTTGTATTGTAATTTTATTTTGTAAGGTATACCTCAGCATATCTTATTGCTGTTTAATATAGTGTTTCGGGTAATAATTACAATTATTAAATCTGATGAAGTTTTCTACGTTTTGAGCGTGTAGGTAATAATTATGTGTATGGTTATATTTGCGTGCGTGAGTGCGTTGCACGTATCTTTGTGTATGTGTGTTTGCGTTTACATGTGTGTGTGCGCATGGCCATATATGTATGTGTGTGTATATGTGTGTGTTTATACTTGTGCATGCATGTTTGTATGTCCACTTGGGGTGGGGGTTTGTATACTTGTATGTTTGGAAGTGTCAATATTTAAGAGCAGCACGCACAAACAAAACACACTTACATTTATACTGAACATACATATTCACACATACGCACACACACACACACACACACACACACACACACACACACACACACACACACACACACACACACACACACACACACACACACACACACACACACACACACACACACACACACACACACACACACACACACACACACACACACACACACACACACACACACACACACACACACACACACACACACACACACACACACACACACACACACACACACACATACACATACACATACACAGACAGACAGACACATACAAACACAAACACAAACACAAACACAAACACAAACACAAACACAAACACAAACACAAACACAAACACAAACACAAACACAAACACAAACACAAACACAAACACAAACACAAACACAAACACAAACACAAACACAAACACAAACACAAACACACACGGAGCGACAGAGAGAGAGAGAGAGGGCGAGAGAGAGGGCGACATATATATATATATATATATATATATATATATATATATATATATATACAGAGAGAGAGAGAGAGAGAGAGAGCCAGACCAGACAGACACAGGTACATACACATACACAGGTACATACACATACACAGGTACATACACATACACACACACATGCACACACACACACACACACACACACACACACACACACACACACACACACACACACACAGACACAGGCACATGCACATGCACATGCACATGCACAGGCACAGGCACAGGCACAGGCACAGGCACAGGCACAGGCACAGGCACAGGCACAGGCACAGGCACAGGCACATGCACAGACACAGACACATGCACAGACACATG
Source organism: Metamycoplasmataceae bacterium (assembly GCA_965263245.1). Classification (GTDB taxonomy): domain Bacteria; phylum Bacillota_I; class Bacilli_A; order Mycoplasmatales; family Metamycoplasmataceae; genus DT-68. The sequence continues at coordinate 8,344 of CBDHHR010000373.1, read as the reverse complement.
CACATGCACATGCACATGCACATGCACATGCACATGCACATGCACATGCACATACACATACACATACACATACACATACACATACACATACACATACACATACACATACACATACACAGACACAGACACAGACACAGCACAGACACAGACACAGACACAGACACAGACACAGACACAAACACAAACACAAACACACAGACACAGACACAGACACAGACACAGACACAGACACAGACACAGACACATACACAGACACAGACACAGACACAGACACAGACACAGACACAGACACAGACACAGACACAGACACAGACACAGACACAGACACAGACACAGACACAGACACAGACACAGACACAGACACAGACACAGACACAGACACAGACACAGACACAGACACAGACACAGACACAGACAACCAGACAACCAGACAGACAACCAGACAGACAGACAGACAGACAGACAGACAGACAGACAGACAGACAGACAGACAGACAGACAGACAGACAGACAGACAGACAGACAGACAGACAGACAGACAGACAGACAGAAAGACAGACTGACAGACTGACAGACTGACAGACAGACAGACAGACAGGTAGACATACACCCAGACACCCAGACACACAGACACACAGACACACAGACACACATATACACAGACACACAGACACACAGATACACATACACACAGACACACAGAAACACAGAAACACAGAAACACAGAAACACAGAAACACAGAAACACAGAAACACAGACACACACACACATACACACAGACACACAGACACACATACACACAGACACACAGACGCACAGACGCACAGACGCACAGACGCACAGACGCACAGACATACCGACAGACAGACAGAGACAGAGATAAGAGGCATATATTATGTTTACGATTATAGACGACATGAACCGTTTGTATATGCAATTATACCAGGCCTGGAATTTTTTACTATGATAGCTAGAAAGAACTACGGGCAAAACAGCTTACAGAACAATTAGCTAACGGCTCTTTTGGAGAGTTGCCTCCTGGTTTTATTTGTGTGTCGAATCGTGTTAACCTAGTTCGTGACACGGAGTCACGGTGAAAAAGTTGGACATGTTTATACCAAGCCGTTATTGCGGCATAAGTATAGTCGGCGAGCGGACGGTAATCCTTAAATTGCTTTCAATTACTTTAACTTTGTTGGTAAACTAACTTCTGTTGTTTTGCTTCACGATCCGTAACCTGCAGTTACAACACAATGTCTGGCACAGAGTACACTATTTTGTGAAACTTCATTGTGTAAAACCAGCCGGACGCTGCATAGTGGTTCATTCGACTCGATTGGACGTAGAGCCAGTAGGTAGAACCGTTAATCCGACATGTTTAGTCTCTATCAGTACTGACAATGTTGAGAGGGTTGGTGCAAATTTTAATACAATGTTGCTGTTTCGCACGCTGCGGGCAAGGGGCAGCAGACTGGCATTTCGCTAGGTGGTGGACATATTATTATTTTTGTCCATTAGTTGTGACCCGGAACATTTTTAGCAGCTCACACATCTTCCAATGCCGAGTAGAGAGACAACGCATAAACTAAACCAATGACGTCAACAAAGTCAACAGTCTCCTGTTCTCTACTCTGTTCCAGAGACTACCGTACAGTGCTGTGTTGGATATTTGTGTAGGAATTTTGTTCTCAACATAGTAGCAACTTTGCTGAAGGTTTCCAATTATTGAAGTGGCGATCGCGCCTGATGTGATTAAACAAGGATGCAGGATACAGGCGGGCGAACAGAAAAAGTTAGACATAGTTTTGATATTTTGGGGTTGCAATATGTCAGAACAGTAATTTTTGCATGTAAACAGTAATGCGTGCAAAATAACTAGTTATGTCTAAACAGTGGAATAATGGAGTATGGATATTGTTCTTAAATGCATCCAGGCTGTTTTACTGTACAAGGTGTTTAGGCATGGAGTTCCTAAGACGAATGGTACTTTTGAGAAACGAATACATGTGGTAGTTACATCTGGATTGAGGGATAATATAGTCGTCTTGATAGTCGTTGGCACCCCGTCCTTGATGGTCGACTTGGTGATAAGACGTTTTGTGAATTCAACTGTACTAGTGCATTATGAAAACGACGTTCACCAAAGCGATGTACCGATACTACCGGTGTGGTCCTATTGAGGATTGGTTGATATGCGGTGAGTCGCAAGGACTGGCCGTCATCGCTGACCCCCGCCAGTGGAGTTGAAACATTGTGCAGTGGCCGGAACGAAACAGGTCCACCCACTATTGTCAATGTTTGGGCAACTTAACCGCGTGTCCCCAGTTCGACATAAAGGCGTCTTTGTGGCTAGGCAGCGTTACGCGTCGGGTTCCGTGTGGACCAGAACATCGACACTTCCCGATAGTGTGGCGGAACTTGCGTCAACAGAGGACGGACACTTTCGGGCAAAGGTAGGAAGCGTTTTACAAGAGCAGAATTGTGGAAAAGAAAATATCGATATGTAGTCACCATTTTGATATTATCTAACGTAAAAATAACACGGCAAAATCGATATTTCTTCTTACGGATAATTCCTATTGTAAAATGTTATCATCGATGATTCACAAATAACGATATGTACGTATAATAATAGGCATTTTATAAATTATGTTGGCGATGCACAATTGGGCAAGGTGATAGGCTCATTGACCGTTGTTTTGGGAAATGGCATGGCATGGCATAGGAAAGGTTTCCTGTATCTTTCTGTTATAGTGTTAAACTGAGCATAGGCACTTCTCTGGGGGCTGGGGCAGAACCAGATAATTTGTCGGACGGCACTCATCATTCACGAGTGTTGCCGCTCTTTATGCCGCCGTTATACACAGAGTGTGCCAGCTCGGCTGTTCAGAATAAGGCGAACAGTATGTTGTAGTGTGAAGTATGCTGTCTAGGTTAATTCTGCTCGCCTCAACATTGTTGCCAACCAATTTTGTTTCGAAGCTCGGTGTTTGTTGCCATTTGAACGTGAAGCAGGCGGATTCTTCTCAAATTGCGAAAATAGTTCGGTGCATAATAAAGTAAATAAACAGGTTGTTTTTAGACGCGTTACCATGTTTAGTTGTTTCCGTTGGTGTAGAATTATGGGTACATTGACTTTAATGTAGTTTGTCCGTCAAGGATATTAATCTTTAACATCGCCTCGAGCCATTGACGTCTTCCTATCATTATACAAGTGTACGAATGCCGCGTGCGTGTGCAGCTGGTGTTTTGTGACATGGCTCTAACTAAACTACACAATTATATACATAATTCATGCACACACTTATATTTTCGCGGTGTACGTGTTACTAACATGATAGAT
>CBDHHR010000372.1:0-5000 GCA_965263245.1 Metamycoplasmataceae bacterium | reverse complement strand
TTCCGTTGTAAGTTATTCCGTTGTAAGTTATTCCGTTGTAAGTTATTCCGTTGTAAATTGTACCGTTGTAAGTTATTCCGTTGTAAGTTATTCCGTTGTAAGTTATTCCGTTGTAAGTTATTCCGTTGTAAGTTATTCCGTTGTAAGTTATTCCGTTGTAAGTTATTCCGTTGTAAGTTATTCCGTTGTAAGTTATTCCGTTGTAAGTTATTCCGTTGTAAGTTATTCCGTTGTAAGTTATTCCGTTGTAAGTTATTCCGTTGTAAGTTATTCCGTTGTAAGTTATTCCGTTGTAAGTTATTCCGTTGTAAGTTATTCCGTTGTAAGTTATTCCGTTGTAAGTTATTCCGTTGTAAGTTATTCCGTTGTAAGTTATTCCGTTGTAAGTTATTCCGTTGTAAGTTATTCCGTTATAAGTTATACCGTTATAAGTTGTACCGTTGTAAGTTGTACCGTTGTAAGTTATTCCGTTGTAAGTTGTACCGTTGTAAGTTGTACCGTTGTAAGTTATTCCGTTATAAGTTATTCCGTTGTAAATTGTACCGTTGTAAGTTATTCCGTTGTAAGTTATACCGTTATAAGTTGTACCGTTGTAAGTTGTACCGTTGTAAGTTATTCCGTTGTAAGTTGTACCGTTGTAAGTTGTACCGTTGTAAGTTATTCCGTTGTAAGTTGTACCGTTGTAAGTTATTCCGTTATAAGTTATTCCGTTGTAAATTGTACCGTTGTAAGTTATTCCGTTATAAGTTATACCGTTATAAGTTGTACCGTTGTAAATTGTACCGTTGTAAGTTATTCCGTTATAAGTTATACCGTTATAAGTTGTACCGTTGTAAGTTGTACCGTTGTAAGTTATTCCGTTGTAAGTTGTACCGTTGTAAGTTATTCCGTTATAAGTTATTCCGTTGTAAATTGTACCGTTGTAAGTTATTCCGTTGTAAGTTGTACCGTTGTAAGTTGTACCGTTGTAAGTTGTACCGTTGTAAGTTGTACCGTTGTAAATTGTACCGTTATAAGTTATTCCGTTATAAGTTGTACCGTTGTAAGTTGTACCGTTGTAAGTTATTCCGTTGTAAGTTGTACCGTTGTAAGTTGTACCGTTGTAAGTTGTACCGTTGTAAATTGTACCGTTGTAAGTTATTCCGTTGTAAATTATTCCGTTATAAGTTATACCGTTATAAGTTGTACCGTTGTAAGTTATTCCGTTGTAAGTTGTACCGTTGTAAGTTGTACCGTTGTAAGTTATTCCGTTGTAAGTTATTCCGTTATAAGTTATTCCGTTGTAAATTGTACCGTTGTAAGTTATTCCGTTATAAGTTATACCGTTATAAGTTGTACCGTTGTAAATTGTACCGTTGTAAGTTATTCCGTTATAAGTTATACCGTTATAAGTTGTACCGTTGTAAGTTGTACCGTTGTAAGTTATTCCGTTGTAAGTTGTACCGTTGTAAGTTATTCCGTTATAAGTTATTCCGTTGTAAATTGTACCGTTGTAAGTTATTCCGTTGTAAGTTGTACCGTTGTAAGTTGTACCGTTGTAAGTTGTACCGTTGTAAGTTGTACCGTTGTAAATTGTACCGTTATAAGTTATTCCGTTATAAGTTGTACCGTTGTAAGTTGTACCGTTGTAAGTTATTCCGTTGTAAGTTGTACCGTTGTAAGTTGTACCGTTGTAAGTTGTACCGTTGTAAATTGTACCGTTGTAAGTTATTCCGTTGTAAATTATTCCGTTATAAGTTATACCGTTATAAGTTGTACCGTTGTAAGTTATTCCGTTGTAAGTTGTACCGTTGTAAGTTGTACCGTTGTAAGTTATTCCGTTGTAAGTTATTCCGTTATAAGTTATACCGTTATAAGTTGTACCGTTGTAAGTTATTCCGTTGTAAGTTATTCCGTTATAAGTTATACCGTTGTAAGTTGTACCGTTGTAAGTTGTACCGTTGTAAGTTGTACCGTTGTAAGTTGTACCGTTGTAAGTTATTCCGTTATAAGTTATACCGTTATAAGTTGTACCGTTGTAAATTATTCCGTTATAAGTTATACCGTTATAAGTTGTACCGTTGTAAGTTATTCCGTTGTAAGTTATTCCGTTATAAGTTATACCGTTATAAGTTGTACCGTTGTAAGTTATTCCGTTGTAAGTTGTACCGTTATAAGTTATTCCGTTATAAGTTATACCGTTATAAGTTGTACCGTTGTAAGTTATTCCGTTGTAAGTTATTCCGTTATAAGTTATACCGTTATAAGTTGTACCGTTGTAAGTTATTCCGTTGTAAGTTATTCCGTTATAAGTTATACCGTTATAAGTTGTACCGTTGTAAGTTATTCCGTTGTAAGTTGTACCGTTATAAGTTATTCCGTTATAAGTTATACCGTTATAAGTTGTACCGTTGTAAGTTATTCCGTTGTAAGTTGTACCGTTGTAAGTTGTACCGTTGTAAGTTGTACCGTTGTAAGTTGTACCGTTATAAGTTGTACCGTTATAAGTTGTACCGTTGTAAGTTGTACCGTTGTAAGTTGTACCGTTGTAAGTTGTACCGTTGTAAGTTGTACCGTTGTAAGTTATTCCGTTATAAGTTATACCGTTATAAGTTGTACCGTTGTAAGTTATACCGTTATAAGTTGTACCGTTGTAAGTTGTACCGTTATAAGTTGTACCGTTGTAAGTTGTACCGTTGTAAGTTGTACCGTTGTAAGTTGTACCGTTGTAAGTTGTACCGTTATAAGTTATTCCGTTATAAGTTATACCGTTATAAGTTGTACCGTTGTAAGTTATACCGTTATAAGTTGTACCGTTGTAAGTTGTACCGTTATAAGTTGTACCGTTGTAAGTTATTCCGTTGTAAGTTGTACCGTTATAAGTTGTACCGTTGTAAGTTGTACCGTTATAAGTTGTACCGTTGTAAGTTATTCCGTTGTAAGTTGTACCGTTATAAGTTGTACCGTTGTAAGTTGTACCGTTATAAGTTGTACCGTTGTAAGTTATTCCGTTGTAAGTTGTACCGTTGTAAGTTATTCCGTTGTAAGTTGTACCGTTGTAAGTTGTACCGTTGTAAGTTGTACCGTTGTAAGTTGTACCGTTATAAGTTGTACCGTTGTAAGTTATTCCGTTGTAAGTTGTACCGTTATAAGTTGTACCGTTGTAAGTTGTACCGTTATAAGTTGTACCGTTGTAAGTTATTCCGTTGTAAGTTGTACCGTTATAAGTTGTACCGTTGTAAGTTGTACCGTTATAAGTTGTACCGTTGTAAGTTATTCCGTTGTAAGTTGTACCGTTATAAGTTGTACCGTTGTAAGTTGTACCGTTATAAGTTGTACCGTTGTAAGTTATTCCGTTGTAAGTTGTACCGTTGTAAGTTATTCCGTTGTAAGTTGTACCGTTGTAAGTTGTACCGTTGTAAGTTGTACCGTTGTAAGTTGTACCGTTGTAAGTTGTACCGTTGTAAGTTGTACCGTTGTAAGTTGTACCGTTGTAAGTTATTCCGTTGTAAGTTGTACCGTTGTAAGTTGTACCGTTGTAAGTTGTACCGTTGTAAGTTGTACCGTTGTAAGTTGTACCGTTGTAAGTTGTACCGTTGTAAGTTATTCCGTTGTAAGTTGTACCGTTGTAAGTTGTACCGTTATAAGTTGTACCGTTGTAAGTTGTATCACTGCAAATGTTACAGTTGAACATTTGACCGTTGCAGGTTTTGCCGTTATAACCTGTACCATTGACAGGTACAACTGCGCGCTTACGGATAACCTCAGTGATCCATTACGGGTGGCACACCGGGGCCTGACTTGCTCATCGCCGCTACTAAATAAACCATCTAAGTAAATTAATGCACATTAGTAGTGTGACGCAATCAGTAACCTATCTTGTTTTCACACTGTCATTTGGCCGAGTCGCTGCGGTATTTACTCGCGCAATAACAATACGACTGATTTGGACTATGCGGGTACTTTAATTTACCGCGTGGTAAACTAATGAACATAAAATAATTGTCCGTTTCCTCGGAAAAACACTTGTTTATTCTATTCATTGTCTTTCACGTCGACTCGAATAAAGGGGTCAACTATTTATACCCCATTAAGGTCTGTGGCAGTGATATAGTTTCACTATAATGTTCGCCTGGTGTAGTTTGTGTATGTGTACTGATGTTGTTAATGTGCTAGTTAGCTTCCATTTAACTCATTAGTGCCAGTTTTCCCGATATCTTGCCATGTTTCTGTCGGTTAGACAGGACAGTTATATTTGAACGAATCGTGTATCTTCGTGGTGTCTTGAGTGGTGTTGAACAATGTTGTCATCACTTCATGTGTGTCAGACTCATTCACATTATCAGAACTTTAAAAATGTTTATGCAATGTATTGAACTTTGAGTAAAATATGTCATCAGAGGTTAAAAAGGTTAGACATGACGGAGGTGAACAATATTTACAAGTCAATCTAGACAATTTCGTCAGTGATCTTAAAAATGGGATCTTTCATTCAAATTAAGGGAATGTAAATGCAATACTGACGCTTAAATCAGGAAGTAAAATATTTAAAGACATAGTTTAAGACGGTAGAAAAAAGAGAACGGTGGCACAGTTCTGATAAATACCGCAAAACGGTTGCCTGATAATTATTAAGTGACCGCCATTGGTCGCCATCTTTGCTTTTAAAGAAACTCATCAAATGGCAATTGCTGTTAGCCCGGCCTGCTTCCGGAATACTACATATGAATGTATTAAGTACAGTTTGGATATTTGTTTTGCGTAACATTTAACACGAGAACACTGTTTTGGACATTTAAAAATGTCCAACGTAATGTTACAGGCAGACAACTCTCAGCATTTAGTTCTGCAATTTGTTATATGTTATATTTAAAATGAGCATTCGACTACCTTGGCATAACCAATAAATACTCGTTTCACTCCGTTTGATGTAGATCTGGCGGATGTTGTGTTTCGTTGACCGTTGACGATGTTATTTTGCGTTTTAAGTGTTTCGCTAACCTTGACTGAAGATGTTACAC
>CBDHHR010000371.1:0-8509 GCA_965263245.1 Metamycoplasmataceae bacterium | reverse complement strand
TGATACTGTGTGAGCGACAATTCAATAACATATTATCAGATCGGCACACTAGAGACAACTTCGTTTCGTTCAACACAGTGAAAACTCAAGTTGTTTGACATAACAGGGCGGGAGCTGAAATAAAATATCAATTTGCAAACAAAATGATAGAACTTTATATATATCTTAACGTACGGATATATAATGCACCACCGGTACATTTAAGGTAACATGTTTTACCATGTAGCTAAGATTTCGGCAAATGAATAATTTCGAAAGTTAAAAGGCAAACGAATGTGATACTAGATAACGGCACTACTCAGAATGAACTGTACACAACTATTGAGCAGCTATGTAAGACATGTGCCTCTATCGCAGTTGGTGCCGGTGTATCCAGTCGTACACAGACAACGGTACTTGTTGGGTGACGTGACGCACGAATAGCTGTTTTGGCACGGGTTGCTAGCGCATGCATCAAATCCTGCAGAGGAAACATTATAAATGTGACCGACCATCTATATAATTAGCTATCTCTACCACAGCTATTAATGACATAAAAAGCAACTGCACGACCATTGTTGTTTTGATGTAACAACGAGTGAGTTTAGAAGTAGACATACATGAGATTCAGAAACTGCGTAGTACCAAAGTGGCACCCTTTCTGAATTTGAAATAACAAAGATGGCCGTCAATACGAATGGTTAAGAATTCTTTGATATGCAAATGTAGAAGGCGTCAATGCGCAGCAACATATACGTATACGTATGGGTCGATTTATTTAAAAAAACAAGCAATTAACCAAGTGATATATTATTACTGCCATCGATATAACATCATTGAGGACAGTAACAATCTTTGTTACTTTAATTCCACATTTGGCACTTGGCGTTAGAGCTGCATTTGGCAACAAATGATGGACACACATACCACTAGACTTTCATGAATCGCACCTGTCAAACGATTTTAAGTACCAAAACATAGTTAACCCTTTAGCACTCAGCCGATTTTAACGTGAAGCCTGTGCCTCCTCAAATATTTGAAATTGATGTTTAGAAATATTGCTTGCGCCATTGTCTTTGCTCTGGCAGCTTTATTCTTCAATTCTCGCAATTGCATGTTGTATGCATGTCATAGATAATAAAAGTACCTCCACAGTGGTGTCAAAACTGTTGTTGTAACTTTAAAATATATGGACCATTCCTTGATTGACAATAAGACATTTTGAAACATTTTATAAAATAAATATTTGTTGCGGTGTAACTTTTTATGCATGGCTTTTTACTGCTACAAGTTGGGTTTATTTAAAAGAACATTACATTGTCTACACACTGCTATATAACTTGTTATAATATGTTACACAATTTAGCTGTATACGTGGCTAACCTCCTAGCTGGAGGTCATTTTTAAATGTCCACAAATAAATTTGCTGTTAAATATTCGAAAACGCGGTAAATATTTTTGACAACGGAAGTATCCAAAATAGCCACAATTTCATGTTATATGTCTAGATAGCTGTCGCATTTATTGAATCTCTTAATCACTAGGTGCATCCATGTAAACCGAATTCAAACGCTGTGCTGTATTCGCTGGCCGGCTATGGCCGACCTGGGGAGATTCGGGGTGACCGTCAATGCCCGACTTGAGTGTTAATTGGTTAAGTTGCAAGTCGATGTGTGAACACTGTCTAGTCACTTCACCACGCAATATTTATAATCTATATCATCTACACTATGTGCAACTTCGCTTTGTTCAAAACAGTGAATAAGTCATGTTGTTGGTGAAACGGAATGTGATCTGCAAACAAAGTGAGGACATTTCATGTTTCGACTGATACACACAGGATAGGACGTCTATCGAGACACTGTATATCATAGCTTGTCCAATAAGGCTACGTTGTCAACTGATAAATACTGTACATTTTATTGTACACATTTAGTGTGATCGTTACCTATATCAGTTTAATCGGGTGTTTTTCCTGTAACCATTCTTTAACATTAACTATTGGTCATCGGATTCCACATTTCTTCAGTTCAAGTCTTGCAGAACCAGGTACAACATTAAACAGAGATTGGTAATGTTTAAGCTACATATGTTTTCGGTACCCCACACGCCACCAACATTGCTAGTATTTGGCAACTTTGTTCGGAATTTGTTGTTGTTGCATTTCTTTCGACAATCATTGTCCACAGTGGTGAAGGCTTACCTTGGGTTGCTCCTGGTTGCGGTAGATCGGTCGTCACATCATAAGTTCCGTATTGTGTGACTGGCCAATCATCAGTCTCGGATGACGGGGTTGATACTGTGTGAGCGACAGTTCAATAACATATTATCAGACCAGGTACACTATAGACAACTTCGTTTCGTTCAACACAGTGAACAATCAAGTTGTTTGACATAACAGGGCGGGAGCTGATATAACATATCAATTTGCAAACAAAATGATAGCATTTGATGTGAGTTTAGAAGTAGACATATATGAGATTCAGAAACTGCGTCGTACTAAAGTGGCACCTTCTCTGAATTTGAAATAACAAAGATGACCGTTAATACGAATGGTTAAGAATTGTTTGATATGCAAATGTAGAAGGCGTCAATACGCCATCAACATGTACTTGAATACAAAAGCATATGCGCGCACGCACGCACGCACGCACGCACGCATGCACGAACGCACGCACGCACGAACGCACGCACGCACACACGCACACACGCACACACGCACACACGCACACACGCACACACGCACACACGCACACACGCACACACGCACACACGCACACGCACACGCACACCCACACCCACACCCACACCCACACACACCACACCCACACACCACACCCACACACCCACACCCACACCCACACCCACACCCACACCCACACCCACACCCACACCCACACCCACACCCACACCCACACCCACACCCACACCCACACCCACACCCACACCCACACCCACACCCACACCCACACCCACACCCACACCCACACCCACACCCACACCCACACCCACACCCACCCCACACCCACACCCACACCCACACCCACACCCCCACACCCCACACCCACACCCCACACCCACACCCACACCCACACCCACACCCACACACCCCACACCCACACCCACACCCACACCCACACCCACACCCACACACCCCACACCCCACACCCCACACCCCACACCCCACACCCCACACCCCACACCCCACACCCCACACCCCACACCCCACACCCCACACCCCACACCCCACACCCCACACCCCACACCCCACACCCCACACCCCACACCCCACACCCCACACCCCACACCCCACACCCCACACCCCACACCCCACACCCCACACCCCACACCCCACACCCCACACCCCACACCCCACACCCCACACCCCACACCCCACACCCCACACCCCACACCCCACACCCCACACCCCACACCCCACACCCCACACCCCACCCCACACCCCACACCCCACACCCCACACCCCACACCCCACACCCCACACCCCACACCCCACACCCCACACCCCACACCCCACACCCCACACCCCACACCCCACACCCCACACCCCACACCCCACACCCCACACCCCACACCCCACACCCCACACCCCACACCCCACACCCCACACCCCACACCCCACACCCCACCCCACACCCCACACCCCACACCCCACACCCCACACCCCACACCCCACACCCCACACCCCACACCCCACACCCCACACCCCACACCCCACACCCCACACCCCACACCCCACACCCCACACCCCACACCCCACACCCCACACCCCACACCCCACACCCCACACCCCACACCCCACACCCCACACCCCACACCCCACACCCCACACCCCACACCCCACCCCACACCCACACCCCACACCCCACACCCCACACCCCACACCCCACACCCCACACCCCACACCCCACACCCCACACCCCACACCCCACACCCCACACCCCACACCCCACACCCCACACCCCACACCCCACACCCCACACCCCACACCCCACACCCCACACCCCACACCCCACACCCCACACCCCACACCCCACACCCCACACCCCACACCCCACACCCCACACCCCACACCCCACACCCCACACCCCACACCCCACACCCGCACCCGCACCCGCACCCGCACCCGCACCCGCACCCGCACCCGCACCCGCACCCGCACCCGCACCCGCACCCGCACCCGCACCCGCACCCGCACCCGCACCCGCACCCGCACCCGCACCCGCACCCGCACCCGCACCCGCACCCGCACCCGCACCCGCACCCGCACCCGCACCCGCACCCGCACCCGCACCCGCACCCGCACCCGCACCCGCACCCGCACCCGCACCCGCACCCGCACCCGCACCCGCACCCGCACCCGCACCCGCACCCGCACCCGCACCCACATATCATACCCATATACGTATACATATATATATATATATATATATATATATATATATATATATATATATATATATATATATATATATATATATATATATATAGGTACATATATATATATATATACATATATATATATATAGGTACATATATAAGTATAGGTCGATTTATAAAAAAAAAAAAGCAATTTACCAAGTGATATATTATTACTGCCATCGATGTAACATCATTGAGGACAGTAACAATGTTTACTTTAATTCCACATTTGGCACTTGGCGTTACAGCTGCATTTGGCAACAAATGATGGACACACATACCACTAGACTTTCATGCATCGCACCTTACAAATGATTTTAAGTACCAAAACATAGTTAACCCTTTAGCACTTAGCCGATTTTAACGTGAAGCCTGTGCCTCCTCAAATATTTGAAATTGATGTTTAGAAATATTGCTTGCGCCATTGTCTTTGCTCTGGCAGCTTTATTCTTCAATTCTCGCAATTGCATGTTGTATGCATGTCATAGATAATAAAAGTACCTCCACAGTGGTGTCAAAACTGTTGTTGTAACTTTAAAATATATGGACCATTTCTTGATTGACAATAAGACTTTTTGAAACATTTTATAAAATAAATATTTGTTGCGGTGTAACGTTTGTATGCATGGCTTTTTACTGCTCCAAGTTGGGTTTATTTAAAAGAACATTAAATTGTCTACACACTGGTATATAACTTGTTATAATATGTTACACAATTTAGCTGTATACGTGGCTAACCTCCTAGCTGGAGGTCATTTTTAAATGTCCACAAATAAATTTGCTGTTAAATATTCGAAAACGCGGTAAATATTTTTGACAACGGAAGTATCCAAAATAGCCACAATTTCATGTTATATGTCTAGATAGGTGTCGCATTTATTGAATCTCTTAATCACTAGATGTATCCATGTAAACCGAATTCAAACGCTGTGCTGTAATCGCTGGCCGGCTATGGCCGACCTGAGGAGATTCGGGGTGACCGTCAATGCCCGACTTGAGTGTTAATTGGTTAAGTTGCAAGTCGATGTGTGAACACTGTCTAGTCACTTCACCGCGCAATATTTATAATCTATATCGTCTATATTATGTGCAACTTCACTTTGTTCAAAACAGTGAATAAGTCATGTTGTTGGTGAAACTGAATGTGATCTGCAAACAAAGTGAGGACATTTCATGTTTCGACTGATACACACAGGGTAGGACGTCCACCGATACATTGTAGATCATAGCTTGTCCAATAAGGATACGTTGTCAACTGATAAATACTGTGCCTTTTAATGTACACATTTAATGTGATCTTTACCTGTATCAGCTTAACTGGGTGTTTTTCCTGTAACTATTCATTAACATTAACCGTCAATTGGTCATCGGATTCCATATTTCTTCAGTTCAAGTCTTGGAGAACCAGGTACAACATTAAACAGAGATTGGTAATGTTTAAGCTACATATGTTTTCGGTACCACACACGCCACCAACATTGCTAGGATTTGGCGACTTTGTTCGGAATTTGTTGTTGTTGCATTTCTTTCGACAATCATTGTCCACAGTGGTGAAGGGTTACCTTGGGTTGCTGCTGGTGGCGGTAGATCGGTGGTCACATCATAAGTTCCGTATTGTGTGACTGACCAATCATCGGTCTCGGATGACGGGGTTGATACTGTGTGAGCGACAGTTCAATAACATATTATCAGACCAGGTACACTATAGACAACTTCGTTTCGTTCAACACAGTGAACAATCAAGTTGTTTGAAATAAGAGGGCGGGAGCTGAAATAAAATATCTACATGGAAATAAAGTGATGGCATTTGGTATATGTCTTAACGTAGGGCTATATGCACCACCGATACATTTAAGATCACATGTTTTCACATGTAGCACATATTTCGACAAGTAATTAATTCCACTCTGTCTTAATCGCCGTAAGAAACTGAATGGTCATTTCATCTGATCACAATTCAATGGCACGTCAGTGCTAGAACTGCAAGAACCATCCATCCTGCAGCATATGAGGCCAAACAAATTGTTTAGATGGTGTTGAACGAAACTTACTTTCTGGCTCCTTTCGAGAATTGGCTCCCGATCTATCATATATGCGCTGTGTGATCAATTTCCAGAATGTTAAACCATTTATTCAAAAGCTCCTCTTCCTTACAATATTTTGATTATCCACAAATGAATAAATGTTGCTGTGAATGATTAATTTAAGTGATTAACTTGTCTTATTTCGATTATATTCATAATATAAAACATGCAATTTGTTTTCCTGTAACAATCGGTCACATTTTGTATCACAATAGTGTACGTGATATTTATAATTCATAACCAGAATGATGCCTTTAACCTCTATGTTAAAGTACCGGTACACTAATTTGCTTAGAACTGAATATATTTTAGACGATTGTTTTATAACACCAAACGGAATAACTCGTTTTAGCAGGCGTGATTTAAAGATAGTATAATCGATGCTTCTCCTATGTACAGAAAGAAATTGTAAAAACATAATGCACATTTCTTCAATGACATTTTCAACATTCATGTTTACATTTAAACGTTTAACTCCGATATTATTTCCGGTGTGTAATTGGAGTTTCTGTTACAGTTCTAGTGTAGTTATTGCCATTTTATGCTACGACATAACTTATGAAATATCCATAATCAAATTGTCTTACCGGAGTCCTGTCTTGAAATACAACATAGCCCCACCACAAGTAATGTGCGAAGCAGACGTGGAATCAAATCCGGTTTCCGAAGCATTGGCGACATCGTCTCTCGCCTCTCACAGAACGTCTGTCGTGGCCGAGTGTAGACACGTCAATAACAGTAATTAATACCAGTTGACAAAACACACCTACTCAAATCGATGATAATATGTTGTACAAATATCCGACCCCTCGTTATATACTCCATCAATAGCAGCGCTGGTCGCGGGGGATTTCACAAACAAGCGGGAATTATAGTTCGGTGATTGAAATCAATAACTGTAGTCTGTGTTAATTAGAATATGCCAAAATAAATTATTGGGATTACGTCCTCAATTCCGCCTGGAATACCTTCATTAAAGTGTGGAAGTATAGTGATCACTCATAGAAGGAAATAACGACAATATATTGGCATGACATTCGAAATGAACCCGCTTTGTCATATTTCAACCCCAACATAAAACATCATAATATCATCTATAACAGTCTTTGTCCCACTGATGTCCAATTAAGTGTTTTACTGAGAATGAATGTTCCTCGCCAGAATGCTATGACACACAATCACTACGTGATTACATTACTCATTACTTGTGGGATTGGTTTGTGGACTTCCTCTGGTGAACATCGCCTCGTCTAATTTAAAACGAAATACGATAGTTTCACACCTAATAACGATCACTATCTACGTAACGGTCTGACAAACATATGCTATAAGAAAGGATGTTTCTGCTCACCTGATCTGAAACATGTTTAGTACACGATTAATTATTCATCATAGCTACGGAATTAGAATTTAGGCAATTACCGATAAACGCCTTCACATTTACTTTCCTCCAAAACAAAATATGATCAGGTCCCAGCTAATAGTATTTATTGTCCAAATTGTTTCAAATTAAGTATATGTTACACTGAACGAATATTGTATCAGCAGTCTATGAAATGTAATCATTTCTTGATTATATGTTCATGAGCACCATGGGATTCATTCTCCTTTTCCTGTGCGCCCGCTGCCTTTATTCGTCAATGTTTGGATTTATTGCGCACTTGTTTCGTAGCACAATCCACTTGCCAACATGACACTATTCACAATCTGACAGTCAGCCTAGCAGGCGACAACTCAGTTGAAAGTGGTGACCTGAGAGCGATGATATTCTTTGTCACCATAACGATGTCAAGTTCGGCTGTAATGACTCATTTTGCTACGGGTGAGTCAGTCATTTGACAGCGTTATGATGACAAAGAATATCAAAACCATACCATGATAACTGCTAAGACTCATGCACACACATATCACAAGAATATAAATATACATATATATATATATATATATATATATATATATATATATATATATATATATATATATATATATATATATATATATCATCC
>CBDHHR010000370.1:0-7751 GCA_965263245.1 Metamycoplasmataceae bacterium | reverse complement strand
TTTGACTCCAGCCAATTAAATCTGCCTCGAAGAGTGTGTTAGGCCTCCGGTCATATGAGACAGGTTTTGAGTGATCTCAGCCACACGATGCTCGTGTTACAGGAAGTGTAAGTATCGTTATATATCGGGATTCCCTCCAGTCGTGTACCAATCTTCAAACTGGGTTGGGTATTTCCGGTGTTCCCACGGCAGGGACTGTAGCGACTGGTGAAGTCAGTTGCTATATTTTATAGTTTGACTCCGCTCACTTCCACGGTTTGCGTAGACAATTAGCCATGGGTATGTAGCCCAATGCATTGACCCGTGGCTTAGGGAATAAACAGTATCGTTTGTCACAAACGCCGATGTGACACGACAGTTGATGACGTCATGAGTACTGGTGCTAATGTCGGATTTTCATTCGCGAGTTTTTCTCGCTGTTATATCACATAACTTGGGCATCTATTCTTCTACTACGAATCAGAATTTGGTCCATTTCGGACACTAACGCCAGTGGGAGTTTGAGCGATAAGATGTTAGCACAGACCCCACTTTGAATGGATAGTCTTTTCCGAATGGCAGAGGCAACGTAGGGTGAACGAAATTGCCCAAGTTCGACAGCCTTACGTTCAAACCCTGGTTTCGCCTACCGCTCTGCTCTCTGATTGCTCAGAGTCATGGACGCGGACAAAGGAATCGTCTTCGACAAGTAGAGATGGAGCTCGGATATACAAAACGACGATGGTGGGAGGTGTACAATATGTATACAGTCTCACTGACACCACAATATACAGAACCTGTTTTATTTTTTACCTGGTTAGTACATTAGCAATGGTTCGTTTGGATCGAAACCCTTTAATTACCTCGAACATCACCGTGATGACAGTCAGACTCTTGTCTTCCGTGAGAGCGTCATGAATGTCGTCATACTTGGTTGACATATGCACCATGTGCATCTGCGCAAAAACAAAGCAACGAGTTCTCATGTAATAATGACCATGTTTCTGATGGAGGCGGCGGTAGCAGTAGTGGTAGAGTGGTAGAGTGGTAGAGTGGTAGAGTGGTAGAGTGGTAGAGTGGTAGAGTGGTAGAGTGGTAGAGTGGTAGAGTGGTAGAGTGGTAGAGTGGTAGTGGTAGTGGTAGTGGTAGTGGTAGTGGTAGTGGTAGTGGTAGTGGTAGTGGTAGTAGTAGTAGTAGTAGTAGTAGTAGTAGTAGTAGTAGTAGTAGTAGTAGTAGTAGTAGTAGTAGTAGTAGTAGTAGTAATATTGTCAGAACAACCATAGAGCAAAGTTCAGCTGTCATAATATTGTGTGGAAATAATATAACTTCTGCAGACGCCTAAATCCATTTGTATTTGTACTAAATTTAGCTGTTACTACTCGGCTATAATTTCTTACTAACACTGATTCCTTTAGTTAATTGCGATTATTTGTTGGATCACAGAACATTGCCAATCAGTAGGCCTGGATTACGTGTGCACTTTCGGCTTGTTTTACGGCGCGCATTAATCGCTCTGGTGAGTAACTTATGAAAAGCCTGAACCTGGCGCGTCACCTAGTGAATGCATTGTACTCGACAATACCCAGATGACGACTGATGTGTGTGTGTGTGTGTGTGTGTGTGTGTGTGTGTGAGTGTGAGTGTGTGTGTGTGTGTGTGTGTGTGTGTGTGTGTGTGTGTGTGTGTGTGTGTGTGTGTGTGTGTGTGTGTGTGTGTGTGTGTGTGTGTGTGTGTGTGTGTGTGTGTGTGTGTGTGTGTGTGTGTGTGTGTGTGTGTGTGTGTGTGTGTGTGTGTGTGTGTGTGTGTGTGTGTGTGTGTGTGTGTGTGTGTGTGTGTGTGTGTGTGTGTGTGTGTGTGTGTGTGTGTGTGTGTGTGCGTATGTGTGTGTGTACCGACCTCTAGCGGATACTGCTGTGAGTTCATCGTGTGCTCTGACCCGGTCTTGCTGTCTTTGCCCCAGTGGAAGTGAAACTGCAGCAGCTTGTACGTATCAGCCAGGCTGCCGCCGGACACTGTCCAGTTAGCGTCATTTGTGTCGACTTGAACTGAGAGAACAACCACACGTCATTTCCCATTGCCTGCGTGCACATGTGCAACAGCGACAATAATGACCGGGGATAGTTATCAAAGATACGATAACCCAGTGACAACGAATGGGTCCTGTGCGGAATAGGGGCCTACTGCGGTGATGAAGAGATGAAATAAATGTGTTGAATTAGACTTCATCCTGATGGACGATATATTAAAATTGGTCATCATACATATCATGTAGCATAAGATACACAGTTCCTTTGATATTGAGCCAATTTCAGTATCGCATTTGAAATTAATGACTGTATGAAACAACAAATATTTTAATCGTGTGACTGTGTAAGTTGTTCAGCGAATTGAATCAACGTAAAGATAAAGGTAAACGAAAGTTCTTATATAGCGCAGAATCCTATTCTATTGCAATTGTAACATGTTAGCAATCCAAATATTTTAGTAAACAAAACCATTGATTGAGACTCCCTGTTGTGAGTCGGCTTACCTGAATGACCGTTGTTATGCAAGAACAGCGTCCCTTGGACTTCGTCGTAGCCGGACATTACGAATTCCTTCAGATGGTCATTGTACTTCACGTCCTTTGTGACGATGTCGATGGGAGACTGTTTCTTGAGGCCACAAGCCGCATTCCCGTCCATGTTGGCCCAGTGCGCCGGACCTGTCGGTGAGTAGTTACATGTTTTAAATTGTCCATTCATCCTCAACGATCAATGAAATACGCGGTAATAATAACGTTGATAAAGGGAACTCCATTGCGGTTATTGCGAGTGGCATCGGAGCCGCTGTTTAACGTTACAAGACGGAGTGACACAGGAGCCGCTGATTAACGTTACAAGACGGAGTGACACAGGAACCGATGTTTAACGTTACAAGACGTGGTGACAGAGGAGCCGCTGATTAACGTTGCAAGACGGAGTGACACAGGAGCCAATGTTTAACGTTACAAGACGGAGTGACACAGGAGCCGCTGATTAACGTTACAAGACGGAGTGACACAGGAGCCAATGTTTAACGTTACAAGACGGAGTGACACAGGAGCCGCTGATTAACGTTGCAAGACGGAGTGACACAGGAGCCAATGTTTAACATTACAAGCCGGAGTGACACAGGAGCCAATGTTTATCGTTACAAGACGGAGTGACACAGGAGCCAATGTTTAACGTTACAAGACGGAGTGACACAAGAGCCAATGTTTAACGTTACAAGACGGAGTGACACAGGAGCCAATGTTTAACGTTACAAGACGGAGTGACACAGGAGCCAATGTTTAACGTTACAAGACGGAGTGACACAGGAGCCAATGTTTAACGTTACAAGACGGAGTGACACAGGAGCCAATGTTTAACGTTACAAGACGGAGTGACACAGGAGCCAATGTTTAACGTTACAAGACGGAGTGACACAGGAGCCAATGTTTAACGTTACAAGACGGAGTGACACAGGAGCCAATGTTTAACGTTACAAGACGGAGTGACACAGGAGCCAATGTTTAACGTTACAAGACGGAGTGACACAGGAGCCAATGTTTAACGTTACAAGACGAAGTGACACAGGAGCCGCTGTTTAACGTTACAAGACGGAGTGACACAGGAGCCGCTGTTTAACGTTACAAGACGGAGTGACACAGGAGCCGCTGTTTAACGTTACAAGACGGAGTGACACAGGAGCCGCTGTTTAACGTTACAAGACGGAGTGACACAGGAGCCGATGTTTAACGTTACAAGACGGAGTGACACAGGAGCCGATGTTTAACGTTACAAGACGGAGTGACACAGGAGCCGATGTTTAACGTTACAAGACGGAGTGACACAGGAGCCGATGTTTAACGTTACAAGACGGAGTGACACAGGAGCCGCTGTTTAACGTTACAAGACGGAGTGACACAGGAGCCGATGTTTAACGTTACAAAACGGAGGGACACAGAAGCCGATGCTCTAAACCATAATTTAATTACATCGTGGCACAAGATCAACAACCTTACTCCAGTTACTTCCCTTATGTCTATCGAGTACGTAATACGTGTCTATTCGGAGGCCAGTCAACAAACTCTTGACTCTTTGCTCCGTCACAACACACATACTCCTCTCTCTCGCAATCACTTGACCCGTGCTCTAACATTGATGCCAAGGCCAGTAACTTGTAAGTTCAGGCTAAACATTAAAGTGGGACTGCAGATGTACGTCC
The DNA here is from genome assembly GCA_965263245.1 of Metamycoplasmataceae bacterium. Taxonomy (GTDB): domain Bacteria; phylum Bacillota_I; class Bacilli_A; order Mycoplasmatales; family Metamycoplasmataceae; genus DT-68. The sequence continues at coordinate 3,542 of CBDHHR010000370.1, read as the reverse complement.
GTCTTGAGTCGACATGACAGCCGGCAGTATCGCTGGGGCCTACGTCTCCCAACTTGATTTGGAAGGGTTATCGGCGGGAAGCACCAAATGACGCTGGTAGACAGGTCAAGTTGACCGGTACACCGGTCACGCTGACCCAGAACGGTGTGACTAATTACTCCCAGTTGGGTTTGTAATTAACATTCAGTGCATGTTTGTGAAAATCCATACAAGCCAACTCAATTCAAGTAGGTTGACACAGATGTTACATCTTTACAGTACTTGGATGGAATATATATATATATATATATATATATATATATATATATATATATATATATATATATATATATATATATATATATATATATATATATATATATATATATTACAATACTCGATGGTAAATAAATAAATGTTACAATGTTCTAAATATAACCGTAATAATATTGACCATAGTTTGCATGCAAAATTATTCAACTGTGTTACCTCATTGACATAATAATTGACAGTAAAGCGACAGCAACAAGAAGACAGCGCGTCTTCGACAAAGGATTCCTTAACTTGTATAAATGTTTACCACTAGCTGATGCAGTAAGACTTTATTTACTGCCCGACCAGGGTTAAATACCGGTGCAGTGCAACGGAGAGATTACGTAGTGTTCGAGAAAGATATTGACACTTACTTCCATCGCCAGAGTAGGACCAATGGTGGCCGGTTTCTAAAACAAAGAATAGAACAAATAATTATTGTAACTAAAATGAAATCAATCAAAAATTATGACGTAGATCAAATACAGCTGTATGTTGGACTAGATAACTCACTGACTTCCGTTGTGTGTGTGTGTGTGTGTGTGTGTGTGTGTGTGTGTGTGTGTGTGTGTGTGTGTGTGTGTGTGTGTGTGTGTGTGTGTGTGTGTGTGTGTGTGTGTGTGTGTGTGTGTGTGTGTGTGTGTGTGTGTGTTTGTGTGTGTGTGTATGTGCGTGCGTGCGTGTGCGTGCATGCCATAACCACTATGTATAACGTGTTATGCTGTTATGATGTAATGGCTGCGTCAGCTGTTCATCCGAAGTCTATTTGTTAACCGGGGATTCATCAGTAGGCCCTATATATACTGTGTCGATGCAGATCATTACTCATTTAACAACAAAGACCAGGCGTCATTAGATAACTATTTATAGCATTGGTCGCGTCAGTCACTCGTGGGGTATTCATTACACCGGACCCTGACAATAGCGGGTCGCGATGGCATCGTTATCAACAGACCGTGACATTACTGAGACTGTGGGTCCGATTTCTGATTCCTTTCGTAAGACAGGACGTTAATGGGAATGCCTGCTTCCGCGGGTGAAACGAACATCTCCTTGTAGCGTGCAGCCTAAATACAGCGTTCACGTTCGCAATTGTAAAGTACCAGTTTGTGTTGTGATCTAAAACGACGTTGAGTTAACACCCCATGACGTCTACACAACGCGAGTTAGACCACGTCCATCAGTTAGACTTTCAATAAATCCGTTTTCCAACGCACAAGTACAGCCAATAATTCACTAATACGTATAGCAATTAACCTATCCTATAAATGATAACTTACAAAACTTGCTTGTGCATATTTAACGTAACACAAATTAGACACGACTTTCCTGCTGTGAGTGAGTAGACGACCAACTTTCCAAATGGCAAACTGTACGAGCCGTTTCACTTATGAGTCGGCCAATGCAATGTTTCCGGAAAACCGGAAATTGTAAAGTGTTCTTTGTCTGCACAATTCGAGTGATTCTTGTCGTCTACTGATAGTATTCCTCAATTCAAGTAATATACATTGTCAGCTGATTATTGCACGGATGTATGTATATATAAACACTCACATATGCACGTAGTCCAATTGTAAACATTCCATCTACGTCACCACAAAACAAATAGAGGGAACAATGTATACATATATATATATATATATATATATATATATATATATATATATATATATATATATATATATATATATATATATATATATATATATATATATATATATATATATGTAGTACAGCCGGTCATTCAAACGTGTGTATTGGCACCGTTTCAGAAAGTCACCAGCATAAACGTTTTCCTTTCGTTACAACGTATCAGTTGTCGTAATGCGGTGGCACGAATGTCTACCCGCACGTGCGCAAGCCTAAGGGGCACCTGTCGATGAAACCACATCATTGCGGTAACTAGGTCAGACAAATATAACGCAAGGACCTGACTTGGAGGTCTCAATAACTGTACACAAGGGTGTTTTGTAATATATAGACTTAAGTTTTATTGAACATTACAACCGTTGACACGAACTGTCACTCATGCCCTTGCACACACACCACGCATCTACAAAGACACCCACCAACGTAGACGAGCACAGACACACGCTCGCAGCACCCACACGTACACGTACGCACGCCTACACACAATGTGCGCGCTACAAATCAGACTCTCAGGTTAGCCACAGAACTGAATGCTTGGAATACGAAGACATAAAACGCCTGCTTGTAACCAATAAATTTATCCATGTGTCCAATCAATTGGCCCATGCAACCGACCCATGTATGTGTACAGCCAATCAGTTGATATGCACCAGTAATCAGCTGAATCACGTGACCAGACAAATGCATTGATGAAAGCAACTGACCAGATTATGCATACAGCCAATCGTTAATTTCGATTGTTCAGCAACATATTACCTGAAACCAGGAACTAATTAACTAACACCTGTAACAATTAAGCGATATCAAGGAACCAGTAGGTCTTTTACACAGTCACATAATGAGACACAGCCAAAATAGGCGGTCCTGATTGCTCACAGAGACACATGATGACATGGGATAAAAGGATTCAAAGGTAATAGCTGCCGACGGAGCTCGTGATCCGAGGCGGTCACGCGTCGCTGAGCAGTGCCACAAATCAAAGTGTCACATTGCGTATTCCGTTCACGACCCCAGTCTTCGGTGCCCCGGTCGATCTGCCCTTGAAGACGTCTGACATCACCTGTCCCGGGACAATGCTGCGCCAGTCGTGTCACACAGCAGACCCGTGTCAACGATAGCTCGTCTGTCGGTCAGGTCACGTGACATTTGACAGCAAGTGTTTGGGATCCTGGCGTTTACATTGTGTTACCGGTGTTGTGATCAACGGGTACATGCTTTTGTTCGTTCCACCCTTCCCGCCCGCCCGCCCGCCCATACACACTCATACAGACACACAGACACACACAGACACACACAGGCACACACACACACACACACACACACACACACACACACACACACACACACACACACACACACACACACACACACACACACACACACACACACACACACACACACACGCGCGCGCGCGCGCGCGCGCGCGCGCGCGCGCGCGCGCGCGCGCACCAGACACGCACGCACGCACGCACCAGACACACAGACACACACACACACACACAGACACACAGACACACAGACACACACACACACACACACACACACACACACACACACACACACACACACACACACACACACACACACACACCCGTACCAGA
>CBDHHR010000369.1:0-25741 GCA_965263245.1 Metamycoplasmataceae bacterium | reverse complement strand
AGACCGGAGAAAAGAAACTAAGGTTTGAGAGCTAAAACGAACATATTTGCATTGCACTATAGCCCCAAAAATGAAGATGGGGAAAAGATTGCATAAGTCTGTCGGATTTTCTTGTAGCAAGCGCTTAAAACAATCCAGAAAATGCAAAAATACACAAATATTTATTACATTTATCATAAATCATGAAAATACGTTACTAAATATGAAATATTTGCTTGGGTTGCCGTGGTTACAAACCAACGTATTCGTGAAAATATTCACCCCCCCTGTCAAGTAGCCCACGAGGATTTTTCGCGAAGATTGCGCGTGACTTTCAAATTATTTTGAAGCATGCACCTGCAACTCTGATCCTCAATGTTTTGTGGGTAGTTTATATCTTTCGAAAAGGAGTACATCTTTCAATTTTTTATTGAGACTATTCTAGAATGAAGCTCTATTAGATTCTTTAATCTATATACACATGAAGACAAAGAAGTGGCATTTATCGGGCACGAAATCGGCAAGACATTGTAATGGAGGCAATTTTGGCTAATTATCGGAGCAAACAAAATGGGAAATAAATACACTGCGCTGCTTCAAAAGCCGACGAAACTTGGTGGAAATATTTGGTGTAATGGTGTATAAAGATTCATAAAAATTGATTTGGATTCTCAGAAGATTTCATGGCTGAAATGTGACCCTTTTTTTATCCGTAAAATATTTTGAAATACATGTACAATATAAATAGTTTGCACGATTACCCGTTTTTCTGTTACTCTCGCAATATATGGCCTTCGTTTCGTGAAGCTTGAGTAAAAATTGATGCCATTTATTGGCAGTTTTATCCTACAAAGTGGTTTATCAAAAAAGTAGTTTTTCACAAATATCCCGGGCGCATTATGGCTTAAAATTCTACCACCACCATTATTTTTTGTTCGGATGATGGAAGAGATGTAGGACATGAGATATTCATTTGAAAAAGACATTTTTAGATGGATTCTTGCCCAATATCTGCCTTGCAATATTAATTGTCGTGTTTCTTCTAAGTTTTTTTCGATCGAAGTTATCGAACATTGAGCTAAATCCGATTTTTAAATGTATTCGTTTTAATGGCGTTTTTGTCGCAAGCAACTCGCGATCAATGTTAACCGAAAAGTTTTATACTGAAGTAGCTTTTTGAAATAATTTATTTTGATTAAAAAATGTGTGATAAAAATCGTAAAAGACCCGCTTGCATCGGGAACGAAGTGATGTTAACTAAATGAAAGGCGCCGCTGACCAAATAAACACACTTTAGTTACCAAACCCCCGCATCACACGTCGATCAGCTCGCCCGTAGTCGTCGCACCGCCCTATATATAAGCGCCCTGCGAGACACTGGCTTAAATGAATAAAGCGAGTGATCTCCCGCTATTTGCCTAATTAAGGAATTGGGGGCTCATTCTTGATGCTTCTTGGCTTGTTTTGAAAGGTATTAGTTATTGCGAATCAAAGGCTATTTTCAGAAGAGAATTATCCTGAATTTTGTGAGTGACATTGGATCCTGTCTGGTTAAATTAAGGTACATTATTATTTTATATTTTAAATAGTATTTCTTTTCTCTCATGGCCAGAAATTGGCGCCATGCGCTAGATCATAATAACATGCGCTAGATCATAACAACATGCGCTAGATTATAACCAATTAAGAAGTTTGAAATTTGAATATTGCCGCAATATTTATACAAATTGAAACAGGTCTCTATGCGTAGGATTATTGTCCATGATGAGATAAATACAGCATACGGAAACAGAACAAATGAACGTTCGAAAGACATCTTTCAAAGAAATTTTGAGCTATTTTAAACTCATAAATGATTGGTTGAATTCCAAACTTTGTGCTAAGCGCAAATCATTGCATTCTGATGAAAATGCATATGTTTTCTTTGTTAAGAAGGAAACATTAAAATTTGTGATCGAGCTATGAAATTAGATGCATTGGGTAACTTTGTACCCTTATACTTCTCCCTGAACTTCAATTTTTTATTGCCGCTCTTCCCCGGTGTCACGGTCTCAGCATTCCCCCAGTCTGAGTTATCCCCTTTGATGATCTGCGCATGCGCGTACAAAGCGGACCGCTGAGCACGTAGCTAGCTGGTCTCAACGCTCCCCCAGTCTGAGTTATCCGCGTGGTTTTCGCGTGCTTGTATTTGCTTTGCGTCTTTCCTATCTACAAAAAAAGACTTCAAACATTTTCTCATGAAAGCATATCACTGTTACTTTGCTAGATATGGTAAGGCTGTCATTAAATACCCTATCATTGTTTTATAAATATGATTACTTTTGTGTATTTTTCAAAAGAGAGAACTCAGATTGGGGAGCATTGAGACTGGTCTGAATGCTCCTCAGTTTGAGTTATCTCAATGTCTCCTTTCAAAAAAATAAGTTATGACAGGAGATACCCCAGACTGGGGAGCACTGAGACCAGTCTCAATATTCCCCAGTCTGAGCTAACCCATTTCAAAAATGAAGTATAACAGGAGATACCCCAGACTGGGAAGCATTCAGACCAGTCTCAATACCCCCTAGTCTGAGTTATCTCATTTCAAAAATAAAGTATAACAGGAGATACCCCAGACTGGAGAGAATTGAGACCAATCTCGATATTCCCCAGTCTGAGTTATCCCATTTCAAAAATAAATTATAACAAGAGATACCCCAGACTGGGGAACACTGAGACCAGTCTCGATATTCCCCAGTCTGAGTAATCCCATTTCAAAAATAAATTATAACAAGAGATACCCCAGACTGGGGAGCACTGAGACCAGTCTCGATATTCCCCAGTCTGAGTTATCCCATTTCAAAAATAAAGTATAACAGGAGATACCCCAGACTAGAGAGCATTCAGACCAGTCTCAATACTCCCTAGTCTGAGTTATCCCATTTCATAAATAAATTATAACAAGATACCCCAGACTGGGGAGCATTCAGACCAGTCTAAATACTCCCTAGTCTGAGTTATCCCATTTCAAAAATAAATTATAACAAGAGATACCCCAGACTGGGAAACACTGAGACCAGTCTCGATATTCCCCAGCCTGAGTAATCCCATTTCAAAAATAAATTATAACAAGAGATACCCCAGACTGGGGAGCACTGAGACCAGTCTCGATATTCCCCAGTCTGAGTTATCCCATTTCCCATGTCTTAATTTTACTATAGATTTGGCACTGATGACATGACAAAATCTATACACAGAAGAACAAAGCATTTACTTATATCATGTTAACAAGAAGTATATATGAGAAAAATAATCTTACTAATAATGACAGGTTTACAAGCCAGATCACTCCATATAAATGTAGGGTTTAAATAAATACAAAAAAACTTTTCTTTGCAAATTCTGTGTTGGTTTTCAAATTAATAGTGGACAGTTATGTATAAAATTATGGAAAGATGTGATTCATAATTAAGTATGATTTTTCTGCACATTCAATCATTTGTACATGTTTATGCAATGTTGGGCCTGTGTGAGATATACAAATTATGTATGTACTATGTATGTAGGTTTAAGACATTCCTAAGATGCACCCCCTCCCCTCCCTGTACATGGGTAGGGTATAGTATTTTTTAAAATGACCCAATTACTTGTGTCAGAATGATTTGCTAGTTTTGAAAAATTTTGAATTCAAGTGTTTTTATGCCAAAATTGACAATTTTACTGCATTTTAAAGTTTTAACAGGACGAGGCAATGATATCTGTTATAAGTAAATAATTGGTTCCAGGCGTGTTGTGTGAAAACCTTTTTTGAAGTTACTATCTAGCAATTACCCTGTAGATTGAATAATTATGTAACTGAATGGCAACTGTTGGTAATCTAAAACTTACATATTCCTGGATATCTTCTTTCATTCCATTCCAATGATAGTGACTGGAAACTTTAAACAAGGTGGCATTTACACCACTGTGACCTCCCATTGCATTACTGTGGTGAAAACGTAAAATTTCTGAAATTTTTTCAACTTTTAATACAACCTTCTTTCGAGCTGCCTCTTTCCCACCAGTATAGTATAAATCTTCAGCTAGGAGTAATTACTTGTTTGTCAATACCAATACTGCAGGACCAACCAATTAAACTGCATACTGTATATTACTATTAATAGCACTAGATCTAGAGCAAGTTTATGAAGTCTATGTTTATAGTAATTACATTGCAAACACAGAAGTTTCGATGTAACAATGCTGTAGGTAAACAAGCTATCAAGGGCTATGCAATGTTTACACGTAGTCTTTTAGATCTCAATTTGATATAGGCAAAATTTCTTATAAATGTTTTTATTTCATATTAAATATCAAATAAAACTTCGCTACTCAGCTAGTCAGTGACAGTGCTAGTCGAGTCGACTGAGTCATCAAGGACATTGAGCAATAGCATGACAAACATGACAAATGTTAATATATAGTAGATTAACTTACTCGTGTCATCAAATACATAGTTTTTTGCTTGGCTACGAACAACTCGTTGTTGGTTTTTACTCAAACCATCTTGATGTTTTCCAGAACGTAAATAATGAATTATGCGCTCGCACTTTTCGTTGTGTTGAGCCATGCGATCTTGTCTCGTTTTAGGAGCAGAAACCTCTACGTTTTCATGAGCAGAAGCCTCTGAGTTTTTTTCTTGTTGTGGTGCCATCATATACAGGACTTCCCAATGGTGTTTCGTACAAAAACGCAGATAACTTTTCGTTGCAATCGAGATACAATTCGAGCGGACAACTCAGACCCTGCTCAGACCAACACCGCGGAAAAACGTCTGCGCATGCGTCAATTTTACTGAGATTGGGGTTATCAGCCCATGTTACGCGTCACGAAATATATTATAATAATTAACATAATTAAGCATAATAAACTAGGTTATTACGTAGTATGACGCTTCTATGCTTCTATGTTTCTGTGTTTCTATGCTTCTATGTTTCTATGCTTCCATGTTTCTATGCTTCTATGTTTCTGTGTTTCTATGGTTCTATGTTTCTATGTTTCTGTGATTCTATGTTTCTGTGATTCTATGTTTCTGTGTTTCTATGTTTCTGTGATCCTATGTTTCTGTGATTCTATGTTTCTGTGATTCTATGATTCTGTGTTTCTATGCTTCTGTGATTGTATGTTTCTGTGATTCTATGTTTCTATGCTTCTATGTTTCTGTGTTTCTATGATTCTATGATTCTATGTTTCTGTGTTTCTGTAATTCTATGATTCTGTGATTCTATGTTTCTGTGATTCTATGTTTCTGTGATTCTATGTTTCTGTGATTCTATGTTTCTGTGTTTCTGTGTTTCTATGTTTCTGTGATTCTATGTTTCTGTGATTCTATGTTTCTGTGATTCTATGTTTATGTGTTTCTGTGTTTCTATGTTTCTGTGATTCTATGTTTCTGTGTTTCTATGTTTCTGTGATTTTATGTTTCTGTGATTCTGTGTTTCTATGTTTCTGTGATTCTATGTTTCTGTGTTTCTATGTTTCTGTGTTTCTGTGTTTCTGTGATTCTATGTTTCTGTGATTCTATGTTTCTGTGATTCTATGTTTCTGTGATTCTATGTTTCTATGCTTCTATGTTTCTATGCTTCTATGTTTCTGTGTTTCTATGATTCTCTGTTTCTGTGATTCTATGTTTCTGTGATTCTATGTTTCTGTGTTTCTGTGTTTCTATGCTTCTATGTTTCTGTGTTTCTATGATTCTATGTTTCCGTGTTTCTGTGATTCCGTGATTCTATGTTTCTGTGATTCTATGTTTCTGTGTTTCTATGTTTCTGTGTTTCTATGTTTCTGTGATTCTATGTTTCTGTGATTCTATGTTTCTGTGTTTCTATGCTTCTATGTTTCTATGCTTCTATGTTTCTGTGTTTCTATGATTCTATGTTTCTGTGTTTCTGTGATTCTATGTTTCTGTGATTCTATGTTTCTGTGATTCTATGATTCTGTGTTTCTATGTTTCTGTGTTTCTATGTTTCTGTGATTCTATGTTTCTGTGATTCTATGTTTCTGTGATTCTATGTTTCTGTGATTCTATGTTTCTGTGATTCTATGTTTCTGTGATTCTATGTTTCTGTGTTTCTATGTTTCCGTGATTCTATGTTTCTGTGATTCTATGTTTCTATGCTTCTATGTTTCTGTGTTTCTACGATTCTATGATTCTATGTTTCTGTGTTTCTGTGATTCTATGATTCTGTGATTCTATGTTTCTGTGATTCTATGTTTCTGTGATTCTATGTTTCTGTGATTCTATGTTTCTGTGTTTCTGTGTTTCTATGTTTCTGTGATTCTATGTTTCTGTGATTCTATGTTTCTGTGATTCTATGTTTATGTGTTTCTGTGTTTCTATGTTTCTGTGATTCTATGTTTCTGTGTTTCTATGTTTCTGTGATTCTATGTTTCTGTGATTCTATGTTTCTGTGTTTCTATGTTTCTGTGATTCTATGTTTCTGTGTTTCTATGTTTCTGTGTTTCTGTGTTTCTGTGATTCTATGTTTCTGTGATTCTATGTTTCTGTGATTCTATGTTTCTGTGATTCTATGTTTCTGTGATTCTATGTTTCTGTGATTCTATGTTTCTGTGTTTCTATGTTTCTGTGATTCTATGTTTCCGTGTTTCTATGTTTACGTGTTTCTATGTTTCTGTGATTCTATGTTTCTGTGTTTCTGTGATTCTATGTTTCTGTGTTTCTATGTTTCTGTGATTCTATGTTTCTGTGATTCTATGTTTCTGTGTTTCTATGTTTCTGTGATTCTATGTTTCTGTGATTCTATGTTTCTGTGATTCTATGTTTCTGTGATTCTATGTTTCCGTGTTTCTATGTTTCTGTGATTCTATGTTTCCGTGTTTCTATGTTTCTGTGATTCTATGTTTCCGTGTTTCTATGTTTCTGTGATTCTATGTTTCTGTGTTTCTATGTTTCTGCGTTTCTATGTTTCTGTGTTTCTGTGTTTCTGTGATTCTATGTTTCTGTGATTCTATGTTTCTGTGATTCTATGTTTCTGTGTTTCTGTGATTCTATGTTTCTGTGATTCTATGTTTCTGTGATTCTATGTTTCCGTGTTTCTATGTTTCTGTGTTTCTATGTTTCTGTGATTCTATGTTTCTGTGTTTCTATGTTTCTGTGATTTTATGTTTCTGTGATTCTGTGTTTCTATGTTTCTGTGATTCTATGTTTCTGTGTTTCTATGTTTCTGTGTTTCTGTGTTTCTGTGATTCTATGTTTCTGTGATTCTATGTTTCTGTGATTCTATGTTTCTGTGATTCTATGTTTCTATGTTTCTATGTTTCTATGCTTCTATGTTTCTGTGTTTCTATGATTCTATGTTTCTGTGATTCTATGTTTCTGTGTTTCTGTGATTCTATGTTTCTGTGTTTCTGTGTTTCTATGCTTCTATGTTTCTGTGTTTCTATGATTCTATGTTTCTCTGTTTCTGTGATTCTGTGATTCTATGTTTCTGTGATTCTATGTTTCTGTGTTTCTATGTTTCTGTGTTTCTATGTTTCTGTGATTCTATGTTTCTGTGATTCTATGTTTCTGTGTTTCTATGCTTCTATGTTTCTATGCTTCTATGTTTCAGTGTTTCTATGATTCTATGTTTCTGTGTTTCTGTGATTCTATGTTTCTGTGATTCTATATTTCTGTGATTCTATGATTCTGTGTTTCTATGTTTCTGTGTTTCTATGTTTCTGTGATTCTATGTTTCTGTGATTCTATGTTTCTGTGATTCTATGTTTCTGTGATTCTATGTTTCTGTGATTCTATGTTTCTGTGATTCTATGTTTATGTGTTTCTGTGTTTCCATGTTTCTGTGATTCTATGTTTCTGTGTTTCTATGTTTCTGTGATTCTATGTTTCTGTGATTCTATGTTTCTGTGTTTCTATGTTTCTGTGATTCTATGTTTCTGTGTTTCTATGTTTCTGTGTTTCTGTGTTTCTGTGATTCTATGTTTCTGTGTTTCTATGTTTCTATGCTTCTATGTTTCTGTGTTTCTATGATTCTATGTTTCTCTGTTTCTGTGATTCTGTGATTCTATGTTTCTGTGATTCTATGTTTCTGTGTTTCTATGTTTCTGTGTTTCTATGTTTCTGTGATTCTATGTTTCTGTGATTCTATGTTTCTGTGTTTCTATGCTTCTATGTTTCTATGCTTCTATGTTTCAGTGTTTCTATGATTCTATGTTTCTGTGTTTCTGTGATTCTATGTTTCTGTGATTCTATGTTTCTGTGATTCTATGATTCTGTGTTTCTATGTTTCTGTGTTTCTATGTTTCTGTGATTCTATGTTTCTGTGATTCTATGTTTCTGTGATTCTATGTTTCTGTGATTCTATGTTTCTGTGATTCTATGTTTCTGTGATTCTATGTTTATGTGTTTCTATGTTTCTGTGATTCTATGTTTCTGTGTTTCTATGTTTCTGTGATTCTATGTTTCTGTGATTCTATGTTTCTGTGTTTCTATGTTTCTGTGATTCTATGTTTCTGTGTTTCTATGTTTCTGTGTTTCTGTGTTTCTGTGATTCTATGTTTCTGTGATTCTATGTTTCTGTGATTCTATGTTTCTGTGATTCTATGTTTCTGTGATTCTATGTTTCTGTGATTCTATGTTTCTGTGTTTCTATGTTTCTGTGATTCTATGTTTCTGTGATTCTATGTTTCCGTGTTTCTATGTTTCCGTGTTTCTATGTTTCTGTGATTCTATGTTTCTGTGTTTCTGTGATTCTATGTTTCTGTGTTTCTATGTTTCTGTGATTCTATGTTTCTGTGATTCTATGTTTCTGTGTTTCTATGTTTCTGTGTTTCTATGTTTCTGTGATTCTATGTTTCTGTGATTCTATGTTTCTGTGATTCTATGCTTCTGTGATTCTATGTTTCCGTGTTTCTATGTTTCTGTGATTCTATGTTTCCGTGTTTCTACGTTTCTGTGATTCTATGTTTCCGTGTTTCTATGTTTCTGTGATTCTACGTTTCTGTGTTTCTATGTTTCTGCGTTTCTATGTTTCTGTGTTTCTGTGTTTCTGTGATTCTATGTTTCTGTGATTCTATGTTTCTGTGATTCTATGTTTCTGTGTTTCTGTGATTCTATGTTTCTGTGATTCTATGTTTCTGTGATTCTATGTTTCCGTGTTTCTATGTTTCTGTGTTTCTATGTTTCTGTGATTCTATGTTTCTGTGTTTCTATGTTTCTGTGATTTTATGTTTCTGTGATTCTGTGTTTCTATGTTTCTGTGATTCTATGTTTCTGTGTTTCTATGTTTCTGTGTTTCTGTGTTTCTGTGATTCTATGTTTCTGTGATTCTATGTTTCTGTGATTCTATGTTTCTGTGATTCTATGTTTCTATGTTTCTATGTTTCTATGCTTCTATGTTTCTGTGTTTCTATGATTCTATGTTTCTGTGATTCTATGTTTCTGTGTTTCTGTGATTCTATGTTTCTGTGTTTCTGTGTTTCTATGCTTCTATGTTTCTGTGTTTCTATGATTCTATGTTTCTCTGTTTCTGTGATTCTGTGATTCTATGTTTCTGTGATTCTATGTTTCTGTGTTTCTATGTTTCTGTGTTTCTATGTTTCTGTGATTCTATGTTTCTGTGATTCTATGTTTCTGTGTTTCTATGCTTCTATGTTTCTATGCTTCTATGTTTCAGTGTTTCTATGATTCTATGTTTCTGTGTTTCTGTGATTCTATGTTTCTGTGATTCTATGTTTCTGTGATTCTATGATTCTGTGTTTCTATGTTTCTGTGTTTCTATGTTTCTGTGATTCTATGTTTCTGTGATTCTATGTTTCTGTGATTCTATGTTTCTGTGATTCTATGTTTCTGTGATTCTATGTTTCTGTGATTCTATGTTTATGTGTTTCTGTGTTTCTATGTTTCTGTGATTCTATGTTTCTGTGTTTCTATGTTTCTGTGATTCTATGTTTCTGTGATTCTATGTTTCTGTGTTTCTATGTTTCTGTGATTCTATGTTTCTGTGTTTCTATGTTTCTGTGTTTCTGTGTTTCTGTGATTCTATGTTTCTGTGTTTCTATGTTTCTATGCTTCTATGTTTCTGTGTTTCTATGATTCTATGTTTCTCTGTTTCTGTGATTCTGTGATTCTATGTTTCTGTGATTCTATGTTTCTGTGTTTCTATGTTTCTGTGTTTCTATGTTTCTGTGATTCTATGTTTCTGTGATTCTATGTTTCTGTGTTTCTATGCTTCTATGTTTCTATGCTTCTATGTTTCAGTGTTTCTATGATTCTATGTTTCTGTGTTTCTGTGATTCTATGTTTCTGTGATTCTATGTTTCTGTGATTCTATGATTCTGTGTTTCTATGTTTCTGTGTTTCTATGTTTCTGTGATTCTATGTTTCTGTGATTCTATGTTTCTGTGATTCTATGTTTCTGTGATTCTATGTTTCTGTGATTCTATGTTTCTGTGATTCTATGTTTATGTGTTTCTATGTTTCTGTGATTCTATGTTTCTGTGTTTCTATGTTTCTGTGATTCTATGTTTCTGTGATTCTATGTTTCTGTGTTTCTATGTTTCTGTGATTCTATGTTTCTGTGTTTCTATGTTTCTGTGTTCCTGTGTTTCTGTGATTCTATGTTTCTGTGATTCTATGTTTCTGTGATTCTATGTTTCTGTGATTCTATGTTTCTGTGATTCTATGTTTCTGTGATTCTATGTTTCTGTGTTTCTATGTTTCTGTGATTCTATGTTTCTGTGATTCTATGTTTCCGTGTTTCTATGTTTCCGTGTTTCTATGTTTCTGTGATTCTATGTTTCTGTGTTTCTGTGATTCTATGTTTCTGTGTTTCTATGTTTCTGTGATTCTATGTTTCTGTGATTCTATGTTTCTGTGTTTCTATGTTTCTGTGTTTCTATGTTTCTGTGATTCTATGTTTCTGTGATTCTATGTTTCTGTGATTCTATGCTTCTGTGATTCTATGTTTCCGTGTTTCTATGTTTCTGTGATTCTATGTTTCCGTGTTTCTATGTTTCTGTGATTCTATGTTTCCGTGTTTCTATGTTTCTGTGATTCTATGTTTCTGTGTTTCTATGTTTCTGCGTTTCTATGTTTCTGTGTTTCTGTGTTTCTGTGATTCTATGTTTCTGTGATTCTATGTTTCTGTGATTCTATGTTTCTGTGTTTCTGTGATTCTATGTTTCTGAGATTCTATGTTTCTGTGATTCTATGTTTCCGTGTTTCTATGTTTCTGTGTTTCTATGTTTCTGTGATTCTATGTTTCTGTGTTTCTATGTTTCTGTGATTCTATGTTTCTGTGTTTCTATGTTTCTGTGATTCTATGTTTCTGTCTTTCTATGTTTCTGTGATTCTATATTTCTGTGATTCTATGTTTCCGTGTTTCTATGTTTCTGTGATTCTATGTTTCCGTGTTTCTATATGTTTCTGTGATTCTATGTTTCTGTGTTTCTGTGTTTCTATGTTTCTGTGATTCTATGTTTCTGTGATTCTATGTTTCTGTGATTCTATGTTTATGTGTTTCTGTGTTTCTATGTTTCTGTGATTCTATGTTTCTGTGTTTCTATGTTTCTGTGATTCTATGTTTCTGTGATTCTATGTTTCTGTGTTTCTATGTTTCTGTGATTCTATGTTTCTGTGTTTCTATGTTTCTGTGTTTCTGTGTTTCTGTGATTCTATGTTTCTGTGATTCTATGTTTCTGTGATTCTATGTTTCTGTGATTCTATGTTTTGTGATTCTATGTTTCTGTGATTCTATGTTTCTGTGTTTCTATGTTTCTGTGATTCTATGTTTCTGTGATTCTATGTTTCCGTGTTTCTATGTTTCCGTGTTTCTATGTTTCTGTGATTCTATGTTTCTGTGTTTCTGTGATTCTATGTTTCTGTGTTTCTATGTTTCTGTGATTCTATGTTTCTGTGATTCTATGTTTCTGTGTTTCTATGTTTCTGTGTTTCTATGTTTCTGTGATTCTATGTTTCTGTGATTCTATGTTTCTGTGATTCTATGTTTCTGTGATTCTATGTTTCCGTGTTTCTATGTTTCTGTGATTCTATGTTTCCGTGTTTCTATGTTTCTGTGATTCTATGTTTCCGTGTTTCTATGTTTCTGTGATTCTATGTTTCTGTGATTCTATGTTTCTGCGTTTCTATGTTTCTGTGTTTCTGTGTTTCTGTGATTCTATGTTTCAGTGATTCTATGTTTCTGTGATTCTATGTTTCCGTGTTTCTATGTTTCTATGTTTCTGTGATTCTATGTTTCTGTGATTCTATGTTTCCGTGTTTCTATGTTTCTGTGTTTCTATGTTTCTGTGATTCTATGTTTCTGTGTTTCTATGTTTCTGTGATTCTATGTTTCTGTGTTTCTATGTTTCTGTGATTCTATGTTTCTGTGATTCTATGTTTCTGTGATTCTATGCTTCTGTGATTCTATGTTTCCGTGTTTCTATGTTTCTGTGATTCTATGTTTCCGTGTTTCTATGTTTCTGTGATTCTATGTTTCTGTGTTTCTATGTTTCTGCGTTTCTATGTTTCTGTGTTTCTGTGTTTCTGTGATTCTATGTTTCTGTGATTCTATGTTTCTGTGATTCTATGTTTCTGTGTTTCTGTGATTCTATGTTTCTGTGATTCTATGTTTCTGTGATTCTATGCTTCCGTGTTTCTATGTTTCTGTGTTTCTATGTTTCTGTGATTCTATGTTTCTGTGTTTCTATGTTTCTGTGATTCTATGTTTCTGTGTTTCTATGTTTCTGTGATTCTATGTTTCTGTGTTTCTATGTTTCTGTGATTCTATATTTCTGTGATTCTATGTTTCCGTGTTTCTATGTTTCTGTGATTCTATGTTTCCGTGTTTCTATATGTTTCTGTGATTCTATGTTTCTGTGTTTCTGTGTTTCTATGTTTCTGTGATTCTATGTTTCTGTGATTCTATGTTTCTGTGATTCTATGTTTATGTGTTTCTGTGTTTCTATGTTTCTGTGATTCTATGTTTCTGTGTTTCTATGTTTCTGTGATTCTATGTTTCTGTGATTCTATGTTTCTGTGTTTCTATGTTTCTGTGATTCTATGTTTCTGTGTTTCTATGTTTCTGTGTTTCTGTGTTTCTGTGATTCTATGTTTCTGTGATTCTATGTTTCTGTGATTCTATGTTTCTGTGATTCTATGTTTCTGTGATTCTATGTTTCTGTGATTCTATGTTTCTGTGTTTCTATGTTTCTGTGATTCTATGTTTCTGTGATTCTATGTTTCCGTGTTTCTATGTTTCCGTGTTTCTATGTTTCTGTGATTCTATGTTTCTGTGTTTCTGTGATTCTATGTTTCTGTGTTTCTATGTTTCTGTGATTCTATGTTTCTGTGATTCTATGTTTCTGTGTTTCTATGTTTCTGTGTTTCTATGTTTCTGTGATTCTATGTTTCTGTGATTCTATGTTTCTGTGATTCTATGTTTCTGTGATTCTATGTTTCTGTGATTCTATGTTTCCGTGTTTCTATGTTTCTGTGATTCTATGTTTCTGTGATTCTATGTTTCCGTGTTTCTATGTTTCTGTGTTTCTATGTTTCTGCGTTTCTATGTTTCTGTGTTTCTGTGTTTCTGTGATTCTATGTTTCAGTGATTCTATGTTTCTGTGATTCTATGTTTCTGTGTTTCTGTGATTCTATGTTTCTGTGATTCTATGTTTCTGTGATTCTATGTTTCCGTGTTTCTATGTTTCTGTGTTTCTATGTTTCTGTGATTCTATGTTTCTGTGATTCTATGTTTCTGTGTTTCTATGTTTCTGTGATTCTATGTTTCTGTGTTTCTATGTTTCTGTGATTCTATGTTTCTGTGTTTCTATGTTTTTGTGATTCTATATTTCTGTGATTCTATGTTTCCGTGTTTCTATGTTTCTGTGATTCTATGTTTCCGTGTTTCTATATGTTTCTGTGATTCTATGTTTCCGTGTTTCTATGTTTCTGTGATTCTATGTTTCTGTGATTCTATGTTTCTGTGTTTCTATGTTTCTGTGATTCTATGTTTCTGTGATTCTATGTTTCTATGCTTCTATGTTTCTGTGTTTCTATGATTCTCATGTTTCTGTGTTTCTATGTTTCTGTGTTTCTATGTTTCTGTGTTTGTATGTTTCTGTGTTTCTGTGTTTCTGTGATTCTATGTTTCTGTGATTCTATGTTTCTGTGATTCTATGTTTCTGTGATTCTATGTTTCGGTGATTCTATGATTCTGTGTTTCTATGTTTCTATGTTTCTATGTTTCTGTGATTCTATGTTTCTGTGATTCTATGTTTCTGTGATTCTATGTTTCTGTGATTCTATGTTTCTGTGTTTCTATGTTTCTGTGATTCTATGTTTCTGTGATTCTATGTTTCTATGCTTCTATGTTTCTGTGTTTCTATGATTCTATGATTCTATGTTTCTGTGTTTCTGTGATTCTATGATTCTGTGATTCTATGTTTCTGTGATTCTATGTTTCTGTGATTCTATGTTTCTGTGATTCTATGTTTCTGTGTTTCTATGTTTCTGTGATTCTATGTTTCTGTGATTCTATGTTTCCGTGTTTCTATGTTTCTGTGATTCTATGTTTATGTGTTTCTGTGTTTCTATGTTTCTGTGATTCTATGTTTCTGTGTTTCTATGTTTCTGTGATTGTATGTTTCTGTGATTCTATGTTTCTGTGTTTCTATGTTTCTGTGTTTCTATGTTTCTGTGATTCTATGTTTCTGTGATTCTATGTTTCTGTGATTCTATGTTTCTGTGATTCTATGTTTCCGTGTTTCTATGTTTCTGTGATTCTATGTTTCCGTGTTTCTATGTTTCTGTGATTCTATGTTTCCGTGTTTCTATGTTTCTGTGATTCTATGTTTCAGTGATTCTATGTTTCTGTGATTCTATGTTTCTGTGTTTCTGTGTTTCTGTGATTCTATGTTTCTGTGATTCTATGTTTCTGTGATTCTATGTTTCTGTGTTTCTGTGATTCTATGTTTCTGTGATTCTATGTTTCTGTGATTCTATGTTTCCGTGTTTCTATGTTTCTGTGTTTCTATGTTTCTGTGATTCTATGTTTCTGTGTTTCTATGTTTCTGTGATTCTATGTTTCTGTGTTTCTATGTTTCTGTGATTCTATGTTTCTGTGTTTCTATGTTTCTGTGATTCTATATTTCTGTGATTCTATGTTTCCGTGTTTCTATGTTTCTGTGATTCTATGTTTCCGTGTTTCTATATGTTTCTGTGATTCTATATGTTTCCGTGTTTCTATGTTTCTGTGATTCTATGTTTCTGTGATTCTATGTTTCTGTGTTTCTATGTTTCTGTGATTCTATGTTTCCGTGTTTCTATGTTTCTGTGTTTCTGTGATTCTATGTTTCTGTGATTCTCATGTTTCTGTGTTTCTATGTTTCTGTGTTTCTATGTTTCTGTGTTTGTGTGTTTCTGTGATTCTATGTTTCTGTGTTTCTGTGATTCTATGTTTCTGTGATTCTATGTTTCTGTGATTCTATGTTTCCGTGTTTCTATGTTTCTGTGTTTCTATGTTTCTGTGATTCTATGTTTCTGTGTTTCTATGTTTCTGTGATTCTATGTTTCTGTGTTTCTATGTTTCTGTGATTCTATGTTTCTGTGTTTCTATGTTTCTGTGATTCTATATTTCTGTGATTCTATGTTTCCGTGTTTCTATGTTTCTGTGATTCTATGTTTCCGTGTTTCTATATGTTTCTGTGATTCTATGTTTCTGTGTTTCTGTGTTTCTATGTTTCTGTGATTCTATGTTTCTGTGATTCTATGTTTCTGTGATTCTATGTTTATGTGTTTCTGTGTTTCTATGTTTCTGTGATTCTATGTTTCTGTGTTTCTATGTTTCTGTGATTCTATGTTTCTGTGATTCTATGTTTCTGTGTTTCTATGTTTCTGTGATTCTATGTTTCTGTGTTTCTATGTTTCTGTGTTTCTGTGTTTCTGCGATTCTATGTTTCTGTGATTCTATGTTTCTGTGATTCTATGTTTCTGTGATTCTATGTTTCTGTGATTCTATGTTTCTGTGATTCTATGTTTCTGTGTTTCTATGTTTCTGTGATTCTATGTTTCTGTGATTCTATGTTTCCGTGTTTCTATGTTTCCGTGTTTCTATGTTTCTGTGATTCTATGTTTCTGTGTTTCTGTGATTCTATGTTTCTGTGTTTCTATGTTTCTGTGATTCTATGTTTCTGTGATTCTATGTTTCTGTGTTTCTATGTTTCTGTGTTTCTATGTTTCTGTGATTCTATGTTTCTGTGATTCTATGTTTCTGTGATTCTATGTTTCTGTGATTCTATGTTTCCGTGTTTCTATGTTTCTGTGATTCTATGTTTCCGTGTTTCTATGTTTCTGTGATTCTGTGTTTCCGTGTTTCTATGTTTCTGTGATTCTATGTTTCTGTGTTTCTGTGATTCTATGTTTCTGTGTTTCTATGTTTCTGTGATTCTATGTTTCTGTGATTCTATGTTTCTGTGTTTCTATGTTTCTGTGTTTCTATGTTTCTGTGATTCTATGTTTCTGTGATTCTATGTTTCTGTGATTCTATGTTTCTGTGATTCTATGTTTCCGTGTTTCTATGTTTCTGTGATTCTATGTTTCCGTGTTTCTATGTTTCTGTGATTCTGTGTTTCCGTGTTTCTATGTTTCTGTGATTCTATGTTTCTGTGTTTCTATGTTTCTGCGTTTCTATGTTTCTGTGTTTCTGTGATTCTATGTTTCTGTGATTCTATGTTTCTGTGATTCTATGTTTCTGTGTTTCTGTGATTCTATGTTTCTGTGATTCTATGTTTCTGTGATTCTATGTTTCCGTGTTTCTATGTTTCTGTGTTTCTATGTTTCTGTGATTCTATGTTTCTGTGTTTCTATGTTTCTGTGATTCTATGTTTCTGTGTTTCGATGTTTCTGTGATTCTATGTTTCTGTGTTTCTATGTTTCTGTGATTCTATATTTCTGTGATTCTATGTTTCCGTGTTTCTATGTTTCTGTGATTCTATGTTTCCGTGTTTCTATATGTTTCTGTGATTCTATGTTTCCGTGTTTCTATGTTTCTGTGATTCTATGTTTCTGTGATTCTATGTTTCTATGTTTCTATGTTTCTGTGATTCTATGTTTCTGTGTTTCTATGTTTCTGTGTTTCTGTGATTCTATGTTTCTGTGATTCTCATGTTTCTGTGTTTCTATGTTTCTGTGTTTCTATGTTTCTGTGTTTGTGTGTTTCTGTGATTCTATGTTTCTGTGTTTCTGTGATTCTATGTTTCTGTGATTCTATGTTTCTGTGATGCTATGTTTCTGTGTTTCTGTGATTCTATGTTTCTGTGATTCTATGTTTCTGTGTTTCTATGTTTCTGTGTTTCTGTGATTCTCATGTTTCTGTGATTCTCATGTTTCTGTGTTTCTGTGATTCTATGTTTCTGTGTTTCTATGTTTCTGTGTTTCTGTGTTTCTGTGATTCTATGTTTCTGTGATTCTATGTTTCTGTGATTCTATGTTTCTGTGTTTCTGTGATTCTATGTTTCTGTGATTCTATGTTTCTGTGATTCTATGTTTCTGTGATTCTATGTTTCCGTGTTTCTATGTTTCTGTGTTTCTATGTTTCTGTTATTCTATGTTTCTGTGTTTCTATGTTTCTGTGATTCTATGTTTCTGTGTTTCTATGTTTCTGTGTTTGTATGTTTCTGTGTTTGTATGTTTCTGTGATTCTATGTTTCTGTGTTTCTGTGATTCTATGTTTCTGTGATTCTATGTTTCTGTGATTCTATGTTTCTGTGTTTCTGTGATTCTATGTTTCTGTGATTCACATGTTTCTGTGTTTCTGTGATTCTATGTTTCTGTGTTTCTATGTTTCTGTGTTTCTGTGATTCTATGTTTCTGTGATTCTCATGTTTCTGTGTTTCTGTGATTCTATGTTTCTGTGTTTCTATGTTTCTGTGTTTCTGTGTTTCTGTGATTCTATGTTTCTGTGATTCTATGTTTCTGTGATTCTATGTTTCTGTGTTTCTGTGATTTTATGTTTCTGTGATTCTATGTTTCTGTGATTCTATGTTCCGTGTTTCTATGTTTCTGTGTTTCTATGTTTCTGTGATTCTATGTTTCTGTGTTTCTATGTTTCTGTGATTCTATGTTTCTGTGTTTCTATGTTTCTGTGATTCTATGTTTCCGTGTTTCTATGTTTCTGTGATTCTATGTTTCCGTGTTTCTATGTTTCTGTGATTCTATGATTCCGTGTTTCTATGTTTCTGTGATTCTATGTTTCTGTGATTCTATGTTTCTGTGTTTCTATGTTTCTGTGATTCTATGTTTCTGTGATTCTATGTTTCTGTGTTTCTATGTTTCTGTGATTCTATGTTTCTGTGTTTCTATGTTTCTGTGTTTCTGTGATTCTATGTTTCTGTGATTCTATGTTTCTGTGATTCTATGTTTCTGTGTTTCTGTGATTCTATGTTTCTGTGATTCTATGTTTCTGTGATTCTATGTTTCCGTGTTTCTATGTTTCTGTGATTCTATGTTTCTGTGATTCTATGTTTCTGTGTTTCTATGTTTCTGTGATTCTATGTTTCTGTGATTCTATGATTCCGTGTTTCTATGTTTCTGTGATTCTATGTTTCTGTGATTCTATGTTTCTGTGTTTCTATGTTTCTGTGATTCTATGTTTCTGTGATTCTATGTTTCTGTGTTTCTATGTTTCTGTGATTCTATGTTTCTGTGTTTCTATGTTTGTGTGTTTCTGTGATTCTATGTTTCTGTGATTCTCATGTTTCTGTGATTCTATGTTTCTGTGTTTCTATGTTTCTGTGTTTCTGTGTTTCTGTGATTCTATGTTTCTGTGATTCTATGTTTCTGTGATTCTATGTTTCTGTGTTTCTGTGATTCTATGTTTCTGTGATTCTATGTTTCTGTGATTCTATGTTTCCGTGTTTCTATGTTTCTGTGATTCTATGTTTCTGTGATTCTATGTTTCTGTGTTTCTATGTTTCTGTGATTCTATGTTTCTGTGATTTTATGTTTCTGTGTTTCTATGTTTCTGTGATTCTATGTTTCTGTGTTTCCATATTTCTGTGTTTCTGTGATTCTATGTTTCTGTGATTCTCATGTTTCTGTATTGTAAACAATTGTGGTTTACATGCCTAGAAAATAATATTATTTTAGATGCAGGCCAAAGGTGAGTAATGAAAAATTTATTGTTTACGAAAGCTACTCGACCGAATGAACAAGGAAATTTTCCATAGGGTAATTTTATCCACATTTTTGTCAATAACTTTTTTTGCGTAGAATGAAAAAATTTTGCGTTGACTGTATTTAAAGGTAATGACCTGCTATACAACTTAAGCATATGCAAATGGAAAACTCTTTCACAGTTTGCAAAACTCTTGTGTTTTTATCCGGTGTTCGAGAATTTTTCAAGCAGTGCTCGCACGCCTCTCGGACTCAAACGTCAATTTTTAAATTAAATTTTGTATTCTTAACGTTAGAAAACTACTTATTAATAGCCAAACTACTCTTCCTAATGTTGTTTTGTTTGTTTCACTTATCTTCAGCAATTAAAAGGAATCATTTTGCTTCAGAAAACGGGATTTAAATTCCCGACAATATTTTTAAGCACTTGCGCATGCGTAGACGTTTTTCCGCGGTGTTGCTCAGACCGCGTGAAATTTTGTTATGCAATATTGATCGTTCGCGCATGCGCGTAGGTGTTAGGGGATTATTGAGACTGGGGGAGCAACCAGACTGCTACACCGGAGCTATAGTAAAGCTAGAAAACTCTGTTTTTGAGTAATTTCTGATAATAACTATACAAATTTATACAAACATTTGTGGTTATTTGGATCGAAGAAAGGAAACATAAATTTTTGAAAATTTATTACAATTTGAGCTTAGTATGCTTGTACATAATCTTTTTTATGACCTAGCAACTTCAAATTTATACATAGCCAGAAATTGGCGCCATGCGCTCGATCTTAAATACGCTCGAGCATAACCGCATGCGCTAAATTGTAACCAGTTAAGGAGTAGTCTATTGGACTTGTTCATTAAATGAGCATATCTCAAACAGAATTTGCAAAATTATAAATTTGAAGGTGCTAAGTCATAAAAAGGATTATGTACAAGCATACTAAGCTCAAATTGTAATAAATTTTCAAAAATTTATGTTTCCTTTCTTCGATCCAAATAACCACAAATGTTTGCATAAATTTGTATAGTTATTATCAGAAATTACTCAAAAACAGAGTTTTCTAGCTCTACTATAGCTCCGGGGAAGAGCGGCAATAAAAAATTGAAGTTCAGGGAGAAGTATAAGGGTACAAAGTTACCCAATGCGTCTAATTTCATAGCTCGATCACAAATTTTAATGTTTCCTTCTTAACAAAGAAAACATATGCATTTTCATCAGAATGCAATGATTTGCGCTTAGCACAAAGTTTGGAATTCAACCAACCATTTATGAGTTTAAAATAGCTCAAAATTTATTTGAAAGATGTCTTTCGAAAGTTCATTTGTTCTGTTTCCGTATGCTGTATTTATCTCATCATGGACAATAATCCTACGCATAGAGACCTGTTTCAATTTGCAGAAATATTGCAGCAATATTCAAATTTCAAGCTTCTTAATTGGTTATAATCTAGCGCATGTTGTTATGATCTAGCGCATGGCGCCAATTTCTGGCCATGCGCAGGTCGTAACGATCGAATGAAACCTTATTTATTTACGAGGCATTAGCATGTGCCCTTTCATGTCAGATGTATATTTTGTTAATGTTGACTGTAATTTTTCGCATGGGACGACTTTTAATTCACTCACGCAGTTGGGGCAAAATGAGACAAGCCTACAGCCTTTTAAGTTTGTATACTTATTTGAACCTTTTTGTTTGTCGTTATCTGTTGTTGTGTTTACTAAATGATTCTGCACAACAGCACAATATTAATGTTGTCTTAATAAAGCAAAGTCACCAATTCTGGTGTGATAGCAGTTACATGTCATCCAATTCAAGTTGTGTGAAATTTTGCCTAGAAATATTGCACCAATGCTATCAAGGCATTAGTATATGACTTTACTTCAAAATAAGCAATATTAACAACAATTTTAAATTTGGCAGCAAAGTCATTGGTCGTGATTTTTTGCCGATCAACCCAAAGGACAACCCTGACCTGTCATTTCGAAACCTCTTGTGACTGATGTTTATGGTGTGAATAAAACACCTGCCCATTGTATTTTAATTTTGGGGCAACTGTGTTAAATAAGCTGTCTGTGAGTAGCTTATAAATACTCAAATGTTATAAAAATAGTTTAATAAGTGTACATATGTCAGTGATAGTTATAGTCTCGAAGATGTTATAAAGCGACATGTCTCTTGCTAGCGACCAGTGGTAGACGTGGTCAAACAACCATAATATTATTCTATTTGTATTCAGTGACGTGTGTCAGTGGTTTTTGTTCCACCAGTGATGAATTTTGAAAGAAAAAACAAGTCTGCTTTAATCGACCATGCTTCAGACCCTGCTGGCCTCTGTTCTCCAATGAGTGTATAGACTATGACTGGTTTCTGATGTTTTATCAAGATTTTGTCATCTAACCCTAACCTACAAAATGTTCCTAAGATCTGATAGTGAGGGTATGCAAGATATACCAAATGTCATGTGTGTGATGTGTTCTGGTCCAAGCCAGCTGCAGGCAAGGAGTGAGATAAATGCTCCTTGTTTGAACATTATGGTAACAGGAAAACTGTCAATCCATGGTAGTCGTCTGAAATGCAACCTGTGATTTGTTTATATTTTAAGAAACTGATAGTTAATGTATTGTTACATTTAGTTCAATCATTTGATTAAAAAATTTTTGATTTTTGAACAATTTTGTAGCATTTTATTTGCCTGTCTCATTTTGCCCCACATGCTGGGGCAAAATGAGACAATAATGACTTACTGTTTTTGCTCTCATTACACGACAATCGTGTCTCCAAAAGAGTTTTTCTTCTCTGTATTGCTTGTCATGAGTCTATTTAACATATTCATTATGAAAAAAGTACTTGAATTTGCTTTCATGCTTTTTTATAACAAGTGAAATGCTTAAGTGTCTCGTTTTGCCCCGCATTACGCTAAATTAAAATTAATAAAACAAAATTTTGATTGATAGGTTGTTTGAATTATTTATGAAGTAACGACTAAAATAACGACATTTAAATTGAATTGAATGAAACCGTCTTACTGTATATTTACTGTTTGTGGTTTTACTAATATCGTGGACCTATAAAGCAATGCAGATGTGTTGTATTTCTTTAGTTCTATTTGACGTCCTTTTGATATTGCTTGGAGTGTCGTTGGGAGTCCATGAAAAGCTTTTCAAAAAGCTGATAACAGGTATATATATCACTCGTAACAGCTAGCTATATCGAGAATGGCGTCCAACTTTATAGATCATTATATAAATTATGCTTGAAAATTTTGAAAGAAACTGGCTGCAATTTAGAAAAATGCCTTTTCAATCCTGCCAGATACAGGAAAACAGAAACTGAGGAAATTAAAATATTTCATTTATCATATAGGCATTTACTTCATTTTTTTAGTTTAATCATTCAGGAATCTTACAAAGGTTAAATCCTTGTTTGCGACTTTTTGGGCAGTTTAACTGCCTATTTTCAAGCACTTTTATACTTTTCTTTAAATGTAGATTTTGTAAAACAAAACAAGACGAAAGTTGCTGATAAACGGGCAATGTCGCAAACAAAATATTTAACCTTTGTAATATCGAGCCTTGAATAATTAAACTATAAAGAACAGAGTAATTTAAAAGTTTGGAAAAAGAATTAAAAATACTTCTTCTGAATTTTTGCGTCGCATAACGGCATATTTGTGTAGCATTTTCAGCTGGCTACTATGATTAGTAGCTATACAGGGTGTATCAAAAAGAGATAATCGAGCTTTAGTGTGCTTTTGCGCTTTCAATATTTAATTTCAGGAAATAATTCTTTCACAATACGAAAGACCAGGCTTTTAGCTTTCTAATAACTACGTTACGTTTTTTTGCAATTTGACGAAGCATTAATCAAATGCAGGGGCGCCGGAAGATCGATAATTGGGGGGGCCAATATGCATATATTCGTGTTCTGCACAATTAATTTCTTTTGATTAGATTTTAAAGTCAATTGTTTTTACAGTCTGTGAACACGAATATATGAATATTGGCCCCCCCAATTATCGATCTTCCGGCGCCCCTGATCAAATGCGAATCAAACTAACATAGCTGGTCGAGATCGCATAATTTCACCTTGACATGAACGTTATATTAAGACAGCAAATTGATAAGAAAATAATATTCAATTAATCACTCATCTGTCGTGAGAAACAATAAACTTCGCTATTAAGATTCATGCATTTCTACAATTTCACTATCTAAACTAAAATTTCGCAATTTTAATTCCCAAATGGCTACTGCTATTCAACAAATTTTCAATGAATTTCTATTCCAATGAATTTCGGGAAAAAAATGCTATTTCGACCGGCAATTTTATCAGAATTATATTTGACTGTTTGATGTTCTTCAAACTTTACGCAAACACAGGCATTAGAATGCTAAAAGCCTGCATGGTCTTTCCAACTGAAAAATAACTATTAGCCGAAATATAATCACACTAAAACTCATGCCTCCTGCGGAATATGGTGTGCTGTATTTGAAAATGATAATTCCTTATGATTTATAACAGATTTCCATAGCATGAGAGGATCAAGCTTTCGGGACATTGCGAATGGACTGGATTTGACTGCTACGACGACGAGTACGATTGCGATGTTTCTATTTCTCAAATTCTCTCCTACAAACCCAGTGTTATAGGATATTCGCCCCCCCCCCCCCGAAGGAAATTCCTAGGAATATCGCCCATGGGGTTAAATTTCCTAGGCTATTCCTAAAGGAATAAATAATCCCTAAATTTCCTAAAGGAGGGCTATAATCCCAGGGAGGGCGAATTTCCTAAGAATATATATTTTTCATTACATATTTTGTTTTGCCGTTGAAAATCGAACCAAGAGAATGTTATTTCAGATGGCAACGAAACGTACCTTTATCATGGTGAGAAATTGCGGATATTAGTTGGACGAGCTAAGTGTCTTACTTCTGTAGAGCATACATGGAGCTAGCATCTAGTGAGGCATGAACGACTGTGGGCTGTCGGCGAAAAATATAAGCTCACCTTAAAATACCAGTATTCTTGGTTTGGAATCAATTTCACGGGATGTGGCGGACAATGTCAACCACTCACGCCGGCTGGACCCGACAATGGAATTAATAACATATTATTTAATAGAAACGCAAATTTGCCGCGAAATTACCATCTGTTGCTTACCCACCAACATTATATACTTTATAATAAGATAATTAGGGGATAAACTTTTGATAATTACCACGTTTGCTCTTAACATGGCTGATTATAACACTACGATTGCCAAGACCGTACACAAGACGCATATATTGTTAAACAAGAGCACAATTGAACAGACATCGCCTCGATGAACTACAGTATTAGCTATTTCATCGACTGGATTTCATCAGCAACTAGAAATCCATGCAGTTTTTATATCAACGATCGTTTACTTGTCGACTCAAAGTTGTGAAATTAAAAAGCACAATAAACAAAAAGAGTGGAATATTAAGATAGTTGGTGTTTTCTTAATGTTAATTGAATCGATCTTTGTGAGAACGTGGCTTTAGTTATTTCAATTTAATACATGCGATACAGTGATTATAATTAACGAACATTATATTGATTATTATCCTAGTATTGATTATTTGTGTAAAACTTACCCACACCATATAAACCCAGTTGCCCATTTAGTCACATGCCCTAGGAGGAGAAAAGTTTCAGACGAAAATCTCTCTTACGAACCACTATTCCTTAAAGTCTTACTGCTGTGCACAATTTGCTTTACTATAGTTCCATCATTGACATTGGCCAATATTATATCCACTCATCATGACTATTCTCAGAGCGAATGTGCATTCAACTGTTTGATCGAGGAGGGATGCGTTGGTTTTAAATACAAACCTTGCATAAACACAGAGTCTGGAAGCTGTCAACTCAGTAACACCACAGGAGAGCAAAATAATCTAAATATTAAGGATAAAGGCTGGATATTTTTTATCGATGTCAAAAACAAACCGGTGAGAAAATAGATTAACATTACTTTTAGTTTGCACGGTACTAATCTTTTACTTATATCAATTCCTCTGCTTCTAGCTTTAAGGAGCCATGATAAACCACAATGCAATGCGGTATTTGTTTACGTTTCTCGATAGCTGCTGACATTTTCAAGGCCACAAAAATAGCTGCATCTGGCTTCCAATGTTATTAGAGTTGGTAGATTGTCTGCATAAATAAACCAATTATTAACCAAATCGTCAATATTGCTGCCAAGAAAACAAAAAGCAAATGCAAAGAAATATAATTAACGCTTACCTCTAGCTCCATCATGGTTAACGAGGTCATCTTTCGTTGCGTGTATTTAACTTGGTCCCGTATTATTTACAACAGCCAGGCTAAATGCGTACCTGGGGTCGGTTGTTCGAAGGCCGTTTAGCTTAAACGGTGGATAAGTCTAGAATATCAAAACATTCTATGTATTCATTGAACAACTAAATTAAAATATTTCAACCTAAAAAGAACACTAATGTATATAAGTACACATTTAGTGTTTAAAACTTAAGTTTAGTCGTTCACAAGATAAATGAGAGTGTGATTTAAATTTGACTTATCCACCGTTCAAGCTAAACGGCCTTCGAACAACCGGCCCCAGATAACCA
>CBDHHR010000368.1:7500-11318 GCA_965263245.1 Metamycoplasmataceae bacterium | reverse complement strand
GACACAAGTCGTCTAGTGCGACAGAAAGTCAAAACAACATACAGCGTCGGACGATCCGTCTGTCCGCCCGCCCGCCCGCCCGCCCGCCCGCCCGCCCGCCCGAATCGAATCTGACGACATTTGTTCCCTGTTGAGTTCGAGCAACTCGACCGATGTTTTAGCTTCTAACAACTGAATACAGTCGTCGCTCGCGCGAGTGTCCGAAACAAAGTGACCACTGTTATAACGCTAGTAGGAATGGTTGTCTTTTGAGATTGTCATCGCCGTGGATATGACAGTGTTGGTATTATGTGATACAGCGACAGTGAACATCGCCTTGGGGAGACCGTCAGTGCAGTCGCCGACGGCGGAGAAGGTGCAGGGGGAGAAGGTGCAGGGGGAGAAGGTGCAGGGGGAGAAGGTGCAGGGGAAGAAGGTGCAGGGGGAGGAAGGTGCAGGGGGAGAAGGTGCAGGGGAAGAAGGTGCAGGGGAGAAGGTGCAGGGGAAGAAGGTGCAGGGGAAGAAGGTGCAGGGGAAGAAGGTGCAGGGGAAGAAGGTGCAGGGGGAGAAGGTGCAGGGGGAAGAAGGTGCAGGGGGAGAAGGTGCAGGGGGAGAAGGTGCAGGGGAAGAAGGTGCAGGGGAAGAAGGTGCAGGGGAAGAAGGTGCAGGGGAAGAAGGTGCAGGGGAAGAAGGTGCAGGGGGAAGAAGGTGCAGGGGAAGAAGAAGGTGCAGGGGAAGAAGGTGCAGGGGAAGAAAGGTGCAGGGGAAGAAGGTGCAGGGGAAGAAGGTGCAGGGGAAGAAGGTGCAGGGAGAAGGTGCAGGGGAGAAGGTGCAGGGGGAGAAGGTGCAGGGGAAGAAGGTGCAGGGGAAGAAGGTGCAGGGGGAGAAGGTGCAGGGGAAGAAGGTGCAGGGGGAGAAGGTGCAGGGGAAGAAGGTGCAGGGGAGAAGGTGCAGGGGAAGAAGGTGCAGGGGAAGAAGGTGCAGGGGAAGAAGGTGCAGGGGAAGAAGGTGCAGGGGAAGAAGGTGCAGGGGAAGAAGGTGCAGGGGAAGAAGGTGCAGGGGGAGAAGGTGCAGGGGGAGAAGGTGCAGGGGGAGAAGGTGCAGGGGAGAAGGTGCAGGGGAAGAAGGTGCAGGGGGAGAAGGTGCAGGGGAAGAAGGTGCAGGGGAAGAAGGTGCAGGGGAAGAAGGTGCAGGGGGAGAAGGTGCAGGGGGAGAAGGTGCAGGGGAAGAAGGTGCAGGGGGAGAAGGTGCAGGGGAAGAAGGTGCAGGGGAAGAAGGTGCAGGGGGAGAAGGTGCAGGGGAAGAAGGTGCAGGGGAAGAAGGTGCAGGGGGAGAAGGTGCAGGGGGAGAAGGTGCAGGGGGAGAAGGTGCAGGGGGAGAAGGTGCAGGGGAAGAAGGTGCAGGGGAAGAAGGTGCAGGGGAAGAAGGTGCAGGGGGAGAAGAAGGTGCAGGGGGAGAAGGTGCAGGGGAAGAAGGTGCAGGGGAAGAAGGTGCAGGGGAAGAAGGTGCAGGGGAGAAGGTGCAGGGGGAAGAAGGTGCAGGGGAAGAAGGTGCAGGGGGAGAAGGTGCAGGGGAAGAAGGTGCAGGGGGAGAAGGTGAAGGGGGAGAATGTGCAGGGGGAGAAGGTGCAGGGGAGAAGGTGCAGGGGAAGAAGGTGCAGGGGGAGAAGGTGCAGGGGAAGAAGGTGCAGGGGAAGAAGGTGCAGGGGAAGAAGGTGCAGGGGGAGAATGTGCAGGGGGAGAAGGTGCAGGGGGAAGAAGGTGCAGGGGGAGAAGGTGCAGGGGAAGAAGGTGCAGGAGAAGAAGGTGCAGAGGGAGAAGGTGCAGGGGAAGAAGGTGCAGGGGAAGAAGGTGCAGGGGGAGAAGGTGCAGGGGGAGAAGGTGCAGGGGGAGAAGGTGCAGGGGGAGAAGGTGCAGGGGGAGAAGGTGCAGGGGAAGAAGGTGCAGGGGAAGAAGGTGCAGGGGGAGAAGGTGCAGGGGGAGAAGGTGCAGGGGGAGAAGGTGCAGGGGGAGAAGGTGCAGGGGGAGAAGGTGCAGGGGGAGAAGGTGCAGGGGAAGAAGGTGCAGGGGAAGAAGGTGCAGGGGGAGAAGGTGCAGGGGAGAAGGTGCAGGGGGAGAAGGTGACACACCCGGCGTCGTACGCCGTGGACGGGATCGTTGATTGCAATTTCCACAAGCACGCATGCGCACACACAAAGCATCACAAGAACCTGTGGTGGGCGGTGGACCTGGACTCTCACTGCATTATTACATGGTCAACATTTTGGTACATTCATCTTCGTAATTAGCGGATAAGAAATATAATTCAATGTGTCATGACAATATATAGTTCCTATCGACGTGTTTGATATCGCAACGAGATCATCGCCAACTATAAAATTGATTATAGTTCATTATTAAGCGAAGAGTATTGTTTACCAAAATAAACGAAATAATAAACAAACTTAAACCAATGATAGTCGTCTGTGATCTTTAGTTACACGCCTAAACGACTTCATGGTGGGATTGACAGACACACCGCCGACGCCGTCGACTCTTCCCGACCAATCCGTGAGTGTCATATCTACGAGGGCCCCTTTCCGGGCAGTCGGGAAACGGTGACGTACGACAAGACTACCAGAGGGCGCTACTTGTTCATCGAGATACTAGGAGCAAATGATAATGACTTTGTGTGAGGTGGTAGTATTCTGTAAGCATCAAAACTGTGAGGTGGAAGTATCATGTAAGTGTCAACATTATGTGAGGTGGAGGTATTTTGTAAGTGCCAACACTGTGGGATATTGAAGCGTTGTGTAACTGTCAACACTGCGTGAGGTGGAGATATTTTGTAAGTGTCAACACTGTGGGAGGTGGAAGTATTATGTAAATGTAAACACTGTGTGAGGTGGAAGTATTATTAAAATGTCAACATTGTGTGAGGTGGAAGTATTATGTAAGTGTCAACAGTGTGAGATGGAAGTATTATGTAAGTGTCAACACTGCGTGAGGTGGAAGTATTATATAAATGTCAACTGTGTGAGGTATTCGGTAATTGAGGTTGAAGTGCTCTGCAGGTGTCAACTGCCTTACTTGCGCAATGTAGCTGGTTGTTTACATATGTTGAAAAAATGCCGTCCAATGGAAGTTCTTATGAAAAGAAATTCGCCTTTGATTTTAATTGATATAGGGTGGTGTATTGACAATTAATTTAAATTAATGTGCGCTCTCTCTCTCTCTCTCTCTCTCTCTCTCTCTCTCTCTCTCTCTCTCTCTCTCTCTCTCTCTCTCTCTCTCTCTCTCTCTCTCTCTCTCTCCTCTCTCTCTCTCTCTCTCTCTCTCTCTCTCTCTCTCTCTCTCTCTCTCTATATATATATATATATATATATATATATACAATTATGTATGTATGTATGTATGTATGTATGCATGCAATGTATGTATGTATGTATGTATGTATGTATGTATGTATGTATGTATGTATGTATGTATGTATGTATGTATGTATGTATGTATGTATGTATGTATGTATGTATGTATGTATATATGTATGTATGTATGTATGTATGTATGTATGTATGTATGTATGTATGTATGTATGTATGTATGTATGTATGTATGTATGTATGTATGTATGTATGTATGTATGTATGTATGTATGTATATATGTATGCATGCATGTATGTATGTATGTATGTATGTATGTATGTATGTATGTATGTATGTATGTATGTATGTATGTGTGTGTGTGTGTGTGTGTGTGTGTGTGTATGCATGTATGTATGTATGTATGTATGTATGTATGTATGTATGTATGTATGTATGTATGTATGTATGTATGTATGTATGTATGTATGTATGTAT
>CBDHHR010000368.1:0-2500 GCA_965263245.1 Metamycoplasmataceae bacterium | reverse complement strand
GACATATCTAATTGCTACAAAATACAATCGTGGGGTTTTCATGGCCATGACCCCAAATGCTACGACGCGTGAGGCACATGGAAGAAGACTATTATGTAAGTGTACGTGTCCATTAGTTGTGTGACACTACAATGCAACAGTACATTCACCCCACTAATGCTGATGGAATGTATACATTCCCGTACTAACCGTCATCCCATTTCCACACACATATGTTAAACATAAGCTCATTTATGCACCGCAAGAAGCAATACACAAAAACCCAGGCAATGTCAATGGTATAACACTGATCATGTGCAGCAAACTGTGTTCAATACACGTCTAAACCACCATCTTCGAGTAGTAGATTAACTCGCAGCTGATTGGGAGACGGACACGACACCTCCACAAGACTTGCTGCTTATGAGGTTCATAGTTGGTGTGCGCGCGCGCGCGCGTGCGTGCGTGTGTGGTGTGTGTGTGTGTGTGTGTGTGTGTGTGTGTGTGTGTGTGTGTGTAAGTGCGTATATATATATATAATATATATATAATATATATATATGTATATATATATATATATATATATATATATATATATATATATATATATATATATATATATATATATATATATATATATATATATATGAGCTAATGTGAGAGCATGTGCAGGCGTTTGCATATCAGAGACAGTAAACTAAACACACCGTATGTAAATAAACGTTACATGCTACTGCTTGTGTTGTCAACACTATTATTAGTTCGTCATTGACTAGTTGTGTTCGATCGCACATTGTAGATTACAGTTACAGTCACAGTGCTTACACGATAACAATCAGCCTTTGTTATATAGTTAAGGTCAACTTCCAGCATGTATTCTTTTGTCTAGGCTCTAGACCCTGAAACACTTAACACTGGGTTGGGTGACGCTCTGGCTATTGTGCTAAGCACCGAGAATCTCATTTAATCGGTTCTATGTACGAATAATGTGTAGCAATCGGGTTTACCGTCAACCACCGCGTTAGTGACCGTCGCAGTGCTTGCACTTAACAACGACTGAATCTAACTGAACGTACCGTTTCTTTGATAATAACATATTTGCTATTGGTTTCCCCCTATCACGTTAGCCCATCATCGAGTTGTACGAAAGATCCTCACTATCCGGCTGTTTCCCATGACTTATCCGTGTAGTCTGTGACACCCAGGCTCGGCTTAACACGTATACTTATAATAGTATACGTGCTGCCCAAGATTCGTGCTATCGATAACCGTGACTTGTTCAGTTTGTTAATTACTAAATAGAACACGACATGAGTGGACGTTGACAACGTGTAGTGTTGTCATAATGTTTTGGCGGCTGTGTTATATTATGGACACGCATTGTGTTGTCTGTGCATAGTGTCGTATGGACACGCATTGTTTTGTCTGTATATAGTGCAATATATGGACACGCATGGTGTTGTCTGTATATAGTGTCATATTGGACACGCATTGTGTTGTCTGTATATAGTGCAATATATGGACACGCATGGTGTTGTCTGTATATAGTGTCATATTGGACACGCATTGTGTTGTCTGTATATAGTGTCATATGGACACGCATTGTGTTGTCTGTATATAGTGTCATATGGACACGCATTGTGTTGTCTGTATATAGTGCCATATGGACACGCATTGTGTTGTCTGTATATAGTGTCATATGGACACGCATTGTGTTGTCTGTAGATAGTGTCATATGGACACGCATTGTGTTGTCTGTATATAGTGCCATATGGACACGCATTGTGTTGTCTGTAGATAGTGTCATATAGACACGCATTGTGTTGTCTGTATATAGTGTCATATGGACACGCATTGTGTTGTCTGTATATAGTGCCATATGGACACGCATTGTGTTGTCTGTATATAGTGCCATATGGACACGCATTGTGTTGTCTGTATATAGTGCCATATAGACACGCATTGTGTTGTCTGTAGATAATGTCATATAGACACGCATTGTGTTGTCTGTATATAGTGCAATATATGGACACGCATTGTGTTGTTTGTATAGTGCAATATGGACACGCAACGTGTTGTTGTTGTGTATAGTGCAACATGAACACGGCACTGAGTTGTATGTGTAGTGCCATGTTGACTATACAGTGTCTTTACTGTATCATATGTTCAACTTCATTTGCCGTGTTTGTCTGTTTCGTTTTTGATTGATACTTTTAAAATAGTGCGGATCTCAACACAAACACAAATGCCGCAAGTACACAAGAACATTGGTTCGCATAAGTTGTATTAAACAACACCGTGTAAGTTATCATAATGCCATACAATGTCATACAACGTCCACATGCAGCCGAGTAGAAGGATAAAACTAAAATATTAGAACAAAATAATATTTGTAATAATCAACGGAATCACATTATCCTCACCCCCGTGATCATCTCAAAACGTGGCTGTAGTTAGTTGTTACAAGACATCTTTGTACTCAACACGACTAATATAAATAACGTGGTAATACTAACCACAA
>CBDHHR010000367.1:2500-7078 GCA_965263245.1 Metamycoplasmataceae bacterium | reverse complement strand
ACATGTGATGTTTTGAGCATTCACAGTTGACAAAAAAGAGACATATGGCTAAGGTCGTGTACACGTCTAATTTTAATTCGCATTAAGGATGCGGATCCAATTTCGGATAGAGCAATGTGAACATCCTTGATCCGAATCCTAATGCGGGAAAACAGGCGAATTAGGGTGCGGATTAAGCCAATGTGAACGCTCCTTTTGTCTTGATTCGACGGTGGCGGCACTGTTGCGTGACAGGCGGTTGTTGTCTCGCGAGACATGGTGACATGAAACTCCATTTGTAATCAGGTCAGTTTTGTTGTAGTCATTTGCAATCGCTGTTACATCACATTTTCCGTCGCTACACCGTGACGGGCTTGATCTTTCCACTGATATGGCGACATGTTGACAGCTATTTTACTTCAACTCTAGCGAGATAAATGTATGAGTGCAAATGACCCACATACCACGCCGAATGATGCACTAATTCGTTTGGCACGAGACCCCGGATTAACTCTGTATGTGTTTGTATGTGTGTTTGTATGTGTGTTTGTATGTGTGTTTGTATGTGTGTTTGTATGTGTGTTTGTATGTGTGTTTGTGTGTGTGTGTGTGTGTGTGTGTGTGTGTGTGTGTGTGTGTGTGTGTGTGTGTGTGTGTGTGTGTGTGTGTGTGTGTGTGTGTGTGTGTGTGTGTGTGTGTGTGTGTCTCTCTCTCTCTGTGTGTGTGTGTGTGTGTGTGTGTGTGTGTGTGTGTGTGTGTGTGTGTGTGTGTGTGTGTGTGTATGTGTGTGTGTGTGTGTGTGTGGCTGCAGTTCTACATTACAGCAATAGACTCGACACGTTTTCTTTACAAAGCGTGAACATGTGATAGGTGTTTAAAACGCAACTTTCTTTATGTATACATATTCTGAATATGTCGAACTAATGGTTGAACAGCTTCTTTTCAAATTGTATAACTTTTTACCCACGAAATAATGTGCCGTTTGTGATTACGCCGAATATCAAATTTGTCGGAGCGTATGAGGATGTGGATATGATCTTTGATTAGACCGCAAAAGCTGCGACGTGGCAATAAATTATATTTAAGTAGGTTCATAATTGCATCGCGCTTTATTGCTAATGGTATCTAGTACGTAATTGATCAGAAACGCGACAAATCCCCATTACATGGGACACATAAAAGGGCGTTGGTTTTCAAAACGTAATAAACGCCACACGTGTCTTGTTTGTACTAAAACGGTAAATGAATGAACGTCATTTTGCCTTTCTCTCCTATTATGCATAGAGACAGGGCGCGCTGTATTAATACATCGCTTAATGAAAAATAAAATATATGTTATATTTTGATATACATATTTTAGAACGAACTTTTTCAAGGTTTGACGCAGCAGCCAGATGGTATAAACCCGGGTTTTCTCGACCGCTCTATCCACTGTGCTGTGGCGCTCCACAAATATAGCCGTGCGATGCTGTAAAGAAGTTGACGATAATATAAGGAAAGCGTTGCATTCTGGCCATGTCCTGATAACACGCCTGGTAGCTCAAGTTTTTTGCCCTCATCAGGCAGAGTCTTGTCGTGGCCGGCGACTGAAATGTCCACTCAACTAGCTTCCTCGTTCCGCGTGGTCACCACAAAGACTTGGTTTCATCCATCAAAGGTCAGCGACGCATAAAAGAGAGTAATCAGGGTGTATTCTGGACAGTTTCCAGGTCCCTATTCCACTTTCTCGCCACTCGAATAGCGCGTCTGTGCGCGCACGTGTCTGTGATATAGGTGCAAAGAACGACGGGCGAATAATTACTCGGCAAGTGTTCGTTAGTGCCAGACCGGTGTGTGTGCTCGCGTGGCTAACAGCATGCAGATTGACAACGGTGCGCGCCAGGTATCGATGCTTTGGCCCGTTCCATCGATCGCCGGGGAGAGCGACGGCGTATAAAGCGGCGGAGACGGCACCGCTTGCTCGTGCATCGCTCGACGTCGTCGCTGAAGACACCGAGACTCCGTGGTCACTCTTCACCTCGGCAAGCGGCGTTCTCAGCCGCCTCTTGACTCGCCGACGGCCAGCTGAAATCGGACGAACTAACCCGTACGGGATCCGCTGTTGAAGACTCCGTGCGTGTGAGTGTGAGTGTGTGTGGTGTGCGCCCGGGTGTGAATTGACCGACGGACAAACCGCGAAGGTCTTTCCTCGTGACAACCGTCGGAAAAGCGAAGACATTTGCGTTTTGCGGCGACACGCTAAAGTAAATCGCGTTCTTGGAACATCGCCGCGAAATCAGCGCACACACGCACGCACGCACGTACGTATACCGATAAGCGCGTGCAGCCGAGAGACACACTCGCGAGCAGGGGGAAGCGGAGGCAAACACGCGCAGCACCGTCTGACGGATGTTTACGTGCTAAGCAGGCGCGGTGCGCGGTGGACCCCGACAGAGAACGGACACGACCCGTCGGTCAGCGCGTCTGTCCAGCCGCGGCCATCGCCGGCGGTTCCGAAAGCGATACCCACCGGCGTAGCGACCGGTCGACTGAGCCGATTCCCCGCCCGTAATCACGCACGCACGCTGGGTGAGGCACGGAGGCGCGAACCCGCATGTAATCGACGCACCCGCCCAAGATGTTAATGACAGCGGAGATCAGTCAGCGCTAATCCCACCATTTCCCGACACATCTGCCTGCCGTAGTCAACAGACAACCCTCGACGACGTGAACATAGCGTTCCCCCTACCGCCAATCATCCCTGCTTCGGGGGTACACTTGCGAGGGAGCCATCGAGGCGCCGACGTCGGGTTAAAGGCAACCACCGCCGCGGCAACGCAACGAGTGACTCCGGCTGTCGATCCTAGCACGGTAGGTAAGCGCGAAACCAGTCTAGCATTATGCATTCTGAAACACGCTCGAAATTCAGACGTAACTGTAACGTTCGCTTAACACGCGATGGTGATCATAAACTGCATATAACTTCATTCACTTCGAACTGATATAATCCGTGAAGATAGATAGTTAACTGAGCTGTGTGTTGCAGTTCCTGGGGTTATCATGTTGCAGAGACGCCTCACTAATGCCATCTTCAAATTACGCCAATAACTAGAACCATGCAGCTAGCGGTTAACTCGCATCACGTCCGGTAAATTAACACGGACGCAACTACCTGTTGTCGGCATTTACGTAGCGCATATACAATTAATGGACGGCATCGTCATATTGGCCGCTCTCCGGAATTTGTTGCTAAAACGATGTCACACAGTGATGCTCGTCCGAAAGTAGACTGGTCGTTCACACAACAGGACTGTTGGTGAACCGAAAGTGATCGATAGGAAGCGAACATTCGGTATATAGATAGAACTATATATCGCATCAACCTTGCACCAGTAAGATAGAGTACCATTCTGACGGTGACGCTCGTCAATTTTCCGTTTGCTAGATCACTAATTTTCCGTTTGCTTCCTTACGCGATGTCTTTGATAGTTTCATTTGCATTGTTTAATACTCTCCATCCTTCTCCTATGTAAGATATATCATTTCACCTTATCATTTCACCTTGTCATCTTGAGCCGTCAAGTCAGATCAGACCGTCACAGTCTTTTCCATTTCCGCCTGTCTTCTGTCGTCTGAGAGAGTTATGGTAACGTCAAGTTCATTTCCTTTTAAATTTCGTCAAGCCACCTTGTTCCGGGTTGTCCTCACTTTCTATGTCGTTTAGTCATTCCTACAATGACATTTTCCCGGGGTTGCTATTCGTACGACATGGATAAAATAAAATATTTGTTGATGGAGGTTAGACCAGTCAATCATTATTAGAATATTTATTTATTTCATATTGAGTTGTTTGTCACATGTTTTGGTTCGTGATATCCTTATATGCGGCGCCAGCACCACATCTCATATGTTAGATGTGTCGTCAATCGTTTATATATAGTTGTGTCGCGTTTATGTTGTCACCGGGGAAAAACATGGCTCATAGGATTCTGGAATATGTAACAATAGCACTTGTTCTGTTTTCAATTAAGTTATCTCTCACCATGTCGTTTGCATCGAATGCGGTTAGAATGCTTCATAATTGATTACGATTAGGTACAGTTTATTAACGACACCTTTCAACTGTGCCCTCGCGTAAATTAATACCATCAGCTGGATGTGGTTGAAGATGCCTGGATGCGTGCGTGCGTGCGTGCATGCGTGCATGCGTGCGTGTACGTGATTGTGTGATTGTGTGATTGTGTGATTGTGTGTCTGTGTGCGTGTGCGTGTGCGTGTGCGTGTGCGTGTGCGTGTGCGTGTGCGTGTGCGTGTGCGTGTGCGTGTGCGTGTGCGTGTGCGTGTGCGTGTGCGTGTGCGTGTGCGTGTGCGTGTGCGTGTGCGTGTGCGTGTGCGTGTGCGTGTGCGTGTGCGTGTGCGTGTGCGTGTGCGTGTGCGTGTGCGTGTGCGTGTGCGTGTGCGTGTGCGTGTGCGTGTGCGTGCGTGTGCGTGTGCGTGTGCGTGTGCGTGTGCGTGTGCGTGTGCGTGTGCGTGTGCGTGTGCGTGTGCGTGTGCGTGTGCGTGTGCGTGTGCGTGTGCGTGTGCGTGTGCGTGTGCGTGTGCGTGTGCGTGTGCGTGTGC
>CBDHHR010000366.1:5000-10156 GCA_965263245.1 Metamycoplasmataceae bacterium | reverse complement strand
GTCAGACACAGTGTGATATCGACTGTCTCAGCAGTCGTGAACAATACACAGGTGTGTATACATTACGTCTGTTCATGTGTGTGGGTAGCACTTGGTTTCTGCGGGACGTAGCTGGCTTAAAGTTAGATTTAAAATTTAAAATCACACATTTCTCCACTTTTTCAACATAACATTATATTAAGAAGCTATCAATTTGAAGTATTCACAAAAGTTTGGTTCCTTTGGATTCAAAAAATATTATGTCAAGCTAATAAATAAATATTAAAATATGTCTAAAATGTCACTTAACATGATATTTAAAATTGAAATATATATATTTTAAACGTATTCATAACGGGTAGGGTATGGGTAGTTTTTATGAACCATTTTAATTCAACAGTATCTTCAAGGGTGGTACTAGAATGCAACTGCCATTACTTATAAATATGCAAAATGCGATAGTGTTTGCATGTTTTTTGTTTCCGCGTAATATGTTTGTGGAATATTCTTTAAGTATTAAAAACAAACCGGATCAAATTACGTCACTGCAACCGAAAACTAATAGCATTGTTATGGGTCCCTATAAAGATATAAAGGTTTAAGCTATAGAAGATGTTAATAGGCAATTGGAATTAAACATATATGTTAAATGGACAGTTTCACAAGGCTATGATTTATATCATATAAATCATAACACATATTAAGTACGTTCCTCACTATATGTGCCAATATTACGGCAGATAACAAACGGGTGCTCATAGATTTTAATACGTATTGTCGAACTGTTGTTCCGTCGTCATTTTGACTAAATTGTTCCGTCTCATAACATAAAACAGAACACAATTGCGTCGCTGTGGTGCCTAAAACAGGCTCATGTCCTACTGGGAGAATGTGAAGAACGTTTGTATTGCCTTTTTCTGGCGAGTTAAACGGCGGCGGCGGCGGCGGCGGCGGCGGCGGCGGCGGCGGCGGCGATAAGATTTGCGTAAAAATGCAAATCCTGCACGATGTTTTCAACACCAAAATGTCCGTGGGGCGGAGACGGAGACGCAGGCGCGACGTTGTGTTATAAACAATGTCACGTGATTGGCCGAGAACAGTACGAAACAACTGAGCTAGGAGTGTGGCT
Source organism: Metamycoplasmataceae bacterium (assembly GCA_965263245.1). Taxonomy (GTDB): domain Bacteria; phylum Bacillota_I; class Bacilli_A; order Mycoplasmatales; family Metamycoplasmataceae; genus DT-68. Next base: position 9,048 of record CBDHHR010000366.1, on the reverse strand, counting down.
GCGAGCGGCTCAGCACACCCTACATGCTCATTAATAGTGCGTTACTTGTGCTCCAAGTTTGTAAATACATGTAGAGCATTTCGTGTGTTCCTAGATATCTGACACATTATTCGCACTCCAGCTTCAGCACATAAATAGGTGGTTGGGGTCAGTCTCGCGAACACACTGGCGCCAACAGCTATGATACATATTGCATATTTATCATTTGACAACAGACCCATATTTTCTTACCACTTCAGAACACAATAGAAGTATGTAAGACCGTTTATTATCCATTTACATTAAATTGCACAAGGAATAAATAATTTTTTTCCGTTGTGGCGTTAACATACATACATATATACTCATATACATGCACCCAACAGAACAGAATAGATGAAACGCCGTCTTGATTTAAGTTGTAATGTGTTGTAAAATGCTGAACGTAGATCGATGCTATATAAAATTAAATGTTAACTGTTCAAACGTATAAAATGAAGACGGCCGGGAAAATGTGTGAACGTGACGGCGTTGTTTCATAAGTAACATGCCGTGTAACTGAAGAGTATTTAGAGAACACATGCAACCCATAAAGTGTGTATGCTACCAATACGTTTCTCGGAAGATATTGTTTGCAGGGTTGTCGTTGCGGATTGCGCAGTGCTCGGTACACGCACGTTAATTGTGTACGTTGCCAATTTGGTGAAAGTTTGTAAACTTGCGTGCTGGACTCCACTCTTCAGTGTCAGACACAGTGTGATATCGACCATCTCAGCAGTCGCGAACAATTCACAGGTGTATATACATTACGTCTGTTCTGTTGAAAGACTGATTTTGTCTCACATTCTCCCACATGTTCAATCTCAACTGGACCCATATCAATTCGCTTACCGTTCCAGAAGAGGCACTGACGATGCAATAGCTTGCCTTTTACACAAACTATTTGAACACATGGAGACAGCTGGCAACTATGCTCGAATCTTATTTATAGATTTCAGTTCAGCATTTAACACAATACAAAGGCATGTCATGATTGATAAACTACAGAAACTAGAAGTTCCAGCCGCACTTGTTCACTGGGCTTTCAATTTCTTAAGTAATCGCCCGCAGTGTGTTCGAGTGGGTGACATAAAGTCACCAGTGCTTGTTAGCAACACAGGTGCGCCTCAGGGTTGTGTACTGAGTCCATTTTTGTACACCTTGTATACAAATGACTGTCGTAGTGTTGACTCATCTACCCAATTTGTGAGGTTTTCTGATGATACAGCCATGCTCGCTCTTTTGAATGATTTTGCCTCATACCAGTCATATCTTTCTTCAGTGGTACGTTTCTCTAGTTGGTGCAGTAACAATTTTCTGCATCTGAATGTTTCCAAAACGAAAGAAATGTGCATCGACTTCCGTCGTAATAGAACTGTCATTAGTCCTATTGTCATCAACGGTGAACCTGTGGAACAGGTTGATTCATTCAAATACCTCGGTGTTATATTAGATGAAAAATTGTCAATTACAGAGCATGTTACAGCCGTGCAAAAGAAGTCTCAGCAGCGACTGCACGTTCTTCGAAAGTTACGAGCTTTCTATGTTGATCCACTACTTCTTCTACGCCTTTACCGTAGCATAATTGAGCCTCTCTTAACCTACTGCACCATTTGTTACTACCCTGCTCTTTCTGTGAAAAACCGTAACAGGCTTCTGAAAATCTCACATGTTTCTGCCAAGATCATTGGTTTACCTACACCAAAGCTCTCCGAAATAATCGACCATGCAATTTTGAAGAAAGCTCGAGCTGTCGCTACTGAGTCTGATCACCCGCTCTCTACGTTCTTCCATGTACTTCCGTCTCAAAGGAGATACCGTTGTATAAAATGTAAAACATGTCGCTATAGCAGGAGTTTTGTGCCGGTGGCCATTAGAATGTTGAATGCTAAATGAGTCATATTGATGTCACCCGATTGAATTGTTCTTGTAGTGTATACATCTGGAAATTCATTTGCATTTTGTTGAGACCATCCCATATATTTTAGATGTGATCATGAGTTGTAAAATGCATATCCTTTTTAAGGACAATAAAGTAAAGTGAAGTGAAGTGAAGTTCATGTGTCTGGGTAGCACTTGGTTTCTACGGGACATAGACCCCCGTATGGGCTAAATTTACACTGTCAATTTAAAATCACACATTTCTCCACTTTTTCAACATAACGCTAAATGACGACTTGTTAATAAACACCTAGCGACTTAACAGTTTTTACTAGCAAAGATTTTCCATTTAGCTGCGCATCTAACAATATACTACAACTTCCGATGAGATTTGATCACTTGTATTGCAAATTTCATATGTTATCCGTTATCCAACACAACTAAACTTTTGTGACTATTTCAAATTAATAGGTTTTTTAATAGACATAGTAAAATCTTAATCATATTGACACCTGATTTCGGTTAACTCTAAATGTTAGCTGTCTGGTCGTTAGTAATATAATAGAATTTCAGTGAATGGGTCACCGCATGTTTCCCACCAGGCACCAGTTCCTATGGTAATGCAGGATGCTGCATGTGGTTATGTGGCTACAGAAGTCGAAGTTTGTAACTTCGGCATTCTGTCAGCTTCAATTCTACTTGTGGCAGTAAGATGGGAATCTGACATCATATTCACAAAGAATACAACTGTGGCCATCTACATAATCATCCCAGATGTTCCGCCCTGGGTGTCTGTTCCATATGTAGCAGTAGTGGCCAGTATTGTCTGGTTGTCCTGGTGCCCAAGACGTAAAGTGAAATGGCTGTCCGGGCGCGCCTTCGCCGTTCCGGATACAAATGTTGTTAAGGCACTGGTCGCAATGCTATCTGCGTCGTGATTGGTTGCTGGAAGTAAACATGCACCAAGTGCATTTGGCAGTGCGATCTTGACACTGCAGCGCGCGCGGTCGAACATCAATGTGTGAACTGGACGAACGGACTTACATCAAAACGTCACGCGCTGTTTTTCAGCCATGCAAATATATTACAAGAGTTTAATCAGTGCAGTATTATAGTAATACAATAAATAAAAAAATGAAACATTGATCACAAGCATGCATGCGAACTACGTGGCTCACTAGTCACATACAATAATAATGATACATGATATGTTTACATTCATAGCCTATAATATTATACTTACAAGACATACGTGAAAATAAGCAATACACTTCTTAAATATAAAATAACCTACACAAGGCTAGGTTGTAAAATACAATGTGAATAAACAATAAAACTCTTAAATATAAAATAACTTACAAAAGGCTAACTTGTAAAGTACAATGTGAAGAAACAATGAAACTCTTAAATATAAAATAACTTACACAAGGCTAACTTGTAAAGTATATTGTGAAGAAACAATGAAACTCTTCAATATAAAATAACTTACACAATGCTAGTTTGTAAAGTACAATGTGAAGAAACAATGAAACTCTAAAATATATAATAACTTACACAAGGCTAGTTTGTAAAGTATAATGTGAAGAAACAATGAAACTCTTCAATATAAAATAACTTACACAAGGCTAGTTTGTAAAGTACAATGTGAAGAAACAATGAAACTCTTAAATATATAATAACTTACACTAGGCTAGTTTGTAAAGTATAATGTGAAGAAACAATGAAACTCTTAAATATATAATAACTTACACAAGGCTAGTTTGTAAAGTACAATGTGAAGAAACAATGAAACTCTTTAATATAAAATAACTTACACAAAGCTAACTTGTAAAGTACAATGTGAAGAAACAATGAAACTCTTAAATATAAAATAAATTACACAAGGCTAGTTTGTAAAGTACAATGTGAACGTACATTATATAATATAACTGCATTAACTGTGAAGGATAAATCATATAGATAAATGTGAGCTTAACTTTCAAGACATACATACATAACTGATAATACCAATAATTAACAAATTACAATAAAATATGAAAGGTAGAGAATTGAAAATAGCATGACAGTCCAACACGTAATACTAAATACTATGATCTGGAGAATAAATGATATTGGTAACTGGACACTAAGAGTAGATTGAAATAATACT
>CBDHHR010000365.1:5000-10798 GCA_965263245.1 Metamycoplasmataceae bacterium | reverse complement strand
TATCAAACAAGCTATGACATTTTACAACATTTTAAATAACACTACACCAGTACCGAGCTTACTAAAACCATCATAAAAAAAACGTGGCCATTACATAGCCACCAGGTGCCGCATCAACACTGCAGTGTTCTCCTTTTACCCCCGTGCAATTCGCATCTGGAATATGATCCCACCACACATTACTGAAATAGTAAACCCCATAGCTTTTCAAGCAGCAATAATGAACCTCCCCTTCACATCACCCAATCACCCAAATTGCCTGTAAAACAAACAAACAAACAACAAAAACAAGCTATAACAAACAAACAAATATACAACCATGCAAACGCATACCCACAAGAAGCACTACAAACTACTGCGTTAGCCCAAGTTTGGGCTGTTTGGACTAAACTATCAGAGACCTTTAGAAATAGCATTATGCAGGTTGTCTGAATTTCTGTGAGGACATAATGTAGTGTGGAGTGAGTAGAAATTATTTATTTGGTAGCATGACATCAGAGCTGTCAAGTAATGATAGGTGACAGTCGTTGTTTTTCTGCGTACTGATACAGGTGTCATTTAGATTTGTGATGTGACTGCTGTCAATACGACAGGTCTCTATATAATTATATCTGATTCTAGCAGGAATAAAGATTTCAGGTTTAAACGTGGTTTGTGGAAAACTGAAGTATTAGAATTTCACGAATTGTCCACCATTCGTCTACTAGTGGAGTTTACATACGCTGTTAATTTGTTGGTAATAGATATATACAAAGTTGATAGGAAATGAAGGAAAACGTTATAACGGTCGCCTGTAGAAAAGGCAAATGATGTCTTACGCCAGTTGTCATTGACATACATATGCAAAGCAGTGTGTGTGTGTGTGTGTGTGTGTGTGTGTGTGTGTGTGTGTGCGTGCGTGCGTGCGTGCGTGCGTGCGTGCGTGCTTGCGTGCGTGCGTGCGTGCGTGCGCGTGAGAGAGAGTGCGCGCACGCGCGTGTGAGTATGCATGGGTGCATGTATGTCAGTTTGCCTGTGCGTTTGCAAGTTTACAAGTACGTGTGTCTCGGCTCGTTCGCACATACTTCGCACATATACTTACTGCGTGCTTGCCGAGACGCCCAGCATCGCCATCTGCCGGCTCACATACTCACCAATTGTTAGCGTGTTACATGATGAACCAGCCGAGCTCGCAGACGCATGTAATACAAAATTACCCATAAAACGAGCTATAGCCAAGTCTCCAATTGGAATAGCAGCATTGTGAAGAAGCAAATCAGATCAGGTAAGCGTGGTGCTCACAACATTTCTATCACAATTTTCGGAAATCCTGTTTTAAGATATTGTTAAGCTAAGTCAGTAAATGGCGCCAATAATTTAGACTTGGTTCATGCGCTTTGGACTGGGTTCTTATCCCAAACCTCATAATTTGTTCGTTTTAGCTAGCGACATTTGTTATTTTTTATCAGGAATAGTCCATTTGAACATGCCTCTGAAACGAACAGTCAATAGCAGTACTACAGTAGGACTAGGAGTGATTTCTGAAACGGAAAGGACGCACACTGGTACAGTACCGTCTACGCAAATGATCCATGCGGTGTGCACAATTTGGCAATTTCTCGCGTCTGAACGTTTTTCGTTTTTCAGCAACTGTCTATATGGCAATAGGATATATTGTGGGTAAGTAGCACCAGTAACATTGTGCCACCACGAAGGCGTTCTTTCATAGGTTTAAGAATATTTTTATAAACCAGAAAGCCTAGTTCTTAAAGGCCAAGGCGTCGAGTTAATTAATTATTATTACCAGAACTACACCAGATGGCAGCACTCAGCATTGAAATGCCGTTGTCAGATATTTCCAACTCTTATAACGTTGTTTAAAGCGACATGGTCCGTTCGTGGCTTTTTATTTTTATTGCAAAATCATGTTATACAGTATAAAGTATACCTATTATAGCGTAAAGACAGCCAAAATATGTTTTCATGTATCATTTAAGTGTTGAAAATAGACGCAGTAAGGGCGCTTAACTCTGTGTACACATCAACGACGAGGCGTTTTCGAAACCGTTGTAGGCATGGCTAAAAGCCCAGAAGGAAATGCATGATCACGCAATGCAGTATCACGTGGGTGTCACTCATGGCGATTTGAGTGACAGCGTCGGGATTCTTATAAACATTCGACGTTTAACATTACGAAGTCAGTTCTGTTTCGATAAAACATTTATTGGCGGTCAGGACGCTACAATAGTTATAACTTATACTGATTAACATGATTTTACAATAAAAATAAAAAGCCACGAACTGATCATGTCGCTTTAAATACAGTTCTAGACAACAGCTGGAGGGTCTTTCGCACGTGCACTAAATCTGCGACTTGACAAATGAATAAATCACATTTTTGTGTGAGAGTTATGCAGCGGCAATCAATGCCCTCTTGAAATGCAAAGCTAGACCCTAGGGTCAAGATCATTAACAGTCGGTCTGGATTCCTTAGCTTGGACATCAGCAAATTTTGCCTCAGGATTGTTCAGCAAATGTGGCCATATGATATCACATTGTGTGACAAAAGATCTCACGTGATCTTTGTTTATTTGACTAAAAAGTGGGATACAGTTCTGAGTTCTGATGTTTAGTGTTGCTCTATCTCTTGCTGTATTGCTGTATACAAATGACAAGTGTTATTACTGAAATATTTAATCTGCTTCCTTCTTCCCTTTTAATACGAAAACTATAGAGAGGAACCACATCACATGATCTGTTCTGATCTTATGTAATAATGTCTTGTATTACCTTATAAAAAAACCATTAACAGTTAATGCTAGTAACTTCTTAATATTAGTTTATAAAATATTAAATGTATAACATATTAAATATATAGACACTCTTTAATAACAGCTAGAATATGGTATCAAATAAAAAAAATGAAATAGTGATAAATCGTACTAGGCGGTGACAAATAAAAAACTGTAACCTACCACCTGTCAATTGTGACATGTCTGAATTTGTCTTTGATCAGATGGCAGACCTTTTTAAGGCTGGTGGTTAATTTTACTAATGATATACCATACTGAAATCAATGAACTTTGGAAACCTGTCATTATAATGTTTACAGGTTTAGGCAGGGGAGCCCTGTGCTTCTCAATAAATGATAAATCACTGTTACTTTACTGCATGTGTAGTTAATTAACACATATGAGAGTGATCGCTCCTAAAAATGTGTTCTGCTGGTGTAAATATTTTAATCGTATAATGCCAAATATTATAGATACAAGACAAAACAATCCTCAAATAAATACATATACCAGGATATTTATTTGGCAGTCTGACTTGAGAGCATGTCTCGCTGAATTAAAGTGCTGCAAATTTAGTTTTATAGTGTGAATTTGCAATTCTGCCAGCTCTTTTTATGAAACACAGCACAGCTCCGCAGCACCAGAAAACAGAGCAAGGACACGTAAAACCTCGCAGACACAAAGACGCCCCATGGCTCCTGCCAATGTCTGTACTTGATTACTCATCAATTATTAAGCGAGCACCTGGAAATAGTTCGCGTTTCATTGGCGACATCAAATTTGCATAATAGGTTTTGTTGCATGTTTTTCAACCAGCTGTTTTCAACAAGCAAAGACCAAGGTTCTATTGATCCACGGGATTGTTAGTCGACTCTGTAATCAGACAAATTGTAGTGAAAGCGAGTGACACTGCTACACAGCCGTAGTCCCTCTAGGTGCCACTGTGTCTACTTATCGCATGTTCACATCGTCAAGCATCACTGATTTACAAAATCCAGTGTCTACCTGGCGTCGCTGAACCATGATAAATGAAGTACTCTAATTTTCCAGCGTACATGTGAGGAAAAATCCTGAAGCAATTTGTCATTGACTCAATCGGTTAGGAAGGTCAGTTCATGAACAGACCATGAAGGCAGATTTATGTGTGATCTCCCGTCAAGTTGTACTAGGACTTGTGGCATCAACTTTTAAGTGTCTCCAAACAGTTTGCCTATTGTTGCTTATTTTGAATCACCACTTTTTATTCTAGGGAAAGAAATTATTTCTAGCTATTTATTTTCATGTATTCTAATTAAACTCGAAACCCCAGCTGAGAAGATGGAAAAAATGAAAACATAATTGAGGTTAGCACACAGACTTGACATGGAACAGACTGTAGGAATCAATACATTATTGCCATAAATAATATTCTGACTGGGTAAAATGTTTAGCAGTTGGAACATCTAGAAACAGTCATGACAGCCATGTGTATGCTGAGATAGATCAGATTACAAAATCGTGAGTGTTGCAGGGCTCTATGTTGGATCAAATTTTAGCCAGTCAAATTTGTTTGGTAGACACATGGATGTTAACTCGAGCGAGCGCAATGGCTCAATTAGGGGGTAGAGCTTCGGACTGTCAATGAAGAGGACCCGGGTTCCAATCTTGTGCTGAGGTGTTAAAACCATGGGCAAGTTTTTTCACTCTACATTGCTCAAGTTCACTCGGCTGTATAAATGAGTACCTGGCTATAGACAGTGGTGGATATGTGTACGGGCAGCCTTCGTGCATTAATTGTAGCATATAGCTGCATGCTTCTCAGAGAAGTTGAGATGGTGTACGATTGAACAGGTCAGTCAGGGAAGTAAAGTGTAAAGTGCTTTGAGCAATCCTAAGGATACAGCGCTAATAAGAACTTACCTTTTCCTTTATAATACCAGCTGCATAGGTGTGATACCTTGTAATAAACACACACATACACACATACACACATACACACATACACACATACACACATACACACATACACACATACACACATACACACATACACACATACACACACACACACACACAAACACACACACACACACACACACACACACACAAACACACACACACACACACACAATCACACACACACACACACACACACACACACACACACACACACACACACACACACACACACACACCCACACACACACACACAAATGTACACACACAAACACACACAAACACACACACACACACACACACACACACACACACACACACACACACACACACACACACACACACACACACACACACACACACACACACACACACACACACACACACACACATTGAGCAGTCCTGAGGATTGGATACTGCGCTATATAAGAACTTACCTTTTTTGTAACTCAAATATATAAAAGCCAGTTGATATCTTGAATGACCTGAAATAAGCTACAAACACATGTGAGACCTATTTTTGAGGCATAGCTGACAGTATGCATGATTTTGGAAGAGTTCATTCTTTTACCCGTCCATCCAGTGGTATATCTAGTTTTCTACCCATCCAAATCAGGTTTTACCCATCCAAATGACATATGGATTAGTCTCTGCATAAAGCTACAAAGTGCTGGTACAATCTATTGATGCAAGAAGACTCGAGTCCTATTCCACACATTAACGTTCCCATGCATAATGCATTCAGGTTTAAACTTGAAGGTCCCCTTTTCATTCTAAACACAGGTCTGGTGAAGTTACAGTTTCGCTGAATTATTTTCCATTGAAACAGATAATTTACAGATTTACGGTAAAAGTAAAAATTACTACGGTGAAAGTATATTTGGCGAGCATGGTTCTTTTTCATTTGTGTTTTGGTAAAATCACTCGGCTCTGCATCATATATCGAAGCATGGCTCGCAGCATCACACATATTGCATTGACCGTTAGCCAATCATCTTTGTTCCGTCAACCATCTCAACCGATCACAATCCTCGTTTTCCTTTGTGTCTTTCCTTGATGTTAGCAGCCATTTTTCAATCAATGCATGTTTCA
>CBDHHR010000364.1:7500-12500 GCA_965263245.1 Metamycoplasmataceae bacterium | reverse complement strand
TGATAAGGTTTTGAACGTAGACACACGATATATAATCATGTTTACACGATAACAAAAACTGGTGCGTGTGTTGTAATGGTTAGAACATTCGGCCTCCGTGGTCTGACGCCGCGCAAGGATTCGTTTCCCTCGAATGACGCGTGCTTTTTCAGAGGCGCCCAGGTATTAACCTTGCCACGAGCGCTTAACACTTTAATTAAGTACGCAAAAACAACGGCGTCAGAGAGGTTTGCCGAGACAGCAAAAACATGATCTCTTTATCGGTGGCACCATGGAACGATGTCGTCTTACGTAATTCCAGGCAGGCGCCTGGAAATGGGATTCTGGGAATGCTCGATATGTTGGCTAAAGTACACCCAGGCAAGAAAAAGACAATTTTCTGTTCCACTCCATTAGAACGTGTGTCGAGGGAGACGGTGCACCACCAATAACAACGTTGTGTTCGTCTTTACCTGTCCGTGGACGGAAGTGAGGCTGGTACTGATGCATCGCTACACTCACACACGGAGGGAGCCTGTTCTCCATACTCTCTGTCTGTAATTAGCTCTCTCTCCCTCCCTCTCTCCCTCTCTCCCCCTCTCCCTCTCTCCCTCTCTCCTTCTCTCACCCTTTCCGTCTCTCCCTCTCTCCATCTTTCCATCTTTCCATCTTTCCATCTTTTCATCTTTCCATCTTTCCATCTTTCCATCTTTCCATCTTTCCATCTTTCCATCTTTCCATCTTTCCATCTTTCCATCTTTCCATCTTTCCATCGTTCCATCTTTCCATCTTTCCATCTTTCCATCTTTCCATCTTTCCATCTTTCCATCTTTCCATCTTTCCATCTTTCCATCTTTCCATCTTTCCATCTTTCCATCTTTCCATCTCTCCCTCTCTCCCTCTCTCCCTCTCTCCCTCTCTCCCCCTCTCCCACTCTCTCTCTCACTCTCCCCCTACCACCACTCTCTCTCGCTCTCTCGCTCTCTCGCTCTCTCGCTCTCTCGCTCTCTCGCTCTCTCGCTCTCTCGCTCTCTCGCTCTCTCGCTCTCTCGCTCTCTCGCTCTCTCACTCTCTCGCTCTCTCGCTCTCTCCTTCTCTCCCTCTCTCCCTCTCTCCCTCTCTCCCTCTCTCCCTCTCTCCTTCTCTCCCCCTTTCCCTCTCTCCCTTTCTCCATCTTTCCATCTTTCCATCTCTCCCTCTCTCTCTCTCTCCCTCTCCCCCTTTCTCCCTCTCTCCCTCTCTCCCCCTCTCCCACTCTCTCTCTCACTCTCCCCCTACCACCACGCTCTCTCGCTCTCTCGCTCTCTCGCTCTCTCGCTCTCTCGCTCTCTCGCTCTCTCGCTCTCTCTCTCTCTCTCTCGCTCTCTCGCTCTCTCTCTCTCTCTCTCTCTCGCTCTCTCGCTCTCTCGCTCTCTCGCTCTCTCGCTCTCTCGCTCTCTCGCTCTCTCGCTCTCTCGCTCTCTCCTTCTCTCCCTCTCTCCTTCTCTCCCTCTCTACCTTTCTCCCTCTCCCACTCTCTCCCTCTCCCCCTATCCCCCACTATCTCTCCCTCTCTCCCTCTCTCCCTCTCTCCCTCTGTCCCTCTCTCCCTCTCTCCCTTTCTACCTCTCTCCCTCTCTCCCTCTCTCCCTCTCTCCCTCTCTCCCTCTCTCCCTCTCTCCCTCTCTCCCTCTCTCCCTCTCTCCCTCTCTCCCTCTCACCCTCTCTCCCCCTCTCCCTCTCTCCCTCTCTCCCTCTCTCCCTCTCTCCCTCTCTCCCTCTCTCCCTCTCTCCCTCTCTCCCTCTCTACCTCTCTCCCTCTCTCCCTCTCTCCCTCTCTCCCTCTCTCCCTCTCTCCCTCTCTCCCTTTCTCCCTCTCTCCCTCTCTCCCTCTCACCTTCTTTCTCTCTTGCATATAAATAAAACTATAAGTGAAATGGTTATTATTATTTATATACGGCTACTGCTGTCATAAACAAAGCCAGCTCCGACCTCTTCTTCTTTCAGCATATATATATATATATATATATATATATATATATATATATATATATATATATATATATATATATACACATACAGTAATTAAACGAAACGATAACGTCAGCGTACCGACTGAGCGAAGTGACAGTCGTACGTTTATGCCGCACCACGTATGAATACTTTCATCTACGACGTAACCATTGATTTCGATTTGGTCGACTCTGGTCAAGACGGCTTCTGTGACAGAGAGATATTGTCTTAATTGACAATGTGCCATGCGACGCAATTGATCATCCATTTGGCCTAACCTCCGTACCGTCTCAACCATTCGCCGCATAATTAAACGCAAAGACAGGATTACAAGATGACACGCGCGTCCATATGAGCACGACAAACCGACTTTTATTTAACGATTGTGGCTTTAGCGGTCAAACAAATGATCGATTTTTCTGCGTGGTAGTAACATATATTTATCAATGTGCGTTTATTTTTACCTTTGTGGTTGGTTGCAATGTCATTATCCCGGCACGGTTTTATCTGGTCGCCAGCGTGCAGCTTGATTCAGCGGACATAACATTGATATTATTCTAGATTAGTTTTGTTCAGGCGTTGCTTATAGCTTTTCGCATTTCCTGATATTCATCATTCATAATAACGTATTTTTTCATGCCTCTGTATTGCAATGCCTTTCACATGTTATGATGCCGTCAGTACCGACTGGATTTGCAATATGTATCCGATGTCAGTTAGCTAGTTGGGTTTTTCACCATGCCATTTTATGCTTATAATCGGATGTACCTGATATATACGTTTTATTTAAGTAAGTGCATATTTGTCTTAAAGTTGCATGACAGTAGGCACGTGTTCACTTCACATGCTCTATAATGTTTTTGTGCATTGTTGGTTTGGGATAATCATCGCCGGATATTCTTGTTCCAGTAATACCGACCGACAGCGGACCTTCACCTATGAGTGGACATCAATGGGGCTGTGAACCGGTGAGTGGTCTGTGTGTCTCTGTGGCACTGTTGTCTCTGTCCATAGTCTCATGACAACTGTAGTTGTTGAACACGATGACGACGACAACGATGATGATGGTGTAATACTACTACTACTACTTCTACTACTACTACTACTACTACTACTACTACTACTACTACTACTACTACTACTACTACTACTACTACTACTACTACCAGTACTACTACTACTACTACTACTACTACTACTACTACTACTACTACTACTACTACTACTACTACTACTACTACTACTACTACTACTACAACTACTACTACTACTACTACTACTACTACTACTACTACTACTACTACTACTACTACCAGTACTACTACTACTACTACTACTACTACTACTACTACTACTACTACTACTACTACTACTACTACTACTACTACTACTACTACTACTACTACTACTAACTACTACTACTACTACTACTACTACTACTACTACTACTACTACTACCAGTACTACTACTACTACTACTACTACTACTACTACTACTACTACTACTACTACTACTACTACTACTACTACTACTACTACCAGTACTACTACTACTACTACTACTACTACTACTACTACTACTACTACTACTACTACTACTACTACTGCTGCTGCTGCTGCTGCTGCTACCTAGTAGTAGTAGTAGTTGTTGTTGTAGAAATAGTAACAGTACTAACAGTTTTGTTGTTGCCGTCGTCGTCGTCGGTGTTGTTGTTGTTGTTGTTGTTGTTGTTGTTGTTGTTGTTGTTGTTGTTGTTGTTGTTGTTGTTGTTGTTGTTGTTGTTGTTGTTGTTGTTGTTGTTGTTGTTGTTGTTGTTGTTGTTGTTGTTGTTGTTGTAATAGCGTAACTGTCGTTATTGTTCTAATTGTTAGTGTTGTTGTTTTTCTTCTTCTTTTACTTCTACGTCTTCTTTATTGTTCTTGATGATGGTGATTTTGTTTAAATGCAACCACATAAAACAGTCAGTTAGACCCGAGTTAGCTAATGTTTTCGGTGTGTGGTGTGTTGCTTGTTGTATATTTGATAATATTTCATGAGTGAACAATTCCAATTATGGTTAACTAGTACATTCGTCCGTAGAGGGCAGGACCATGTGATGTGTGATGCGTACAAGCGTTACTTCCTGTCGCCGGAAAAACAATGGCGTATGGTTTCCTCAGCTAATCCGCTCTCGTGAGATCGCGGGCACTTTGTCCAGCACAGCACAGCACTGGGAAATGCACTTAACAAATATCAACCCCGAGTGCTAATCGAGGTGATTTACAACACATTGATTCCCCTGGAAGCAAGTTTTATTTCACCACCAAAAATACCATCACTTGGCCGAAGGAGTGGAAATGAATATGGTTTCAAAGATGCATGGCAAAAACCGCGTACCACTTTGGCAACGCACACTGCGATCATTCGAACAGGCAATGAACGCGCCGACAGGCAATGAACGCGCCGACGTTGCTCGCAAGTGAAGGCGTCTTTGTCTGTTTCAATGACTGGTATTATCCGCTGAAGCGAAGGGAGATAATTGTGTTTGACCTCCCCTTCATGTTCGCCCGGAGACACGGAATCCTTACCCGTTTTTGAAGCAAGTTATGGGAACACGTTCCTCAAATAGCGTTTTTGTTCTCGTTTGATGAAGGTGTTATGTTTCACATCCCATGTTTTTATTGGACGGTATAGTGTGGTATTATTATTCGAATAACACTGTTAAAAATTTGTGTTGATAAATAATGTGCGTTGCACTATGTGTGAAGGCGAATTTGTACTGTGACTATTTAGCAAGCATCGGCGAGGTGCCCTCCGATGTTTATCCGTCAACGGAGTGCAGTTGGAGGTTTTTGGATAACTCCAGCCCCTGAATAATTACTACATTTCGACGTCGGTGACCGATTAGTGTGTGGAGTGGTATTCATGAGCATTTACTAAAATAACAAATGTGAATTAGAAAATGTCACCATCCTGGCTAATGGTTTGATTAGCGAAGACACACCGACAGAAGTTAATAATTTATTTCATCAATCGTACTTCGCCCCAA
>CBDHHR010000362.1:0-39894 GCA_965263245.1 Metamycoplasmataceae bacterium | reverse complement strand
CGAAGACACGTGGAGACACGGAGATACGGAGAAACGGAGAAACGGAGAAACGGAGAAACGGGGAAACGGAGAAACGGAGACACGGAGAAACGGAGACACGGAGACACGGAGAAACGGAGAAGCGAGAAGTGAGAAGCGGAGAAGCGGAGAAGCGGAGAAGCGGAGACACGGAGAAACGGAGAAACGGAATAACGGAGAAACGGAATAACGGAATAACGGAATAACGGAGAAACGGAGAAACGTAGAAACGGAGAAAGGGAGAAACGGAGAAAGGGAGAAAGGGAGAAAGGGAGAAACGGAGAAACGCAGAAACGCAGAAACGCAGAAACGGAGAAACGGAGAAACGGAGAAACGGAGAAACGGAGAAACGGAGAAAGGGAGAAAGAAAAAAAGGAGAAAGGGAGAAAGGGAGAAAGGGAGAAACGGGGAAACGGGGAAACGGAGAAACGTGAGAAACGGGGAAACGGAGAAACGGAGATAACGGAGAAACGGAGAAACGGAGATAACGGAGATAACGGAGAAACGGAGAAACGGGGAAACGGGGAAATGGAGAAACGGAGATAACGGAGAAACGGAATACACGGAGAAACGGAGAAACGGAGAAACGGGGAAACGGGGGAAACGGAGAAACGGAGAAACGGAGAAACGGAGAAACAGAGAAACGGAGATAACGGAGAAACGGAGATAACATAGATAACGGAGATAACGGAGATAACGGAGATAACGGAGATAACGGAGATAACGGAGAAAGGTAGAAACGGAGAAACGGAGAAACGTAGAAACGGAGAAACGGAGAAACGGAGATAACGGAGAAACGGAGATAACGGAGAAACGGAGAAACGGGAGAAACGGGGAAACGATAAAATGGGGAAACGGGGAAACGGAGAAAGGGAGAACCGGAGAAACGGAGAAACGGAGAAACGGCGTAACGGAGAAACGGAGAAACGGAGAAAGGGAGAAAGGGAGAAACGGAGAAAGGGAGAAACGGAGAAACGGAGAAACGGAGAAGTGGAGAAAGTGGAGAAAGCTGAGAAACTGAGAAACTGGAGAAACGGAGAAACGGAGACACGGAGAAACGGAGAAACGGAGAAACGTGAGAAGCGGAGAAACGTGAGAAACGGAGAAACGGAGAAACGGAGAAACGGAGAAACGGAATAACGGAATAACGGAATAACGGAGAAACGGAGAAACGGAGAAACGGAGAAACGGAGAAACGGAGAAGAGGAGAAACGGAGAAACGGAGAAACGGAGAAACGGAGAAGTGGAGAAACGGAGAAACGGAGAAACGGAGAAACGGAGAAACGGAGATAACATAGAAACGGAGATAACGGAGATAACGGAGAAAGGGAGAAACGGGAGAAACGGGAGAAAGGGAGAAAGGGAGAAAGGGAGATAACGGAGATAAGGGAATAACCGGAATAACCGGAGAAACGGAGATAACCGAGATAACCGAGAAACCGTAGAAACGGAGAAACGGAGAAACGGAGAAACGGAGAAACGGGAGAAACGGAGAAACGGGAGAAACGGGAGAAACGGGAGAAACGCAGAAACGCAGAAACGCAGAAACGCAGAAACGGAGAAACGGAGAAACGTGGAGAAACGGAGAAACGGAGAAACGGAGAAACGGAGAAAGGGAGAAAGGGAGAAAGAAAAAAAGGAGAAAGGGAGAAAGGGAGAAAGGGAGAAACGGGGAAACGGAGAAACGGAGAAACGGAGAAACGGGGGAAACGGAGAAACGGAGAAACGGAGAAACGGAGAAACGGAGATAACGGAGAAACGGAGAAACGTGAGAAACGGGGAAACGGAGAAATGGAGAAACGGAGATAACGGAGAAACATAGATAACGGAGAAACGGAGAAACGGAGAAACGGGGGAAACGGGGAAACGGAGAAACGGAGAAACGGAGAAACGGAGAAACAGAGAAAGGGAGATAAGGGAGAAACGGGATAACGGAATAACGGAGATAAGGGAGATAACGGAATAACGGAGATAACGGAATAACGGAGAAACGTAGAAACGGAGAAACGGAGAAACGTAGAAACGGAGAAACGGAGAAACGGAATAACGGAGAAACGGAATAACGGAAAACGGAGATAACGGGGAAACGGAGAAACGGAAAACGGAGAAACGGAGAAACGGAGAAACGTAGAAACGGAGAAACGGAGAAACGTAGAAACGGCGTAACGGAGAAACGGAGAAACGGAGAAACGGGAGAAAGGGAGAAACGGAGAAAGGGAGAAACGGGGAAACGGAGAAACGGAGAAACGGAGAAAGGGAGAAGCTGAGAAACGGAGAAACGGAGAAACGGAGAAACGGCGTAACGGAGAAACGGAGAAACGGAGAAGTGGAGAAAGGGAGAAACGGAGAAACGGAGAAACGGAGAAACGGAGAAACGGAGAATAACGGAATAACGGAGAAAGTGGAGAAGCGGAGAAACGAGAAACGTGAGAAGCGGAGAAACGGAGAA
This sequence comes from Metamycoplasmataceae bacterium, assembly GCA_965263245.1. GTDB lineage: Bacteria > Bacillota_I > Bacilli_A > Mycoplasmatales > Metamycoplasmataceae > DT-68. The sequence continues at coordinate 37,427 of CBDHHR010000362.1, read as the reverse complement.
ACGGAGAAACGGAGAAACGGAGAAGTGGAGAAACGGAGAAACGGAGAAACGGAGAAACGGAGAAACGGAGAAACATAACGGAGAAACGGAGAAACGGAGAAAACGGAGAAAGGGAGAAACGGAGAAAGGGAGAAAGGGAGAAACGGAGAAACGGAGAAACGGAGAAACGGAGAAACGGAGAAACGGAGAAACGGAGAAACGGAGAAATAGAGAAACGGAGAAACGGAGAAACGGAGAAACGGAGAAACGGAGAAACGGAGAAACGGAGAAACGGAGAAACGGGAGAAAGGGAGAAAGGGAGAAAGGGAGAAAGGGAGAAAGGGAGAAAGGGAGAAAGGGAGAAACGGAGAAAGGGAGAACCGGAGAACCGGAGAAACGGAGAAAGGGAGAAAGGGAGAAACGGAGAAACGGAGAAACGGAGAAAGAAGGAGAAACGGAGAAACGGAGAAACGGAGAAACGGAGAAAGGGAGAAACGGAGAAGTGAAAGCGGAGAAACGGAGAAACGGAGAAACGGAGAAACGGAGAAACGGAATAACGGAGAAACGGAGAATAACGGAGAAACGGAGAAACGGAGAAACGGGAGAAACGGAGAAACGGAGAAGAGGAGAAACGGAGAAACGGAGAAAGGGAGAAAGGGAGAAACGGAGAAGTGGAGAAGCGGAGAAACGGAGACACGGAGAAACGGAGAAACGGAGAAACGGAGAAGCGAGAAGTGAGAAGCGGAGAAGCGGAGAAGCGGAGAAACGGAGAAACGGAATAACGGAGAAACGGAGAAACGGAATAACGGAATAACGGAATAAAGGAGAAACGGAGAAACGTAGAAACGGAGAAAGGGAGAAACGGAGAAAGGGAGAAAGGGAGAAACGGAGAAACGGAGAAACGGAGAAAAGGAGAAACGGAGAAACGGAGAAACGGAGAAACGGAATAACGGAGAAACGGAATAACGGAGAAAGGGAATAACGGAATAACGGAGAAACGGAATAACGGAGAAACGGAGAAACGGAGAAACGGGGAAACGGGGAAACGGAGAAACGGAGAAACGTAATAACGGAATAACGGAATAACGGAATAACGGAATAACGGAATAACGGAATAACAGAATAACGGAGAAACGTAGAAACGGAGAAACGGAGAAAGGGAGAAACGGGGAAACGGGGAAACGGAGAAACGGGGAAACGGGGAAACGGGAAAACGGGGAAACGGAGACACGGAGAAACGGAGACACGAAGACACGTGGAGACACGGAGATACGGAGAAACGGAGAAACGGAGAAACGGAGAAACGGGGAAACGGAGAAACGGAGACACGGAGAAACGGAGACACGGAGACACGGAGAAACGGAGAAACGGAGAAACGGAGAAACGGAATAACGGAGAAACGGAATAACGGGGAAACGGGGAAACGGGGAAACGGAGAAACGGGGAAACGGGGAAACGGAGAAACGGAGAAACGGAGAAACGGGGAAACGGGGAAACGGGGAAACGGAGAAACGGAGACACGGAGAAACGGAGATACGGAGAAACGGAGAAACGGAGAAACGGAGAAACGGAGAAACGGAATAACGGAGAAACGGAATAACGGGGAAACGGGGAAACGGGGAAACGGAGAAACGGGGAAACGGGGAAACGGAGAAACGGAGAAACGGGGAAACGGGGAAACGGGGAAACGGGGAAACGGAGAAACGTGGAAACGGGGAAACGGGGAAACGGTATAACGGAGAAACGGAGAAACGGAGAAACGGAATAACGGAGAAACGGAGAAACGGGGAAACGGGGAAACGGAGAAACGGAGAAACGGAGACACGGAGACACGGAGAAACGGAGATACGGAGAAACGGAGAAACGGAGAAACGGAGAAACGGAGAAGTGGAGAAACGGAGAAACGGAGAAACGGAGAAACGGAGAAACGGAGAAACATAGAAACGGAGAAACGGAGAAACGGAGAAAGGGAGAAAGGGAGAAAGGGAGAAAGGGAGAAACGGAGAAACATAGAAACGGAGAAACGGAGAAACGGAGAAAGGGAGAAAGGGAGAAAGGGAGAAAGGGAGAAACGGAGAAACGGAGAAAGGGAGAACCGGAGAAACGGAGAAACGGAGAAACGGAGAAACGGAGAAACGGAGAAACGGAGAAACGGAGAAAGGGAGAAACGGAGAAAGGGAGAAAGGGAGAAAGGGAGAAAGGGAGAAAGGGAGAAAGGGAGAAAGGGAGAAAGGGAGAAAGGGAGAAAGGGAGAAAGGGAGAAACGGAGAAAGGGAGAAAGGGAGAAACGGAGAAGTGGAGAAGCGGAGAAACGGAGACACGGAGAAACGGAGACACGGAGAAACGGAGAAACGGAGAAACGGAGAAGCGAGAAGTGAGAAGCGGAGAAGCGGAGAAGCGGAGAAACGGAGAAACGGAATAACGGAGAAACGGAGAAACGGAATAACGGAATAACGGAATAAAGGAGAAACGGAGAAACGTAGAAACGGAGAAAGGGAGAAACGGAGAAAGGGAGAAAGGGAGAAAGGGAGAAACGGAGAAACGGAGAAAAGGAGAAACGGAGAAACGGAGAAACGGAGAAACGGAATAACGGAGAAACGGAATAACGGAGAAAGGGAATAACGGAATAACGGAGAAACGGAATAACGGAGAAACGGAGAAACGGAGAAACGGGGAAACGGGGAAACGGAGAAACGGAGAAACGTAATAACGGAATAACGGAATAACGGAATAACGGAATAACGGAATAACGGAATAACAGAATAACGGAGAAACGTAGAAACGGAGAAACGGAGAAAGGGAGAAACGGGGAAACGGGGAAACGGAGAAACGGGGAAACGGGGAAACGGGAAAACGGGGAAACGGAGACACGGAGAAACGGAGACACGAAGACACGTGGAGACACGGAGATACGGAGAAACGGAGAAACGGAGAAACGGAGAAACGGGGAAACGGAGAAACGGAGACACGGAGAAACGGAGACACGGAGACACGGAGAAACGGAGAAACGGAGAAACGGAGAAACGGAATAACGGAGAAACGGAATAACGGGGAAACGGGGAAACGGGGAAACGGAGAAACGGGGAAACGGGGAAACGGAGAAACGGAGAAACGGAGAAACGGGGAAACGGGGAAACGGGGAAACGGAGAAACGGAGACACGGAGAAACGGAGATACGGAGAAACGGAGAAACGGAGAAACGGAGAAACGGAATAACGGAGAAACGGAATAACGGGGAAACGGGGAAACGGGGAAACGGAGAAACGGGGAAACGGGGAAACGGAGAAACGGAGAAACGGGGAAACGGGGAAACGGGGAAACGGGGAAACGGAGAAACGTGGAAACGGGGAAACGGGGAAACGGTATAACGGAGAAACGGAGAAACGGAGAAACGGAATAACGGAGAAACGGAGAAACGGGGAAACGGGGAAACGGAGAAACGGAGAAACGGAGACACGGAGACACGGAGAAACGGAGATACGGAGAAACGGAGAAACGGAGAAACGGAGAAACGGAGAAGGGGAGAAACGGAGAAACGGAGAAACGGAGAAACGGAGAAACATAGAAACGGAGAAACGGAGAAACGGAGAAAGGGAGAAAGGGAGAAAGGGAGAAAGGGAGAAACGGAGAAACATAGAAACGGAGAAACGGAGAAAGGGAGAAAGGGAGAAAGGGAGAAAGGGAGAAAGGGAGAAACGGAGAAACGGAGAAAGGGAGAACCGGAGAAACGGAGAAACGGAGAAACGGAGAAACGGAGAAACGGAGAAACGGAGAAACGGAGAAAGGGAGAAACGGAGAAAGGGAGAAAGGGAGAAAGGGAGAAAGGGAGAAAGGGAGAAAGGGAGAAAGGGAGAAAGGGAGAAAGGGAGAAACGGAGAAAGGGAGAAAGGGAGAAACGGAGAAGTGGAGAAGCGGAGAAACGGAGACACGGAGAAACGGAGACACGGAGAAACGGAGAAGCGAGAAGTGAGAAGCGGAGAAGCGGAGAAGCGGAGAAACGGAGAAACGGAATAACGGAATAACGGAATAAAGGAGAAACGGAGAAACGTAGAAACGGAGAAACGGAGAAACGGAGAAAGGGAGAAAGGGAGAAACGGAGAAACGGAGAAACGGAGAAACGGAGAAAAGGAGAAAGGGAGAAACGGAGAAACGGAGAAACGGAATAACGGAGAAAGGGAATAACGGAATAACGGAGAAACGGAGAAACGGGGAAACGGGGAAACGGAGAAACGGAGAAACGTAATAACGGAATAACGGAATAACGGAATAACGGAATAACGGAATAACAGAATAACGGAGAAACGTAGAAACGGAGAAACGGAGAAAGGGAGAAACGGGGAAACGGGGAAACGGAGAAACGGGGAAACGGGGAAACGGGAAAACGGGGAAACGGAGAAACGGAGACACGGAGAAACGGAGACACGAAGACACGTGGAGACACGGAGATACGGAGATACGGAGAAACGGAGAAACGGAGATACGGAGAAACGGAGAAACGGAGAAACGGACAAACGGAATAACGGAGAAACGGGGAAACGGGGAAACGGAGAAGCGGAGAAGCGGAGAAACGGAGATACGGAGAAACGGAGAAACGGAGAAACGGAGAAACGGAGAAACCGGGAAACGGGGAAACGGGGAAACGGAGAAACGGAGAAACGGGGAAACGGAGAAACGGAGAAACGGAGAAACGGAGAAACGGAGAAACGGAGAAACGGAGAAACGGAATAACGGAGAAACGGAATAACGGAGAAACGGAGAAACGGAGAAACGGAGAAACGGGGAAACGGAGAAACGGAGAAACGGAATAACGGAGAAACGGAATAACGGAGAAACGGAGAAAGGGGGAAACGGGGAAACGGGGAAACGGAGAAACGGAATAACGGAATAACGGAGAAACGGAATAACGGAATAACGGAATAACGGAATAACGGAGAAACGTAGAAACGGAGAAACGGAGAAACGTAGAAACGGAGAAACGGAGAAACGGAATAACGGAGAAACGGAAAACGGAGAAACGGAGAAACGGGGAAACGGGGAAACGGGGAAACGGGGAAACGGGGAAACGGGGAAACGGAGAAACGGAGAAACGGAGAAACGGAGAAACGGCGTAACGGAGAAACGGAGAAACGGAGAAACGGAGAAACGGAGAAACGGAGAAACGGAGAAACGGAGAAGTGGAAAAGTGGAGAAGCTGAGAAACGGAGAAACGGAGAAACGGAGAAACGGAGACACGGAGACACGGAGACACGGAGAAGCGGAGAAACGGAGAAGTGAGAAGCGGAGAAACGGAGAAACGGAGAAACGGAATAACGGAGAAACGGAGAAACGGAATAACGGAATAACGGAATAACGGAGAAACGGAGAAACGGAAAAACGGAGAAACGGAGAAACGGAGAAACGGAGAAACGGAGAAACGGAGAAACGGAGAAGCGGAGAAACGGAGAAACGGAGAAACGGAGAAACGGAGAAACGGAGAAACGGAGAAACGGAGAAACGGAGAAACGGAGAAACGGAGAAACGGAGAAACATAGAAACGGAGAAACGGAGAAAGGGAGAAAGGGAGAAAGGGAGAAAGGGAGAAAGGGAGAAAGGGAGAAAGGGAGAAAGGGAGAAACGGAGAAAGGGAGAACCGGAGAACCGGAGAAACGGAGAAATAGAGAAACCGAGAAACGGAGAAACGGAGAAACGGAGAAACGGAGAAACGGAGAAACGGAGAAACGGAGAAACGGAGAAACGGAGAAAGGGAGAAAGGGAGAAAGGGAGAAAGGGAGAAAGGGAGAAAGGGAGAAAGGGAGAAAGGGAGAAAGGGAGAAAGGGAGAAAGGGAGAAAGGGAGAAAGGGAGAAACGGAGAAAGGGAGAAAGGGAGAAACGGAGAAAGGGAGAAAGGGAGAAACGGAGAAGTGGAGAAGCGGAGAAACGGAGACACGGAGAAACGGAGAAACGGAGAAACGGAGAAGCGAGAAGTGAGAAGCGGAGAAGCGGAGAAGCGGAGAAACGGAGAAACGGAATAACGGAGAAACGGAGAAACGGAATAACGGAATAACGGAATAAAGGAGAAACGGAGAAACGTAGAAACGGAGAAAGGGAGAAACGGAGAAAGGGAGAAAGGGAGAAACGGAGAAACGGAGAAACGGAGAAAAGGAGAAACGGAGAAACGGAGAAACGGAGAAACGGAATAACGGAGAAACGGAATAACGGAGAAAGGGAATAACGGAATAACGGAGAAACGGAATAACGGAGAAACGGAGAAACGGAGAAACGGGGAAACGGGGAAACGGAGAAACGGAGAAACGTAATAACGGAATAACGGAATAACGGAATAACGGAATAACGGAATAACAGAATAACGGAGAAACGTAGAAACGGAGAAACGGAGAAAGGGAGAAACGGGGAAACGGGGAAACGGAGAAACGGGGAAACGGGGAAACGGGAAAACGGGGAAACGGAGACACGGAGAAACGGAGACACGAAGACACGTGGAGACACGGAGATACGGAGAAACGGAGAAACGGAGAAACGGAGAAACGGGGAAACGGAGAAACGGAGACACGGAGAAACGGAGACACGGAGACACGGAGAAACGGAGAAACGGAGAAACGGAGAAACGGAATAACGGAGAAACGGAATAACGGGGAAACGGGGAAACGGGGAAACGGAGAAACGGGGAAACGGGGAAACGGAGAAACGGAGAAACGGAGAAACGGGGAAACGGGGAAACGGGGAAACGGAGAAACGGAGACACGGAGAAACGGAGATACGGAGAAACGGAGAAACGGAGAAACGGAGAAACGGAGAAACGGAATAACGGAGAAACGGAATAACGGGGAAACGGGGAAACGGGGAAACGGAGAAACGGGGAAACGGGGAAACGGAGAAACGGAGAAACGGGGAAACGGGGAAACGGGGAAACGGGGAAACGGAGAAACGTGGAAACGGGGAAACGGGGAAACGGTATAACGGAGAAACGGAGAAACGGAGAAACGGAATAACGGAGAAACGGAGAAACGGGGAAACGGGGAAACGGAGAAACGGAGAAACGGAGACACGGAGACACGGAGAAACGGAGATACGGAGAAACGGAGAAACGGAGAAACGGAGAAACGGAGAAGTGGAGAAACGGAGAAACGGAGAAACGGAGAAACGGAGAAACGGAGAAACATAGAAACGGAGAAACGGAGAAACGGAGAAAGGGAGAAAGGGAGAAAGGGAGAAAGGGAGAAACGGAGAAACATAGAAACGGAGAAACGGAGAAACGGAGAAAGGGAGAAAGGGAGAAAGGGAGAAAGGGAGAAACGGAGAAACGGAGAAAGGGAGAACCGGAGAAACGGAGAAACGGAGAAACGGAGAAACGGAGAAACGGAGAAACGGAGAAACGGAGAAAGGGAGAAACGGAGAAAGGGAGAAAGGGAGAAAGGGAGAAAGGGAGAAAGGGAGAAAGGGAGAAAGGGAGAAAGGGAGAAAGGGAGAAAGGGAGAAAGGGAGAAACGGAGAAAGGGAGAAAGGGAGAAACGGAGAAGTGGAGAAGCGGAGAAACGGAGACACGGAGAAACGGAGACACGGAGAAACGGAGAAGCGAGAAGTGAGAAGCGGAGAAGCGGAGAAGCGGAGAAACGGAGAAACGGAATAACGGAATAACGGAATAAAGGAGAAACGGAGAAACGTAGAAAAGGAGAAACGGAGAAAAGGAGAAAGGGAGAAACGGAGAAACGGAGAAACGGAGAAACGGAGAAAAGGAGAAAGGGAGAAACGGAGAAACGGAGAAACGGAATAACGGAGAAAGGGAATAACGGAATAACGGAGAAACGGAGAAACGGGGAAACGGGGAAACGGAGAAACGGAGAAACGTAATAACGGAATAACGGAATAACGGAATAACGGAATAACGGAATAACAGAATAACGGAGAAACGTAGAAACGGAGAAACGGAGAAAGGGAGAAACGGGGAAACGGGGAAACGGAGAAACGGGGAAACGGGGAAACGGGAAAACGGGGAAACGGAGAAACGGAGAAACGGAGAAACGGAGACACGGAGACACGTGGAGACACGGAGAAACGGAGAAACGGAGAAACGGAGAAACGGAGAAACGGAGAAACGGAGAAACGGAGAAACGGAGAAACGGAATAACGGAGAAACGGAGAAACGGGGAAACGGAGAAGCGGAGAAACGGAGAAACGGAGAAACGGAGAAACGGAGAAACGGAGAAACGGAGAAACGGAGAAACGGGGAAACGGGGAAACGGGGAAACGGAGAAACGGAGAAACGGGGGAAACGGAGAAACGGAGAAACGGAGAAACGGAGAAACGGAGAAACGGAGAAACGGAATAACGGAGAAACGGAATAACGGAGAAACGGAGAAACGGAGAAACGGAGAAACGGGGAAACGGAGAAACGGAGAAACGGAAAACGGAGAAACGGAATAACGGAGAAACGGAGAAAGGGGGAAACGGGGAAACGGGGAAACGGAGAAACGGAATAACGGAATAACGGAGAAACGGAATAACGGAATAACGGAATAACGGAAAACGGAGAAACGTAGAAACGGAGAAACGGAGAAACGGAGAAACGGAGAAACGGAGAAACGGAATAACGGAGAAACGGAATAACGGAAAACGGAGAAACGGGGAAACGGGGAAACGGGGAAACGGGAAACGGGGAAACGGAGAAACGGAGAAACGGAGAAACGGAGAAACGGCGTAACGGAGAAACGGAGAAACGGAGAAACGGAGAAACGGAGAAACGGAGAAACGGAGAAACGGAGAAACGGAGAAACGGAGAAGTGGAAAAGGGAAACGGAGAAACGGAGAAACGGAGAAACGGAGAAACGGAGAAACGGAGAAACGGAGAAACGGAGAAAGCGGAGAAACGGAGAAACGTGAGAAGGAGAAACGGAGAAACGGAGAAACGGAGAAACGGAGATAAGAAACGGAGAAACGGAGAAACGGAGAAACGGAGATAACGGAGAAACGGAGAAACGGAGAAACGGAGAAAGGGAGAAAGGGAGAAACGGAGAAACGGAGAAACGGAGAAACGGAGAAACGGAGAAACGGAGAAAGGGAGAAACGGAGAAACGGAGAAGCGGAGAAACGGAGAAACGGAGAAACGGAGAAACGGAGAAACGGAGAAACGGAGAAACGGAGAAACGGAGAAACGGAGAAACGGAGAAACGGGGAAACGGAGAAACGGAGAAACGGAGAAAGAAACGGAGAAACGGAGAAACGGAGAAACGGAGAAGCGGAGAAGGGAGAAACGGAGAAACGGAAAACGGAGAAACGGAGAAACGGAGAAACGGAGAAACGGAGAAACGGAGAAACGGAGAAAGGGAGAAAGGGAGAAACGGAGAAACGGAGAAAGGAGAAAGGGAGAAACGGAGAAACGGAGAAACGGAGAAACGGAGAAGTGGAGAAAGCGGAGAAACGGAGAAACGGAGAAACGGAGAAACGGAGAAACGGAGAAACGGAGAAAGAAACGGGGAAACGGAGAAGCGGAGAAGGAGAAACGGAGAAACGGAGAAACGGAGAAACGGAGAAACGGAGAAACGGAGAAACGGAGAAAAGAAAGGGAGAAAGGGAGAAAGGGAGAAACGGAGAAACGCAGAAACGGAGAAACGGAATAACGGAGAAACGGAGAAACGGAGAAACGGAGAAACGGAGAAAGGGAGAAAGGGAGAAAGAAAAAAAGGAGAAAGGGAGAAAGGGAGAAAGGGAGAAACGGGGAAACGGGGAAACGGAGAAACGGAGAAACGGGGAAACGGAGAAACGGAGAAACGGAGAAACGGAGAAACGGAATAACGGAGAAACGGAGAAACGGAGAAACGGGGAAACGGGGAAACGGAGAAACGGAATAACGGAGAAACGGAGAAACGGAGAAACGGAGAAACGGAGAAACGGGGAAACGGGGAAACGGAGAAACGGAGAAACGGAGAAACGGAGAAACGGAGAAACGGAGAAACGGAATAACGGAGAAACGGAGAAACGGAATAACGGAAATAACGGAATAACGGAATAACGGAATAACGGAATAACGGAATAACTGAATAACGGAGAAACGGAGAAACGGAGAAACGGAGAAACGTAGAAACGGAGAAACGGAGAAACGGAATAACGGAGAAACGGAATAACGGAGAAACGGAGAAACGGGGAAACGGGGAAACGGGGAAACGGTAAAACGGGGAAACGGGGAAACGGAGAAACGGAGAAACGGAGAAACGGAGAAACGGCGTAACGGAGAAACGGAGAAACGGAGAAAGGGAGAAAGGGAGAAACGGAGAAAGGGAGAAACGGAGAAACGGAGAAACGGAGAAGTGGAAAAGTGGAGAAGCTGAGAAACTGAGAAACTGAGAAACGGAGAAACGGAGACACGGAGAAACGGAGAAACGGAGAAGTGAGAAGCGGAGAAAGAAACGGAGAAACGGAGAAACGGAGAAACGGAGAAACGGAATAACGGAATAACGGAGAAACGGAGAAACGGAGAAACGGAGAAACGGAGAAACGGAGAAAGAAACGGAGAAACGGAGAAAACCGAGAAACGGAGAAACGGAGAAACGGAGAAACGGAGAAACGGAGAAAGGGAGAAAGGGAGAAAGGGAGAAACGGAGAAACGGAGAAACGGAGAAACGGAGAAAGGGAGAAAGGGAGAAACGGAGAAAGGGAGAAAGGGAGAAACGGAGAAAGGGAGAAAGGGAGAAACGGAGAAACGGAGAAACGGAGAAACGGAGAAAGGGAGAAACGGAGAAAGGGAGAAAGAAGCGGAGAAACGGAGAAACGGAGAAAGGGAGAAAGGGAGAAAGGGAGAAAGGGAGAAAGGGAGAAAGGGAGAAAGGGAGAAAGGGAGAAAGGGAGAAAGGGAGAAACGGAGAAAGGGAGAAAGGGAGAAACGGAGAAACGGAGAAAGGGAGAAAGGGAGAAACGGAGAAGTGGAGAAACGGAGAAACGGAGACACGGAGAAACGGAGAAACGGAGAAACGGAGAAGCGAGAAGTGAGAAGGGAGAAAGGGAGAAAGGGAGAAACGGAGAAACGGAGAAACGGAGAAACGGAGAAACGGAGAAACGGAGAAACGGAGAAAGGAGAAACGGAGAAAGGGAGAAACGGAGAAAAGGAGAAAGGGAGAAAGGGAGAAAGGGAGAAACGGAGAAACGGAGAAACGGAGAAAGGGAGAAACGGAGAAACGGAGAAACGGAGAAACGGAGAAACGGAGAAACGGAATAACGGAGAAAGGGAGAAACGGAGAAACGGAGAAACGGGGAAACGGAGAAACGGAGAAACGGAGAAACGGGGAAACGGGGAAACGGAGAAACGGAGAAACGTAATAACGGAATAACGGAATAACGGAATAACGGAATAACGGAATAACGGAGAATAACGGAGAAACGTAGAAACGGAGAAACGGAGAAAGGGAGAAACGGGGAAACGGGGAAACGGAGAAACGGGGAAACGGGGAAACGGGAAAACGGGGAAACGGAGACACGGAGAAACGGAGACACGAAGACACGTGGAGACACGGAGATACGGAGAAACGGAGAAACGGAGAAACGGAGAAACGGGGAAACGGAGAAACGGAGACACGGAGAAACGGAGACACGGAGACACGGAGAAACGGAGAAACGGAATAACGGAGAAACGGAATAACGGGGAAACGGGGAAACGGGGAAACGGAGAAACGGGGAAACGGGGAAACGGAGAAACGGAGAAACGGAGAAACGGGGAAACGGGGAAACGGGGAAACGGAGAAACGGAGACACGGAGAAACGGAGATACGGAGAAACGGAGAAACGGAGAAACGGAGATAACGGAATAACGGAGATAACGGAATAACGGGGAAACGGGGAAACGGGGAAACGGAGAAACGGGGAAACGGGGAAACGGAGAAACGGAGAAACGGGGAAACGGGGAAACGGGGAAACGGGGAAACGGAGAAACGTGGAAACGGGGAAACGGGGAAACGGTATAACGGAGAAACGGAGAAACGGAGAAACGGAATAACGGAGAAACGGAGAAACGGGGAAACGGGGAAACGGAGAAACGGAGAAACGGAGACACGGAGACACGGAGAAACGGAGATACGGAGAAACGGAGAACGGGGAAACGGGGAAACGGGGAAACGGAGAAACGGGGAAACGGGGAAACGGAGAAACGGAGAAACGGAGAAACGGGGAAACGGGGAAACGGGGAACGGAGAAACGGAGACACGGAGAAACGGAGATACGGAGAAACGGAGAAACGGAGAAACGGGAGAAACGGAAACGGAGAAACGGAATAACGGGGAAACGGGGAAACGGGGAAACGGAGAAACGGGGAAACGGGGAAACGGAGAAACGGAGAAACGGGGAAACGGGGAAACGGGGAAACGGGGAACGGAGAAACGGGAAACGGGGAAACGGGGAAACGGTATAACGGAGAAACGGAGAAACGGAGAAACGGAATAACGGAGAAACGGAGAAACGGGGAAACGGGGAAACGGAGAAACGGAGAAACGGAGACACGGAGACACGGAGAAACGGAGATACGGAGAAACGGAGAAACGGAGAAACGGAGAAACGGAGAAGGGGAGAAACGGAGAAACGGAGAAACGGAGAAACGGAGAAACATAGAAACGGAGAAACGGAGAAACGGAGAAAGGGAGAAAGGGAGAAAGGGAGAAAGGGAGAAACGGAGAAACATAGAAACGGAGAAACGGAGAAAGGGAGAAAGGGAGAAAGGGAGAAAGGGAGAAAGGGAGAAACGGAGAAACGGAGAAAGGGAGAACCGGAGAAACGGAGAAACGGAGAAACGGAGAAACGGAGAAACGGAGAAACGGAGAAACGGAGAAAGGGAGAAACGGAGAAAGGGAGAAAGGGAGAAAGGGAGAAAGGGAGAAAGGGAGAAAGGGAGAAAGGGAGAAAGGGAGAAAGGGAGAAACGGAGAAAGGGAGAAAGGGAGAACGGAGAAGTGGAGAAGCGGAGAAACGGAGACACGGAGAAACGGAGACACGGAGAAACGGAGAAGCGAGAAGTGAGAAGCGGAGAAGCGGAGAAGCGGAGAAACGGAGAAACGGAATAACGGAATAACGGAATAAAGGAGAAACGGAGAAACGTAGAAACGGAGAAACGGAGAAACGGAGAAAGGGAGAAAGGGAGAAACGGAGAAACGGAGAAACGGAGAAACGGAGAAAAGGAGAAAGGGAGAAACGGAGAAACGGAGAAACGGAATAACGGAGAAAGGGAATAACGGAATAACGGAGAAACGGAGAAACGGGGAAACGGGGAAACGGAGAAACGGAGAAACGTAATAACGGAATAACGGAATAACGGAATAACGGAATAACGGAATAACAGAATAACGGAGAAACGTAGAAACGGAGAAACGGAGAAAGGGAGAAACGGGGAAACGGGGAAACGGAGAAACGGGGAAACGGGGAAACGGAAAACGGGGAAACGGAGAAACGGAGACACGGAGAAACGGAGACACGAAGACACGTGGAGACACGGAGATACGGAGAAACGGAGAAACGGAGAAACGGAGAAACGGGGAAACGGAGAAACGGAGACACGGAGAAACGGAGACACGGAGACACGGAGAAACGGAGAAACGGAGAAACGGAGAAACGGAATAAGCGGAGAAACGGAGATAACGGGGAAACGGGGAAACGGAGAAACGGAGAAACGGGGAAACGGAGAAACCGAGAAACGGAGAAACGGGGAAACGGGGAAACGGAGAAACGGGGAAACGGAGAAACGGAGACAACGGAGAAACGGAGATACGGAGAAACGGAGAAACGGAGAAACGGAGATAACGGAGAAACGGAATAACGGAGAAACGGAATAACGGAGAAACGGAGAAACGGAGAAACGGAGAAACGGGGAAACGGAGAAACGGAGAAACGGAATAACGGAGAAACGGAATAACGGAGAAACGGAGAAAGGGGGAAACGGGGAAACGGGGAAACGGAGAAACGGAATAACGGAATAACGGAGAAACGGAATAACGGAATAACGGAATAACGGAATAACGGAGAAACGTAGAAACGGAGAAACGGAGAAACGTAGAAACGGAGAAACGGAGAAACGGAATAACGGAGAAACGGAATAACGGAGAAACGGAGAAACGGGGAAACGGGGAAACGGGGAAACGGGGAAACGGGGAAACGGAGAAACGGAGAAACGGAGAAACGGAGAAACGGCGTAACGGAGAAACGGAGAAACGGGGAAACGGAGAAACGGAGAAACGGAGAAACGGAGAAACGGAGAAGTGGAAAAGTGGAGAAGCTGAGAAACGGAGAAACGGAGAAACGGAGAAACGGAGACACGGAGACACGGAGAAACGGAGAAGCGGAGAAACGGAGAAGTGAGAAGCGGAGAAACGGAGAAACGGAGAAACGGAATAACGGAGAAACGGAGAAACGGAATAACGGAATAACGGAATAACGGAGAAACGGAGAAACGGAAAAACGGAGAAACGGAGAAACGGAGAAACGGAGAAACGGAGAAACGGAGAAACGGAGAAGCGGAGAAACCGAGAAACGGAGAAACGGAGAAACGGAGAAACGGAGAAGTGGAGAAACGGAGAAACGGAGAAACGGAGAAACGGAGAAACGGAGAAACATAGAAACGGAGAAACGGAGAAAGGGAGAAAGGGAGAAAGGGAGAAAGGGAGAAAGGGAGAAAGGGAGAAAGGGAGAAAGGGAGAAACGGAGAAAGGGAGAACCGGAGAACCGGAGAAACGGAGAAATAGAGAAACCGAGAAACGGAGAAACGGAGAAACGGAGAAACGGAGAAACGGAGAAACGGAGAAACGGAGAAACGGAGAAAGGGAGAAAGGGAGAAAGGGAGAAAGGGAGAAAGGGAGAAAGGGAGAAAGGGAGAAAGGGAGAAAGGGAGAAAGGGAGAAAGGGAGAAAGGGAGAAAGGGAGAAAGGGAGAAACGGAGAAAGGGAGAAAGGGAGAAACGGAGAAAGGGAGAAAGGGAGAAACGGAGAAGTGGAGAAGCGGAGAAACGGAGACACGGAGAAACGGAGAAACGGAGAAACGGAGAAGCGAGAAGTGAGAAGCGGAGAAGCGGAGAAGCGGAGAAACGGAGAAACGGAATAACGGAGAAACGGAGAAACGGAATAACGGAATAACGGAATAAAGGAGAAACGGAGAAACGTAGAAACGGAGAAAGGGAGAAACGGAGAAAGGGAGAAAGGGAGAAACGGAGAAACGGAGAAACGGAGAAAAGGAGAAACGGAGAAACGGAGAAACGGAGAAACGGAATAACGGAGAAACGGAATAACGGAGAAAGGGAATAACGGAATAACGGAGAAACGGAATAACGGAGAAACGGAGAAACGGAGAAACGGGGAAACGGGGAAACGGAGAAACGGAGAAACGTAATAACGGAATAACGGAATAACGGAATAACGGAATAACGGAATAACGGAATAACAGAATAACGGAGAAACGTAGAAACGGAGAAACGGAGAAACGGAGAAACGGGGAAACGGGGAAACGGAGAAACGGGGAAACGGGGAAACGGGAAAACGGGGAAACGGAGACACGGAGAAACGGAGACACGAAGACACGTGGAGACACGGAGATACGGAGAAACGGAGAAACGGAGAAACGGAGAAACGGGGAAACGGAGAAACGGAGACACGGAGAAACGGAGACACGGAGACACGGAGAAACGGAGAAACGGAGAAACGGAGAAACGGAATAACGGAGAAACGGAATAACGGGGAAACGGGGAAACGGGGAAACGGAGAAACGGGGAAACGGGGAAACGGAGAAACGGAGAAACGGAGAAACGGGGAAACGGGGAAACGGGGAAACGGAGAAACGGAGACACGGAGAAACGGAGATACGGAGAAACGGAGAAACGGAGAAACGGAGAAACGGAATAACGGAGAAACGGAATAACGGGGAAACGGGGAAACGGGGAAACGGAGAAACGGGGAAACGGGGAAACGGAGAAACGGAGAAACGGGGAAACGGGGAAACGGGGAAACGGGGAAACGGAGAAACGTGGAAACGGGGAAACGGGGAAACGGTATAACGGAGAAACGGAGAAACGGAGAAACGGAATAACGGAGAAACGGAGAAACGGGGAAACGGGGAAACGGAGAAACGGAGAAACGGAGACACGGAGACACGGAGAAACGGAGATACGGAGAAACGGAGAAACGGAGAAACGGAGAAACGGAGAAGTGGAGAAACGGAGAAACGGAGAAACGGAGAAACGGAGAAACGGAGAAACATAGAAACGGAGAAACGGAGAAACGGAGAAAGGGAGAAAGGGAGAAAGGGAGAAAGGGAGAAACGGAGAAACATAGAAACGGAGAAACGGAGAAACGGAGAAAGGGAGAAAGGGAGAAAGGGAGAAAGGGAGAAACGGAGAAACGGAGAAAGGGAGAACCGGAGAAACGGAGAAACGGAGAAACGGAGAAACGGAGAAACGGAGAAACGGAGAAACGGAGAAAGGGAGAAACGGAGAAAGGGAGAAAGGGAGAAAGGGAGAAAGGGAGAAAGGGAGAAAGGGAGAAAGGGAGAAAGGGAGAAAGGGAGAAAGGGAGAAAGGGAGAAAGGGAGAAAGGGAGAAACGGAGAAAGGGAGAAAGGGAGAAACGGAGAAGTGGAGAAGCGGAGAAACGGAGACACGGAGAAACGGAGACACGGAGAAACGGAGAAGCGAGAAGTGAGAAGCGGAGAAGCGGAGAAGCGGAGAAACGGAGAAACGGAATAACGGAATAACGGAATAAAGGAGAAACGGAGAAACGTAGAAACGGAGAAACGGAGAAACGGAGAAAGGGAGAAAGGGAGAAACGGAGAAACGGAGAAACGGAGAAACGGAGAAAAGGAGAAAGGGAGAAACGGAGAAACGGAGAAACGGAATAACGGAGAAAGGGAATAACGGAATAACGGAGAAACGGAGAAACGGGGAAACGGGGAAACGGAGAAACGGAGAAACGTAATAACGGAATAACGGAATAACGGAATAACGGAATAACGGAATAACAGAATAACGGAGAAACGTAGAAACGGAGAAACGGAGAAAGGGAGAAACGGGGAAACGGGGAAACGGAGAAACGGGGAAACGGGGAAACGGGAAAACGGGGAAACGGAGAAACGGAGACACGGAGAAACGGAGACACGAAGACACGTGGAGACACGGAGATACGGAGATACGGAGAAACGGAGAAACGGAGATACGGAGAAACGGAGAAACGGAGAAACGGAGAAACGGAATAACGGAGAAACGGGGAAACGGGGAAACGGAGAAGCGGAGAAGCGGAGAAACGGAGATACGGAGAAACGGAGAAACGGAGAAACGGAGAAACGGAGAAACCGGGAAACGGGGAAACGGGGAAACGGAGAAACGGAGAAACGGGGAAACGGAGAAACGGAGAAACGGAGAAACGGAGAAACGGAGAAACGGAGAAACGGAATAACGGAGAAACGGAATAACGGAGAAACGGAGAAACGGAGAAACGGAGAAACGGGGAAACGGAGAAACGGAGAAACGGAATAACGGAGAAACGGAATAACGGAGAAACGGAGAAAGGGGGAAACGGGGAAACGGGGAAACGGAGAAACGGAATAACGGAATAACGGAGAAACGGAATAACGGAATAACGGAATAACGGAATAACGGAGAAACGTAGAAACGGAGAAACGGAGAAACGTAGAAACGGAGAAACGGAGAAACGGAATAACGGAGAAACGGAATAACGGAGAAACGGAGAAACGGGGAAACGGGGAAACGGGGAAACGTGGAAACGGGGAAACGGAGAAACGGAGAAACGGAGAAACGGAGAAACGGCGTAACGGAGAAACGGAGAAACGGAGAAACGGAGAAACGGAGAAACGGAGAAACGGAGAAACGGAGAAACGGAGAAACGGAGAAAGGGAAAAGTGGAGAAGCTGAGAAACGGAGAAACGGAGAAACGGAGAAACGGAGACACGGAGACACGGAGACACGGAGAAGCGGAGAAACGGAGAAGTGAGAAGCGGAGAAACGGAGAAACGGAGAAACGGAATAACGGAGAAACGGAGAAACGGAATAACGGAATAACGGAATAACGGAGAAACGGAGAAACGGAAAAACGGAGAAACGGAGAAACGGAGAAACGGAGAAACGGAGAAACGGAGAAACGGAGAAACGGAGAAGCGGAGAAACCGAGAAACGGAGAAACGGAGAAACGGAGAAGTGGAGAAACGGAGAAACGGAGAAACGGAGAAACGGAGAAACGGAGAAACATAGAAACGGAGAAACGGAGGAACGGAGAAACGGAGAAACGGAGAAAGGGAGAAACGGAGAAACGGAGAAAGGGAGAACCGGAGAAACGGAGAAACGGAGAAATGGAGAAAGGGAGAAAGGGAGAAAGGGAGAAAGGGAGAAACGGAGAAAGGGAGAAAGGGAGAAACGGAGAAAGGGAGAAAGGGAGAAATGGAGAAGTGGAGAAGCGGAGAAACGGAGACACGGAGACACGGAGAAACGGAGACACGGAGAAACGGAGAAGCGAGAAGTGAGAAGCGGAGAAGCGGAGAAGCGGAGAAGCGGAGAAACGGAGAAACGGAGAAACGGAGAAACGGAGAAAGGGAGAAAGGGAGAAAGGGAGAAAGGGAGAAACGGAGAAACGCAGAAACGGAGAAACGGAGAAACGGAGAAACGGAGAAACGGAGAAACGGAGAAAGGGAGAAAGGGAGAAAGGGAGAAAGAAAAAAAGGAGAAAGGGAGAAAGGGAGAAAGGGAGAAACGGGGAAACGGGGAAACGGAGAAAGGGAGAAACGGGGAAACGGAGAAACGGAGAAACGGAGAAACGGAGAAACGGAATAACGGAGAAACGGAGAAACGGAGAAACGGGGAAACGGGGAAACGGAGAAACGGAATAACGGAGAAACGGAGAAACGGAGAAACGGAGAAACGGGGAAACGGGGAAACGGAGAAACGGAGAAACGGAGAAACGGAGAAACGGAGAAACGGAATAACGGAATAACGGAAAACGGAGAAACGGAAATAACGGAATAACGGAATAACGGAATAACGGAATAACGGAATAACGGAATAACGGAATAACGGAATAACTGGATAACGGAGAAACGTAGAAACGGAGAAACGGAGAAACGTAGAAACGGAGAAACGGAGAAACGGAATAACGGAGAAACGGAATAACGGAGAAACGGAGAAACGGGGAAACGGGGAAACGGGGAAACGGTAAAACGGGGAAACGGGGAAACGGAGAAACGGAGAAACGGAGAAACGGAGAAACGGCGTAACGGAGAAACGGAGAAACGGAGAAAGGGAGAAAGGGAGAAACGGAGAAAGGGAGAAACGGAGAAACGGAGAAACGGAGAAGTGGAAAAGTGGAGAAGCTGAGAAACTGAGAAACTGAGAAACGGAGAAACGGAGACACGGAGAAACGGAGAAACGGAGAAGTGAGAAGCGGAGAAACGGAGAAACGGAGAAACGGAGAAACGGAGAAACGGAGAAGAACGGATAACGGAGATAACGGAATAACGGAGAAACGGAGAAACGGAGAAACGGAGAAACGGAGAAACGGAAATGGAGAAACCGAGAAACGAGAAACGGAGAAACGGAGAAACGGAGAAACGAGAAACGGAGAAACGGAGAAACGGAGAAACGGAGAAACATAGAAACGGAGAAACGGAGAAAGGGAGAAAGGGAGAAAGGGAGAAAGGGAGAAAGGGAGAAACGGAGAAACGGAGAAACGGAGAAACGGAGAAACGGAGAGGAAAACGGAGAAACGGAGAAAGGAGAAGCGGAGAAGCGGAGAAACGGGAGAAAGGGAGAAAGGGAGAAAGGGAGAAACGGAGAAAGGGAGAAAGGGAGAAACGGAGAAAGGGAGAAAGGGAGAAACGGAGAAACGGAGAAACGGAGAAAAGGAGAAACGGAGAAACGGAGAAACGGAGAAACGGAATAACGGAAAACGGAGAAACGGAGAAACGAGAAACGGAGAAAGGGAGAAAGGGAGAAAGGGAGAAAGGGAGAAACGGAGAAACGCAGAAACGGAGAAACGGAAAACGGAGAAACGGAGAAACGGAAACGGAGAAAGGGAGAAAGGGAGAAAGAAAAAAAGGAGAAAGGGAGAAAGGGAGAAAGGGAGAAACGGGGAAACGGGGAAACGGAGAAAGAGAAACGGGGAAACGGAGAAACGGAGAAACGGAGAAACGGAGAAACGGAATAACGGAGAAACGGAGAAACGGAGAAACGGGAAACGGGGAAACGGAGAAACGGAGAAACGGAGAAACGGGGAGAAACGGAGAAACGGAGAAACGTAACGGAATAACGGAAACGGAATAACGGAATAACGGAATAACGAATAACGGAGAAACGTAGAAACGGAGAAACGGAGAAAGGGAGAAACGGGGAAACGGGGAAACGGAGAAACGGGGAAACGAAACGGAGAAACGGAGACACGGAGAAACGGAGAGAAACGGAGAAACGGAGAAACGGAGAAACGGAGAAACGGAGAAACGGGGAAACGGAGAAACGGAGAACGGAGAAACGGAGACAAGACACGGAGAAACGGAGAAACGGAATAACGGAGAAACGGAATAACGGGGAAACGGGGAAACGGGGAAACGGAGAAACGGAAACGGGGAAACGGAGAAACGGAGAAACGGAGAAACGGAAACGGGGAAACGGGGAAACGGAAAACGGAGAACGGAGAAACGGAGATACGGAGAAACGGAGAAACGGAGAAACGGAATAACGGAGAAACGGAGAAACGGAAACGGGGAAACGGAAACGGGGAAACGGAGAAACGGGGAAACGGGGAAACGGAGAAACGGAAAACGGGGAAAAAACGGGGAAACGGGGAAACGGAGAAACGGGAAACGGGGAAACGGGGAAACGGTAAACGGAGAAACGGGAAACGAAACGGAGAAACGGAGAAACGGGGAAACGGGGAAACGGAGAGGAGAAACGGAGACACGAAGACACGGAAACGGAGATACGGAGAAACGGAGAAACGGAGAAACGGGGAAACGGGGAAACGGAGAAACGGAGAAACGGAGAAACGGGGAAACGGAGAAACGGAGAAACGGAGAAACGTAATAACGGAATAACGGAGATAACGGAATAACGGAATAACGGAATAACGGAATAACGGAGAAACGTAGAAACGGAGAAACGGAGAAACGGGAGAAACGGAGGAAACGGGGAAACGGAGAAACGGGGAAACGGGGAAAACGGGAAAACGGGGAAACGGAGACACGGAGAAACGGAGACAAACGGGGAAACGGGGAAACGGAGAGACACGGGGAGATAACGGAGAAACGGAGAAACGGAGAAACGGAGAAACGGGGAAACGGAGAAACGGAGAAACGGAGACACGGAGACACGGAGAAACGGAGACAGAAACGGAGAAACGGAGAAACGGAGAAACGGAGACAAGAAACGGAGAAACGGAGAAACATAACGGAGAAACGGAGATAACGGAGGAAACGGAGAAACGGAAAAGGGAGAAAGGGAGAAAGGGAGAAAGGGAGAAAGGGAGAAACGGGGAAACGGAGAAACGGGGAAACGGGGAAACGGAGAAACGGAGAAACGGAGAAACGGGAGAAACGGGGAAACGGAGGAAACGGAGAAACGGAGAAACGGAGAAACGGAGAAACGGAGAAACGGAGAAACGGAGAAACGAGAAGTGAGAAGCGGAGAAACGGAGAAACGGAGAAACGGAATAACGGAGAAACGGAAACGGGGAAACGGGGAAACGGAGAAACGGGGAAACGGAGAAACGGGAGAAACGGGGAAACGGAGAAACGGAGAAACGGGGAAACGGGGAAACGGGGAAACGGGGAAACGGAGAAACGTGGAAACGGGGAAACGGGGAAACGGTATAACGGAGAAACGGAGAAACGGAGAAACGGAATAACGGAGAAACGGAGAAACGGGAAAACGGGGAAACGGAGACACGGAGAAACGGAGACACGGGGAAGACACGTGGAGACACGGAGATACGGAGAAACGGAGAAACGGAGAAACGGAGAAACGGAGAAACGGAGAAACGGAGAAACGGAGACACGGAGAAACGGAGACACGGAGAAGCACGGAGAAACGGAGAAACGGAGAAACGGAGAAACGGAGATAACGGAGAAACGGAATAACGGGGAAACGGGGAAACGGGGAAACGGAGAAACGGGGAAACGGGAAACGGAGAAACGGAGAAACGGAGAAACGGGGAAACGGGGAAACGGGGAAACGGAGAAACGGAGACACGGAGAAACGGAGATACGGAGAAACGGAGAAACGGAGAAACGGAGAAACGGAATAACGGAGAGAAACGGAATAACGGAATAACGGAATAACGGAATAACGGAGAAACGTAGAAACGGAGAAACGGAGAAACGTAGAAACGGAGAAACGGAGAAACGGAATAACGGAGAAACGGAATAACGGAGAAACGGAGAAACGGGGAAACGGGGAAACGGGGAAACGGGGAAACGGGGAAACGGAGAAACGGAGAAACGGAGAAACGGAGAAACGGCGTAACGGAGAAACGGAGAAACGGAGAAACGGAGAAACGGAGAAACGGAGAAACGGAGAAACGGAGAAGTGGAAAAGTGGAGAAGCTGAGAAACGGAGAAACGGAGAAACGGAGGAGAACGGAGACACGGAGACACGGAGAAACGGAGAAACGGAGAAGTGAGAAGCGGAGAAACGGAGAAACGGAGAAACGGAATAACGGAGAAACGGAGAAACGGAATAACGGAATAACGGAATAACGGAGAAACGGAGAAACGGAAAAACGGAGAAACGGAGAAACGGAGAAACGGAGAAACGGAGAAACGGAGAAACGAGAAACGGAGAAACGGAGAAACCGAGAAACGGAGAAACGGAGAAACGGAGAAACGGAGAAGTGGAGAAACGGAGAAACGGAGAAACGGAGAAACGGAGAAACGGAGAAACATAGAAACGGAGAAACGGAGAAAGGGAGAAAGGGAGAAAGGGAGAAAGGGAGAAAGGGAGAAAGGGAGAAAGGGAGAAAGGGAGAAACGGAGAAAGGGAGAACCGGAGAACCGGAGAAACGGAGAAATAGAGAAACCGAGAAACGGAGAAACGGAGAAACGGAGAAACGGAGAAACGGAGAAACGGAGAAACGGAGAAACGGAGAAACGGAGAAAGGGAGAAAGGGAGAAAGGGAGAAAGGGAGAAAGGGAGAAAGGGAGAAAGGGAGAAAGGGAGAAAGGGAGAAAGGGAGAAAGGGAGAAAGGGAGAAAGGGAGAAACGGAGAAAGGGAGAAAGGGAGAAACGGAGAAAGGGAGAAAGGGAGAAACGGAGAAGTGGAGAAGCGGAGAAACGGAGACACGGAGAAACGGAGAAACGGAGAAACGGAGAAGCGAGAAGTGAGAAGCGGAGAAGCGGAGAAGCGGAGAAACGGAGAAACGGAATAACGGAGAAACGGAGAAACGGAATAACGGAATAACGGAATAAAGGAGAAACGGAGAAACGTAGAAACGGAGAAAGGGAGAAACGGAGAAAGGGAGAAAGGGAGAAACGGAGAAACGGAGAAACGGAGAAAAGGAGAAACGGAGAAACGGAGAAACGGAGAAACGGAATAACGGAGAAACGGAATAACGGAGAAAGGGAATAACGGAATAACGGAGAAACGGAATAACGGAGAAACGGAGAAACGGAGAAACGGGGAAACGGGGAAACGGAGAAACGGAGAAACGTAATAACGGAATAACGGAATAACGGAATAACGGAATAACGGAATAACAGGAATAACAGAATAACGGAGAAACGTAGAAACGGAGAAACGGAGAAAGGGAGAAACGGGGAAACGGGGAAACGGAGAAACGGGGAAACGGGGAAACGGGAAAACGGGGAAACGGAGACACGGAGAAACGGAGACACGAAGACACGTGGAGACACGGAGATACGGAGAAACGGAGAAACGGAGAAACGGAGAAACGGGGAAACGGAGAAACGGAGACACGGAGAAACGGAGACACGGAGACACGGAGAAACGGAGAAACGGAGAAACGGAGAAACGGAATAACGGAGAAACGGAATAACGGGGAAACGGGGAAACGGGGAAACGGAGAAACGGGGAAACGGGGAAACGGAGAAACGGAGAAACGGAGAAACGGGGAAACGGGGAAACGGGGAAACGGAGAAACGGAGACACGGAGAAACGGAGATACGGAGAAACGGAGAAACGGAGAAACGGAGAAACGGAATAACGGAGAAACGGAATAACGGGGAAACGGGGAAACGGGGAAACGGAGAAACGGGGAAACGGGGAAACGGAGAAACGGAGAAACGGGGAAACGGGGAAACGGGGAAACGGGGAAACGGAGAAACGTGGAAACGGGGAAACGGGGAAACGGTATAACGGAGAAACGGAGAAACGGAGAAACGGAATAACGGAGAAACGGAGAAACGGGGAAACGGGGAAACGGAGAAACGGAGAAACGGAGACACGGAGACACGGAGAAACGGAGATACGGAGAAACGGAGAAACGGAGAAACGGAGAAACGGAGAAGTGGAGAAACGGAGAAACGGAGAAACGGAGAAACGGAGAAACGGAGAAACATAGAAACGGAGAAACGGAGAAACGGAGAAAGGGAGAAAGGGAGAAAGGGAGAAAGGGAGAAACGGAGAAACATAGAAACGGAGAAACGGAGAAACGGAGAAAGGGAGAAAGGGAGAAAGGGAGAAAGGGAGAAACGGAGAAACGGAGAAAGGGAGAACCGGAGAAACGGAGAAACGGAGAAACGGAGAAACGGAGAAACGGAGAAACGGAGAAACGGAGAAAGGGAGAAACGGAGAAAGGGAGAAAGGGAGAAAGGGAGAAAGGGAGAAAGGGAGAAAGGGAGAAAGGGAGAAAGGGAGAAAGGGAGAAAGGGAGAAAGGGAGAAAGGGAGAAAGGGAGAAACGGAGAAAGGGAGAAAGGGAGAAACGGAGAAGTGGAGAAGCGGAGAAACGGAGACACGGAGAAACGGAGACACGGAGAAACGGAGAAGCGAGAAGTGAGAAGCGGAGAAGCGGAGAAGCGGAGAAACGGAGAAACGGAATAACGGAATAACGGAATAAAGGAGAAACGGAGAAACGTAGAAACGGAGAAACGGAGAAACGGAGAAAGGGAGAAAGGGAGAAACGGAGAAACGGAGAAACGGAGAAACGGAGAAAAGGAGAAAGGGAGAAACGGAGAAACGGAGAAACGGAATAACGGAGAAAGGGAATAACGGAATAACGGAGAAACGGAGAAACGGGGAAACGGGGAAACGGAGAAACGGAGAAACGTAATAACGGAATAACGGAATAACGGAATAACGGAATAACGGAATAACAGAATAACGGAGAAACGTAGAAACGGAGAAACGGAGAAAGGGAGAAACGGGGAAACGGGGAAACGGAGAAACGGGGAAACGGGGAAACGGGAAAACGGGGAAACGGAGAAACGGAGACACGGAGAAACGGAGACACGAAGACACGTGGAGACACGGAGATACGGAGATACGGAGAAACGGAGAAACGGAGATACGGAGAAACGGAGAAACGGAGAAACGGAGAAACGGAATAACGGAGAAACGGGGAAACGGGGAAACGGAGAAGCGGAGAAGCGGAGAAACGGAGATACGGAGAAACGGAGAAACGGAGAAACGGAGAAACGGAGAAACCGGGAAACGGGGAAACGGGGAAACGGAGAAACGGAGAAACGGGGAAACGGAGAAACGGAGAAACGGAGAAACGGAGAAACGGAGAAACGGAGAAACGGAATAACGGAGAAACGGAATAACGGAGAAACGGAGAAACGGAGAAACGGAGAAACGGGGAAACGGAGAAACGGAGAAACGGAATAACGGAGAAACGGAATAACGGAGAAACGGAGAAAGGGGGAAACGGGGAAACGGGGAAACGGAGAAACGGAATAACGGAATAACGGAGAAACGGAATAACGGAATAACGGAATAACGGAATAACGGAGAAACGTAGAAACGGAGAAACGGAGAAACGTAGAAACGGAGAAACGGAGAAACGGAATAACGGAGAAACGGAATAACGGAGAAACGGAGAAACGGGGAAACGGGGAAACGGGGAAACGTGGAAACGGGGAAACGGAGAAACGGAGAAACGGAGAAACGGAGAAACGGCGTAACGGAGAAACGGAGAAACGGAGAAACGGAGAAACGGAGAAACGGAGAAACGGAGAAACGGAGAAACGGAGAAGTGGAAAAGTGGAGAGAAGCTGAGAAACGGAGAAACGGAGAAACGGAGAAACGGAGACACGGAGACACGGAGACACGGAGAAGCGGAGAAACGGAGAAGTGAGAAGCGGAGAAACGGAGAAACGGAGAAACGGAATAACGGAGAAACGGAGAAACGGAATAACGGAATAACGGAATAACGGAGAAACGGAGAAACGGAAAAACGGAGAAACGGAGAAACGGAGAAACGGAGAAACGGAGAAACGGAGAAACGGAGAAACGGAGAAGCGGAGAAACCGAGAAACGGAGAAACGGAGAAACGGAGAAGTGGAGAAACGGAGAAACGGAGAAACGGAGAAACGGAGAAACGGAGAAACATAGAAACGGAGAAACGGAGGAACGGAGAAACGGAGAAACGGAGAAAGGGAGAAACGGAGAAACGGAGAAAGGGAGAACCGGAGAAACGGAGAAACGGAGAAATGGAGAAAGGGAGAAAGGGAGAAAGGGAGAAAGGGAGAAACGGAGAAAGGGAGAAAGGGAGAAACGGAGAAAGGGAGAAAGGGAGAAATGGAGAAGTGGAGAAGCGGAGAAACGGAGACACGGAGACACGGAGAAACGGAGACACGGAGAAACGGAGAAGCGAGAAGTGAGAAGCGGAGAAGCGGAGAAGCGGAGAAGCGGAGAAGCGGAGAAACGGAGAAACGGAGAAACGGAGAAAGGGAGAAAGGGAGAAAGGGAGAAAGGGAGAAACGGAGAAACGCAGAAACGGAGAAACGGAGAAACGGAGAAACGGAGAAACGGAGAAACGGAGAAAGGGAGAAAGGGAGAAAGGGAGAAAGAAAAAAAGGAGAAAGGGAGAAAGGGAGAAAGGGAGAAACGGGGAAACGGGGAAACGGAGAAAGGGAGAAACGGGGAAACGGAGAAACGGAGAAACGGAGAAACGGAGAAACGGAATAACGGAGAAACGGAGAAACGGAGAAACGGGGAAACGGGGAAACGGAGAAACGGAATAACGGAGAAACGGAGAAACGGAGAAACGGAGAAACGGGGAAACGGGGAAACGGAGAAACGGAGAAACGGAGAAACGGAGAAACGGAGAAACGGAGAAACGGAATAACGGAATAACGGAGAAACGGAATAACGGAATAACGGAATAACGGAATAACGGAATAACGGAATAACGGAATAACGGAATAACGGAATAACTGGATAACGGAGAAACGTAGAAACGGAGAAACGGAGAAACGTAGAAACGGAGAAACGGAGAAACGGAATAACGGAGAAACGGAATAACGGAGAAACGGAGAAACGGGGAAACGGGGAAACGGGGAAACGGTAAAACGGGGAAACGGGGAAACGGAGAAACGGAGAAACGGAGAAACGGAGAAACGGCGTAACGGAGAAACGGAGAAACGGAGAAAGGGAGAAAGGGAGAAACGGAGAAAGGGAGAAACGGAGAAACGGAGAAACGGAGAAGTGGAAAAGTGGAGAAGCTGAGAAACTGAGAAACTGAGAAACGGAGAAACGGAGACACGGAGAAACGGAGAAACGGAGAAGTGAGAAGCGGAGAAACGGAGAAACGGAGAAACGGAGAAACGGAGAAACGGAAAACGGAGAAACGGAATAACGGAATAACGGAGAAACGGAGAAACGGAGAAACGGAGAAACGGAGAAGAGGAGAAACCGAGAAACCGAGAAACGGAGAAACGGAGAAACGGAGAAGTGGAGAAACGGAGAAACGGAGAAACGGAGAAACGGAGAAACATAGAAACGGAGAAACGGAGAAAGGGAGAAAGGGAGAAAGGGAGAAAGGGAGAAAGGGAGAAACGGAGAAACGGAGAAACGGAGAAACGGAGAAACGGAGAAACGGAGAAACGGAGAAACGGAGAAACGGAGAAACGGAGAAACGGAGAAACGGAATAACGGAAAACGGAGAAACGGAGAGAAAAACGGAGAAAGGGAGAAACGGAGAA
Source organism: Metamycoplasmataceae bacterium (assembly GCA_965263245.1). Classification (GTDB taxonomy): domain Bacteria; phylum Bacillota_I; class Bacilli_A; order Mycoplasmatales; family Metamycoplasmataceae; genus DT-68. The sequence goes on along the minus strand of CBDHHR010000362.1, from coordinate 9,342 downwards.
AGGGAGAAAGGGAGAAACGGAGAAACGGAGAAACGGAGAAAAGGAGAAACGGAGAAACGGAGAAACGGAGAAACGGAAAACGGAATAACGGAGAAACGGAGAAACGTAGAAACGGAGAAAGGGAGAAAGGGAGAAAGGGAGAAAGGGAGAAACGGAGAAACGCAGAAACGGAGAAACGGAGAAACGGAGAAACGGAGAAACGCAGAAAGGGAGAAAGGGAGAAAGGGAGAAAGAAAAAAAGGAGAAAGGGAGAAAGGGAGAAAGGGAGAAACGGGGAAACGGGGAAACGGAGAAAGGGAGAAACGGGGAAACGGAGAAACGGAGAAACGGAGAAACGGAGAAACGGAATAACGGAGAAACGGAGAAACGGAGAAACGGGGAAACGGGGAAACGGAGAAACGGAGAAACGGAGAAACGGGGAAACGGGGAAACGGAGAAACGGAGAAACGTAATAACGGAATAACGGAATAACGGAATAACGGAATAACGGAATAACAGAATAACGGAGAAACGTAGAAACGGAGAAACGGAGAAAGGGAGAAACGGGGAAACGGGGAAACGGAGAAACGGGGAAACGGGGAAACGGGAAAACGGGGAAACGGAGACACGGAGAAACGGAGACACGAAGACACGTGGAGACACGGAGATACGGAGAAACGGAGAAACGGAGAAACGGAGAAACGGGGAAACGGAGAAACGGAGACACGGAGAAACGGAGACACGGAGACACGGAGAAACGGAGAAACGGAATAACGGAGAAACGGAATAACGGGGAAACGGGGAAACGGGGAAACGGAGAAACGGGGAAACGGGGAAACGGAGAAACGGAGAAACGGAGAAACGGGGAAACGGGGAAACGGGGAAACGGAGAAACGGAGACACGGAGAAACGGAGATACGGAGAAACGGAGAAACGGAGAAACGGAATAACGGAGAAACGGAATAACGGGGAAACGGGGAAACGGGGAAACGGGGAAACGGAGAAACGGGGAAACGGGGAAACGGAGAAACGGAGAAACGGGGAAACGGGGAAACGGGGAAACGGGGAAACGGAGAAACGTGGAAACGGGGAAACGGGGAAACGGTATAACGGAGAAACGGAGAAACGGAGAAACGGAATAACGGAGAAACGGAGAAACGGGAAAACGGGGAAACGGAGACACGGAGAAACGGAGACACGAAGACACGTGGAGACACGGAGATACGGAGAAACGGAGAAACGGAGAAACGGAGAAACGGGGAAACGGAGAAACGGAGACACGGAGAAACGGAGACACGGAGACACGGAGAAACGGAGAAACGGAGAAACGGAGAAACGGAATAACGGAGAAACGGAATAACGGGGAAACGGGGAAACGGGGAAACGGAGAAACGGGGAAACGGGGAAACGGAGAAACGGAGAAACGGAGAAACGGGGAAACGGGGAAACGGGGAAACGGAGAAACGGAGACACGGAGAAACGGAGATACGGAGAAACGGAGAAACGGAGAAACGGAGAAACGGAATAACGGAGAAACGGAATAACGGGGAAACGGGGAAACGGGGAAACGGAGAAACGGGGAAACGGGGAAACGGAGAAACGGAGAAACGGGGAAACGGGGAAACGGGGAAACGGGGAAACGGAGAAACGTGGAAACGGGGAAACGGGGAAACGGTATAACGGAGAAACGGAGAAACGGAGAAACGGAATAACGGAGAAACGGAGAAACGGGGAAACGGGGAAACGGAGAAACGGAGAAACGGAGACACGGAGACACGGAGAAACGGAGATACGGAGAAACGGAGAAACGGAGAAACGGAGAAACGGAGAAGTGGAGAAACGGAGAAACGGAGAAACGGAGAAACGGAGAAACGGAGAAACATAGAAACGGAGAAACGGAGAAACGGAGAAAGGGAGAAAGGGAGAAAGGGAGAAAGGGAGAAACGGAGAAACATAGAAACGGAGAAACGGAGAAACGGAGAAAGGGAGAAAGGGAGAAAGGGAGAAAGGGAGAAACGGAGAAACGGAGAAAGGGAGAACCGGAGAAACGGAGAAACGGAGAAACGGAGAAACGGAGAAACGGAGAAACGGAGAAACGGAGAAAGGGAGAAACGGAGAAAGGGAGAAAGGGAGAAAGGGAGAAAGGGAGAAAGGGAGAAAGGGAGAAAGGGAGAAAGGGAGAAAGGGAGAAAGGGAGAAAGGGAGAAACGGAGAAAGGGAGAAAGGGAGAAACGGAGAAGTGGAGAAGCGGAGAAACGGAGACACGGAGAAACGGAGACACGGAGAAACGGAGAAGCGAGAAGTGAGAAGCGGAGAAGCGGAGAAGCGGAGAAACGGAGAAACGGAATAACGGAATAACGGAATAAAGGAGAAACGGAGAAACGTAGAAACGGAGAAACGGAGAAACGGAGAAAGGGAGAAAGGGAGAAACGGAGAAACGGAGAAACGGAGAAACGGAGAAAAGGAGAAAGGGAGAAACGGAGAAACGGAGAAACGGAATAACGGAGAAAGGGAATAACGGAATAACGGAGAAACGGAGAAACGGGGAAACGGGGAAACGGAGAAACGGAGAAACGTAATAACGGAATAACGGAATAACGGAATAACGGAATAACGGAATAACAGAATAACGGAGAAACGTAGAAACGGAGAAACGGAGAAAGGGAGAAACGGGGAAACGGGGAAACGGAGAAACGGGGAAACGGGGAAACGGGAAAACGGGGAAACGGAGAAACGGAGACACGGAGAAACGGAGACACGAAGACACGTGGAGACACGGAGATACGGAGATACGGAGAAACGGAGAAACGGAGATACGGAGAAACGGAGAAACGGAGAAACGGAGAAACGGAATAACGGAGAAACGGAGAAACGGGGAAACGGAGAAGCGGAGAAACGGAGAAACGGAGAAACGGAGAAACGGAAAACGGAGAAACGGAGAAACGGAGAAACCGGGAAACGGGGAAACGGGGAAACGGAGAAACGGAGAAACGGAGAAACGGAGAAACGGAGAAACGGAGAAACGGAGAAACGGAGAAACGGAGAAACGGAGAAACGGAATAACGGAGAACGGAGAAACGGAGAAACGGAGAAACGGAGAAACGGAGAAACGGAGAAACGGAGAAACGGAGAAACGGAATAACGGAGAAACGGAATAACGGAGAAACGGAGAAAGGGAAAAACGGGGAAACGGAGAAACGGAATAACGGAATAACGGAGAAACGGAATAACGGAATAACGGAATAACGGAATAACGGAGAAACGTAGAAACGGAGAAACGGAGAAACGTAGAAACGGAGAAACGGAGAAACGGAATAACGGAGAAACGGAATAACGGAGAAACGGAGAAACGGGGAAACGGGGAAACGGGGAAACGGGGAAACGGGGAAACGGAGAAACGGAGAAACGGAGAAACGGAGAAACGGCGTAACGGAGAAACGGAGAAACGGAGAAACGGAGAAACGGAGAAACGGAGAAACGGAGAAACGGAGAAACGGAGAAGTGGAAAAGTGGAGAAGCTGAGAAACGGAGAAACGGAGAAACGGAGAAACGGAGACACGGAGACACGGAGAACGGAGAAGCGGAGAAACGGAGAAGTGAGAAGCGGAGAAACGGAGAAACGGAGAAACGGAATAACGGAGAAACGGAGAAACGGAATAACGGAATAACGGAATAACGGAGAAACGGAGAAACGGAAAAACGGAGAAACGGAGAAACGGAGAAACGGAGAAACGGAGAAACGGAGAAACGGAGAAGCGGAGAAACCGAGAAACGGAGAAACGGAGAAACGGAGAAACGGAGAAGTGGAGAAACGGAGAAACGGAGAAACGGAGAAACGGAGAAACGGAGAAACGGAGAAACGGAGAAACGGAGAAACGGAGAAACGGAGAAAGGGAAAGAAAGGGAGAAAGGGAGAAAGGGAGAAAGGGAGAAAGGGAGAAAGGGAGAAAGGGAGAAACGGAGAAACGGAGAAAGGGAGAAACGGAGAAACGGAGAAACGGAGAAACGGAGAAACGGAGAAACGGAGAAACGGAGAAACGGAGAAACGGAGAAACGGAGAAACGGAGAAACGGAGAAAGGGAGAAAGGGAGAAAGGGAGAAAGGGAGAAAGAAAGGAGAAAGGGAGAAAGGGAGAAAGGGAGAAAGGGAGAAAGGGAGAAAGGGAGAAAGGGAGAAAGAAAGGGAGAAAGAGAAAGGGAGAAACGGAGAAAGGGAGAAAGGGAGAAACGGAGAAGTGGAGAAGCGGAGAAACGGAGACACGGAGAAACGGAGAAACGGAGAAACGGAGAAGCGAGAAGTGAGAAGCGGAGAAGCGGAGAAGCGGAGAAACGGAGAAACGGAATAACGGAGAAACGGAGAAACGGAATAACGGAATAACGGAATAAAGGAGAAACGGAGAAACGTAGAAACGGAGAAAGGGAGAAACGGAGAAAGGGAGAAAGGGAGAAACGGAGAAACGGAGAAACGGAGAAAAGGAGAAACGGAGAAACGGAGAAACGGAGAAACGGAATAACGGAGAAACGGAATAACGGAGAAAGGGAATAACGGAAAACGGAGAAACGGAATAACGGAGAAACGGAGAAACGGAGAAACGGGGAAACGGGGAAACGGAGAAACGGAGAAACGTAATAACGGAATAACGGAATAACGGAATAACGGAATAACGGAATAACGGAATAACGGAATAACAGAATAACGGAGAAACGTAGAAACGGAGAAACGGAGAAAGGGAGAAACGGGGAAACGGGGAAACGGAGAAACGGGGAAACGGGGAAACGGGAAAACGGGGAAACGGAGACACGGAGAAACGGAGACACGAAGACACGTGGAGACACGGAGATACGGAGAAACGGAGAAACGGAGAAACGGAGAAACGGGGAAACGGAGAAACGGAGACACGGAGAAACGGAGACACGGAGACACGGAGAAACGGAGAAACGGAGAAACGGAGAAACGGAATAACGGAGAAACGGAATAACGGGGAAACGGGGAAACGGGGAAACGGAGAAACGGGGAAACGGGGAAACGGAGAAACGGAGAAACGGAGAAACGGGGAAACGGGGAAACGGGGAAACGGAGAAACGGAGACACGGAGAAACGGAGAACGGAGAAACGGAGAAACGGAGAAACGGAGAAACGGAATAACGGAGAAACGGAATAACGGGGAAACGGGGAAACGGGGAAACGGAGAAACGGGGAAACGGGGAAACGGAGAAACGGAGAAACGGGGAAACGGGGAAACGGGGAAACGGGGAAACGGAGAAACGTGGAAACGGGGAAACGGGGAAACGGTATAACGGAGAAACGGAGAAACGGAGAAACGGAATAACGGAGAAACGGAGAAACGGGGAAACGGGGAAACGGAGAAACGGAGAAACGGAGACACGGAGACACGGAGAAACGGAGATACGGAGAAACGGAGAAACGGAGAAACGGAGAAACGGAGAAGTGGAGAAACGGAGAAACGGAGAAACGGAGAAACGGAGAAACGGAGAAACATAGAAACGGAGAAACGGAGAAACGGAGAAAGGGAGAAAGGGAGAAAGGGAGAAAGGGAGAAACGGAGAAACGGAGAAACGGAGAAACGGAGAAACGGAGAAAGGGAGAAACGGAGAAAGGGAGAAAGGGAGAAACGGAGAAACGGAAAAGGGAGAACCGGAGAAACGGAGAAACGGAGAAACGGAGAAACGGAGAAACGGAGAAACGGAAAACGGAGAAACGGAGAAAGGGAGAAACGGAGAAACGGGAAACGGGAGAAACGGAGAAAGGGAAACGGGAGAAAGGGAGAAAGGGAGAAAGGGAGAAAGGGAGAAAGGGAGAAAGGGAGAAACGGAGAAAGGGAGAAAGGGAGAAACGGAGAAGTGGAGAAGCGGAGAAACGGAGACACGGAGAAACGGAGACACGGAGAAACGGAGAAGCGAGAAGTGAGAAGCGGAGAAGCGGAGAAGCGGAGAAACGGAGAAACGGAATAACGGAATAACGGAATAAAGGAGAAACGGAGAAACGTAGAAACGGAGAAACGGAGAAACGGAGAAAGGGAGAAAGGGAGAAACGGAGAAACGGAGAAACGGAGAAACGGAGAAAAGGAGAAAGGGAGAAACGGAGAAACGGAGAAACGGAATAACGGAGAAAGGGAATAACGGAATAACGGAGAAACGGAGAAACGGGGAAACGGGGAAACGGAGAAACGGAGAAACGGAATAACGGAATAACGGAATAACGGAATAACGGAATAACGGAATAACGGAATAACGGAGAAACGTAGAAACGGAGAAACGGAGAAACGGAGAAACGGGGAAACGGGGAAACGGAGAAACGGGGAAACGGGGAAACGGGAAAACGGGGAAACGGAGAAACGGAGACACGGAGAAACGGAGAACGAAGACACGGGAGACACGGAGATACGGAGATACGGAGAAACGGAGAAACGGAGATACGGAAAACGGAGAAACGGAGAAACGGAGAAACGGAATAACGGAGAAACGGGGAAACGGGGAAACGGAGAAGCGGAAAGCGGAGAAACGGAGATACGGAGAAACGGAGAAACGGAGAAACGGAGAAACGGAGAAACGGAGAAACGGGGAAACGGGGAAACGGAGAAACGGAGAAACGGAGAAACGGAGAAACGGAGAAACGGAGAAACGGAGAAACGGAGAAACGGAGAAACGGAGAAACGGAATAACGGAAACGGAATAACGGAGAAACGGAGAAACGGAGAAACGGAGAAACGGGGAAACGGAGAAACGGAGAAACGGAATAACGGAGAAACGGAATAACGGAGAAACGGAGAAAGGGGGAAACGGGGAAACGGGGAAACGGAGAAACGGAATAACGGAGGAGAAACGGAATAACGGAATAACGGAATAACGGAATAACGGAGAAACGTAGAAACGGAGAAACGGAGAAACGTAGAAACGGAGAAACGGAGAAACGGAATAACGGAGAAACGGAATAACGGAGAAACGGAGAAACGGGGAAACGGGGAAACGGGGAAACGGGGAAACGGGGAAACGGAGAAACGGAGAAACGGAGAAACGGAGAAACGGAGAAACGGAGAAACGGAGAAACGGAGAAACGGAGAAACGGAGAAACGGAGAAACGGAGAAACGGAGAAACGGAATAACGGAATAACGGAATGGAGAAACGGAGAAACGGAGAAACGGAGAAACGGAGAAACGGAGAAACGGAGAAACGGAGAAACGGAGAAACGGAGAAAGAAACGGAGAAGTGAGAAGCGGAGAAACGGAGAAACGGAGAAACGGAATAACGGAGAAACGGAGAAACGGAAAACGGAATAACGGAGAAACGGAGAAACGGAGAAACGGAGGAACGGAAAACGGAGAAACGGAGAAAGGGAGAAACGGAGAAACGGAGAAACGGAGAAACGGAGAAGCGGAGAAACGGAGAAACGGAGAAACGGAGAAACGGAGAAACGGAGAAGTGGAGAAACGGAGAAACGGAGAAACGGAGAAACGGAGAAACGGAGAAACATAGAAACGGAGAAACGGAGAAACGGAGAAACGGAGAAACGGAGAAAGGGAGAAACGGAGAAACGGAGAAACGGAGAACCGGAGAAACGGAGAAACGGAGAAACGGAGAAACGGAGAAAGAAACGGAGAAACGGAGAAAGGGAGAAACGGAGAAAGGGAGAAAGGGAGAAACGGAGAAAGGGAGAAACGGAGAAATGGAGAAACGGAGAAACGGAGACACGGAGAAACGGAGAAACGGAGAACGGAGAAACGGAGAAGCGAGAAGTGAGAAGCGGAGAAGCGGAGAAGCGGAGAAGCGGAGAAACGGAGAAACGGAGAAACGGAGAAACGGAGAAAGGGAGAAACGGAGAAACGGAGAAACGGAGAAACGCAGAAACGGAGAAACGGAGAAACGGAGAAACGGAGAAACGGAGAAACGGAGAAACGGAGAAAGGGAGAAAGGGAGAAAGAAAAAAAGGAGAAAGGGAGAAAGGGAGAAAGGGAGAAACGGGGAAACGGGGAAACGGAGAAACGGAGAAACGGGGAAACGGAGAAACGGAGAAACGGAGAAACGGAGAAACGGAATAACGGAGAAACGGAGAAACGGAGAAACGGGGAAACGGGGAAACGGAGAAACGGAATAACGGAGAAACGGAGAAACGGAGAAACGGAGAAACGGAGAAACGGGGAAACGGAGAAACGGAGAAACGGAGAAACGGAGAAACGGAGAAACGGAGAAACGGAAAACGGAATAACGGAGGAAAACGGAATAACGGAATAACGGAATAACGGAATAACGGAATAACGGAATAACGGAATAACGGAGATAACGGGATAACGGAGAAACGGAGAAACGGAGAAACGGAGAAACGTAGAAACGGAGAAACGGAGAAACGGAATAACGGAGAAACGGAATAACGGAGAAACGGAGAAACGGGGAAACGGGGAAACGGGGAAACGGTAAAACGGAAAACGGGGAAACGGAGAAACGGAGAAACGGAGAAACGGAGAAACGGCGTAACGGAGAAACGGAGAAACGGAGAAAGGGAGAAAGGGAGAAACGGAGAAAGGGAGAAACGGAGAAACGGAGAAACGGAGAAGTGGAAAAGTGGAGAAGCTGAGAAACTGAGAAACTGAGAAACGGAGAAACGGAGACACGGAGAAACGGAGAAACGGAGAAGTGAGAAGCGGAGAAACGGAGAAACGGAGAAACGGAGAAACGGAGAAACGGAAAACGGAGAAACGGAATAACGGAATAACGGAGAAACGGAGAAACGGAGAAACGGAGAAACGGAGAAGAGGAGAGAAACGGAGAAACGGAGAAACGGAGGGAGAAACGGAGAAACGGAGAAACGGAGAAACGGAGAAACGGGAGAAACGGAGAAAGGGAGAAAGGGAGAAAGGGAGAAAGGGAGAAAGGGAGAAACAGAAAGGGAGAAACGGAGAAACGGAGAAACGGAGAAAGGGAGAAAGGGAGAAACGGAGAAAGGGAGAAAGAAGCGGAGAAAGGGAGAAACGGAGAAACGGAAAACGGAGAAAGGGAGAAACGGAGAAACGGAGATAAGGGAGAAACGGAGAAACCGGAGAAAGGGAGAAACGGAGAAACGGAGAAACGGAGAAACGGAGAAACGGAGAAACGGAGATAACGGAGAAACGGAGAAACGGAGAAACGGAATAACGGAAACGGAGAAACGGAGAAACGAGAACGGAGAAAGGGAGAAAGGGAGAAAGGGAGAAAGGGAGAAACGGAGAAACGCAGAAACGGAGAAACGGAGAAACGGAGAAACGGAGAAACGGAGAAACGGAGAAAGGGAGAAAGGGAGAAAGAAAAAAAGGAGAAAGGGAGAAAGGGAGAAAGGGAGAAACGGGGAAACGGGGAAACGGAGAAAGGGAG
>CBDHHR010000361.1:5000-17034 GCA_965263245.1 Metamycoplasmataceae bacterium | reverse complement strand
CGAATATATATATATTCGAATATAAGCACGGTGTCTCACAAACCTATGTCACAAAATGTATATCTAAACACATTCGATGAACGTGAGGATTCAAAAAGTGATCAGAAGAAATATTGTTTTGTGTACCAGGTAATTTTCTGTGTAGATATATATATATGTTCTTAGTAGATATAAGTTTGGTGTATAATAAACTTACTGTAATTGAACCAGTCGTCAGTCTCTGGTTGTCCGCGAATATCTCGCCGTACATCGTGTTGGCCGTGGCACGGAGAGAGAATCCAGCGTCTTGTTTACAGTCTGCGTTGTTGACGAGAGCTCCACAGCTGGACGAAGATGCGCCGGTTTTCTTGTACCACAGGGAGACGGAGAACTTGTCCACGTGGTTATTTGCGAACCAGGTTCTCATGAACATCACCTGAAACAACGGGAGATACCTCATTAATGAGTTAAAATAAACGACTATGCACGAAACTCTTTATCGCGGTGACGTTAGATCAGACACTGGAGACATCGGCTCATTTGAAGATGGAATACTTTCAGAATGATTAGCCTATAACAATTATGGTAAACGAAATGAAGGCAATCTGCCTAAACACAAAGAAACATCAAATGCTTATATTCCAATTATAAACAAATTAATTCCTAATGCGAAAGAGCAGGATGTAATGCGAGAATAGATCTTCAAAATCGTCCAAGTTAATGAAACTGTGAACGGTCTAGATGTTATTGAGGTAACAGTGCTTACAGAAAACAAGGAATGTCCTGGAGATTGAAATTGTTCCGTTCACCTTTCTCGTAAAGTGCAACAGATATTGACGTGCGAGTGTGATTTAAAAAATCCATGTAGTTTTTTTCCAAATGAACACCAGTTGAGACAGATGGCATCTCCAAGCATACACGAACACACACACCCACCCACACACACATACCATACACACACACACACACACACACACACACACACACATGTATACGCACGCACGCACACGTGCACACACGTACACACGTACACACGCACACACACACACACGCACACACGCACACACGCACACACGCACAAACGCACACACGCACACACACAAACACGCACACACGCACACACGCACACACGCACACACGCACACACGCACACACCCAAACACGCACACACGCACACACGCACACACACACACACGCACACACGCACACACCCACACACGCGCACACGCACACACGCGCACACGCGCACACACGCACACGCGCACACGCGCACACGCGCACACGCGCACACACACACGCAAACATGCCCACACGCACACAGGCACACACGCACACACAAGCACACACAAGCACACACACACACAAACACCCACACACACACACACACACACACACACACAGCACACACACACACACACACACACACACACACACACACACACACACACACACACACACACACACACACACACACACACACACACACACACGCACGCACACACGCACACATATAATCGACAACATCAGCATCATGGTTCTTCCAGTTGTCAACCTGTACTCAATGCTGCGTTCAAACATTCACATCAAGCAGAATTAAACTGCAAAACTCAGCGGTTGTCGAATGTTCCAAGAGCACCCACCTCAAGATGTGATTTACCGTCAAAGCGGGCGACCATGTTACGACAACAGTCATTGACCAGTGTCACCGATCCGTACACGTCGGCTACAGCGTTGTGACAAGTGGAATCGATGAAGTCTTCATCGAACTTGAAGTGCAGCAACAGGTCGTCAGAACAGGTCGGCTCAACTGGAACGTGGCAATAGTTTTGTCACCAATCTACCGCCGTGAAATACACAGCGAGCGAAAATTTTGTTTTCAATCCAACTATCACGAACACGGTATTATGGGAATGTGTGCGTTCGTAAGTATGTGTGTATGAGCGTGCGTGCGTGCGTGCGTGCGTGCGTGCGTGCGTGTGTGTGTGTGTGTGTGTGTGTGTGTGTGTGTGTGTGTGTGTGTGTGTGTGTGTGTGTGTGTGTGTTTATGTGTGTGTGTCTGTGTGTGTGTGTGTGTGTGTGTGTGTGTGTGTGTGTGTGTGTGTGTGTGTGTGTGTGTGTGTGTGTGTGTGTGTGTGTGTGTGTCTGTTTATGTGTGTGTGTGTGTGTGTGTGTGTGTATGTGTGTGTGTGTGTGTGTGTGTGTGTGTGTGTGTGTGTGTGTGTGTGTGTGTGTGTGTGTGTGTGTGTGTGTGAGAGAGAGGAGAGAGAGAGAGAGAGAGTATGGGTGTATGTATGTGTATGTGTGTGCATGTGTGTGACTGTGGGAGTGTGTGGGAGTGTGTATGTACGCGTGTTTCCGTGATACCATGCGTGCATGTCCGCGTGTGTGTATGTCTGCGTATTTGTTCGGATGTTTCTGTGTATGTCATATTTACGGACGCATATATGTTGAATATCTACACTGCTAATATATTAATTTACTGTTACCTACATTATTACAGTACTATTTAGTTACATACATATCTGGTGCAATAAATACCTCTAATGTTATTGATCCAGCAAGACTTTCAGCGATGTATATAAATTAACAAGAGGAAAATAAATAAATACTTATGTGATTATTTATGTGCATTATAAAGCAATGTTCAGATAAGTTAACTATCGTTTTACCATGCACTATAGTGATCACCATGGAAGAACGCTACATCGCCAACGCATTCGCACTGACCTGGTCCACAAACTACGCAGGTGCATGCCTCCTCAGAGAACACCATGCCTGGTTTACAGAACTGCTGTTCGGCACCAGGGTTTGCTTTGCTACAGAAGAACCTCGGATCGTACGGGTTGGTCTTGTATGGGCATTCACCTGTTGACAGACGACGTGGTACAGTATTCTATCTAGGCACGTGATACGTAGGGAAATTAAGAGACCTTCTGCGTAAGCTAAGTTCTATAACATGTTCAGTTAAAATGGTAGCGCCTTAAAACGTGTATCATTAATATTCTGCGAAATGCACTTTTTGAAATAAGAAAAAAGTATCGCTGTTATTCTGCGAAATACACTTTTACAAATACGATTAAATACTGAACTCGCAGCATCCAAAATACGAAATCTTGGGAGCGTTCTTGCCAAATAAAAGGATCTTCACACAGTTTCAATTGTATATGCAAAACAAAGAGATCAATATGTTGCGTTTGAGGATCCCAATTTAGGCTTGATTCGTTTTTGGAAAGATAAATTGTTCAACCCAGTATATGTTATCAGCATTTCAGAACCATCGGGAGCAACTTTCACCAATGGACACAATGTCCTGGACGAAAGCCTCAACGAGTTCTGGACCCATCTGCAACTTTAATATTCGATAATTTGGGAATGGATTTGGCGACGACTACTAATTTTATGAAGATGTCTTAAGAAATATATGGCATTAATATTATACCATTATTTAAAAAAGGTTCGAGAAACAAGTCAGAGAACTATAGACCAGTGAGTTTAACATCGGTGATTTGCAAACTATTAGAAAGACTAATTAAAGATCACCTGGTTGATTTTCTTGTTAAAAATAAATTGATAAACCCATCTCAACATGGGTTTTTAAAAGCAAGGTCATGCTTAACAAATATTTTACGTTTTTTGGAAGATGTCACAAAGTGGGTAGATGAGGGATCACCAGTAGATATAATCTACTTAGATTTAAAAAAAGCCTTTGACAAAGTGCCACACCAAAGACTACTACTTAAACTAAAGGCCCATGGCATAGGAAATGGAATGATCAACTGGATAGAAAAATGGCTTATTGATAGAAGACAAAGAGTAGTAGTTGACGGGGAGGTTTCAAACTGGAAAGCGGTTTTGAGTGGAGTACCGCAGGGATCAGTACTGGGACCTATTTTATTCTTAATATATATCAATGATTTGGATGATGACATAACAAGCAAGGTGTTGAAGTTTGCGGACGACACAAAATTGTTTAGGAAAATTAAAAGTGATGCAGATAGACAGCATTTACAAGATGATCTTAATAAGTTGATAGAATGGTCTGAGAAGTGGCAAATGCTGTTTAATTTTGGAAAGTGTAAGTGCCTTCACACAGGACATGGGAATGAAGATGCATAATATACAATGGGTGATACTGTACTAAATACTACCTTAAAGGAAAAGGACTTAGGGTCAAATATTAGTGCTGACATGAAGGTATCAGAGCAATGTGGAATTGCAGCAGCGAAGGGAAACCAAATTTTTGGATTAATTAGGCGAAATATAGTGTACAAAGAAAAAGAACTAATACCGCTGTATAAAACAATAGTTAGGCCTCACTTAGAATATTGTATACAAGCATGGAGGCCAAATCGCAAGAAGGATATTGATATGCTAGAAAGAGTACAAAGGAGAGCATCCAAAATGATATCAAAACTCAGGAATATTAGTTATGAAATGCGTCTAAAGAATGTGGTTTAACAACACTAGAAACCAGAAGATTGAGAGGAGATCAGATTGAGGTGTTTAAAATATTGAATGGATATGAAAATATTGACAGAAATATTTTTTCACAGTCAAGGAAGAGAGAAGGACTAGAGGACATGGAGTTGCATTAGCAAAGAAGCAGTGTAGACTAGATATTAGAAAATTTTCATTTTCACAAAGAACAGTAAACGAATGGAACATATTATCAGCTGATTGTGAAGGTGCTAGTAGTGTTAATATATTTAAAAATAAAATCGACATATACCTAAGACGGGCGGAGTATACTTAGATAGATAGGTTGGACTCTCGATAAGCCACATGGCTTCCTAGTCCACCTGCCATCTAGAGTTGAATCTCTAGGTGGCAATCTTGTTAAATTATAAACAGTGCGATCTCACCTGGCGGAGACGAGGTTGGGCCGGTGTAGGGAACAACGTCTCCATCACAACAAGTGCCCGTCCTCTCCTCTGTGCACGTGTGAAGCGCCTGGTTCCAGTAGAGATGTCCACAAGTCATCAGGTGCTTCCTGTAGTTGCCGTGGCCGAGGGGTTCACAGACGATGTACTGGTGGCAGTTGGGCGTGTACTGCAGCCAAATTTGACCGTTCGTGTAGTTGCAGCGGGCGCACACGTCTACAACGAAACATACAGTTTGAAGTCGTGTTATGGTGGCTCACCACTCATTCTTGTGTTACACAGATGTACAATTAACCACAATATGCACCTGATTTTATAGTTTGTAATATAAAGTAATGTTATTTAAAGTAATAACTTGATGATAGCTTGACATCTAAGTTCTGCTGAGGTAACAATTGGGTAAATATTTTCGCTGATGTTTTACTTGGGGGGGGGCAGTAAATTATGTATTTCTACCATACTCTCTGCTCTCCCCGCGAATATCCTTAAAACCCTTAAAACGACAGCGTTTTCATGCGTTTTTGTGTGTGTGATTGGGTGCGCTGCTGTTGACCCATAATCGCAGCCGTCTCATCCTAACGTATTGATTTATTGGGATGTTGTCCATATGTCTGCCCCAACCGAACTTCTAGGAAAGGCAGCTGAGCCTTCCTCTACTTACACGTCTATAGTAAGATCTTACCTGAACACGTGTATTCCACTATCTTGTCGAGTCGATTTGATATGTCAGACATGGCCGTCTCCAAAAAGAAATAGTCATCACCGGAAGACAAAGCCTTGACTTGTTTGACGAATTGAGGGTTACTAACAGACACGCCAGCTCCTAAAACATATAATATTAACCTTGTTGCATTGGTGACGTGTGGAACAGTACAAAGGCAGACACGTAGCTAATGCAACACAGCATCATTGATTGCACATTGGATTCGCAGTGAAACATCCATGATGCACCATGCACACGCAGACACATAAGCACGCACTCGTGTATGATATGGCTCGGAGTTACAGGATATATAGTATGCAGTAATATTCAGTTTCTATTAATTATTTGAAGCTTACCGATGGCTATTGTGAGGATGTCTGCTTGATGGGCCAACAAAATAGCATCCTTGATGGCTTGCAAGTTGTCGGGATAAGTCGGTGTGTTGTGTTCGCCATCGGTTATAAACACCGCTACTTTGCGGACATTTTCTCTCGCAGAAGACTCGAAGTAGTCGTACATCTTATTTACTGCGCTCACTATATTGGTTGCGCCACTGGATATAGAAAGTCCACTGATTTCTGCTAGAAGACTGGCCTTGTCGTCACTGAATGAAATCTGTAAGCAATGCCATAGTCGTTTAAACAAAAAAACACTTTAACAGTGTTGTCATTAGGTGCGACAGTCTGTCAAAGCTGTAACCACAGGATGTTGTCCAATTAATAACCAGGATGAACTACTCGGAAAGAGAGAGAGAGGTAGACAAACAGACAGACAGACAGACAGACAGACAGACAGACAGACAGACAGACAGACAGACAGACAGACAGACAGACAGACACACAGATACACAGACACACATACACACAGACACACAGACACACAGACACACAGATAGACATACAAACAGAGACGGAGACGGAGACGGAGACGGAGACGGAGACGGAGACGGAGACGGAGACGGAGACGGAGACGGAGACGGAGACGGAGACGGAGACGGAGACGGAGACGGAGACGGAGACGGAGACGGAGACGGAGACGGAGACGGAGACGGAGACGGAGACGGAGACGGAGACGGAGACGGAGACGGAGACGGAGACGGAGACGGAGACGGAGACGGAGACGGAGACGGAGACGGAGACGGAGACGGAGACGGAGACGGAGACGGAGACGGAGACGGAGACGGAGACGGAGACGGAGACGGAGACGGAGACGGAGACGGAGACGGAGACGGAAACGGAAACGGAAACGGAAACAGAAACAGAAACAGAAATACAGATAGATGATATTGTGTTTTAACTCGTAGACAGATGATATTGTGTTTTAACTTACACTATCACATTTTATGTGTACAAAACATTTTATCGACAAGCTTTTTTTTAAAAACGTGATTCGCGCCATCGATTATTTATTCAAAACGTTTCTTTGTGGAGATATGCTTAATGGAAATATGATCATAGTTTTGCTGTACTTCGATAACAACTTCATTTGTTATCACGTTTTGTCATAATATATCTTAATACAAAATTTCACCGCCGTTCGCACTGACGTTTCACTCTGAACATATATTCATATTTTTAGTATAAAAAACAAAAGGATTCCTTAGGTGACATATATTGGAATCAAAAGACATCTAATCACCTCGACAGCGGCATTGCTGTTGAACATGATCACTCCAACGCGTGTGCTGGTAGACGAGATGGGTAAGCTGTTGACGAAATCCCGAGCGAAATCTATGGCATCATTCCAGTGTCCAGACATGCTGCCCGAATTGTCAAGCACCAGAAGGACATCAGCGCAACATCTCGTCTCAACTGAATCAGTATTATACATGTACATTACATCATTTATAGAATAGCAATACAACAGGTAATGCGTGATATATATATATGTATACATATTTGTGCGTGTGTATATATGTGTGTTACATGTTTATGTACAAATGTGTGTGTACATGTACATGTGTGTGTATGTGTGTGTGTGTGTGTGTGTACACATGTACTGAAGCATACATGTATTTCATACAAAGCAACAACAGGTACATGCATATATGTATGTGTGTGCGCGCGCGCTTGTGTGTGTGTTGTGTGTGTGTGGTGTGTATGGTGTGCTTCTGTTCGAGTGTACATGTGTGTATACATGTGTGTGTGTGTGTATACATATGTGTGTGCGCGCGCTTGTGTGTGTTTGTGTGTGTGTGGGTGTATGGTGTGCAGTATGGGTTTGAATGAATGCGTGTGCGTGCGTGTGTGTATGTGTGTGTGTGTGTGCGTGTAAGTATATTGTGTGCTTATATATATATATATATATATATATATATATATATGTGTATATATATATATATATATATGTGTGTGTGTGTGTGTGTGTGTGTTTGTGTGTGTATGTTTGTGAGTGTTTGTTTGTAAGTGTGTGGTGTGCTTCTGTTAGAGTGTATGGTTTTCGTGTACGTGCGTGCCTTCGTGTGTGCGTGCGTGCGTGCGTTCGTGTGTTTGTGTGCATGTGTTTGTGTGTGTGTGTGTTTGTGTGTATGTAAGTGTAAGTGTGTGGTGCGCTTGTGTTCGAGTGCGTGGGTTTGAATATGTTCGCGTGCGTGTATGGGTGAGAGACACTGCTTCTACGTGAGTGTGTGTGAGTATATATTCATTTGAATATTACGTATACATGTGCAGGTATTTGTACACATACGTATACAACATTGTTATCATTGCTAATACAGAATCATAATAGAGTCAATTAATGGGTGGTGATTTATTTGACCTTACTTGATTCGCACGGGAAAGTGTTGCACTTGCGCATCTCTGTCTTCCCGTTTGGGAGTGTTCGGGTTTGGGTGCCACCTCCGCAGGATTTGCTGCAGGTGCTCCAACGACAGTGGCTGAGTAGAAACTCGTAGTCTGTAATCATATCACCAACATAATTAACCGACATAACAACATTTGCTCTGTCGTAGTTGATAGATATACGCTGGCAAACACCGAGAACTGATGACAGGAAAGGTAAATTAAAGAGAAAGCGAAATTATAGCACATATTTAACAAGATTTAACAAGTTTGCCGCCTGGAGTTTCAACTCTAGATGGCAGGTGGACTAGGAAGCCATTTGGCTTATCGAGAGTCCAACCTATCTATCTAAGTACACCCCATCCGTCTTAGGTATATGTCGATTTTATTTTAAAATATATTGACACTACTAGCACCTTCACAATCAGCTGACAATCTGTTCCATTCGTTTACTGTTCTTTGTGAAAATGAAAAATTTCTAATATCTAGTCTACACTGCTTCTTTGCTAATGTAAATTCATGTCCTCTAGTCCTTCTCTCTTCCTTGACTGTGAAAAAAATATTTCTGTCAATATTTTCATATCCATTCAATATTTTAAACACCTCAATCTGATCTCCTCAATCTTCTGGTTTCTAGTGTTGTTAAACCACATTCTTTTAGACGCATTTCATAACTAATATTCCTGGGTTTTTGTATCATTTTGGTTGCTCTCCTTTGTCCTCTTTCTAGCATATCAATATCCTTCTTGTGATATGGCCTCCATGCTTGTATACAATATTCTAAGTGAGGCCTAACTATTGTTTTATACAGCGGTATTATTAGTTCTTTTTCTTTGTACTCTATATTTCGCCTAATTAATCCAAGAATTTGCTTTCCCTTCGCTGCTGCAATTCCACACTGCTCTGATACCTTCATGTCAACACCACTAATAGTTAATCCTAAGTCCTTTTATTTTAAGGTAGTATTTAATACAGTACCACCCATTGTATATTGTGCATCTTCATTCCCATGTCCTGTGTGAAGGCGCTTACACTTTCCAAAATTAAACACCATTCGCCACTTCTCAGACCATTCTATCAACTTATTAAGATCATCTTGTAAATGCTGTCTATCTGTATCACTTTTAATTTTCCTAAAAACATTTGTGTCGTCCGCAAACTTCAACACCTTGCTTGTTATGTCATCATCCAAATCATTGATATATATTAAGAATAAAATAGGTCCCAGTACTGATCCTTGCGGTACTCCACTCAAAATCGATTTCCAGTTTGAAACCTCCCCATCAACTACTACTCTTTGTCTTCTATCAATAAGCCATTTTTCTATCTAGTTGATCATTCCATTTCCTATGCCATGGGCCTTTAGTTTAAGTAGTAGTCTTTGGTGTGGCACTTTGTCAAAGGCTTTTTAAAAATCTAAGTAGATTATATCTACTGGTGATCCCTCATCTACCCATTTGTGACATCTTCCAAAAAACATAACATATTTGTTAAGCATGACCTCGCTTTTATAAACCCATGTTGAGATGGGTTTATCAATTTATTTTTAACAAGAAAATCAACCAGGTGATCTTTAATTAGTCTTTCTAATAGTTTGCAAATCACCGATGTTAAACTCGCTGGTCTATTGTTCTCTGACTTGTTTCTCGAACCTTTTTTAAATAATGGTATAATGTTTGATTCTTTCCATTCTAACGGAACTATTCCCTCCTCTAATGACAAATTGAACACTGTTTCAAGCGGTATGCTGATTTGTTCTTCAATTTTCAATAGTAATTTGGGAGGAATCCCATCCACTCCAGGTGATTTATTATCCTTCATATCTTTTGTTTTCATAGCTACCATTGTTGGGGTTACAATTAGTTGTCCTAAATAGTCAAACACTCTCCCTTCGAACTTAGTCTCAAGTACTGGTAATATACTAATATCTTCCCTGGTAAACACCGAACTAAAGTACTCATTTAGGTTTTCTGCCACTAAGAATCCCTCTGTTATTATGTTTCCATCACTACCTTCTAGAGGACAGACCTTATCATGAACTTTCTGTTTACTTCGAACATAAGCATAAAAACTCTTGCTGTCATGTTTTATATTAAAAGCTATTTTTTGTTCGTAGCTTCTCTTTGAATTTCTAATTTCAGCTGTAGCTTGATTAAGTGCTTCTTTATAAATGCTATAATCTTTTTCACTTCCGGTATGTCTATATGTCTTCCACATCATTTGCTTGTACTTGATTTTTCTATTGGCTTCCTTCGATAAGTGGTTCTTCTTTGACCGTTTGCCCTGTTTTTTTCAAGGGGACAAATTTGTCAACGACGCAGTCAATTTCACTCTTTAAAATATTCCTGCATTCTGTTGCTGTATTATTATTCAGTGTGTTATTCCAGTCTATCTTTGCTAAATATTCCCTCATGTCCTTATATTTTCCTTTGTGAAATTTTTTCCTGTACCTTATTTTTCTATTCCGTTCTCCCTTTACTTTGATGACAAAATGTATCTGGTTGTGATCACTACACCCCAGTGGCTCACATATCTTGACATTATCAACAAATTCCTTCTGTGAGCTCAATACTATGTCTAACACGTTCTCGCCCCTGGTTGCTTCTAACACATGTTGAGAAAGGAAACTATCTTGTACTAAATTTAAAAACTCTTGATCCTCTCTCCCGGTACTCTGTAGAGATGTCCACTGTAATGGACATAGACGAAAACAATACTCTACTGTTTAGCATTGATACAAATTACTCACTCTCACAGGGTCTTGGGTTACATGGCTCCATCACGTGTGTGCATGCACCCATTTGTCCTTCTCCACAAACAGTCTTAGCAACGACACCCTGACCACAAGATTGCGAACACGATCCCGAATGATCTGCAGAAAAACTGTGTGTTACGTGCGCATCTCACGACAGCTGCGGTACATCTTCTCCGCTTATGGTCAATCGTATTAGGCTGACATTAATGCATGTAAGATGTATATACGTAAATATATATATATATATATATATATATATATATATATATATATATATATATATATATATATATATATTTACAGATATATATATATAATATATATATATATATATATATATATATATATATATATATATATATATACCACATACACACACACACACACACACACACACACACACACACACACAACACACACACACACACACACACACACACACACACACACACACACACACACAAGACTGATCCAATTTACTCGGACCATACATTTTCGGTGCCGTTTCGTACACCAGGCAACGGCTCAAATTAGAACCGACCGTCTACTCTACGAGGCGGAGATACGGCAGAGGAGAAATGAAGGGACGATATCTAAACATCGACACGTCTCCCTCCCATCTGACACCTCCGGCCCACACCGCGACAAGATCTTCATATTAAGAATCAGTCTCTGGATTCACGTCAGCACAGACGACCCACCTTCGGCAGACCCATTCGGTAGCGTTAGTGGGTGTTGCTGACCAGACACGCCCACATCCGACAAAGACACCGCAACTGAAACAATTATCCAATATTATTGGTGTTTAATGGAAATACGTAATAATAGCACAGTTTTGTTGTTGTGTATTTGATGTGACAAATGTGTATGCAATGCGTTACAATGAAGAATATTCAGTCACTGGTAATTTGTTGTAGCACCTCCTTTAAGACAACAT
>CBDHHR010000360.1:0-3870 GCA_965263245.1 Metamycoplasmataceae bacterium | reverse complement strand
ACACTTGCATTCCTGGCTTTTCCGGTATGTTTTGATATCACGCTGACTGACTCACCAGTGAGACAGACTCGACAGATGACTCAGTCGTAACATTGAGATTCAAAGATGTAGTCAAGAGTTACCTCAAAGACTTGTGTTTCATACACTACACATGTAGTACACACAACTGGTAAACTCGTATCAGTTAACACTGGAATACATAGCCAAATAATACACGTTAAGTTCAGCTAAATTGTCCAAGTTGACGTTTTTTTTGCGAATTTCATGGGGGGGAATTTGGCTTAAACAATTAGGTCACCAGAATGGCTTAAACGAAACCAATTGTGAGCCCTCCCAGTAAGTCATGTGATCTAGGCACTGTTAGCCCACCCAGTATGTCATGTGACCAGAGCACTGAGTCCATCCAGTGACTTAATGAGCCCAGTCAGTAAGTCATGTGATCTAGACACAGTTAGCCCACCCAGTATGTCATGTGACCAGAGCACTGAGTCCATCCAGTGACTTAATGAGCCCAGTCAGTAAGTCATGTGATCAAGGCACTGAGGTTTTACGGATTTTAAGCTAAGTTTGATGGAATGCTGACGTGTGACAGGAACGGGAACTAGGACACTTGGGACCCTATACAACAAGCACCTTTTTCTTTCACACCTAAAGTCACTGGGCTCGGGCAAGCAAGCAAGATAACATTGCTAGTCCAAAAAGTCCCAGTAGATAAGTTTGTCTGCATGTGGACATAAACGTACAATCCATCCCAGACAAGTATAAGTACACATAAGCACGCATGCATATATACACACATGCACACACACATGCATGTACACTTAAATATGTATGCTTTGCAATAATACTTTCATACATAACGTACTTGATAATAAGCTGTCTGAACTGATAAGTGAGACATGACTACATCTTGAAACCAGAATTGTCATAATAAAGAAGAGTGAGAATTAACAATGTATCATCAAATTTGTAGTATAATTTAACTTACTTTGGAGCATAATTGTCGATAATGAGTACGTTTCGACCCGCCAGCTATGGGCCTTGTTCACGTACTGGTGTCAATTACGCTCCAAAGTAAGTTAAATTATACTACAATAAACCATTCTTGGAGCCATGAACAATCTATTCAATATCAAATTTGTACCTTTCCAAAATGAACTCAGTCCATCCAAAAGGTGGGTGGACATTTAGATAAAGCTCACCCTTCCAAGTGTGCCATTTCTTGAAACCAGTCGTCCTCTATTCTATATAATTATTCTCGCTACATCATTGAAATGTCAGCGGTGATTTGCTATCGGTGTAGGTTCCGTTGGCATGTTCATATGGCAACAGACTATAAGCGATGTTTCATTGAAGGCCGCATTAAGTGAAGCATTGTAATGCCATCTGTACAATTTCCAGCATTGTGTGCTTAACTAGGAATGGATTGGACAGGAGGAATCATCCTGCCACTAGTCTGGTTGAGACAGTGAGTGGCTGTGCCAAGTGATCACCTGAAGGAATAGCTAACTCTCTGTACCAGTACTAAGTCTATCTCCAGGTCACACAGTGGCTGCAACAGTGTGTTGATGTTGATTAGATTCACTCGTCCGTGGAGTTGCTCTTTCAGCAGCGACTTCAACTGCCACGGTGATGTCAGTCTTGTCACGTGTCCACAGAATCATGACAGTTCTATGTACTTCGGCTCAGTCAGCTGAGCAACCTCGTGTCAGATTGTCTGTGACGGTGTCATGCATTCGTCATGGACAGAAAGTGCTGACAGTGATCTTCAACGTGGTTCTTGGTCTGCCCTGAAGAGCTGTTACGTGTATTGTTTTGAATCATTTAAATGTGTGCTGTGTATAACTATGATGGTTGCTCCAACCTACAGAAGATGCACTTTTTGTCAACTGAAACAACTGGATGTGCAGCCTTCCATGTCTTTGTTTTCTTCACCAGTAGGAGATATTTGAAGAGAAATTGGAATAAAATGCTATGACCCAGTGTTGACATCATCTGGTGGTTACTTGACTTGGTGGTGACTTGGTGATGTAGTAGTGACTTGACCCAGTGATGACATTACTTGGTGACTTGATCATTGGGTGACTTGACCAGGTGGTAGCTTTACATGGTGGTGACTTGACCTGGTTATGACTTGATCAGATGGTGCTACAACATAGTGGTGACTTGATTTGGTTGTGACCTAACTTAGTGGTGACTTGACCCAGTAATGATATAACCTGGTAGTGACTTGACCACATTGTGACTTGATCTGTTGGTGACTTGTCCGTGTGGTGACTTGACACAGTGGTGACTTGACCCAGTGATGATATAACCTCGTAGTGACTTGATCGCTTGGTGACATGACCCAGTGATGACTTGATCCAATGGTGACATGATCTGTTGGTGACTTGACACAGTGGTGACTTAACCTGATTGTGACTGGACCCAATAGTGACTTAACTTGTTGGTGACTTGACCCAATGTTGACTTGACCTGTTGGTGACTTGACCCAATGTTGACTTGACCTGTTGGTGAGTTGACTAGTGATGACATAACCTGGTGTTGACATGACCTCATGGTGACATGCAGTGCTTTATGTAGGATGCAATAATTGCCAGTCACACTTTCTTGGAGGACACGTGGATGTTAACCACGCCAGTTGAGATGTGTTTTACGACCTGAAATAAACAACAAGCATATATGTGATACCCATTTACACCCTTTTCAAGGCATAACTAACAATATCTGATTTTTTTCTTTTCTACCAGTCCACTGGTATTTATCCCCTGGATGGGGTTTTATCCATCCAAGTGGCTGGTGGACTGGTGTCTGCATAAAGCAATAGTCACATGACCCTGTGGTGAAGTGACCAAACAGGTACTTAACCTGGTTGTGACATGACTTGACCAATAATTTGAGCCACAGCAGTAGGTGGTCGATTGGGTTTGGTTGCCCAGAAGAGAAGCAGTGATATATTCTTGTAGACACAACAACACTCCACTGGGAGAGAGGCAGGCGGGTGGGCAGGCAGGCAGGGAGATGGAGGGAGGGAGAGGCAAGGGAGAGGGGAGGGAGAGGGGAGGGAGAGGGGAGGGAGGGAGAGGCAAGGGAGAGGCAAGGGAGAGGGGAGGGAGGGAGAGGCAAGGGAGAGGGGAGGGAGGGAGAGGGAGGGAGAGGCAAGGGAGAGGGGAGGGAGGGAGAGCATGTGTGATAGAGAGAGGGAGGAAGGAAGAGAGAATGAGAGAGAGAGAGAGAGACGGACAGACGGACGGACGGACGGACGGACGGACGGACGGACGGACGGACGGACGGACGGACGGACGGACGGACGGACGGACGGACGGACGGACGGACGGACAGAGAGGGAGAGACAGGGTGAGATATAGAGACAGAGGATCCCATCTGGGGCCTTCTAAAGGCTTGGCAGATGACCACAGTGACCACACGGACCGGTGGAGTAGCCACTAATTATGACAACTTGGACCAGGTGGGCCGATTGCTCCCCAGACAGACGGACTGCTGCCTCCAGAAGCCACCACAGTCTCCTGCTGTTTCAGTCTTGTCTCACCAGCCAGGACATCTGGGTCTGGTGCAGACTGCCTGAAGGATGTAGGGAGATTTATGGAAACAGCCGATTTCTTGTCATGAAACTGATGTCCCCAGGCGGCAGTTGTTAAACGTGGCAGTTGAAGAAAGACTGGAGGCTGACGAATGACGCCAGCTCAACTGTGTAGGAATGTGATGAGATGGTGTAAGACAGAGTGGTGACAGGAACAGTGACACGGTCATTAAAGTGGGGTGGTGGAAATAACAGGAGAAAGGTTCATTTATGGTGTAAAATAATTTCTAGGTGAAACAAACTCATTTGCAGTTGAAGTAATGAGTTAA
>CBDHHR010000359.1:10000-20154 GCA_965263245.1 Metamycoplasmataceae bacterium | reverse complement strand
GCACGCACGCTCGCACGCACGCACGCGCGCGCGCGGGGTCACTCATACATTTTCCAGCAAACAATCATGTTGCGTGAGTTCTAAAGATTTAGGGGGCATATACTCCCAGGCCCCCTCCATCTGACTGTCACCTCGCAAGCACTACTAATCAAAGATAAAACTTGGATAGAATGTTTTGCATCAACTCAAACTCTTATTTGTGACTTTTCACGAGAGTCATTTTCCTGGGTACCCTGGTTTAGTCACGAGTCATGTTCGTCACAACGTCACGATGTCTTTGGATCCAGCCTGCAATAAACTGCAGCGATACACTACAGCGCCTGGATAATCGACGTCACTTATTCTGTCGATTACTGCCTCGGGTACTTCCGTCCGCTCCAACTGCATCGTCCACTTTACACGGCTTGTCCATCTGGTTCAAGCGACAGACACAGATGTCCCCCAGCGCTGCGCCGATTCGTTGGGTTTATTATTATTTTTAAATACTACAAAATAATCCGCTGTTATTTATCCTAATAATAATTATATGCATGCATATATTCCTAGAAGATAGACTTACCACGTTGAATGTTTCATCGACATTAGCACCCTGGTTTATTCATCCATCTGTTCAGCTTGATTACCGCTTATCGATGTTAATATCGGCCATCCCTTTTGTGGCGCAAATAAGTTACCTTATTTTTTATGTTATTAAGTTAGTTTAGAACCTCTTTCCTTGTTGTTCAACTGATAGGACAAAACTTCGCAACATAGAGATGGTGACGACGTAATATTACTTGATTGTGACGTCATTCACTCATCATTAGTGAATGACGTAATGACTTGTTTGACCTGCGTGCGCATGCGTGTGTGTTTGGTGTGAGCGTACGTACATTGTACATGTACGTGCGTGCGGTCGTGTGTTCGTGTACGTGCGTGCATGTTTGTGTGTGCGTGCATGTTTGTGTGTGCGTGCGTGCGTGCGCCTGTGTCTGTGTCTGTGTCTGTGTCTGTGTCTGTGTCTGTGTCTGTGCCTGTGCCTGTGCCTGTGCCTGTGCCTGTGCCTGTGCCTGTGCCTGTGCCTGTGCCTGTGCCTGTGCCTGTGCCTGTGCCTGTGCCTGTGCCTGTGCCTGTGCCTGTGCCTGTGCCTGTGCCTGTGCCTGTGCCTGTGCCTGTGCCTGTGCCTGTGCCTGTGCCTGTGCCTGTGCCTGTGCCTGTGCCTGTGCCTGTGCCTGTGCCTGTGCCTGTGCCTGTGCCTGTGCCTGTGCCTGTGCCTGTGCCTGTGCCTGTGCCTGTGCCTGTGCCTGTGCCTGTGCCTGTGCCTGTGCCTGTGCCTGTGCCTGTGCCTGTGTCTGTGCGCGAGCGCGTGCGCGTGCGCTTGCGCTTGCGCGTGCGCGTGCGCGTGCGCGTGCGCGTGCGCGTGCGCGTGCGCGTGCGCGTGCGCGTGCGCGTGCGCGTGCGCGTGCGCGTGCGAGTGCGAGTGCGAGTGCGAGTGCGAGTGCGAGTGCGAGTGCGAGTGCGAGTGCGAGTGCGAGTGCGAGTGCGAGTGCGAGTGCGAGTGCGAGTGCGAGTGCGAGTGCGAGTGCGAGTGCGAGTGCGAGTGCGAGTGCGAGTGCGAGTGCGAGTGCGAGTGCGAGTGCGAGTGCGAGTGCGAGAGAGAGTGCGAGTGCGAGTGCGAGTGCGAGTGCGAGAGAGAGTGCGAGTGCGAGTGCGAGTGCGAGTGCGAGTGCGAGTGCGAGTGCGAGTGCGAGTGCGAGTGCGAGTGCGAGTGCGAGTGCGAGTGCGAGTGCGAGTGCGAGTGCGAGTGCGAGTGCGAGTGCGAGTGCGAGTGCGAGTGCGAGTGCGAGTGCGAGTGCGAGTGCGAGTGCGAGTGCGAGTGCGAGTGCGAGTGCGAGTGCGAGTGCGAGTGCGAGTGCGAGTGCGAGTGCGAGTGCGAGTGCGAGTGCGAGTGCGAGTGCGAGTGCGAGTGCGAGTGCGAGTGCGAGTGCGAGTGCGAGTGCGAGTGCGAGTGCGAGCGAGAGCGAGAGCGAGTGCGAGTGCGAGTGCGAGTGCGAGTGCGCGTGCGCGTGCGCGTGCGCGTGCGCGTGCGCGTGCGCGTGCGCGTGCGCGTGCGCGTGCGCGTGCGCGTGCCCGTGCGCGTGCGCGTGCGCGTGCGCGTGCGCGTGCGCGTGCGCGTGCGCGTGCGCGTGCCCGTGCCCGTGCCCGTGCCCGTGCCCGTGCCCGTGCCCGTGCCCGTGCCCGTGCCCGTGCCCGTGCCCGTGCCCGTGCCCGTGCCCGTGCCCGTGCCCGTGCCCGTGCCCGTGCCCGTGCCCGTGCCCGTGCCCGTGCCCGTGCCCGTGCCCGTGCGAGTGCGAGTGCGAGTGCGAGTGCGAGTGCGAGTGCGAGTGCGAGTGCGAGTGCGAGTGCGAGTGCGAGTGCGAGTGCGAGTGCGAGTGCGAGTGCGAGTGCGAGTGCGAGTGCGAGTGCGAGTGCGAGTGCGAGTGCGAGTGCGAGTGCGAGTGCGAGAGCGAGAGCGAGAGCGAGTGCGAGTGCGAGTGCGAGTGCGAGTGCGAGTGCGCGTGCGCGTGCGCGTGCGCGTGCGCGTGCGCGTGCGAGTGCGACCATGACGCACCCGGTCCCTTCACCCCAAATACTGTGCGCTACTGTATCGCCACCTAACGATCACACTGGAACTATATTACTGTAGGCGCTTATAAATATTATGTTGGACTCTCTTTTTGAGCGATGATTTGTCTTACGTATAATGTTTAATTTGATAAATTATAATTATATATATTTAAAGTCTTCAACTATATATTATTTCCTATTACTTATTGCAAATATACACTGGGTCATGTATTTATGCATTCGATTCAATCTCTGTGATTTTAAAGATAAATAAATTATTATCTATTTTATATTATGTCCACCTCGTGTGTGATTCTGGGATTATCTACGGTATGCTGTGAATGCGCTGTGCCATCGATAAGCCTTAAAAATAAGATTCAGATTCTGCTGGAGGACCGGTCCACTGTTGATGAAAGGATATCAAGTCTATTCACAGAACTCTATTATTATCTCTTCTTGTCATTAACATCCTTCTCGCCATAGACTGGATCATGAAAAAGACTAAAACAAAATAGAAGAAATGGGATCCAGTGGACACCTTGGAGCCAGTTGGAGGACCTGGACTTTGCGGATGACCTCGCTCTCCTCTCACACAGCCATCAACAAATGCAGGAAAAAACAGAGCTGCTAAACACAGTGTCAACACAGCTAGGACTCAACATCAACAGAAGTAAGACAAGGATTATGAAAGCCAACACAAAGAACAACAACCCCATTACAATGAACGGAGAGCCACTGGAAGAGACAGACTCATTCACATACCTGGGCAGTACAATCAACAAAAATGGAGGCACACAAGAAGACGTCAAAGCAAGGATACAGAAAGCAAGAGTTGCATTCATCATGTTGAGAAAAATCTGGAGCGCAAAACAAATCAAAACTAACACCAAACTGAGAATATTCAATTCAAATGTCAAGGCAGTTTTACTCTATGGATCGGAGACATGGCGAAGTACACAGAAGACACTAAAAAAGAATACAGACCTTCATCAACAAATGCCTGCGTAGAATCCTACACCTGAAGTGGACAGACAAGATATCCAACACTACACTCTGGAAAATGACCAAGCAACTACCCATAGAAAATGAAATAAAGAAGAGAAAATGGAGATGAATAGGACATACACTCAGGAAACCACCAAACACCATCACCCGTCAAGCCATCACATGGAACCCCCCAGGGAAGAGGCGAAGAGGTAGGCCACGAAACACCTGGCAAAGAGACACGGAAAAGAAACGAAGGAGATGGGATACACCAGGAGAGAAATGGAGAAGATGGCCACGGACAGAAAACGGTGGCGTTCCTTGGTCGATGGCCTATGCTCCCAGCGAGCAAACAGGCATAAGTAAGTAAGTAAGTCATTAACAGACCAAATTACTAATGTATTGATATACATGAATATGCCATGGTTGTGAACATGTTTTTTAAACAGCACATATCAAAAACATGCCGTTGCTGTTTCTACCATATCCGTGATCTTCGTCGTATTCGCAGATTTTTATCACTTTCTGTTGCTAAAACCATCGCGACAGCTCTAGTAAGCAGCAGACTTGACTACTGCAATTCCCTCCTTTACAATACTGCGAACAAGGATATTGCAAGACTTCAACGTGTCCAGAACTGCTTGGCAAGGGTAGTTACCCGTTCTCCTCGTTTTTCTAGCTCGGTGCCGCTTCTAAAATCATTGCACTGGCTCCCTGTGCATTATCGCATTATTTTCAAGATTTGCACAATATCCTATCAAGCACTCGCATCTAAACAACCAACATATCTAAACTCAATGATAACTCCAGCAAGGAATTCCAGAGAGCTACGCTCAACCAGTAGTAACCCACTTTACATCCCTCGGGTTAAGACGAAAGCTGGGACCCGAGCTTTCTCGGTTGCTGCACCAACTCTGTGGAATTCGCTTCCTGTCAGTGTCAAGTTGGAAGGTAATATAGTTTCCTTCCGCCGACGTCTAAAAACATATCTCTTTAATGCTGCCTATCCTCCTTAGCTTCCTAGAACCTTCGTCCATCCATCAACGACTCACGCACTGTTCTACGTTTACGCAATTGCTTAACCCCTTGGTTTTGTCGCGCCACTGAGCTTGATCTTCGAGGATATTGGCGCATAAGAAGTTATTATTATTATTATTATTATTATTATTATTATTATTATTATTATTATTATTATTATTATTATTGTTATTGTTATTGTTATTGTTATTGTTATTGTTATTGTTATTGTTATTGTTATTGTTATTATTATTATTATTATTATTATTATTATTATTATTATTATTATTATTATTATTATTATTATTATTATTATTATTATTATTATTATTATTATTATTGTCAAGTGTTGTAATGTCATCGAAACAAGCACGCGTGTGCGTTAACACATTTGACTTTGTTTACTAACAATCACCAGGTGTCACCACAAGCACTCCCCGTTGCCACCAACGCTTGGCTGTCGCGTCAACTAGTTAACCAACAATACTAATACTTTCATTCTCGCTTCAATTATATTCCTACCGTTACCAATAATTGTTCTTGTTCAGTTCAAACTGTCGCCTTGGCTGTGTCTTGTGTTATGATATTTACCGCTGGCGATTCGGGGTTCCATGTCACAAAATACTTGCCCGCCGAACAGTTGTCATTGGGATTATTGCGAGCAGGGTCTGTGGTGTATTTATTTTGGTTCAATCCTAACTAGGCAAATAAAGCCGTGGCTTAATACAAAACAAATTCCAAAGGGTGAACTTTTTATTTTCTAGTATAGAAACCCACTCGGTGGATCACTGTCAGTTTTCACTTATTGTTAAGTGGTCGAAAGTATTGCAATTGTTTTAGCTTGACCCTTTTTGACGAGGATTGAGTGGTCGAGCGATTGTTTCAAGGTGTGATGAGCATTCTGCTAACATTAGTGACCAACTATAGCAACGACGTAATTATGTTTACATAATTAAGAAAACGGAAGTGACAAATCAAAACAACCACATTCCCACGACTTGTCACGTGTATGTATAAATGTAGACGTCGCTGTGGCCTTGACGATTACTACGCCAGTTTTATCAATGGGTCTTACGAGAACGCTTCAAGTTTATATAAGCGTGTAAACATGTTACGTTTTATACAACTAACCTTGAACACGTTATCTCTACATCAGAAACACGGCCCGAATTGACATACAACAACAACAAGAAAAGGGTTAAATATAACATAGCAGTATCAACAACAAATAACCACACGGCTCTATACAATTAGGATACGTTTATCCACCACTACAACAATAACACTGTTTTACGTAAACTTTTCCACTACGAAAATATAAACACCAACACAATAACAAAGTATATTATAACAGTTAACGAGATTGCCATCTAAAGCTGTGATTGTATAGAGTATGCAGCTACTGACGTCACTGGGTTATCAAAATGCAGCAATGTTTAATCAACACTTGTCCTGCCTCTGCAGACGCATGCCAACTCTGTCAAACACGTTCACTCTGCAAGCTCTTACCCGGGCGGCAGGTATTCCGCGCCATTCGTATAAGCGCAGGAATAAGTGTGCTATTATGCTATTTTACACTGTGCAAATATGTATAAGACGCCATTAGTTGTATGAACACTTATCCCCGGTCGATTGTTTATTGTTTCACGATGATATGATATGATTGTAAGCTGAGTGCTATTTTGTTCGGTAGACTGTTCTAGTTCTGCCACGTGTTCAAACTAGTGACACGTCTGTCAACTCGCTGTGCCGGGAGAATGCGATGTTTGATTTCGGCCACCGACCAGCTCCGTGCTGTTGTTGGCGTGTACCTGCCAGTTCATCGTTGTTACAATATTTAATTATATTTATGTGGTCATTTGTGGAAGGTCACTGTTTTTAATTAGGCATATTGCGTAGGATAATACCTCTCGTGTGTGTGTGTGTGTGTGTGTGTGTGTGTGTGTGCGTGCGTGCGTGCGTGCGTGCGTGTGTGTGTGTGTTTGTGTGTGTGTGTGTGTGTGTGTGTGTGTGTGTGTGTGTGTGTGTGTGTGTGTGTGTGTGTGTGTGTGTGTGTGTGTGTGTGTGTGTGTGTGTGTGTGTGTGTGTGCGTGCGTGCGTGTGTGTGTGTGCGTGTGTGTGTGTGAAAAGGCCCCACTACGATAACAGAGTAAAATTTAAACTTTCAAACTATTTATAACGTGGGCTGTTGTAGGGTTTTGGGATCTTCAATGACACTTTAAGGCCTTTCAGGGGGCTGCAGTTGCGGTCGTCCGTATCTTTGTTATAGGGGGGGGGTACATTTGAATGTTTTGTTGAGCCCTAGCGGGGATTCGAATAATCACATAACGCGTTTAGCATTGTGCTCTGTATAGAGAGGCAGCAATTGCTGAAAATTTCCCAGACAAATCGAATTGGGGAAGAATGAACAGGTGAGACCGGGGTGAGGGGTAATGCCCTGATTGGTCTCTAGAGTTCCATACTGTGCTATATAAAAACTTATCATTTGCCATTAATAATAGGTAATGGATGGTTTTCGCGCAGAGATTTCTGAAAGATTTCGTGAAACGTCGATGTGGTGATCCATTGAACAGGCCGGCTGAGGGCAGACGTTTCTTGTCGTATACCCGATAAAAACGTACCATTTGTTCGTAATTATAGGGGAGCTTTAATATCGAGGTTCACGTCCTCTATTCGTCTGTCTCGTCGACCTTCAGATTTGACAACGGTCGACTTGGATCAGTCTGCCTAGACGGCGACTAATTCTCTCTACGGTACTTTCCTTCAGGGTGACACTTTGATAATGATGTAAATAATGATAATAATAATAATTATTATTATTATTATTACTACTACTATCGTCATCATCATTATATAGAGCCCCATCCAACTAATTGTTCTGGGTGGTTTACAATGGAAAATATATCAAATATAACTTCTCATCTGCGTTGGAATTTACTTAATATGGGGGTGAGCCGGAGCTTCAGCCAAACTCTGTCTCTGGTGTCACGCTGTTTCGGATCATGACATCGGAAGAAGAGGGGGTGCCTTAAAAACTGTCTGTCTGTCTGTCTGTCTGTCTGTCTGTCTGTCTGTCTGTCTGTCTGTCTGTCTGTCTGTCTGTCTGTCTGTCTGTCTGTCTGTCTGTCTGTCTGTCTGTCTGTCTGTCTGTCTGTCTGTCTGTCTGTCTGTCTGTCTGTCTGTCTGTCTGTCTGTCTGTCTGTATGTCTGTCTGTCTGTCTGTCTGTCTGTCTGTCTGTCTGTCTGTCTGTCTGTCTGTCTGTCTGTCTGTCTGTCTGTCTGTCTGTCTGTCTGTCTGTCTGTCTGTCTGTCTGTCTGTCTGTCTGTCTGTCTGTCTGTCTGTCTGTCTGTCTGTCTGTCTGTCTGTCTGTCTGTCTGTCTGTCTGTGGGCAATTGGCCCAGCCCCGCACCACAAACAATATTACTTTGCAAACTGCCACATAATTCCTAAATATTGGGGTAAACCATCATTTGACATTGCAGTGTTCAGCCTCCTAGACAACTACCAGGGCCACTGCGAGCGCCTCCAGGTCGAACACTGACCTCTGCACACCTCTGAAGGTGGCTTATATCGTTATACACGATAGTATTTGCATAATCTAAATTGTGTACTTACCTAGACGTAAAGTGCTCCGACAAGGACTCGTGTTGTTAGCCTTAATGAAAGACTCTGGTCTACTATTAAACGTAGGTGTCGTATTGATACAGTAACTATATTTGTACTTATAACGTACGTACATAGTACTACACACGCACTTCTTTAGCGAGGTCTACCAGGGCCTAATAAAAACATAAATGTCTGCTTGTCAAGAACAGAACAATACACCATGGACCAATTTACCAAATGGTTTCCGCCACACACCTGTTTTCTATCTTTCCCATTTGTGCCTAAATCCTCGAGTTTGGGATCACTTATTTTCACCGCGAATAGATCAATCCAACCTACCGTTTCGTTCACCTCACATTAGCCTGTGTCTTTCGGAAGAGACACTAAAAGCCGGTGGTCCCTTCTATCTGGTGTCTATGCCAGGGGAAATAAAATATCCCACACAGGGGGTAAATGTGTAACCTGTAGTGGACTCACAAATTTTCGTTGGACTTTAAACACCCTGCAAAGGGCCCCGTCTAGTATCTGAGAGAAGAAAAGAGAAGAAGAAGAAAATTTCACACAAACTTCACAATTAATAATAAATAACATTTCCCCAAAAACCCTCGTGTGCATATGGAAAACTCCTAAAACAGCGTCTGCCCCTTTTCCAGCATCGCGCCAAAACGACCTTCACTTCATTATGCGTGCATCCCGTGGAATCCCGTAATTAGAGGCAATTGACTTGTTGATTACAACCTAAATGGGCCATGTCAACATGCACGAAAGCCCTGGGGTCGACGGAGATATCATCGACAAACCGATTTCGCTAACAACCACAGGGGTTTGGACGAAGGACAGAGCCGTGGCTCTACCGCCCAGAGCACGGTCGGAATGTTTGGCAAGCGGGCCTTGTTCAATCACCGTGAACATTGACACGTACGCCACATTGCGTGACCCGTGCGAGTAATTGGATATTCGACCCGCTGCCGTATATCTAGCGCACGATAATTCCGCCTTACAAACCCACTTTAGTAACCTATATCAACAATGGTAGATGTATATTTAGATTCGATGCGCGTACGAACTGTTCAACCGACAACGTCATCTAAGCTCATTTCCGCGCGTAACTGTCTCAACTCAACGGTTTAGCGTTCTGTGCAATCCAATTAAATATCGTTTCCAGTGAGACATATACTCCACATCCATCGATCGGAATTTACACAAGTAATTAATTCTCGCACGATGTTGTTTGATAAGATAGAGATCATGTCAAAATACCACGATGAACTTGAATGTCCTTACCTGTATGGAACAGGCATGGCTCAAGTACGATGTATTTGCATCGATTCAGGTGCTAAAGTATTAAACAGTGGGGAGCGGTGGTCGCGCGGTAGAGCGCCGGACTGTCAATCGAGGGGACGGTGGTTCAACCCCACCTGCCGCCGTTTTGAAACTTAGGCAATTTCGTTCACCCCACATTTGCGTGTGTCTTTCGAAAGAGACACTAAAAGCCGGTGGTCCCTTCTATCTGGTGTCTATGCCAGGGGAAGTAAAAGATCCCACACAGGGGGTAAATGTGTAACCTGTAGTGGACTCACTAATTCTAGAGAAGATCTCCTGCGATAGCCCAAGGTTGGGCTGTTTGGAGGAAACCACCTGAGACCTGAGAAACCGTTCGAGAGCATATCCCGGCGTCCTGGAAAGCACATTGTAGCAGGATTGGTTGGTTCTGGAAGAGGATGGGAGCATATCCCACCCAATGCGTTCCCATGAAATCCCCTTTCACCCCGTCTCGTTTGAAACACTAATGAGAGATTCGCCGGTATTGTGAACGACTGACTCAAACGTAATGTATTGTTAGACAGAGGCACATCATTAAGACCGTCAGTCAGATTATACGGAGCCCTTATGTTCCCTGTAGCGATATCTCGTCCAGTAAGCTGGACGCTACGATGTAAAGACGTGCAGGCTTTTTGTG
>CBDHHR010000359.1:0-5000 GCA_965263245.1 Metamycoplasmataceae bacterium | reverse complement strand
GTTCATGATCCCTGCTATAGCCATGCTTAGCAAAAGCCCTGATATTATTTACAAGCTCTCTATAAGCAATATCTAATCAACAACAGGCTACCTGTACGCATTGACACATGCTGATCATTCGTCGTGGCAGGATCGATTACTTCGACTACAGGGTGCTAGTAAATGTAATGGCCACAGGGCGACTATAACAACAGCGTCCACCGGAACTAGCTGGCCGATCTAGTCCGATGCACAGATAGGGACAACATTTACTCATCGTTCTCGGCAGTCCAGGGTCGCGACCCTGTGCCCTGCCCCGTGGCGCCGTCGTGAACTCAAGTGACCCTAGCGTCGTGGCATCATGCGATAATCACACAATGATCACCGGTCACGTGGGTAGGATGCGCCGTGTGCGTGTGCGTGTGCGTGTGCGTGTGCGTGTGCGTGTGCGTGTGCGTGTGCGTGTGCGTGTGCGTGTGCGTGTGCGTGTGCGTGTGCGTGTGCGTGTGCGTGTGCGTGTGCGTGTGCGTGTGCGTGTGCGTGTGCGTGTGCGTGTGCGTGTGCGTGTGCGTGTGCGTGTGCGTGTGCGTGTGCGTGTGCGTGTGCGTGTGCGTGTGCGTGTGCGTGTGCGTGTGCGTGTGCGTGTGCGTGTGCGTGTGCGTGTGCGTGTGCGTGTGCGTGTGCGTGTGCGTGTGCGTGTGCGTGTGCGTGTGCGTGTGCGTGTGCGTGTGCGTGTGCGTGTGCGTGTGCGTGTGCGTGTGCGTGTGCGTGTGCGTGTGCGTGTGCGTGTGCGTGTGCGTGTGCGTGTGCGTGTGCGTGTGCGTGTGCGTGTGCGTGTGCGTGTGCGTGTGCGTGTGCGTGTGCGTGTGCGTGTGCGTGTGCGTGTGCGTGTGCGTGTGCGTGTGCGTGTGCGTGTGCGTGTGCGTGTGCGTGTGCGTGTGCGTGTGCGTGTGCGTGTGCGTGTGCGTGTGCGTGTGCGTGTGCGTGTGCGTGTGCGTGTGCGTGTGCGTGTGCGTGTGCGTGTGCGTGTGCGTGTGCGTGTGCGTGTGCGTGTGCGTGTGCGTGTGCGTGTGCGTGTGCGTGTGCGTGTGCGTGTGCGTGTGCGTGTGCGTGTGCGTGTGCGTGTGCGTGTGCGTGTGCGTGTGCGTGTGCGTGTGCGTGTGCGTGTGCGTGTGCGTGTGCGTGTGCGTGTGCGTGTGCGTGTGCGTGTGCGTGTGCGTGTGCGTGTGCGTGTGCGTGTGCGTGTGCGTGTGCGTGTGCGTGTGCGTGTGCGTGTGCGTGTGCGTGTGCGTGTGCGTGTGCGTGTGCGTGTGCGTGTGCGTGTGCGTGTGCGTGTGCGTGTGCGTGTGCGTGTGCGTGTGCGTGTGCGTGTGCGTGTGCGTGTGCGTGTGCGTGTGCGTGTGCGTGTGCGTGTGCGTGTGCGTGTGCGTGTGCGTGTGCGTGTGCGTGTGCGTGCGCGTGCGCGTGCGCGTGCGCGTGCGCGTGCGCGTGCGCGTGCGCGTGCGCGTGTGGGCGTGTGTGTGTGTGTGTGTATACAACGGAATGGTTTCTGCTACATACCAATTTCTGCTGCCTACTTCTAGTTCCTAGAGTAGACACTAACAACACGTGTATGCGTGCATACGTTCATACATACACATATGTACTGTATCTAAACGAACGTGCGTGTGTGTCCACGTTGGTGCGTGCGTACGATTGAGCTACCTTACTATATAACCTCTTATAGGCCCTACGATAAAGCACGGTTATCTTCTCAAGGATGACAAACAGCAGCGGAAATCTAGCCATAGTCCCTTGTAACGTGTACCCTCGATTTGGAACACCTGGAAATACACGGCAGCCACACCTGGGTATATTTATAAATAGTTCTCGGAATCTTCGTTGTTGACGGACTCTGTAGTGGACTAGTTAAGGAGCTGTGGTCAGTCCTGTGTATAGTGGTCACTAACAAATTGCGAGCAGCTGGTGTTTAGACAATCTGTAGTTAATGGAACGTGCTACGAACGAAGCACAACGACATTCTGCATAACTTAAAAGGAGATAAAGAAAAGAGTGATAAGAAGACGCTTAACAATTATTTAGCATATTTGCTAAAAATCATTAATCTTGCCCTGCGAATTATTTCTTGGTTCATATTTAGATAGTAAGAATATTTCCTTCTCTCCTAATCTCCCTCTGATTATCTTTCCCCGTCCGCTCCCCTCAGTGTGATTTGGTGAGTGATTTTGCAACTGGTAGGATATTTTCGTTGCTATGGTTGTCATTCTAAAACCGAAAATTGTCTCTATAATACATAGTCTATACACAATTTCAAATTACAAGTACACTTTCGTGAATTAGTACTCAATTTGAGACGTTTCAATCACTTTGTCACCTTTGTTGAGTTGCGGTTTGCAAACGATTCTTAATTTTCGACACAAGCCCGCCCCGTTAACATATAAGTGCATGTAAGTGGCGAATTATTACTTATCTACAATCTTGTTTGCTATGTGGTCGCTCCGGTTGCTGGTAGCGGGCTGTGCGATAGGGTAAACGATGACATATTTCGCGGACACATCTCTTCCGGGCGTCAGATAATGCGGCCCGGTCACTCGCGTTAACTAGAACGCCGGCCTGGGAAAGAGGCTACGCTCTCGAAGCAACGTAAACCGTCCAGCCCGTTCCGCGCTCTTCGAATAGTCCTTCATTCGTGTTCACGCAAGCGCCATTTCAACTTCTGTAATAATATTACGGAATACTGCTCAAATGTATTGTATTTGATCATACAACATCGCTGTAATTCCTTACAAGAGCTGTTCGGTGTTGTTGTACAATCACCAGAAATCTCCCACTGCTTATTTCTAGGTAACTGCCTATTTCTAGGTAACAGCCTATTTCTAGGTAACTGCCTATTTCTAGGTAAACGTGTAGAGGGTAAGTTCTCAGGCAGCACGGAATCCTCAAGAACATCACAATTTTTAACCACTGGTAGATCCACAGAGGTCTAGATATGTTGTTCGATCATCACATCTAGACCTCTCTAGGAGTATTAAGCCATTGTGTAGCTACTGCACGAAAACTATTCATATGCATGTATCCACCACTATTCAGTACTCATTTTCACAAATGAGCGAACTGACGCAACATGGTTCGAACGAAATTTGTAAAGTTTCGAAGCCGCAACAAGAGGATTCCAGCGCGAATCTCCCCGACTGAGGATCGGTTATCCTGTTACTGTGTACATTTACTCAGTTATACATTTTGTTAAACTGGGGCAACGTTGGGTAGACGAAATTACGCAAGTTTCGAGACGTCAGGTGTCCTGACTTGAACCCTAAAGTGCACTCGACCGACTGTCTGGCGTCCCACGTACCACGCCCCGTAATCAGAGCGAGGTCAGCGGTTAGAGAGTAGTGACCGCTAAATGACCACCCATGTAAACAGAAAAATCCTCTAAGGCGCTAGTAGTGGACATCCTCGATAGCCAGGGTCAATATCATTATCACCCTGGACAATCGATTTTCTATAAAAGTGGATGTGTGTTGGGATCGAATCAACCAAATCCAACGAATCCGATTTGTTGCTACAACAAGTTTTGATTAAATGCTCCTTTCTTCAACTATTTGTACCACAACTGCAGGTTTTTAAGTGATTTTTTGTATCCATGAACGTTTCATGTATTATTTGTATATGACATAATAGATTGGAGTTAATTCGGATACGCAAATATCGACGATTATCTATTAAAACAGCTAGTGACAAGGTTAACATATTGATCGGAATGTTGTTGTACAGCGAAGTACACCATCTTTAGTGCCGCTCAAAGCGCTTTGCTCTTTACTTCGTACACAAATATCCGCCGATGTCTATAGCCAGGTACTCATTCGTACAGATGAGTGAACTAGAGCAACGTAGGGTAAGCTAGCACGTCCAAGGGCGACACAGTATTCGAGCCCTGGCTCTCTCGAATAAAAGTCCTAT
Source organism: Metamycoplasmataceae bacterium (assembly GCA_965263245.1). GTDB lineage: Bacteria > Bacillota_I > Bacilli_A > Mycoplasmatales > Metamycoplasmataceae > DT-68. Next base: position 1,061 of record CBDHHR010000359.1, on the reverse strand, counting down.
ACTTCAACCACTGAGTTACATCGGCTCACTGAGAGACGTAAAGGTCAGCAAAGACCATCCCAGCTACGAAAGACAAGACGAGCCTAATTGAAGACATCTGTGATCGCGTGAAAACGAGGTGATGGTCGTATGCAGCAGATACGGTACTGACTGACTGACTGACCGACCGACCGACCGACCGACCGACCGACCGACCGACCGACCGACCGACCGACCGACCGACCGACCGACCGACCGACCGACCGACCGACCGACCGACCGACCGACCGACCGACCGACCGACCGACCGACCGACCGACCGACCGACCGACCGACCGACCGACCGACCGACCGACCGACCGACCGACCGACCGACCGACCGACCGACCGACCGACCGACCGACCGACCGACCGACCGACCGACCGACCGACCGACCGACCGACCGACCGACCGACCGACCGACCGACCGACCGACCGACCGACCGACCGACCGACCGACCGACCGACCGACCGACCGACCGACCGACCGACCGACCGACCGACCGACCGACCGACCGACCGACCGACCGACCGACCGACCGACCGACCGACCGACCGACCGACCGACCGACCGACCGACCGACCGACCGACCGACCGACCGACCGACCGACCGACCGACCGACCGACCGACCGACCGACCGACCGACCGACCGACCGACCGACCGACCGACCGACCGACCGACCGACCGACCGACCGACCGACCGACCGACCGACCGACCGACCGACCGACCGACCGACCGACCGACCGACTGACTGACTTTTGTGATAAGGATAGTCTCATCAGTTCGGAAAAAAATAAACTTGATACGTTCCTCCCACTACAAATTACGTGGCGTGGAACTTGTGAATTTTACGACCAACAGTTGTTGTTAACATATATTTAACTCTCTAGGTAGCGCCACTGTAGCCATATATTTTCTCGCGACATGCTGTGACAACCAAACGATCCGACTATAGTGTAATAATAATACGTAACGCATTTTGAAACTTTGTAAACTTAAGCGTTCACGTGTAAGCATCGTGTTAACTGCAGTGCTTTT
>CBDHHR010000358.1:0-5281 GCA_965263245.1 Metamycoplasmataceae bacterium | reverse complement strand
GAAACCTGCCCGACCTCAATGTTGTGAAACTATGAAAACAGTGGTTGCTGTCGAAAACCGACACAGTGTAAAATAAAGGCGATTGTATCAATTAACAAGTCAATTATTCGAGTCCCATTCTGTGCGTTTACGAAGGTGTCAATTCGTGTACCGCGGCCCCGCACTCAGGCTTTGTGTGCGCACATTTTAAAGCCTAATTGCTAGCCTGGAATGTTCCTAGAAACGCCGTAGACCGTGCGACAGTAGCCACTATGGCGTGTCAATACACCTGTCGCGTGGATCTAGTGTCGTGTTCAATTATTAACACGGCAACTATAAAGACTGGCTGCTAACAATGCAACGGTAATTTTCTATTGAGTTGGGTCAGTAGGGCGAAGTATTACTATGATAAAACACTTGACTGTCAGAACAGATGACTGAGTTGACTCGGTAGGGCGAAGTATTACTATGATAAAACACTTGACTGTCAGAACAGATGACTGAGTTGACTCGGTAGGGCGAAGTATTACTATGATAAAACACTTGACTGTCAGAACAGATGACTGAGTTGACTCGGTAGGGCGAAGTATTACTATGATAAAACACTTGACTGTCAGAACAGATGACTGAGTTGACTCGGTAGGGCGAAGTATTACTATGATAAAATACTTGACTGTCAGAACAGATGACTGAGTTGGTTCAGTAGGGCGAAGTATTACTATGATAAAACACTTGACTGTCAGAAGAGATGACTGAGTTGACTCGGTAGGGCGAAGTATTACTATGATAAAATACTTGACTGTCAGTACAGATGACTGTGTTGGTTCAGTAGGACGAAGTATTACTATGATAAAATACTTGACTGTCAGAACAGATGACTGAGTTGACTCAGTAGGGCGAAGTATTACTATGATAAAATACTTGACTGTCAGTACAGATGACTGTGTTGGTTCAGTAGGACGAAGTATTACTATGATAAAATACTTGACTGTCAGAACAGATGACTGAGTTGACTCAGTAGGGCGAAGTATTACTATGATAAAACACTTGACTGTCAGAAGAGATGACTGAGTTGACTCGGTAGGGCGAAGTATTACTATGATAAAATACTTGACTGTCAGTACAGATGACTGTGTTGGTTCAGTAGGACGAAGTATTACTATGATAAAATACTTGACTGTCAGAACAGATGACTGAGTTGACTCAGTAGGGCGAAGTATTACTATGATAAAATACTTGACTGTCAGAACAGATGACTGAGTTGACTCAGTAGGGCGAAGTATTACTATGATAAAATACTTGACTGTCAGAACAGATGACTGAGTTGACTCAGTAGGGCGAAGTATTACTATGATAAAATACTTGACTGTCAGAACAGATGACTGAGTTGACTCAGTAGGGCGAAGTATTACTATGATAAAATACTTGACTGTCAGAACAGATGACTGAGTTGACTCAGTAGGGCGAAGTATTACTATGATAAAATACTTGACTGTCAGAACAGATGACTGAGTTGGGTCAGTAGGACGAAGTATTACTATGATAAAATACTTGACTGTCAGAACAGATGACTGAGTTGACTCAGTAGGGCGAAGTATTACTATGATAAAATACTTGACTGTCAGAATAGATGACTGAGTTGACTCAGTAGGGCGAAGTATTACTATGATAAAATACTTGACTGTCAGAACAGATGACTGAGTTGGGTCAGTAGGACGAAGTATTACTATGATAAAATACTTGACTGTCAGAACAGATGACTGAGTTGGGTCAGTAGGACGAAGTATTACTATGATAAAATACTTGACTGTCAGAACAGATGACTGAGTTGGGTCAGTAGGACGAAGTATTACTATGATAAAATACTTGACTGTCCGTACAGATGACTGAGTTGACTCAGTAGGGCGAAGTATTACTATGATAAAATACTTGACTGTCCGTACAGATGACTGAGTTGGCTCAGTAGGGCGAAGTATTACTATGATAAAATACTTGACTGTCCGTACAGATGACTGAGTTGGCTCAGTAGGGCGAAGTATTACTATGATAAAATGATTGACTGTCCGTACAGATGACTGAGTTGACTCAGTAGGGCGAAGTATTACTATGATAAAATACTTGACTGTCAGAACAGATGACTGAGTTGACTCAGTAGGGCGAAGTATTACTATGATAAAATACTTGACTGTCCGTACAGATGACTGAGTTGGCTCAGTAGGGCGAAGTATTACTATGATAAAATGATTGACTGTCCGTACAGATGACTGAGTTGACTCAGTAGGGCGAAGTATTACTATGATAAAATACTTGACTGTCAGAACAGATGACTGAGTTGACTCAGTAGGGCGAAGTATTACTATGATAAAATACTTGACTGTCAGAACAGATGACTGAGTTGACTCAGTAGGGCGAAGTATTACTATGATAAAATACTTGACTGTCAGAACAGATGACTGAGTTGGCTCAGTAGGGCGAAGTATTACTATGATAAAATACTTGACTGTCAGAACAGATGACTGAGTTGACTCAGTAGGGCGAAGTATTACTATGATAAAATACTTGACTGTCCGTACAGATGACTGAGTTGGCTCAGTAGGGCGAAGTATTACTATGATAAAATGATTGACTGTCAGTACAGATGACTGAGTTGGATCAGTAGGGCGAAGTATTACTATTAGAAAATACTTGACTGTCAGTACAGATGACTGAGTTGGGTCAGTAGGTCGAAATATTACTACGATAACATAATTGACTGTCAGTACAAATGACTGCGTTGGTTCAGTAGGGCGAAGTATTACTATGATAAAATACTTGACTGTCAGTACAGATGACTGAGTTGGGTCAGTAGGGCGAAGTATTACTATGATAAAATACTTGACTGTCCGTACAGATGATTGAGTTGGGTCAGTAAGGCGAAGTATTACTATGATAAAATACTTGACTGTCCGTACAGATGACTGAGTTGGCTCAGTAGGGCGAAGTATTACTATGATAAAATGATTGACTGTCAGTACAGATGACTGAGTTGGATCAGTAGGGCGAAGTATTACTATTAGAAAATACTTGACTGTCAGCACAGATGACGGAGTGGGGTCAGTACGGCGAAGTATTACTATGATAAAATACTTGACTGTCAGTACAGATGACTGAGTTGGGTCAGTAGGGCGAAGAATTACTATGACGAAATACTTGACTGTCAGGACATATGACTATGGACCCAAATTAGATTGCAGTTTCATTCACCACCATAGAGAGTTGAGAGACATATCGTTGTCGAGTTGATAGAGACATCGCATCATGTAATGGAAATCCGTCTGCATCGGAATTCGTGCGCCATACAATACAAATGCCATACAGAATTGACGGTATTAGTTGATTTTTCAAATCCGTATTTCGGAATGCTTGTTTTTAGTTCATAAATTTTTCAATATACTTAAGAATTGAATAATTGGCTAACTTTGTTTACTGGCTGGCTGTCTGGCTGTCTGGCTGTCTGTCTGGCTGTCTGGCTGTCTGGCTCTCTGTCTGTCTGTCTGTCTGTCTGGCTGGCTGGCTGGCTGGCTGCCTGGCTGGCTGGCTGGCTGGGTGGCTGGGTGGCTGGCTGTCTGGCTGGCTGGCTGGCTGGGTGGCTGGGTGGCTGGCTGGCTGGCTGGCTGGCTGGCTGTCTGGCTGGCTGGCTGGCTGACTGGCTGGCTGGCTGACTACTCACTCACTTACTCACACACCTATCCACCCACTCATCCGATATTCTGGCAAGAAGTGCATTTGGCAGTGTTTGGCAGACCTTAGGCGGATGCAGTTGGAGGGTTTGGGGGTTCTTAAGGCGGATGCAGTTGGAAGGTTTGGGGGTTCTTAAGGCGGGTGCAGATGGAAGGTTTGGGGTTTCTTAAGGCGGGTGCAGATGGAAGGTTTGGGGGTTCTTAAGGCGGGTGCAGATGGATGGATTGGGGGTTCTTAAGGCGGGTGCAGTTGGGTGGTTTGTGGGCCTTAAGGCTTGTGCAGTTGGATGGTTTTGGGGTGCCTTAAGGCGGGTGCATTTGGATGGTTTTGGGGTCTTAAAGTGGGTGCAGTTGGAGGTTTTGGGTGTGCCTTAACGCGGGTGCAGTTGGAGGGTTTGGATGGGATTTAAGACGGCTGTAGTTGGATCTTTGGTTGTGCCTTAAGACGGGTGCAGTTGGAGGGTTTGGTTGTGCCTTAAGACGGGTGTAGTTGGAGGGTTTGGTTGTGCCTTAAGACGGGTGCAGTTGGAGGGTTTGGTTGTGCCTTAAGACGGGTGCAGTTGGAGGGTTTGTTTGTACCTTAAGACGGGTGCAGTTGGAGGGTTTGGTTGTGCCTTAAGACGGGTGCTGTTGGAGGGTTTGTTTGTACCTTAAGACGGGTGCAGTTGGAGGGTTTGGTTGTGCCTTAAGACGGGTGCAGTTGGAGGGTTTGGTTGTGCCTTAAGACGGGTGCAGTTGGAGGGTTTGGTTGTGCCTTAAGACGGATGCAGTTGGAGGGTTTGGTTGTGCCTTAAGACGGGTGCAGTTGGAGAGTTGTCGTCCCGACAACGATCTACTGTGTTGAGGAATTGCCAAAGATGATTCGTATTTTGCCTCGAATATTCTCACAGACACAAACCAAGCAGCTGATTCTCCGGGCAAGGTCCAGTTAGTACGACACGCCTCAGCCGGTGACGTTTGTCACACAGAGGACAATGTAGGTGAATATGCAACCAAACAACGCAACATAAACACTTGGAAATGTGACTGAGAATCAGTCATTGTTGCGTCGGCACGCTGCTGGAGCACCGTTTATCGCTACGGTTGGACAGCAGACAAGCTCCGGTGTCCAGGGGCGCGACACTACGTTACTTCCAAGGGGCGTCAAATTGTAGAACGAAATCATGCAAAGTTATTTAGCCAATCACTCTGTGGACACGTTCCTCTCAGAGTCGAACAACTTCTCGATTCCTAAGTGTCTCCAAATTAAGCTAACCTAGTCTGAGAGCCAATCATCACAATGAATGTAGCAAATGAAAAGCTGTGTACTGTAATATTTCCCCCGGCAGTGGTGAAGGATCAAACGTGCTGCCATCTGACGGCGCCTTGGAACTCGAGCCTATGACAGTATGCTGCTGCGCTAATGAAAATTACGTGCTGGGCTTTTGTTATAAGGTGTGATAAATTGTCATAAACATATCTTAATAGTCAATTTTAGTAGTAATTTAATTTTAATGAACTTAATCAATTAACTTATTTAATTATCTTATTTACCTAATTCATATATTTTTAGAATTTATCCCATTTTAATAAAAGGGAGCAAG
>CBDHHR010000357.1:5000-8314 GCA_965263245.1 Metamycoplasmataceae bacterium | reverse complement strand
TTCATTTGCACATTTGGCGAGTTTGTCGGTATTGTATTGCGGAACAAATTAGTTCTGGCGGCCGAAGCAAACATCCTGCCGTTGTTTTTGGACAGCGGCATACGTTCGCCTTATTAGGTGTAAATAATGCAAACATAGACTGGACGCAACTTAATCAGATATTAGCACCGACGTACCCTTGGTTCATTCCGTGGCCGGGTGGGTCCGGACCCAGAGAATATTTGCACCCGGTCGACGTTAACTATTTCGTCGTACCGGCGTAGCACCTGCACGCTTTACTTGCCTGATTTGTTTACCGTAATCGGCATCGGTTTCCCAGCGGGCGCGCAGCAGGCTACCAAGGGTATTTGCGCAACTAGACGCCGACCCTAGAATATGTAGCGACGTCCATTGCGTGCAAGAGTGAGACTGGATGGCTTGTATACGTGCTTCTGTTGAACCTGATTGCGTTCGTCTTGTGGCGGGTTCAAAGGAGAACTGCATGGCTGTCAGCTGAACGAATGACGGTGTCTTTGTTTGATCTACTCCTCATTATTATACACGTGCTGGGAAGAGAGGGATGCTCGGCGACGCATGGCCACTGCGTCGACATCACTTGGTAGACGACGTGTTTTGATTTAGGTTCCTCAAACAATTCTTTGGATTGATGTCAGTTTTACCGTATTCATTCTTTCGTTTCACCGGTTTAAGGCTCAATGCCAGAAACACTTCTGCGAAAGTTATTGTAAGCAAATTTAAAATCGCATTGCACAATTTACTAATAAGAGCTAAAACACAAATCATGTTTGACACATGATATCACTTATGTAATAAAACTGTAGAAACAATTGCATTCATAATTTAATGATTCTCCCTACAAACTATTCACTAATATGGATTAGTTTATTTGAACTTATTTGTACTTATTTGCACAGTTAAGGAGTTTGAATAAACGTTTTGACTCAATGATTGGTTGATTGAATGATAAATTGATTGATTGATTGATTGATGGATCGATCGATCGATCGATCGATCGATCGATCGATCGACCGACCGACCGACCGACCGACCGACCGACCGACCGACCGACCGACCGACCGACCGACCGACCGACCGACCGACCGACCGACCGACCGACCGACCGACCGACCGACCGACCGACCGACCGACCGACCGACCGACCGACCGACCCGACCGACCGACCGACCGACCGACCGACCGACCGACCGACCGACCGACCGACCGACCGACCGACCGACCGACCGACCGACCGACCGACCGACCGACCGACCGACCGACCGACCGACCGACCGACCGACCGACCGACCGACCGACCGACCGACCGACCGACCGACCGACTGACTGACTCATTTGGAGTGTGTATTGCCAGTGCAGTAATACATAGTCCTTGGAGACAGCGATCAAAAGATGTGTAGTCCCTTGATATGTTCGAGATGCGCCGCCTGCGAACTGTCGGAGATGTTGTCAGGTTCCCACGTAGAAGGAGTCTAAAGGACTCTCCTGGACTGTTGAGGTGACTAGTCATCGCATACGGCACCTGGCACACGCGACACACGTGGCTGGGGCTCATCTTCCGTGTATCTTGTTAGGCCAGCATTCAAGGAATCGATGAACAGAGGTTGGGAGAAGGGATGGGCACGGAAGAGGTAGATCAGACATGATGCTTGGGTTCCACGGGTGATGTCACGGCGGATGCCGAAAATAGAACGGGAACGCAAATAGAACGAGACCGAGGGTGCAATCACCCCGAAGGATGGCAACGGGTCACCGTGGCCCGTGGGTGGAAGTCAAATAAGTCACGTTGTTTTATGTTGCTTTACGGGAGGCTGACGAATCAGAGAAGAAACCACTACTGACGGCACCGTCAGCAGCATCACGTCGCCAGGGACGATACAATGTGCATCGTGGTAGACGATTGATAGTACTAATGAAAAATTAAACGATCATGATGATTATGATAGCGACGATACATTCAGTTACGAATAAATGGAGGTGGTAGTACTACTACTACTAGTAGTAGTAGTAGTAGTAGTAGTAGTAGTAGTAGTAGTAGTAGTAGTAGTAGTAGTAGTAGTAGTAGTAGTAGTAGTAGTAGTAGTAGTAGTAGTAGTAGTTGTAGTAGTAGTAGTAGTAGTAGTAGTAGTAGTAGTAGTAGTAGTAGTAGTTGTTGTAGTAGTAGTAGTAGTAGTAGTAGTAGTAGTAGTAGTAGTAGTAGTTGTAGTAGTAGTAGTAGTAGTTGTAGTAGTAGTAGTAGTTGTAGTAGTAGTAGTAGTAGTAGTTGTAGTAGTAGTTGTAGTAGTAGTAGTAGTAGTAGTTGTAGTAGTAGTAGTAGTTGTAGTAGTAGTAGTAGTAGTAGTTGTAGTAGTAGTAGTAGTTGTTGTTGTAGTAGTAGTAGTTGTAGTAGTAGTAGTAGTTGTAGTAGTAGTAGTAGTAGTTGTAGTAGTAGTTGTAGTAGTAGTAGTAGTAGTTGTAGTAGTAGTTGTTGTAGTAGTAGTAGTAGTAGTTGTAGTAGTAGTAGTTGTAGTAGTAGTAGTAGTAGTAGTAGTAGTAGTAGTAGTAGTAGTAGTAGTAGTAGTAGTAGTAGTAGTAGTAGTAGTAGTAGTAGTAGTAGTAGTAGTAGTTACCCCTGTTATGGATCAATCAAGAACAAACCATGACTACAGTCACGGTAAAACTAAAAACACGTTGCAGTAGCATTAATACAATGTGAGAGTGGGTGTTAAATACAACTATGGTCGATAAAATAACTTATTTAATGCGACACATATTATACAACAAGCGTTAAGTGCCAAACAGATCCATATACGAAATACGAAACGCAACGTTTGCATTAACATAGCGTTGTGACTTTCCTTTTGACACAGCAAAGAACAACAACCGACCGAGTGCATCTACGACAGAGGTAACGTGATCTTCTGCTCGAGAGACTGTACTCGAACTTGTAGAACCGCTCGCGTCTCGACCTCTGCAGCTTGCACCGGTGACGGCAAGACTGCTGACACGCCATGACAATTGTTCTCGATCGCTGCTTTCGCGTTGCGTCATTGAACAATAAAAAGCTGCACCACTTCTGTCAAGAATGTTTGCCGTCTTGTCGCTGCGTGAGATTGTCGCCGACGCATTGTACTGATAAACTGAGTGCCGTGAAAGCGAAGGAGTATTGGCTGGAAAAGATGTCAGTTTAAACGGTGCAGACTGATAGTGGTGAAAAACACGTAGCTTTAATGGAAAGCTGGACAATTATATAGCCTCATTTTGAAAATTAAATATTTAACACACTTGGATGACTTTATGGAATTGAAATGAACCATCAT
>CBDHHR010000356.1:2500-7288 GCA_965263245.1 Metamycoplasmataceae bacterium | reverse complement strand
CATTACTTTACTAGCTTGCACCCACTCTTGGAACGAGTGTGTGTGTGTGTGTGTGTGTGTGTGTGTGTGTGTGTGTGTGTGTGTGTGTGTGTGTGTGTGTGTGTGTGTGTGCGCGCGCGTGTGTGTGTGTGTGTGTGTGTGTGTTTCAGTGTAACATGCCAATTTGCTCTTTAAATATCCACGTTGCCGACATCAATACGATCAGTTTTGTAGATTATGTTGTTCCATGCAGTTACGAACCCGGAGTATCGGTACTGACAGTAGATACAGTTGCAACCATTACACACCGGCTCAAGCGGCAGCTTGCCCTCCTCCGTCATGTCCCGGGTCGAGGTGGAGTAGCTGCGGTGGTGAGCGAGGATGTCGACCATGTCCCGTCGAGAGCGGGGCACATAGCCGTACTCGTACTTCGCCGGCTTGCCGTCGTCCTCGTACAGGCGACTCAGGAAGCTGTTCGGGTACCGTCGGGGTGTCTGAGGGTGCGGTCCGATCTCCTGCATGGGAGCCTTGTTGACGATGTCCTTCGGCGGCTGGAGCCTGTCGACACAACACGGCAGGTCTGCGAGCATTCGCGGCCAGCAAGGCGATGTCTTCTAGTTCTGGTTGGTTCCAGCACTCGGCGAGGTTCTATTAACTGACTGGTCTGTACAGATTGTGGTTAACATTTATGATATCTCATTTAATTAGTCATTCCTTTTCAGAACATTTACGCCAAGCCGACCTTTCTAGGCTGTTACTAAGGGTACTTGTCGTTCTCAGTGGTTCTTTTGTGTCCCAAATTGAGACAGGACCGACAATAGCGTGATTCTCCTATTCACAAGGGATACACAGCGCCCGTCGAGCCAAATTTTAACACCAAATATCTTAAACGATCTTGTGAGAATCTATCGATGTTTGTACAAAGTGCATAATACGCAGTTGGTCAAATAACGTTAACATTCCCAAGATAAACACCACGGACACGGAATACGTCTTTCGCATTCGTGACCTTTGCAGCCCACTCCTGCGCTCGCCAAGCGCCGGAGACAGCAGTCCGGTGTATATCAGTGCGGGTGTATACCGAACAACTTTGTAGGTTCCAGTGAGGCGAGATGGTCATTACTGCGTTTTGTATTCATGTGGTTGATACGACTGGCGATAACACGCTTATTGATCAAGTTAAAGAAAAAAAACTTATGAATTATCTATTGAAGGAGTCATGTATTTTGTGCATAGAAAAGGGAAAACGTGTGTGTGTGTGTGTGTGTGTGTGTGTGTGTGTGTGTGTGTGTGTGTGTGTGTGTGTGTGTGTGTGTGTGTGTGTGTGTGTGTGTGTGTGTGTGTGTGTGTGTGTGCGTGCGTGCGTGCGTGCGTGCGTGCGTGCGTGCGTGCGTGCGTGCGTGCGTGCGTGCGTGCGTGCGTGCGTGCGTGCGTGCGTGCGTGGGTGCTGTGTGTGTATATATGAGTGTGCGTGTATACACACGTGCATGCGTCGCTATGTGCATGTAAACGTGCGTGTTTGGGCGTGCGTGCGTGCGTGCGTGCGCGCGCGCATGTGTGTGTGTGTTCACTTGTGCGTTCGCTCGATCCGCTAGACACTACCCAATAGAAGAGCGGGTGGATGACGTACTCACTTCGTCACATCCGGTCGGTTGACCCCGAAGCCGGGCCCGAATCCGGGATCACAGCTCACCATCCTCGGCTGCACGTTGTAGTCGGGTGACCGCGGTCGCATGCGCGGATGCAAGGCCCGAATGGGTCGGGCCAACTGCAGCTCGAAGCTCGGGAAGTCGTGGAAGCGTTCCGGCACATCGATGACCCCGTGATACGGATACTCAACCATGTTGGTCGTGTCGTACGTCCAGTTGTACTGCGGATTCTTGATCATCTTTAGTTGCCTCTTCTATTGCGCTATCTCATTCAACGTATCTCACTATTATGGTGACCATAACGATATTTGGCGTTTATAGCGTGTGACGTCATGTGCACTACGTCACGGCCAATGCGTTATACGTGCAGACCAGAGTAAATCAAGCACTGATTCATGTTCGCTGCCAACCTACTGATGGATATGCAGAGAGACCAGTAACGCAAATATATTTCTGCGCATGCGTGAACATTAATATCGGAAGTGGTGCTAATCTTCAAACAGAGGCTCGCTTCCGGTTGCGAGCTCCCTCCAGCGTAATTTCTGTTTAGAAGGTGGGCTCCGAGTAAAAACCACATAAAACGGCCCTAAAGCTAACCTTAGCCAATGTTTTGGTTGGAGCTTAAGATTGGGACGCAATCCAGCAACAAAACGAAAAATTAATAAATTGCTGTTTAACATTGTTAAGTGTGATTTCTCCCGAGGCCAAAGAAGTATGCCCATCTTTCTATCAAGATAGTTTATTAGCGACGTTTAAATGCATGTGTCATTTTATTGGATTACGCGACATCGGCAATTTATAATCTCTCCAAATGTGATTACAGAAATCTATGTCCGTATATATTTATGAGCTTTGTAGTTATCATCGAAAATTGCGATAATCGAAACCATATTGGATGTGGGTGGGTAGGTGAAGAGTGCATATGGGATTTGTTAATGATTAAAACGTCGAATTTAATGTTGACAAATTATATTCATTTTATACTTTTTCAGCTGTGCCTGTAAACGAGTGGTTAGTGTTGTTATTTTTTTGATTTAATAAACCAGGTGCAGTTGACTGACGTGTGACATGTTCTAACCATATAAGATACAAGAGTACGTTGTCTTGTGGTAAGTACAAAATCACAAAAAAATATTACATAGGCAATCGCAGACTTATATTCCATACATTCACACTTTTCAATAGACAGAGTTGGAACTCTCTCGCAGCCGACACGGTGACAGAATATTCTCAGTAGCTGGTCCACGACTGTGGAATTTTGTCCCAACTGAGACGAAGAAAACCTGCTGCCTCGTGACTTTAAAAAACTATTGGAAACTCACATATTCCGGCCTGTGTATGGAGTGTATACACCTATCAGTTTATTTCATTGTTATTAATTATTTATTTATCTATCTATTTATTTCTTATACATGTTTTACACTAATTTTACTAAATGTCTTACTCATTATTATTTAATTTTCAATATACCATTCATGTTAACAATAATCTTTAGCTAGCTTATTTATGTTATCATTGATTACTATTACTTTTATACATATTGTATGTATTTCGTTTACCTTAAATTTCTGTTAACTATAATTCCACGATAAATATGTACATATGCATATACAGCGCGTCCGAATGAATATTATCTAGATTTATGGCGCTTTATAAATGTTCTTTTTCTTCTCCTTCTCCTTCTCCTTCTCCTTCTCCTTCTCCTTCTCCTTCTCCTTCTCCTTCTCCTTCTCCTTCTCCTTCTCCTTCTCCTTCTCCTTCTCCTTCTCCTTCTCCTTCTCCTTCTCCTTCTCCTTCTCCTTCTCCTTCTCCTTCTCCTTCTCCTTCTCCTTCTCCTTCTCCTTCTCCTTCTCCTTCTCCTTCTCCTTCTCCTTCTCCTTCTCCTTCTCCTTCTCCTTCTCCTTCTCCTTCTCCTTCTCCTTCTCCTTCTCCTTCTCCTTCTCCTTCTCCTTCTCCTTCTCCTTCTCCTTCTCCTTCTCCTTCTCCTTCTCCTTCTCCTTCTCCTTCTCCTTCTCCTTCTCCTTCTCCTTCTCCTTCTCCTTCTCCTTCTCCTTCTCCTTCTCCTTCTCCTTCTCCTTCTCCTTCTCCTTCTCCTTCTCCTTCTCCTTCTCCTTCTCCTTCTCCTTCTCCTTCTCCTTCTCCTTCTCCTTCTCATTATCATTATCATTATCATTATCATTATCATTATCATTATCATTATCATTATCATTATCATTATCATTATCATTATCATTATCATTATCATTATCATTATCATTATCATTATCATTATTATATTCCCCCTGAAATCATTCCACCAACTCCTCCAATGGAAAACATAGATAGCCGACATGTTAGTGCATCAGTGCAATTTGTGGGTTTTCCATTTTGTGATGGGGTTTTTGGGTGGGTGGGTGGGTGGGTGGGTCGAAGGCATCGATCATACATATTTTATTATTATTATTATTAGATTTGTTTTATATTTACAAAACCCCAATATTGTGATAACACAATTACCACATGTGTCAGATGTACTTGAAATCCAAAATTACTAGACGTTCTGCTCCGATGTACGTTCCTCTTGCCTTCATACCTAACATACATCATGTATGGAACTGAATGTAAATTGATTCATGCTGTGACGTGTTTGTGTCGAAACGACTTAAGGTTATCTTAAAGTAAATTTGGTCATATCGGTTACCACTAATGGTACACGAGTGATTGTATTGCTCAATTCCGCTGTCGTTTAAAACGTAACTTCAGAATCTTCTCTACGGTCCATAGCTCCCTGGTGAACCAATCCATCTGTTGACAACTGGGATATTGATCGACTCTGAGATTAAGGAACCCTGCTGTCTTGGAGCGCTTCTAAGCATGGTTTCCATGCTCAATAAGTTCTGTCTACTGAGACTAGTAAGTCTGACAGAGTCAGTGTTGGACAATGAAGACCAACAAGAGGACAATTGGGTCCACGCAGAAGAGCATGCTTTTTTGTGGAATCCTCGGTGGGTCAAGGAACATATGAAAGGTTAAGACATAAGGCAGACACTGAATCGACGAGGTCAGTCGTGCGTAGTGGCCGCTTGCGATGGTGAGATGACAGATGAGAACAACGTCGCCGGCAGTGTCTTCATCAAGACAAGACAAGACAAGACAAGACAAGACAAGACAAGACAAGACA
>CBDHHR010000355.1:0-8029 GCA_965263245.1 Metamycoplasmataceae bacterium | reverse complement strand
TATATGTGTGAGTGTGTGTGTGTGTGTGTGTGTGTGTGTGTGTGTGTGTGGTGCGTGTGGGTGTGTTTGCGTGTGTGTGTGTGTGCGTGTGTGTGTGTGCGTGTGTGCATGTGCAGCTCTTGCGTACTGCTATTATTATTACAATTCAGCTGAAGTGTTGCCGCTGTCCCTGTTGTGTTTTGACATAAAGAGTGACGTAAATCAGAATCGATGGCGGTTTTAAAAAGCACATTCTACAGATAAGTAGAAGAGACACTTGAGTGTGGATTATTTTGTTATTTTACAACCATCCCAGTTTTTCACATGTTTCGTGGTGTTTCTGCACGGTCGCCAAGAATTAAATGACACGTCTCCGGGGTACAGACAAACGAGATTAGCTCAAACTACCTCTATGTAGCCAAGGGACGTTTGTAAACAAAACCTGAAATACAACTCGATGAATTGGATTGCCGCGGTCGCGTCGGATTAAAACAGAATCCAGTGTGGACTCGTCTCGGAAATGTGGCATCTGCCCAATAATACTGTGTATGATTGATTACTATTTGTGTCACTGCATGTGTAACGTTATTCAGTTTTAAACCAAAATACAAACTATGACACCATAAGTGTGTCTTACTGCGTCACAATAATGTATGATACGGTGAATGACAGATTAAGTGCATAGATGACGTCATCAACAAAGGCAATTCAAAGATGTTTACACCTGGTAATCGGCTGTAAAACACCAAATTTTCAATGACGGATCGAGGTTCCAATCTACCTGCAACCCTTTTTTGAAACTTGGGACAATTTTGGCATTGCCATTTTGCTCTGTCATTCGGAAGAGACGCTAAACTCGGTGACCTGACGAACCCAGCGACTACAGGCCTACCACGAGACCTACTTAGTGCCAAGCGAAGAGTGTGGAGGGGGATGATGTAGTCGACTCACACGACTAATGACATCCATCTACAGAACCCACACGCTGCATTAGCCGCCGCCCAGACAATCCAGTAAGCGCAGGAACACTTTACATTATAACGCCATTATTAAGAATTCATCTTAAAGAAGACACAAGCGGCCAGCCGCAACTGTCTCTGATGACCGGTGACATTTTCCTTGACCAGGGAGTAGGTGAAAACGTGACATTCATTAATCCTGGTTGACATTCTGTGACGTCATAATAACACTTCCCCTGACAAGTCTAATGGCGCGTCTTGGTGTCAGTTGGTGCTAAGAGACAAGTCGCTGGACAGTCGACGTTTGTGAGGAACACAATGGACACTGGACTGCAAGTTGTCCGTCTGCCCCCTCAAGTGTATTGGCAATTGTCCAACGTTATCACACATGGTATTCATAAATGACGTCATCCTGATCAACGACAGCCGCAGAAGACGTCATTTAATGTGTTGCTGTTGCTGTTCTACACAATTTATATACGATAATGTTAACACATTTGTGGTATTCATGAAATATAAGCAACTCACAAACACTGACAGCCTGACTGCCATCAACGCAACGAGTAACACCATATACAATGGCCATGGAGATAAGGTCATCCACAATTGGCTTTAAGCAGCGTCATTTCCATTTATTTGTGATAGTACAGTTTTTCATGAGACAGTTTTCAAAGCAAAGGAAATGTATCATCTGTCGTTGCTATGAAATTCTTCAAAATGGATGGCTCAAATCTTAATTCCTTTTAAGTATCTCGCAAGCAGTTCATCCTGTCTTATAGTGTTTCGATCGAATATCTGCGTGAAATGATGACGATGATAATATCACTAGTAATGGATGGCCCTTACATACCATTAAATGGCGCACTTCTAAATATCACAAGGCACACATATGCTTATTACAAAAACATAACATTGGTCCGTTTTATGGACAATAAAGATAAGATGTAATTACATAGAGACCTTCGTAAACAGTTCACAGAATAATATCGACGCGAGCTATTTTCGACATCTTCTTTCTGTCGTGTTGTTCCCTCTGTACTGCGGCCACCTCAACATTGTCATGAGTTGCATCATGTTTTATGCTAGGGCCTACGTATATCTAAAGTAGACCATTTTACAATTGCGAAAATAATGTATATAAAAACGTGCGCAACAAAGTAATCGGGTCTTTAACAAAAAGTCCAGCTTTTACTCCACTGATCCACGGTCGCATTCACCCCTCCCACCCACCCCCACCCACTCGTCATACGCTCGCGTTTTTGACTCCAACTAGCCGACCCTGCCATAGCGGTAGCCTACAGAGGTGAACTCTTCTGGACTCTCCTCCAGACGACGACGCGAAACGAGACGAGTTTAGTGGCGAGTGTCCGTGAGCCGGGCTCAGACTTGACGGCGCGAGGACGCCAGGTGGGAGCGGCAGGTGGAACTCACCGAGGCACTTCCTTCATTATTGATGGCATCTTCAACGTCGACGCCACAGACGCACACTGGGGACAGTTAAAGTGTGAATGAGTAAAAACATGTAGACAGCCCATGGGCGAGTCATCTGGCAGTGGGATGGACCGATGTCTCTGTTTACGTGTGTGTGTGTGTGTGTGTGTGTGTGTGTGTGTGTGTGTGTGTGTGTGTGTGTGTGTGTGTGTGTGTGTGTGTGTGTGTGTGTGTGTGTGTGTGTGTGTGTGTGTGTGTGTGTGTGTGTGTGTGTGTGTGTGTGTGTGTGTGTGTGTGTGTGTGTGTGTGTGTGTGTGTGTGTGTGTGTGTGTGTGTGTGTGTGTGTGTGTGTGTGTGTGTGTGTGTGTGTGTGTGTGTGTGTGTGTGTGTGTGTGTGTGTGTGTGTGTGTGTGTGTGTGTGTGTGTGTGTGTGTGTGTGTGTGTGTGTGTGTGTGTGTGTGTGTGTGTGTGTGTGTGTGTGTGTGTGTGTATGTGAGTGTGTGTGTGTGCATGTGTGTGTTACGTGTGTGTATGTATGTGTACGTGAGTGCGTGCGTGCGTATATATATATATATATATATATATGTATGTATGTATGTATGTGCGTATGTGTCTGAGTGTGCATGTGTGTGCGTGCGCGGGTGTGAGTGTGTACGTGTGTGTACGTGAGTGTGCATACGTGTGTGTGTGTGTGTGTGTGTGTGTGTGTGTGTGTGTGTGTGTGTGTGTGTGTGTGTGTGTGTGTGTGTGTGTGTGTGTGTGTGTGTGTGTGTGTGTGTGTGTGTGTGTGTGTGTGTGTGTGTGTGTGTGCGCGCATCTGTATATATATATATATATATATATATATATATATATATATATATATATATAAAACAAGATTTAACAAGATTGCCACCTAGAGATTCAACTCTAGATGGCAGGTGGACTAGGAAGCCATTTGGCTTATCGAGAGTCCAACCTATCTATCTAAGTATACCCCGCCCGTCTTAGGTATATGTCGATTTTATTTTTAAATATATTAACACTACTAGCACCTACACAATCAGCTGATAATATGTTCCATTCGTTTACTGTTCTTTGTGAAAATTAAAATTTTCTAATATCTAGTCTTCACTGCTTCTTTGCTAATGTAACTCCATGTCCTCTAGTCCTTCTCTCTTCCTTGACTGTGAAAAAAATATCTCTGTCAATATTTTCATACCCATTCAATATTTTAAACATCTCCTCTCAATCTTCTGGTTTCTAGTGTTGTTAAACCACATTCTTTTAGACGCATTTCATAACTAATATTCCTGAGTTTTTGTATCATTTTGGTTGCTCTCCTTTGTACTCTTTCTAGCATATCAATATCCTTCTTGCGATATGGCCTCCATGCTTGTATACAATATTCTAAGTGATGCCTAACTATTGTTTTATACAGCGGTATTATTAGTTCTTTTTCTTTGTACACTATATTTCGCCTAATTAATCCAAAAATTTTGTTTCCCTTCGCTGCTGCAATTCCACACTGCTCTGATACCTTCATGTCAGCACTAATAGTTAACCATAAGTCCTTTTCCTTTAAGGTAGTATTTAGTACAGTACCACCCATTGTATATTGTGCATCTTCATTCCCATGTCCGGTGTGGAGGCACTTTCCAAAATTAAACAGCATTTGCCACTTCTCAGACCATTCTATCAACTTATTAAGATCATCTTGTAAATGCTGTCTATCTGCATCACTTTTAATTTTCCTAAACACTGTTGTGTCATCCGCAAACTTCAACACCTTGCTTGTTATGTCATCATACAAATCATTGATATATATTAAGAATAAAATAGGTCCCAGTACTGATCCCTGTGGTACTCCACTGAAAACCGATTTCCAGTTTGAAACCTCCCCATCAACTACTACTCTTTGTCTTCTATCAATAAGCCATTTTTTCCTCAGTTAATCATACCATTTCCTATGCCATGGGCCTTTTGTTTAAGTAGTAGTCTTTGGTGTGGCACTTTGTCAAAGACTTTTTTTAATCTAAGTAGATTATATCTACTGGTGATCCATCATCTACCCACTTTGTGACATCTTCCAAAAAACATAACATATTTGTTAAGCATGACCTCGCTTTTAAAAATCCATGTTGAGATGGGTTTATCAATTTATTTTTAACAAGAAAATCAACCAGATGATCTTTAATTAGTCTTTCTAATAGTTTGCAAATCTCCGATGTTAAACTCACTGGTCTATAGTTCTCTGACTTGTTTCTCGAACCTTTTTTAAATAATGGTATAATGTTTGCTTCTTTCCATTCTAACGGAACTATTCCCTCCTCTAATGACAAACTGAACACTGTTGCAAGCGGTATGCTGATTTGTTCCGCAATTTCCAATAGTAATTTGGGAGGAATCCCATCCACTCCAGGTGATTTATTATCCTTCTCTTATTTTCATAGCTACCATTGTTGGGGTTACAATTAGTTGTCCTAAATAGTCAAACTCTCTCCCTTCGAACTTGGTCTCAAGTACTGGTATCTTCCCTGGTAAACACCGAACTAAAGTACTCATTTAGGTTTTCTGCCATTACGAATCCCTCTGTTAATATGTTTCCATCATTACCTTCTAGAGGACCGACCTTATCCTGAACTTTCTGTTTACTTCGAACATACGCATAAAAACTCTTGATGTCATGTTTTATATTAAAAGCAATTTTTTGTTCGTAGCTTCTCTTTAAATTTCTAATTTCAGCTGTAGCTTGATTAAGTGCTTCTTTATAAATGCTATAGTCTTCTTCACTCCCGGTATGTCTATATGTCTTCCACATCACTTGTTTGTACTTGATTTTTCTAATGGCTTCCTTCGATAAGTGTTTCTTCTTTGACGCAGTCAATTTCGCTATTTAAAATATTCCAGCATTCTGTTGCTATCTTATTTTTCAGTGTGTTATTCCAGTCTATCTTTGCTAAATATTCCCTCATGTCCTTATATCTTCCTTTGTGAAAACATTTCCTGTACCTTATTTTTCTATTCCG
This sequence comes from Metamycoplasmataceae bacterium, assembly GCA_965263245.1. Taxonomy (GTDB): domain Bacteria; phylum Bacillota_I; class Bacilli_A; order Mycoplasmatales; family Metamycoplasmataceae; genus DT-68. The sequence goes on along the minus strand of CBDHHR010000355.1, from coordinate 2,652 downwards.
TTCTCCCTTTACTTTGATGATACAATGTATCTGGTTGTGATCACTACACCCCAGTGGCTCACATATCTTGACATTATCAACACATTCCTTCTGTGAGCTCAATACTATGTCTAACACGTTCTCGCCCCTGGTTGCTTCTAACACATGTTGAGAAAGGAAACTATCTTGTACTAAATTTAAAAACTCTTGATCCTCTCTCCCGGTACTCTGTAGAGATGTCCACTGCATATGCCCATGGTTAAAATCCCCCATAATAATACAGTCCCGTTTACTCACTTCTTTGATAGCGTTATGTATTTTTTCATTCTCTTCTATGCTTATGTTTGGACTCCGATACACTACCCCAACAGTTAATGTTGAGTTTCCTGTAACTATGTTACACCAGACAGCTTCTTCACATTCTGCTTCTTTTTCTAATTTAATTTCGTAAGCCTGGATGGATTCATTAATATATAAAATAACTACGCCTCCCCTTCTTCCTAATCTATATTTCCTAAACATTACATGTCCTGTCATTCTTAATTCGGCATCTGATATATCGGGTGTGGCCCAAGATTCATTTATACCTATTATGTGAGGGTCAATATCTTCTACCATAATCTTTAGTTCATTTCTTTTGTTTACTATGCTCCTTGCATTTAAACAAACATATTTATAACCAAATTCCGTAGGGCTTTCCAGACTGTTCTTTGCTGATTTATTTTTGCTATCTTTATTTATGCCTCTAGTATTTGGCTTCTCTGTGTATCCCCCCTGCGAAACTAGTTTAAAAAGTTGTGTGTGTGTGTGTGTGTGTGTGTGTGTGTGTGTGTGTGTGTGTGTGTGTGTGTGTGTGTGTGTGTGTGTGTGTGTGTGTGTGTGTGTGTGTGTGTGTGTGTGTGTGTGTGTGTGTGTGTGTGTGTGTGTGTGTGTGTGTGTGTGTGTGTGTGTGTGTGTGTGTGTGAGTGTGTGTGTGTGTTATGTGTGTTGTGTGTGCATGCGTGCGCGCGAGCGTGTGTTTATTTGAGCAGTGTGTGTGCGCCTGCATGCGTACAGATAGTAATGTAAGTATGTGCGTGTGTGCTTGAACTTCGGCGTGAGTGTGTTTGTGTACACGCACGCCTTGCGAATGTATGAGTTTGCGCACGTCCCGTGCCCGTAAACTCTTTTTACGCGTTCCCAGATAGTTAGATGGACATGTTCATTGCAAGAAGCTGTGTACATCTGACATCCGAAATGACAAGACGCGGTGCCGTGATTGCCGAACCAATTGTGGCAGACTGCGTATTAAGGTAATTGTGATTTAAGAGACCCAAAAACGATTGGCATGGCGACTTCATAGGTGGCCAATGTATCGTAGTAAGTTGTGACTTGATTGACAGGTAATCCGAACCGTTGAGCATTGCCATTATAACTAATTGGACAAAGCCCAGTAAGTAATCATCGCACAACCTTAATGGACATTAGTTATTTATGTCAGGTAGATTGCTCTATTGTGACTGGCAACGAGACAACATCCAGTGAATATGTGACACGGAAGAACACAATAAAACGACATCTGCGTCGAAATTTAAAACGTTAACATTAATTTCGCCCTCTATCGGCCAAGCGTATATCTGTAGTATCGTTCTTATGTTCAACTTCTTATTTATTGGATGGTGCACAACCCGAGGTCAAACCGTTGTAGTTTCAATCATCCGATATTAAATAGTGTGACCATCTAGTAACAATTGGAAATATTGAAGGGAAAAGATCAAGAGGATGTCATCGAAGAAAAACATTGATCATCTGTCTGTATATTTAAGAGCAACGAACGACCGTGCGGTTTGGAGGACTATGATTGTCGACACCTAGAAAAGACATGACACCTAGAGGAATGGAATTGTATCAATATATATGTATATATATATATATATATATATATATATATATATATATATATATATATATATATATATATATATATATATATATATATATATATATATATATATATATATATATATATATGTGTATATATACACACGACTATTTGTGTTAATAAAGTCATTACAAACAATTCAACTGCTCCTCTTAACATCACCCAGTCGTACAATTACGCAAACATACCGACTTAATGAATATTGCAACCGAAATCAGGAACTTATTGCATATGTCTAAGTACAGCACTGTGACGTCAGCACTGATATACGTTGGCTTCCAAGTCGTAATGTAGTTGTATACTCGCTGACATACACATTCGTTAGGCATAGCAACGACGGAAATGTTACCAAATTCCAACCCTCGGTTTATGTTACGACTTCGTTTAACATTAGACTGACATTTTTCAGATGTGTCGAACATGGATCATCATATTCGTGATTTACGACGAAATTTCGTCGACGTCTGCCTCTTTGTGTTGCAACAATTATTGCTGCTGCGTTTATTACTAGTTTACTTGATTATTGTGATTCCTCGTTTCACAATAATGCCCTTAGGATATCACGACATTGCATCTTGGTCGATATTTCGAAACTCCCTCAATCTTCTCAGGTCCATCCCATCTCCTGTTTGCTGTCTTCGTCTTGTTGTGCCTTTGTTCTTCTTGCAAATTGACCTGTGTCCATCCTTACTAAGTCGTCTGTTTGTCCACGCCTCGTCTTTTCGTTTACTGAGAGTCCAGCATACTCGAGT
>CBDHHR010000354.1:0-11128 GCA_965263245.1 Metamycoplasmataceae bacterium | reverse complement strand
TAATTGCACAACAATTATTTCTACATCAGTATTTATAGCGTGGTATTTGTTGATATGGCCGAGTGAATCTGAGCAACAGAATGAACGAACTTGTCCAAAGTTTGAAACGGTACCATAGATTTTTAACCCTGATTCTCTTGATTGAGACTCTGATGCTCTAACCAATGTACCACCACATTCCACACTTGTGACACACCCTTTAGCTTTGCCCAGAGTCACTGGTGTCACCAGTTGTGGTAGTCATCCAACAAAAGTTCACTAACATGGTCAAAATATTAGAATTACAACTCGAAGCATCCAGGGAGTAATATGATGTTCTTCCCTTATTGTTCTCTTTAGGCTATCACATGTAATCTGCTTCCATTTGATTTGTGTGATTTGTGTGCATTGTAAAGACTAAAAGTTGGTGAACCTCTTCACATATACTTGCATGTGGCAAATATATTGATAATGACATATACACATGCACATACTGTCACCTCCTGATGCATAATTTTGATTTTCAACTATACAAGTGTTATAACTTTATATACTCACTGGATTCGGTGTAAATCCTAAGCATTATGTGGAATATCTAAAAATGCACACACCTATCAGTACAACAGCAGGTATACAGAAAATACCCGTCATTACAAACATTGCTGTATGAGTTTCTGCATCTTCATGCTGCCATCGGGTGCCAAACCAGTTGTACCCTAGCAAGAAGTGTGAAGCAAATCAAGCAGTTATAAAAGACCCAAGACATGTGCCAAACAGACAAAGGTGTGGATAATTTACATAAATAATTATGTTAAATGTGTTAGTTGACAGTGTGTTAACCAAAATCATGCTGCAAGAATTGGACATGTAAACACACACATCTATGCAAGTCCAATAAACAAACCCAAATGACAGATTCACTAGACATTGTTGCTTGTTTAAATCAAGTAATACTGTTGCTCATAAATGTAAAGTATCATTTTTTAAATAAATTGTATTAAAATTAATTGTCAGCAAGATTGTTCCCGAATTTGTCATAACTGTTTAAATTTGTTTTGTATGGCATACTTAATAGTGTAGGTTTAGGGTACTTACAATCTCTGAGCCATGCCAGTGGGTACACAAACCAGCCAACTAGAATGAGATATATCAATTCCAGTGCATCATTGCCACTTTTCGAAAACGTATTTATTATTGTCTCATGCCAGTCGCTGAATGTTCCATTGTTCAAAACCATGACATCCAATTTATCAGATTCTGAAATAGAATGACCTGTGACATCATTAACAACATTACAATGGATGTTCAGTTCCAACCTTGGTTGTGTACTATGGATTTATATAATATATACATTTAACTGTTGTGCATGATTATTTGGTTCTAACTCAGTATATATTTCTTAATACAACAAAGCGATGAATACTGACAATGACACTGATTCAAACCACTGGCTTTGGGGGATTGGGCTGATCATTGCCTTGGCACTGCAACCATTGACACAGTTTATATATATATATATATATATATATATATATATATATATATATATATATATATGTTGTGTTTTATTGCTATTTGCATATTCTAGTACCATGCTCAGTCTTGCACCGATTCGCAACATGTTCTGGCCACACAGAGTGATAAGGCACACAGTGCAGATAAGGCACACAGTTTTTGATCTTGCCCTTGGACTGGCATCTTTTTTACATGATTTGGATTCCCCTGGTCTATTTTTTTAAATACGTCTGTCTTCACTCAAACAACTTTTAAAGTAAGTTTGTTTGCATACCTTTCATAGTTTTAGCAGATTTAGCACATCTTACAAGGTTATATGTAGTCATACTCATAGTGACATAGACATAGACCCTACTGGCTGAATATGATGATTTCTTTAAAAGTCATAATTTAAGTTGCTGTAACTAAATCATGTGTTGAGTCAAAACATGATAATTTTTTACCTAAAACTGGGTGACCTCGTAAGGCTCGTTGCAGTTATCCAAACACTCACTACACGAGTCAAAATATGATTCTCATAACTAAAACTGTAAAAACAGGGTGACCATGGCCTGGGCATGGTGCAATATCCAGCAAAGGCAAAGCTAAGGAAGTTTTACTTCCAATGTCGTGGCCCGTTTGTCTATGCGTGTGTATATATACATATATATATATATATATATATATATATATATATATATATATATATATATATATATATATATATATATATGAGCATGTCATGTTTGGGATAAATTAGTCACACTGGGAAATTGTGCTTCGGATCAGTGACCATGGGCATGGCCCGTGCCGTGTGGTGGGCTAGCTAACCAGGCTGCATGATGATTACAATTTTAAGGCACCAGCGTCTCCACAAATAGCAAATTTAACAATAAAGATATACAAAGTATTTTATATTCTGGATAAACTACCACAAGCCAAATGTAATCCTTTTATAAAGTGTCACAGGTCGTACGTACGCATTTCTCTCCGGAAATGATATTTGTTAGCAAACAACTTGTGTCGTCTGCTTCGAAAAACATTCGTGCAATGTATGTGTTGTTCGCCAGGTGACGCATCGGTCTTGTTTCTTAGATTTTCATGGGCGTTATTTTGGGTCAGGTTAGGTAAAACATAAGCGTTTCTCGTAAATAAATTACATGACCAAAATATGTATTTTTTTCTGTTTGATTAACATATAGCCATAAGCAAAAAAACGGCTATATCCTGCTTTTCATAATATTCGTCGGACAATTTTGTAAGGACAAACACGCGACGTGACATTGTCACTGAGCGTAAACATCTAGCCCGAGCCGAGGGGTCTTGTGACACTGATGATTTGTTTTCTGTAACTGTTGATCGCTTTTACATCAAGGCTTTCAGGTGATGTATGACCACAATAAGAGTACCCTATAGAGTACCCTATAAAAGCAGCATTGTGCAGGTTGTCTGAATTTCTGTGAGCATATAGACAAATTAGAAAAAAATCAACACCGGGCAGCTCGCTTCATCACTCGCTGGAGACTACCGCTCTAGTCTAGACACCCAGGATCTGTCACAACCATGCTCACCAACTTAACCTCGACACATTAGACAATAGACGACGCGACCAGACTAAATTTTTTGTACAGAACTCAGTGTTCCAGCTAGGTTTTGAAAAGGACAGGGTGCAGTTGGCAGATGGAGGGCACTTTTATGCGTGGACCACAATTTTGAGGGCACATCCGACATCGTTGAAATACGTTTTTAGTTAACTCTGGTATGTAGTTAATCTTCAAAAGACTTCATGAAATGGAGCTTGTGGGAGTAACACAATGACCAATTACTAGCTAAGTAACTCGGTGTTGCCAAGAGCAAATGCAGTCATTATGTATCAGATATCCCAAACCCGGCTCAATTGTATCCAGCCTACCTACATTGGCAACTATTTGTCACTGACATAGCTGTTACAAAATCATGTCATGTATCCATAGATATAAATAGAACACAGCAGTAGAACAAGATCGCTGGGCCGCTATTAGTTGACACATGATAGTTTGAAGTCAACATGGGCTGGTGACAGGCAGAAAGCCACTGCAGGCCCTGAATATACATAGGACTACACCAAGTTTTCTACATAATTATCACGTTATTTATTTACTGACATCCGTTAGCCATGCAGTGTTGTTTAATTATGTACAATGTGTTCAAACAGTTACCTCACTAATATGCCAGTATGAAACAAATCAACAGGCTTATACGTAGTATACAGTGTCTCACGGTGTGATGGATGAGTACATGCAGCTTAGTACTATTTAATTTGTTATGCTACCAGATCCACAATTGTTGTGATGTTTTACCAAAAAGTCATTTAAAAATGAACCAACTGAAGTCCGTCCTCCAAAGACATTGGCGAGAACACCCAGACCTGAAATAAAAAAATCAGTGACAATTTCTCAGTTTGAATACAACATTGATAATTAATAATTTTTTTAATTTAGCAATGCTGACTCAATTACATATGTACATTTACCCATATTATTACTTACAAAACAATTGGGAATCATTAAATAGATTATTATTTCTCAAATAAGCTGTATAAATAGCACAAACATCTCTGTTTATTACAGTATATAGATAGGCCTTCTAATTACACCCCTTTAGCACTTATTTTATGTGAACAGTTCTTTAAAATGTTCCCAGATCTAGATAAATTATAAAAAACATGTTTGTCATTTACAAAAGAAACACTTTTCCCATATCTACTACAAGTGGAGCCGATTCCCTTGCTACAATGTTTTAAACTACCTCATCCTGTCAACAGCATCAGTTTATTACATCACCCAATACTAGAGCCAATAGAACACACTGCATCTGGGTGGTCTAGAAGGGCTCCTACTTTATTGCCCTTGTCCCACATGGAAGTCTTTGAAGTGGTTATTTGGGTACAATTGTTTCAAGCCAATGGGAAGCCAGCACTGAGCTGTCTCAGTCACTTTACCCCACTGGCAATTGCACTGGCAATTGCACCAGGCTACTGCTAAAGGACAGGGCCCTAATAAAAGGCACAGGGCACATGTAAATGGGGGGCAGGGCACCGCTCCCTTGGGAAAAGGCCTAGCTGGAACACTGGAACTGTTAGAGGATCTATCCCAGCCCTCCCCACTGAAACATTATTCCGGCCCCAAAAAACAAACAAAAGACACATTAAGCTTAAGCACTTCCCAGACCATGTATCCTCAAATGTTGTCCAACAACCAACAACACCAGATGTTTTATAGTACCTACAGCCCACAATGAACAATTTAAGAATTCATTTTTTGTAAAAACAATAGCCGACTGGAACCAACTTAACGAGTCGCAGGGCCAGGCTGAAACCATAAGACATAACTGATTTCAGTCGCCCGAACTGCGACTCAAACACTCAATAACATGCGCACACCCCCCCAACCTCCCCCCCCCATCGTATATAATAGCCAGTATTGGCTTCTTACGACATATCCCATTCAGATTCATATGTAGTGTTTTTGTGCAGCGTGGCATCAGAGCTGTCAAATTATGACAGCTGTCAGTCGGTGCATTTCTGCGTATTAATACAGTTGTAATTTTGCTTGGTGATGTAATTAGGAGCAATCCGTGGGTGGTTCAAGCAGAAATGGAGAAGTTTGTGGGAGCCTGAGGTATGAGAAGTTCATGAATTTGTCACAGAACTTCTGTCTATGGAGGGTAAATATGCTGTGAAATTGTCAATAACAGAGCTCATCAAGATTAGTAGGAAATGAAGGAAACGTTATAATGGTCGCCTATGGGAAAATGCAAATGTGGTCTGATTCCAGGTGGACGTGCGTCTTTCAGTCGCGTAGACTTCGTGTCCGTTTTTAACCAGCGACGTTGGCTTGTTAGGTTGATAAAGACGCAAGGCGAAAACTATAGCAAGCCTTACTCGACAAAAACGCAAATCATCGACGAGATCTCAGAGTGAGATTCAGAAGCGGGGACCAGCATGAAGACAGAAGACACGCCGACAGAAAAGTCTGATGTGAGGGAAGCGTATCCCGAAATCGAACCGTTTGACAGTGGCTTCCTGCAAGTATCAGACTTACACCAAATTTACTACGAACAGAGTGGAAAGGCTGATGGGAAGCCTGTCCTATTTCTGTGAGTTGGCAACATTAAACAATTAATGATTAATTATTAAGGCCTTTTCAAAACGGTGTTTAACTATATTTTTATGTGTGTATGTTTGGAATGTCATTCTACATGAATTCCAATGCAAAAAAGGCAGATGTAATTTTTGTCGAGTCAATATAAATCTACGCCGATGTCACAGCTACTCACATATACCACGTACAGGCACCAGAAAAACATTTCTTACAATTTTCTAGACATATCCACAAAAAATCAGGCGATATAATTTATTCTTGCAATGTGGAGTTTAATTGTGGAGCATAGCCATCCCAGCAAACAAGGAACCATTTCTGAACCAGTTGGCACGTGTAATACTGGTTCATAATTGGTACAGTTCCACCAGTATATGTTTTCGTGTGTATTCACATGAATACAAGTGTTCTGCCTGTTGTCACATGTTTTGAACGAGTTTGACACAAGTCGTACTGGGTCAGAACTGGTACGGTTTCACTGATACGTGTCATCACGTGAAAAACTCATGATTTCACAGTAAACACGTGTCGACACACAACATTTGTTCACAGAATCCAGTGAATTCACGTACGGAAACACATGAATTGAGCCAGTTGAACTCGTGAATTCACTTACAGAACATGTGAAATGACGGGTCGTTGTTTGCTGGGATATGACTATATAGCTACAAGGCACATGACCAAGTACGTCATTTCTATCCTATTGTAGCCAACCTGAACAAGCACACATACGGGGGGTACCCGCATACACATTAATAATATGTGTAACTAGTTTATGTAATTTCAAGTAGTGTACGTTAATATTATAGTTTGATCTGTAAGTTCTATTAAGACTATTAAGGAGACGTGTCGGTGTCACTGAGCAGTCATGTGATGTCACTGTAGACATGGGGGACCAGGAGGTGGGTGTTCTGGCAGTGACAGGCGCTACTTTGACCCAAATGTCTACCGCATAATACTGGTGGACCAGCGAGGTGCTGGCAAGTCACTGCCTGCTGCAGAGTTGAAGGTACTTGTGTCAACTGATAAGGTGAACCTTTGGGGGACTAGTAAACACTTCAGAAACGGTAATCTCCGGCTAAGATTGTATTGACACAACTTTAGGAAGTACATGTATATAATTATATACTACCAATGCTGGTGTTTTTCCTATACGTAAAGCACACCTTCATTGGCGTCATACTTTGCATGAAGCTATAAACTAAATCCTCCTACATAGTGTGCACGTATGGATGCACATCACACAAGAGTGCATTATTTCACACACGCACATGCACACACACACACACACACACACACACACAAACACACACACACACACACACACACACACACACACACACACACACACACCACACACACACACACACCACACACACACACACACACACACACACACACCACACACACACACACCACACACACACACACCACACACACCACACACACACACACCACACACACACACATACACACACCACACACACACACCACACACACACACACACACACACACACATACACACACACACCACACACACACACACACACCACACACACACACACCCCACACACACACACCACACACACACACCAAACACACACACACACACACCACACACACACACACCACACACACCACACACACACACACACACACACACACACACACCACACACACACACCACACACACACACACACACACACACCCCACACACACACACACACACACCACACACACACACACCACACACACACACACACACACACACACCACACACACACACACCACACACACACACACCACACACACACACACACACACACACACACACACACCACACACACATACACACACACACCACACACACACACACACACACACACACACACCACACACACACACACACCACACACACACACACCACACACACACACCACACACACACACCACACACACACACACACACACCACACACACACACCACACACACACACCACACACACACACCACACACACACACACACACACACACCACACACACACACACACACACCACACACACACACACACCACACACCACACACACACCACACACACCACACACACCACACACACACACACACACACACGTTCATGCACAACACACAATTTGTACCTAGTTAGACATAGATCTGTCCTTTCTTCCAAATAAGCATTCTTGTAATTTTGTTTGACCAAAATGTCAAATACATGTAAAACAAATTACCTACAAAATGAGGTTGCATATTTGCTTATGTTGAATTTAGGGTAACATTTATATAAACAGCCTGTACAATGCAAATGTTATGCCTTAATGTAAAGACATCTTGCAGGAGAACACAACATGGGAGGTTGCTGCTGATATAGAGAAACTGCGCATACATATCGGGGTAGAGAAGTGGGTTGTATTTGGTGGAAGTTGGGGGTCATGTCTTTCACTCGTATATGCTGAAACATATCCTGACCGAGTAAAAGCTCTGATCCTCCGTGGAATCTTCACATTGAGAAGGTGGGTGAGGAGTATTTCTGTGCTGTCCTTATCTTTTGTTAATTCATTCAAAGTGATATATATATATATATATATATATATATATATATATATATACATGTATATATATATATATATATATATATATATATATATATATATATATATATATATATATATATCACCTTGATATATATATATACCAGGTATATAATTTTATATCACCTTTAATATATGTATATATATAAATATACACATACTGTATATATAGCAGCCATATAAATATTAGCAGGTATATACAGGGTGCTTCTAGCTAGCTACCCGGTAGTCCTGCATATGGTTTACTATTTAAAAGGACTGCTCTTACTAGTCCGAGCTCTAAAACTCGGACCGGCCTTATTTCGCACCCTGTATATATCAGGCAGGTATATATATATATATATATATATATATTTTACAATACATAATTGTGTTATATATAATACTATTATATATTTTACAATATATATATATATACCTGCTAATATTTATATGGCTGCTATGTAAATTATGTGGTTGCGGTTTTGCTTTAGATTTGTACCATTTGTATTGAAAATATAAAATCGGATCCCAGGTACCTGAATGTAGACTTCAACACAACACAATACAATACAATTTCATTTTCTCGGAAGGGAAATGTGTTTGCAGCATTTGTTTGCATATATAAACTAGTAAAAAATAAAAAGGTCAAATAAATAAATAATTAAAACAGTATCTAAATCTTTATCATGATTTAAAAATCCTAATCTATATTATAATTGTGGTCGTCACATCACAAATAGTAAACACAGCATACACACACACAATGAATTATTCATGGTGTAGTAACACATGGGTACTCTCCCACGGTAACACATGGGTCCTCTCCCACAGTAACACATGGGTCCTCTCCCACGGTAACACATGGGTCCTCTCCCACAGTAACACATGGGTCCTCTCCCACAGTAACACATGGGTACCTCTCCCACAGTAACACATGGGTCCTCTCCCACAGTAACACATGGGTCCTCTCCCACAGTAACACATGGGTCCTCTCCCACAGTAACACATGGGTCCTCTCCCACAGTAACACATGGGTCCTCTCCCACAGTAACACATGGGTCCTCTCCCACAGTAACACATGGGTCCTCTCCCACAGTAACACATGGGTCCTCTCCCACAGTAACACATGGGTCCTCTCCCACAGTAACACATGGGTCCTCTCCCACAGTAACACATGGGTCCTCTCCCACAGTAACACATGGGTCCTCTCCCACAGTAACACATGGGTCCTCTCCCACGGTAACACATGGGTCCTCTCCCACGGTAACACATGGGTCCTCTCCCACGGTAACACATGGGTCCTCTCCCACGGTAACACATGGGTCCTCTCCCACGGTAACACATGGGTCCTCTCCCACAGTAACACATGGGTCCTCTCCCACAGTAACACATGGGTACCTCTCCCACAGTAACACATGGGTCCTCTCCCACAGTAACACATGGGTCCTCTCCCACAGTAACACATGGGTCCTCTCCCACAGTAACACATGGGTCCTCTCCCACAGTAACACATGGGTCCTCTCCCACAGTAACACATGGGTCCTCTCCCACAGTAACACATGGGTGCCTCTCCCACAGTAACACATGGGTGCCTCTCCCACAGTAACACATGGGTCCTCTCCCAAGGTAACACATGGGTGCCTCTCCCACAGTAACACATGGGTACCTCTCCCACAGTAACACATGGGTGCCTCTCCCACAGTAACACATAGGTCCTCTCCCACGGTAACACATGGGTGCCTCTCCCACAGTAACACATGGGTCCTCTCCCACAGTAACACATAGGTCCTCTCCCACGGTAACACATGGGTGCCTCTCCCACAGTAACACATGGGTACCTCTCCCACAGTAACACATGGGTCCTCTCCCACAGTAACACATGGCTCTTCTCCCATAGTAACACATGGGTCCTCTCCCACAGTAACACATGGCTCTTCTCCCACAGTAACACATGGGTCCTCTCCCACAGTAACACATGGGTGCCTCTCCCACAGTAACACATGGGTCCTCTCCCACAGTAACACATGGGTGCCTCTCCCACAGTAACACATGGGTGCCTCTCCCACAGTAACACATGGGTGCCTCTCCCACAGTAACACATGGCTCTTCTCCCATAGTAACACATGGGTGCCTCTCCCACAGAAACACATGGCTCTTCTCCCACAGTAACACGTGGGTCCTCTCCCACAGTAACACCTGGGTCCTCTCCCACGGTAAAACATGGGTGCCTCTCCCAAAGGTAACACATGGGTGCCTCTCCCACAGTAACACATGGGTCCTCTCCCACAGTAACACATGGGTCCTCTCCCAAAGTAACACATGGGTGCTTCTCCCAAAGTAACACGTGGGTGCCTCTCCCACAGTAACACATGGATCCTCTCCCACGGTAACAGATGGGTCCTCTCCCACAGTAACACATGGGTCCATAGTAACAGGTTTATTGTTTACTGTGGTGCAGTGGGTGTATGTGTATGTGTATGTGTGTCTTCAGGAAGGAACTGGTGTGGTACTATCAAAGTGGTGCCAGTTTCATCTTCCCTGATGCGTGGGAGAAATATGTGGAGCCAATCCCTCTGGTAAGTGGAAGTTTGAATGAATGATGTATGAAAGTTTTTTCAATAACAACATATTATGGCAAGGATAGTACAATACAGTTTCATGATTGGTGAGTTGCTGACTTGCTGCTGCTGTTGAAGGGACATAGCAGAAGTCATGTGACTTGTAAGGTGCTATGCCCTTTTCAAACTAAAACAGTAATTGCAGTAAGAGTTACAAGATAGAATACAAAGTAACAATATTTTTTTAACAATGTGATAACTGTTCATAAATACAAAGAAAATAACACCAACTTGAATCTTTTCTTAAATTGTTGCAACCTTGGTAACTGTTATTTCACTTGCTAGACCGTTCTATATGTGTATAGC
>CBDHHR010000353.1:5000-7500 GCA_965263245.1 Metamycoplasmataceae bacterium | reverse complement strand
TTATCTATGCAAGTTCTAGTAAACAGGATGACACCACCACAAAAGTCATCATGGCGGAATCAACAAATGTGTGTACTCATCAAAAGATAGGAAAACTTGCAAATATATGCAAATTTACATAATGTCCATGATCTTATGTGCTATAAACACGTACACACTACTGGCTTGGATACCTGTTACGCTTGTCTGACACTATCTACAAAGAAAGAGCAAGGCATGCAGGCATGCAGGCATGCAGGCATGCAGGCATGCAGGCATGCAGGCATGCAGGCATGCATGCATGCAGGCATGCATGCATGCAGGCATGCAGGCATGCAGGCATGCATGCATGCAGGCATGCATGCATGCATGCAGGCAGGCAGGCAGGCAGGCAGGCAGGCAGGCAGGCAGGCAGGCAGGCAGGCAGGCAGGCAGGCAGGCAGGCAGGCAGGCAGGCAGGCAGGCAGGCAGGCAGGCATGCAGGCATGCAGGCATGTAGGCATGCAGGCATGTAGGCATGCAGGCATGCATGCAGGCAGGCAGGCAGGCCGGCAGGCCGGCCGGCAGGCAGGCAAGCAGGCAGGCAGGCAGGCAGGCAGGCATGCATGCATGCATGCATGCATGCATGCATACATCAGGCAGGCAGGCAGGCAGGCAGGCAGGCAGGCAGGCAGGCAGGCAGGCAGGCAGGCAGGCAGGCAGGCAGGCAGGCAGGCAGGCAGGCAGGCAGGCAGGCAGGCAGGCAGGCAGGCAGGCAGGCAGGCAGGCAGGCAGGCAGGCAGGCAGGCAGGCAGGCAGGCAGGCAGGCAGGCAGGCAGGCAGGCAGGCAGGCAGGCAGGCAGGCAGGCAGGCAGGCAGGCAGGCAGGCAGGCAGGCAGGCAGGCAGGCATTTATGATCTATAGCGCGGATCAACCGAGTCGTTTCTGGGATTAATGTTACTGACCATGTTCGCAGCATTTCCCTCCAAAACCGGCCGGACAGTCGCAGTATCCTGCACGTGGAACACCGCTGTTGTTACAGAATCTGTTGCACGGTCTAAAATAAGTTGTTATTTCTTCACAGTAGGAAAAATTACCAGTTGCCACGCCTGCATTACCACACTCGTCGCTACATTCTCCAAATTTTGGGGGGATTGGGTCGCATCGAACATAACCTTGGGTATATGCAGGAACTCCACGATTGGCGTGTACCAGACGAGTAGTCAATGATAGAGTCAGCAGCAATCGAACAACGACGAACATTCTGGTACAGATTAACAGTGGTTATACTTTTAGAAGCAGCATATACCGTCTGCGTTGATTATGATGGCTATGGTTTGAACGGAACATTGCATAGGTATACACAGAATCGTGTTACTGTGACGGCGTCGCTGATTCGGTTGATCTGGCGTCCAATCGTAATTCGGGTACCTTGTCACAGGTGACTTGTGTGACTTCGACCTACTACATTGGAGCAGACATTAGAGCAATGCCGCCGTAGCTCTGACGTTGGACGGCCGATTACTATCTCGGTTTTTGACCCGGGCTGATATGAATCAGGGCTCCCTCTACGAGGAAGTAAACTTAAACTGTCTTTTGATCGCAGCTGTGATTGTACGGCGTTCCACAACGTAATCGTTAACTCAACTGTTCACCCGTGACTGGTGGCAGTTGTACTCCGCTGTTCATGGAGCCGAGTTCTCCACCAGCAGCATTTGAATTCACTCGGTTGGAAATCTATACAGACATCACTAAGCTGTCGGGGTTTGTGGTGGTGTTTCACAGAAGGGAGCAGAAAGGTTTCTTTAGAATTAAATGATATGAAATCATCATTGTATAACACCAAACCAGTTCCACTAGTTTGTTTTTATTCACATTTATCGACTACTCGAACACGTCAACATGGTCACCTGCATATAATATATATATATATATATATATATATATATATATATATATATATATATATATATATATATATATTGTGTGTGTATGTAAATATATATGTATGTGCATGCATGTATGTATGTGTATATATAATATATACACACATAATATATGTATATGTATATATATATATATATATATATATATATATATATATATATATATATATATATATATATATATATATATATATATTTGTATGTTGTTATTAGTCAAATTATTATTATGTACATCATGCATTACTAGAATTACTAGAGGGAGAAATTGTTATGTAGTTTTAACGCGCTTCCAGTTGTTTCAACAAATTTAATTTTATTGGCGTGCTGGCATTCATTATTAACACATGTTCCCTGTTTGTTGAATTTTATATGCCAAATAAATGTCAATTCAATTCAATTCAAACTCAACATCGCGATAAGTACAATATAACCGTTCCACTTCCGGATCTGAATCGCGACTCCGCGGTTGTGACCCTGAGCGTGGCCCTGGGGAATGAACTGTATGTTGTAATCTAGCATTCATATCGTATAGAAAATTATTTGAATAGCTTATGCATGGGTTGGTATGATGAATTCGGTAAACCGTTTCTGCAGAA
>CBDHHR010000352.1:2500-8843 GCA_965263245.1 Metamycoplasmataceae bacterium | reverse complement strand
CGGACCTGTACATGACTACCAGGGCACCGGTGCATACATCATGTGCCAGAGGAAGATGGCGTCGTGTCTAACGTTACAAGATTTTCTAGTGGTAGGCTTCCACCAAAGTTTTTCCAACCCAGCTGTGTCCTACCTGATGTGGATGGAACTCCACGTGTTCCTTCCATCAGGAACAACGAAAGTGAAAGTAGGACAGGCTCTACAAGTCTGGGTGAGTGTTCCGTTATTCTTTAATTTATGATTTCTCAAATGACGTTATTATTGTAAATAAGCAACCATTTTATTATCTGATTCATGATCAGTTAATATAAAGGAATGTACATTTTAGATTCAAAACTGCGATGTACGAGTGGAGAAGTAATACTAAAACAATACAAAATCGTTGTGTAGGCATGACACCCTTTGTTTTAAATACGGATATATGAACTGCTAAACCTAATTATTATCATATATCATAATTCATGCAATTGCTGTCGCAGTTGAAGTGATGCAATAAACATGTGAGCCTCATGTATATTTGTCTGTCTGCCTGCCTGCCTGCCTGCCTGTCTGTCTGTCTGTCTGTCTGTCTGTCTGTCTGTCTGTCTGTCTGTCTGTATGTCTGTATGTATGTATGTATGTATGTATGTATGTATGTATGTATGTATGTATGTCGGTATGTCGGTATGTCTGTATGTCTGTCTGTCTGTCTGTCTGTCTGTCTGTCTGTCTGTCTGTCTGTCTGTCTGTCTGTCTGTCTGTCTGTCTGTCTGTCTGTATGTATGTCTGTCTGTCTGTCTGTCTGTATGTCTGTCTGTATGTCTGTATATTTGTCTGTCTGTCTGTCTGTCTGTCTGTCTGTCTGTCTGTCTGTCTGTCTGTCTGTCTGTCTGTCTGTCTGTCTGTCTGTCTGTCTGTCTGTCTGTCTGTCTGTCTGTCTGTCTGTCTGTCTGTCTGTCTGTCTGTCTGTCTGTCTGTCTGTCTGTCTGTCTGTCTGTCTGTCTGTCTGTCTGTCTGTCTGTCTGTCTGTCTGTCTGTCTGTCTGTCTGTCTGTCTGTCTGTCTGTCTGTCTGTCTGTCTGTCTGTCTGTCTGTCTGTCTGTATGTCTGTCTGTCTGTATGTATGTATGTATATATGTCTGTATGTCTGTATGTCTGTATGTCTGTATGTCTGTATGTATGTATGTCTGTATGTCTGTATGTCTGTATGTCTGTATGTCTGTATGTCTGTATGTATGTATGTATGTATGTATGTATGTATGTATGTATGTATGTATGTATGTATGTATGTATGTATGTATGTATGTATGTATGTATGTATGTATGTATGTATGTATGTATGTATGTATGTATCTATGAATGTATGTATGTATGTATGTATGTATGTATGTATGTCGGTATGTCGGTATGTCGGTATGACGGTATGTCGGTATGTCGGTATGTCGGTATGTCTGTATGTCTGTCTGTCTGTCTGTCTGTCTGTCTGTCTGTCTGTCTGTCTGTCTGTCTGTCTGTCTGTCTGTCTGTCTGTATGTATGTATGTATGTATGTATGTATGTATGTATGTATGTATGTATGTATGTATGTCGGTATGTCGGTATGTCGGTATGTCGGTATGTCGGTATGTCGGTATGTCGGTTATGTCGGTATGTCGGTATGTCGGTATGTCGGTATGTCGGTATGTCGGTATGTCGGTATTGCATCTTGCAAGCAACATTTCATATTTGAAAACGTAATCTGCTCTACTAAGAAGACGCTCACGTCCGTCTGTCCTCATAAGGTTGTCAGGTCTCTGTTTACCTGAACAGGTGAATGGAAACCCATTCTCCGGCACCAACATGCCTGCTGGAATCAGTTCCATCGACCTATCAACTGGAAAGGTGGACACAACATTTGGGGTCACTATTCATTTTGACGGCCACCACGAAGGGAACATAACGATAACGTCACCGTATCACAACTGTGTTGAGGGTATGAACCTTGAACGGTGTGATAGTAAGAATGTAGTATTAATGCTGTAAGTGATGGAAGCTTCGCTTTGTGGACTTCGTTGCCAATAATACAGTAGTTTGAGTCTGAAATGGACATTGATGATGATGACAATTTTCCTGAAGTAAAGACAGTATGTTACATTAATTCAATTATATGGTAGTGTTTCACTGTTAGTTCTTCAATTGATTTCTGTAATGTGATCGCAGTTTTGATGTCGTATTTGTAAACGATACAAATGTGTTTCTAAAGACGAGATGCCGTCAAATCGTTAGTCAGGAAGTTACATATAACAAAATGTTCAAGACTCGTTGATGTATAAGTGACTCTAAAGGCGAACTTGATCAATACATGACGTCATAGAGTAATGCAAAACTAATTGTATATCTTTGTAGTTATTGCTTAACAGGAATTTGTGGAGACGCTGACGGCAACCCCAATGACGAATGGATTAACAAACAGAAGAGGAACTGTCGCAGACTTCCCGCGAATAGGAGGGAATGGTGTTTTGGCAATAGTTGGCATTATGGCAGGGTGACTGGGCCCGTGCAGTAAGTGTGATAAGCTACGCGGATGGGTGGTTTCGGTGTTGGGTGAGCATCCGTCCGTGTCTGTTTAGTTACCGTAGGGGGTGGACGTGGGTGGGGTGTGTATGTGTGTGCGAGTGTTTATGTGGGTATATACATACACATATACGTATATATATATATATATATATATATATATATATACACACGTATATCTGTATGTATGTATGTATGTATGTATGTATGTATGTATGTATGTATGTATGTATGTATGTATGTATGTATGTATGTATGTATGTATGTATGTATGTATGTATGTATGTATGTATGTATGTACGTATGTACGTATGTACGTATGTACGTATACGTATACGTATACGTATACGTATACGTATACATATACGTGTATGTATATATATATATATATATATATATATATATACATATAC
Source organism: Metamycoplasmataceae bacterium (assembly GCA_965263245.1). GTDB lineage: Bacteria > Bacillota_I > Bacilli_A > Mycoplasmatales > Metamycoplasmataceae > DT-68. Next base: position 5,900 of record CBDHHR010000352.1, on the reverse strand, counting down.
ATATATATGTATGTATATGTGTGTATATGTACTTGAGTTCGTGTGTGCCTTGCCATTTGCCCAACACGTTTGTCACGAAGATAGTTCTCAGTGTTTCGTTGACGAAGAAATAGGCCAACAGCGAGAGCATAATTTAACTGATAACAGGAAACCCATTACCGAGGTGTTGTTGTGTTTTAGAACTAAAGACAAGGTGAAACTAACTTGTAACAGAGCGAATTCGAGGAAATTCAGAGGTATGAAGTACTGCGGAGCTCTGGGAAACACGAGAGGTCCATTCCGTCCATGTCTTATGCAGAAGGTACGAAATGTATTGTGTCGATGAAACTATGACGGATTACAGCAAAATTGGGTATATTTCATCGATATTATTAAACATCAACTATAGTGAATTCATTCCGAATGGAATGCTCTTACAACTATTTGTTCATATTACCTACACTAATTTATCGTAGCATGCAGTTAAGAGGAAATTGTTGGTTAATTGAGTAAAATAAGTATTTCGCGACTGTTTATTCATTTACTTGTTCTGTCCGGCAGCGTGCAGCCGGAAGGAAGTTCTACAGCAGCTGCATGTACGACGCGTGCGCGTACCAGGTATGTTATCTTAGCTAACGGATTGTGTGTGCGCATATGTACGTGAATGTGTTTGTGTGGATGGGTGTGAGTGTCTTTGTGCATGTTCGTGTGTGAGTATGCCTGTATGAGCGAGGTTGCAAGGGCGAGCGTGCACATGTTTGTGGGTGGAAGTAGATATGATCAACATCCAATAAATAAACTGTTTTCATGTGTTAGCTACAAACACGTATATCTCAAACCGTCTGACTACACGTTTGTAAACACACCAATTGGCAAAACATCGATCACATGTAACGACAAGACACAAGGACGTAAGTGGACAACATTACTCAGGGGCAGACACCGTCTTGAAGGTGCCAGCATTGCGATAGTGTAATATATAAACACAAATTACACTTATTTATTTCATTTTCTAGAAAAACATCAAGAAGGTGAAGAAACTTACTTGTGCAATTTTGGAAGCGTTCGTCAACATGTGTGGTAGCAAACTCGTCCGACCAAGCTGGAGAAATTACACCGGATGTCGTAAGTTCACGCATGCGTTAACGCATGAGTATTCACCATTGCGTTTATATTTGAAAGATGATTAGACACCACGATATATGATCATTGCCATCCTCACTTTAATGCAACTAAGTTGAAGTAATGCCTTTCGGAAATGATACTTAATGATCATTGTAAATTCAACATATGTTGTTATGGTATAGTAATAATGTTATGTTACCCAGTATTAGTAGTGAGGGACATAACACGTCGGCTTATGACAATATACATATGATCGATCAATCTTAGGCTTAATGACATTGGTGATCCAGCATTGCGCAAGGATTTTGGATGGAACTCGTTAACGTTTCCATTGAAAATGTGACTGAATATATGTGTATACAAACATTCACGGAAAACACACCACACACTACACCACACACATACACACACACACACATACACAAAACACACACAAAACACACACACACACATACACAAAACACACACACATACACAAAACACACACACACACACACACACACACACACATATATACACATACACACACACACTCACACTCACACTCACACTCACACACACACACACACACACACACACACACACACACACACACACACACACACACACACACACACACACACACACACACACACACACACACACACACACACACACACACACACACACACACACACACACACACACACACACACACACACACACACACACACACACACACACACACACACACACACACACACACACACACACACACACACACACACACACACACACACACACACACACACACTGACTCACCACACACGTAGCTGTATTTGTCAACACACTCCTCGCATCTCTGCCGTGTAAAAATAAAAATCGTGTTTCAGGTTGTCCTGGTGAACTCGTGTGGACGAATTGTGGACGCAAGTGCACTCGTACTTGCCGTAAGCCAAGGATCAGCTGCGGCTTCAAGTGTGTCAAGCGGTGCCAATGTCCTCGCTCCGCACCCTACCAGCAAGGCACCAGTTGTCTCACTCAGGCCAAGTGCAAGAGGCTTCACCTCTGGCCGTAAGTCCAACGAGTCGCTATCTCGCTTGAAGACGTTCACGGACGTAACCAAGTATCCAAGATGGCCGTCCTTTCCGTGGCCTGACGACACAGCCAATGGACGAGTGGCTAGCGGCCGGTTACACTGTAGAGCCACGGAGAAACCGGTTATTATTGTAATCGTAATTAACTCCACTCAAAGTCCCGCCGTACAATGAACGTCTATGTACCTGGATAATAAAAACGAACTAACCAATAAATTCAAACTGTGTTGTACTTGTATATAGTGTAAGTGGTAGCGATGCCTAATAGTATGCTTAAACATAGCGTTCCAATGCGTAGTCACCCGTCAGTTTTCCATTTAACACATCAGTGATAAACCATCCACCCATAACCAGCAGCAAGATCAGCACTCCCAATGACACAATTCGTACTTTTATACCCACACCACCTGGAAACGCCTTTCCGTTTGGGATTTGACAACTCTGGCTGGTGGCGACATCTTATGGCTAGTTATGTAAGATGATTCGTGGGAGTAGTTGTATATAATTGGGGCATTTTACATAGGGTTATTTATAAAATAATAGTGTGATGAACGTTTTTGAATGAGCCTATCTGAAAATGATGAATTGGCACAGGATTCGTAAACACGCAATGTACGCAAACCGTCTTAGATAAACCAGTCGCTTTTGGCACGTTTAAATATGTTTTATTATTATATTTTACTATCCGTCTACCTCTTGTTGAGAGACGTTTCGATTGCCCGAACAACATTTAATAACCGACTAATGAAAATCGTGCTATCAGCCGAGATATCGCGAAATATAGGGTACAATAACTGAGAAGAACACCTATTAATTTTATATATCTACCCAATGAACCTCTCCCCTCCCATCTTCCAGCTCGAAACATGGAACTGAATCAGCGAAGAAACTAGTCATAATACTATATTAATAGAATTTAGAAAAAAGTAACAAATGTACGTTCTCGTATCACGCAGTATCCAATCATCAGGATTACTTAACATGCTTTATACTTTATTATCTGGCTGACTTGTTCAGTCAAACTCCACCTAGACTTGTCTGGGAAGCATCCAGCCATGCTGCAATTAATGCACGAAAATCATTCGTACACAACTGTCCACTTCTGTCTATAGCCAGTTCGTACAGGTGAGTAAATTGGAGCTGTATGGTGTGAAATAGTTTTTGCCGATTGTAAACTTGCCCATTATAATATTGTACTGCCAGAACAGCACAGGATTCGA
>CBDHHR010000351.1:2500-7821 GCA_965263245.1 Metamycoplasmataceae bacterium | reverse complement strand
TTAGGATATATGTGTAATGTAACAGAAATGTTCACTGTTTCAAAGAGTATATACTAATAATAGTTTGCTTTCATACTGAAAATATAGTGTATGTTTTGTGCATCATGATTGTTGTTCCTCAAATATAAGTGACATGTGTGTATATATTAACATTTTAATTGTATCCAATATATATATATATATATATATATATATATATATATATATATATATATATATATATATATATATATATATATATATATATACATATATACACCACTTATTTTTGAGGAACAACAATCATGATGTACAAAAGATACACTATATTTTCAGTATGTAAGCAAACTATTCATTGGTATATACTTCTTTGAAAAAGTGAACATTGCTATTACGTCACGCCACCGTCTTGCGTCAGTGTCATCACACCATCGTCTTGCCACAGTGTCATCACACCTTCGTCTTGCCACAGTGTCATCACACCATCGTCTTGCCACAGTGTCATCACACCTTCGTCTTGCCACAGTGTCATCACACCTTCGTCTTGCAACAGTGTCATCACACCATCGTCTTGCCACAGTGTCATCACACCATCGTCTTGCCACAGTGTCATCACACCATCGTCTTCCACAGTGTCATCACACCATCGTCTTGCCACAGTGTCATCACACCATCGTCTTGCCACAGTGTCATCACACCTTCGTCTTGCCACAGTGTCATCAAACCATCGTCTTGCCACAGTGTCATCACACCTTCGTCTTGCCACAGTGTCATCACACCATCGTCTTGCAACAGTGTCATCACACCTTCGTCTTGCCACAGTGTCATCACACCTTCGTCTTGCCACAGTGTCATCACACCATCGTCTTGCCACAGTGTCATCACACCATCGTCTTGCCACAGTGTCATCACACCATCGTCTTCCACAGTGTCATCACACCATCGTCTTGCCACAGTGTCATCACACCATCGTCTTGCCACAGTGTCATCACACCTTCGTCTTGCCACAGTGTCATCAAACCATCGTCTTGCCACAGTGTCATCACACCTTCGTCTTGCCACAGTGTCATCACACCATCGTCTTGCCACAGTGTCATCACACCTTCGTCTTGCCACAGTGTCATCACACCATCGTCTTGCCACAGTGTCATCACACCATCGTCTTGCCACAGTGTCATCACACCATCGTCTTGCCACAGTGTCATCACACCATCATCTTGCCACAGTGTCATCACACCTTCGTCTTGCCACAGTGTCATCACACCATCGTCTTGCCACAGTGTCATCACACCTTCGTCTTACCACAGTGTCATCACACCATCGTCTTGCCACAGTGTCATCACACCATCGTCTTGCCACAGTGTCATCACACCTTCGTCTTGCCACAGTGTCATCACACCATCGTCTTGCCACAGTGTCATCACACCTTCGTCTTGCCACAGTGTCATCACACCTTCGTCTTGCCACAGTGTCATCACACCTTCGTCTTGCCACAGTGTCATCACACCTTCGTCTTGCCAAAGTGTCATCACACCTTCGTCTTGCCACAATGTCATCACACCTTCGTCTTGCCACAGTGTCATCACACCATCGTCTTGCCACAGTGTCATCACACCTTCGTCTTGCCACAGTGTCATCACACCATCGTCTTGCCACAGTGTCATCACACCATCGTCTTGCCACAGTGTCATCACACCATCGTCTTGCCACAGTGTCATCACACCATCGTAACAACTGCCATCATGTCGTCGTGTAGGTGGTTGTTCGAGACGGAGGACTGTGACATTGGGTTCGGCGTGCTGTACCGGGCGGAGGACGGGCCGGACAACGGGTCATGGGAGGAAGTCGTCCCTGTCAACCGCGTCAACAGCTACCTCGTCCCCGAGGACGGCAGCATCGTGTGCGGCAAGGCCGGCATCTGTAAGCAACACCACGGTGTAGACTAGGCCGCTCTACCCGTCATCGCAACGGCCTCTTCATCCTGTAGTTGTAGACTCGATAGTCCAACTTGGGCACGTAACGCAATGTCCGCCTCCGTGTTGATCTCCCAGAGAGTTAGCAATGACCTAGTTATTTCAACCAAAGAGTCACTGTGTGCTATATATTAAATACTCACGGAGAAAGTTTATAAATACTTTCTCATTCGCAAAAGACTTTCCAGTGCACCATGGGCGCCAGAAGTGGAGTTACATAGTGTCGATAGAGCGATTCTTCTCAGATTTTTTCCCTTGTCAATCGCACACAACTTGTTCCTTAAATACTGGCTACTTTGCTCTCTTGTTAGTGCCTGGCCATTCTATTGGTTAGCGTCAGGTCATTGTACGCACGCACGCACGCACGCACGCACGCACGCACGCACGCACGCACGCACGCACGCACGCACGCACGCACGCACGCACGCACGCACACACGCACGCACGCACGCACACACACACATACACACACACACACACACACACACACACACACACACACACACACGTCCACGATGTGTGTTGTTTCAGACATGTTGCGGTTCGACAACTCGTACAGTTGGGTTCACGGTAAGACGCTCTACTACGAGGCCGAGTTGATGGAGCCAAGTCGAGACGTCGCCTTCGAGAGAGAGACCGTGGGAGACCAGGCAGCTGCCTCCGAGACCACACGACTCTAGTGACGTCATTTACTGGAGCCCACTGCCGTCATCTGCAAAAGGGCACGAATGCAGTAGCGCCATCTACTGGAAACGAGGCCGCCCTCCAACTTTCAGACGACACGACTCTTGTGATCATTGTCGTGTACCGAAAACCAGATCTACACGGAAACAACACAGTGGCGCCATCTACCGGAGACAAAGTACGGACATCCTGGTCGAATTGACACTACAGCCGCTATCACCACGTCCTTTGACGGTGTCTCATTCGGTTGTATTTCTGTCGTGTAATGTTCAAAGATTTGTCGTTGTCGTTTTAACCGGTTTAGCGATTGCACACCTTCCTGTGACATTCGTCATTCATGTATGTATGCTGTTCTTAGTTTAAGGTATACATAGCGTTATTTTCGAAATATAAAAGCCGTCGGTTCCAGGAACGTCTCGAAGACTTGGTAATGAATATATTGATTGGAAAACCGGGTGCTGGAAGGGAAAGTGTTTCGCTGTTTCATTGTTTACAATTAGCCCTTACTTGTGACAGCTTCATCTTTGGAAGTTGCGATTCTTGTGAACTACGCAAAACAATGTCACCTTGTTGTCACAACAGCTTGCGATTGTCTTTACTTGATGTGAACGCATTTATTTTAATTGATTATGAATTATAATGTTTTATTTGATGTAATATAAAGCAAACGCATTTTAGTATAATATTTATCAAGACATTATTTTACGACGTCCGGTTACATGGCGTATTGAAACATTAATGTTGTTGCGTAGATAGGAATATGTATTTTCTCTAAATGAATCCGAAATATTTTATATTCTATGTATCAATGTCAAGTTTAGATTTAATGTATGACCGTCATAACTGTTGTTTATTGCGTTGCGATAAATACGTATAGTGATATGTTGTTGTTGTTTTTACTATTATCATTATGTATTGTAGCATTATCATTTACAATAAATGTTGCATGCATGTAGGCATTCTAAATAAAAGTAGGCTCTAAATCTATGTGTTGCGAATTATGTATTGTATGATTGTAAATAACAAAATAACCTTGTTTAAGGGTCTATTCTTCGAAACAGCAGAAACCATGGCATTTAGATAAGTTATCTTTTACCTTCTGAGCGGCTGCATTGACTAGATTTAACAAGATTTAACAAGATTGCCACCTAGAGGATCAACTCTAGATGGCAGGTGGACTAGGAAGCCATTTGACTTATCGAGAGTCCAACCTATCTATCTAAGTATATATATATATATATATATATATATATATATATATATAAGCCCGTCTTAGGTATATGTCGATTTTATTTTTAAATATATTAACACTACTAGCACCTACACAATCAGCTGATAATTTGTTCTTTGTGAAAATGAAAATTTTCTAATATCCAGTCTACACTGCTTCTTTGCTAATGTAACTCCATGTCCTCTAGCCCTTCTCTCTTCCTTGAGTGTGAAAAAATATTTCTGTCAATATTTTCATACCCATAAAGCCAACCCATACTCTGGCTTCATCGCAGCGTGTTATAAAAACAATTATAAACTTCTTCAGATTAAATACCACATTGTGTTAGTCTGGTTTATTTTGCACATGAACAGGGAGAGGAGCTTGGCTGAATGGGACCATAGATTCCACACTGAAGGCACCAGGGATGTGGACATGTGTAAAATGCCCAGTGCATCACTGGTCAGTCACCGGCGTTGGCAAAAGACTACGTTATTGCAAAAGAGAGGTTAAACACTGATAAATGATCTTGGAATGAATTGGGTTGGTTTAGAACACACACGACAATTTATTGATCTGGCAAACTATTTGTTATGAAGAATACCCCATACAAACAGACGTAGGTAGCAGTGATCAAAATGTACGTTTAGCTGGTGGTCACTGACCATCAATTTTGCCGGTGTGTCAGAAAGTTACTGGTCAAGTTGACCCTCTGCATTTCTGGGAAACAACAACGTTGCTGCAACGTTGTACCTTTCCCAAGAAGGTAGAGGATCAACTAGTACACGTGTTCTTCTTTGAATCATATGTACACCGAGATTCCATTCCCGTCCATTATGTTATATTCTTGCCATTTCTTAATTACATACACTTATAACTGTTAATGCTAATGCAGATTGACGACTGATACGCCTAATTATATTCACGTGACACGACTGCACCCAAATATGTACGGAAAAAATCCTACATAAACCGAATTTACCGGGCATAGCAATTGTGGTATGCTGCTAAATCAGGAGAAAAACCATTAAAGTAATTATTAAAAACGAGTCGAATACATCAAAGCGATGTTGGTTGTCAACACAAATTTACAAAACGGCAATTTAAAACCAATGATGTTGTTTCTTATAGATTTAACAAGATTTAACAAGATTTAACAAGATTGCCACCTAGAGATTCAACTCTAGATGGCAGGTGGACTAGGAAGCCATTTGGCTTATCGAGAGTCCAACCTATCTATCTAAGTATACCCCGCCTTCTTAGGTATATGTCGATTTTATTTTTAAATATATTAACACTACTAGCACCTACACAATCAGCTGATAATCTGTTCCATTCGTTTACTCTTCTTTGTGAAAATTAAAATTTTCTAATATCTAGTCTACACTGATTCTTTGCTAATGTAACTCCATGTCCTCTAGCCCTTCTCTCTTCCTTGAGTGTGAAAAAATATTTCTGTCAATATTTTCATACCC
>CBDHHR010000350.1:0-15679 GCA_965263245.1 Metamycoplasmataceae bacterium | reverse complement strand
TGTACATCAGTCGGTCGGTCGGTCGGTCGGTCGGTCGGTCGGTCGGTCGGTCGGTCGGTCGGTCGGTCGGTCGGTCGGTCGGTCGTCGGTCGGTCGGTCGGTCGGTCGGTCGGTCGGGCGGGAGGGCGGGAGGGCGGGAGGGCGGGCGGGCGGGCGGGTAGGCAGGCAGTCAGTCATTCGATCGATCAACCAATCAACCAATCAACCAATCAACCAATCAACCAATCAACCAATCAACCAATCAACCAATCAATCAACCAATCAATAAACAAATCAATAAACAAATCGATCAATCGATAGATCGACCAACCAAACAATCAATAAATCATTCAATTTATATCAAATACACACAATATGTAAAATAAACCAAGCAAGTCAAGTAAATAACTTCTTAGTTATAAGTCACGTGGTATGTTATACAATCATGAAGAAATATGGTTTGAAAGGCGTAGACGTGAAGTTATATACTTATAAGTGTCTACCCGTGTGAACAAAATTACAGATAGTTTATGCAGACGTATAACAAAAATAATATATATATATAAAGTTTCAATTGTGATTAGATTTTGTGACGTGATTATGCCGTGACAGAAACGTAGCTCTGCTTAGTTGCAGATGTGTCGTTTTTTAATAACAAGATCGGTTTACTTTTTCGCCGATTTCTGTCTCGTCTCCTCCAGGCAGGATCTCCAGGTCTGGCCCGAGAGCGCATGCGTCAATGACCTTCCGGTATCGCGACTCTCTGAAGTCTTTGCTAAAGAGGATGTTTTGCTTGACTGTGGCATTCTGGATCCACGCCTGCTGTGGCACGTATGCCACGGACCCCTGAAACACGTGACACGATGACATCACCAACCTGCTTCCATAGCACCAAAGAAATAAGATATTAATTATATATTGTATATTCCATACCGTTCCGTTCCGTTCCGTATCGTATCGTTATCATATTATTTTATATTCATATTTTTATATTATATATTACGTATTACACAATAACAATTAGGCACATAATAAACATAATCTTTGGTGTGACCTTATCCAAAACAAGCAATCCGCAATTCCTCTACACGATAGAAGATACGGCAAAAATACCCGCAAGGAAACGAACACACAGTGGATGACTGAGAACATTGGCCAACGCTGAGACTGGACTCACTCTGACATTGACTTGGCCGTCCATGAGTTCCATTTCCCCCAGCAGTGCCGAGATGAGGGACGACTTGCCAGAGCCGACCTGACCAACGACGGCCACCAGACTGCCTTCCGGAACCTTCAGGTTGATGCTGCAAACGACAGGTCAAACACTCACTCACTCACTCACTCGCATTGCATTGCATTGCATTGCATTGCATTGCATTGCATTGCATTGCATTGCATTGCATTGCATTGCATTGCATTGCATTGCATTGCATTGCATTGCATTGCATTGCATTGCATTGACAGTGTTGACCAGAAGACATTCTGCTACAACTACCACTTGTGCGGACACATATATGTATAATCCGAGTTGTTAACAAGAAACTTGGCACACGGTAATAAGTGAAGAAAATGTAAAGATTTATTGTTTGCTAAAACCTTACTTCGTCAGAGAGGGTTTTTCGCTTCGGTTCCAGCTAAATATGCCCTTGTTGACTTTTACGGCTTCCCCTGAAATACAAAAAAAAAAAACACAAGAGGGTGCTGAACAAACGTGAATTATTCAACAGCCGTTGTTCTTCGGGAATTTAAAAAGATCACAGCTGCAGCATCACTTACGTTCCCTTGTCGACCCAGTCAAACACGGGACTAAGTAAAGTAATGTACTGTAGTATACTTGACATTCGGCAGGCAAATAAAGTGCACCTTTGAAAAATGTGACGATAAACAATGATTGTACGTCCAACTCTACATTTATCTGTGAATGAGTTTGGGTATTTTTGTATGTCACCGTTTTCCTCCAGATACCTTCGATTTCGACCACAACAAATCCGCGGATTTTCTATATCTACATGGATACGAAGTGAGACAAATGTCTCTTCGAAATACCGCACATATGGACGTGTCACACTTTTCCTGAGGTAGATATATTGTTCTGAACGTAAAAAGTAAAATGTGCGTAAAATGACTTAAAGATTGCCGGAACAACGGGCGCGTTGGATCGCGGAAGACAAACGACACGCTGACACAATGGGTTTGCGTTCTACCAGACTTCGTTATTTTGAAGAAAAAAAATCCATTGTAAAAGGTCCATTATTCATCGTTTTATTGTGTATTTCATGAATTTTTTAAGCCGTTACTTCATTGCAAAGACTGACCGAGACTCACGTGTGAACTGGTCATGACTGACGCTGTTTTCATCGAGTTCTTCGCTCCGCAAGAACTTATTGATGCGACCAATGGACACAGCCGCCTGCACGGAGACAACATTGACAGACGATCAGACATCCACCGCGTCACGAAACAACGAACGAAATTATAACGTAGGGGCTTAGTCAACCACACAACAATCTAAATTGACCAGTATGGGAGAGTACTGCTTCACAACTGCTACGGGGACATGTCTGTCTTGAGATGAAGTATATTCACACAGTGAATATTGCAGATGTAATTATATACAAGTAACGTTGGTTTAAACCACCATAAGCAACTATGAACTATCATCTAAAATGAAATATTTACACATATATATCATGAATAGATTTATATATAAGAAACGTCATAACTTTCTATTTGACCTTGACCTGAATGCAGAATGTGACTTTGTTATGACGTACACTTACATTATTACATTAAAAAGAAAAACATGTGGACTACAGTTGAATGACATTGGGAATACGTATGCACTTTTAGGGCTCAATACCTGAACACTGTAAGCAAGTGTTGCTGGAAGTATGGACATCGGGAAATTCATGATGTTGAAGAGGGATAGTGACACGAACGCTTTGTTGGCGTCTAAGACATTCTCCGGTGAAGACAACACGTAGACGGAGAACGACCCGAGTGCCACCTGGCGAACATTCAAGTAAATACTCGAGATAAACAGCAATGCAGTACTGCTTAGTTTCTTGATTTTTATGACGTTAACTTTATTAGTTGGACAAGCCAATTAATGCAGTAAACAAATTGACAGAAATTTCATAAATTGATATTTTACGAGGTGTGATATCATAAGCCAAGAGGCGTTTATTGTAAAGAAACAAGTTGGGCAAATGTAATAAGGAAGAGGCCGTAAATATAACCAACTGATGGTGTGCTTCATTGCAAGGTTATATGTCGGATGCTGATGACGTCGTTTCTTGTGACGAAGAAAGTACGATACTCCTGTGAACCAGCTGATGGCGTTTATTGTGACGATGATTATCTGATGTTCTTGGGATTATCGACAGTGAACCAATTGACGGCGTGGTTTATTGTAAGGAAGAATATGTGATGTTCCTAAATTAAAGGATGACTGATGACGCGGTATGGTTTATACCTCGTGAGTGTCCGACATTTTGCTTCGAATAAACCAAACCACTCCATTAGTTGGTTCATGTACCTGGAGTGTCCGACATGCTTCCAATAAACCAAACCACTCCATTAGTTGGTTCATGGCCCCCGTACCTCGTGAGTGTCCGACATTTTGCTTCCAATAAACCAAACCACTCCATTAGTTGGTTCATGGCCCCCGTACCTCGTGAGTGTCCGACATTTTGCTTCGAATAAACCAAACCACTCCATCAGTTGGTTCATGGCCCCGTACCTCGTGAGTGTCCGACATTTTGCTTCCAATAAACCAAACCACTCCATTAGTTGGTTCATGGCCCCCGTACCTCGTGAGTGTCCGACATTTTGCTTCCAATAAACCAAACCACTCCATCAGTTGGTTCATGGCCCCGTACCTCGTGAGTGTCCGACATTTTGCTTCCAATAAACCAAACCACTCCATTAGTTGGTTCATGGCCCCGTACCTCGTGAGTGTCCGACATTTTGCTTCCAATAAACCAAACCACTCCATTAGTTGGTTCATGGCCCCGTACCTCGTGAGTGTCCGACATTTTGCTTCCAATAAACCAAACCACTCCATCAGTTGGTTCATGGCCCCGTACCTCGTGAGTGTCCGACATTTTGCTTCCAATAAACCAAACCACTCCATCAGTTGGTTCATGGCCCCGTACCTCGTGAGTGTCCGACATTTTGCTTCCAATAAACCAAACCACTCCATCAGTTGGTTCATGGCCCCGTACCTCGTGAGTGTCCGACATTTTGCTTCGAATAAACCAAACCACTCCATTAGTTGGTTCATGGCCCCGTACCTCGTGAGTGTCCGACATTTTGCTTCCAATAAACCAAACCACTCCATTAGTTGGTTCATGGCCCCGTACCTCGTGAGTGTCCGACATTTTGCTTCCAATAAACCAAACCACTCCATTAGTTGGTTCATGGCCCCGTACCTCGTGAGTGTCCGACATTTTGCTTCCAATAAACCAAACCACTCCATTAGTTGGTTCATGGCCCCGTACCTCGTGAGTGTCCGACATTTTGCTTCCAATAAACCAAACCACTCCATTAGTTGGTTCATGGCCCCGTACCTCGTGAGTGTCCGACATTTTGCTTCCAATAAACCAAACCACTCCATTAGTTGGTTCATGGCCCCGTACCTCGTGAGTGTCCGACATTTTGCTTCCAATAAACCAAACCACTCCATTAGTTGGTTCATGGCCCCGTACCTCGTGAGTGTCCGACATTTTGCTTCCAATAAACCAAACCACTCCATTAGTTGGTTCATGGCCCCGTACCTCGTGAGTGTCCGACATTTTGCTTCCAATAAACCAAACCACTCCATTAGTTGGTTCATGGCCCCGTACCTCGTGAGTGTCCGACATTTTGCTTCGAATAAACCAAACCACTCCATTAGTTGGTTCATGGCCCCGTACCTCGTGAGTGTCCGACATTTTGCTTCGAATAAACCAAACCACTCCATTAGTTGGTTCATGGCCCCGTACCTCGTGAGTGTCCGACATTTTGCTTCCAATAAACCAAACCACTCCATTAGTTGGTTCATGGCCCCATACCTCGTGAGTGTCCGACATTTTGCTTCCAATAAACCAAACCACTCCATTAGTTGGTTCATGGCCCCCGTACCTCGTGAGTGTCCGACATTTTTCTTCCAATAAACCAAACCACTCCATTAGTTGGTTCATGGCCCCGTACCTCGTGAGTGTCCGACATTTTGCTTCCAATAAACCAAACCACTCCATTAGTTGGTTCATGGCCCCGTACCTCGTGAGTGTCCGACATTTTGCTTCCAATAAACCAAACCACTCCATCAGTTGGTTCATGGCCCCGTACCTCGTGAGTGTCCGACATTTTGCTTCCAATAAACCAAACCACTCCATTAGTTGGTTCATGGCCCCCGTGAGTGTCCTCTTCGTGTTGGTTCATGTGTCCGACATTTTGCTTCCAATAAACCAAACCACTCCATCAGTTGGTTCATGGCCCCGTACCTCGTGAGTGTCCGACATTTTGCTTCCAATAAACCAAACCACTCCATTAGTTGGTTCATGGCCCCGTACCTCGTGAGTGTCCGACATTTTGCTTCCAATAAACCAAACCACTCCATTAGTTGGTTCATGGCCCCGTACCTCGTGAGTGTCCGACATTTTGCTTCCAATAAACCAAACCACTCCATTAGTTGGTTCATGGCCCCGTACCTCGTGAGTGTCCGACATTTTGCTTCGAATAAACCAAACCACTCCATCAGTTGGTTCATGGCCCCGTACCTCGTGAGTGTCCGACATTTTGCTTCCAATAAACCAAACCACTCCATTAGTTGGTTCATGGCCCCGTACCTCGTGAGTGTCCGACATTTTGCTTCCAATAAACCAAACCACTCCATCAGTTGGTTCATGGCCCCGTACCTCGTGAGTGTCCGACATTTTGCTTCGAATAAACCAAACCACTCCATTAGTTGGTTCATGGCCCCGTACCTTGTGAGTGTCCGATTTTGCTTCCAAACCAAACCACTCCATTAGTTGGTTCATGGCCCCCGTACCTCGTGAGTGTCCGACATTTTGCTTCCAATAAACCAAACCACTCCATCAGTTGGTTCATGGCCCCGTACCTCGTGAGTGTCCGACATTTTGCTTCCAATAAACCAAACCACTCCATTAGTTGGTTCATGGCCCCGTACCTCGTGAGTGTCCGACATTTTGCTTCGAATAAACCAAACCACTCCATCAGTTGGTTCATGGCCCCGTACCTCGTGAGTGTCCGACATTTTGCTTCCAATAAACCAAACCACTCCATTATTCATGGCCCCGTACCTCGTGAGTGTCCGACATTTTGCTTCGAATAAACCAAACCACTCCATTAGTTGGTTCATGGCCCCCGTACCTCGTGAGTG
Organism: Metamycoplasmataceae bacterium; assembly: GCA_965263245.1. Lineage (GTDB taxonomy): Bacteria > Bacillota_I > Bacilli_A > Mycoplasmatales > Metamycoplasmataceae > DT-68. The sequence goes on along the minus strand of CBDHHR010000350.1, from coordinate 9,315 downwards.
TCCGAGTTTTGCTTCCAATAAACCAAACCACTCCATTAGAGGTTCATGGCCATGTACCTTGTGAGTGTCCGACATTTTGCTTCGAATAAAATGTTGGACCACTCACCGGGGGCCATGAACCAACTGATAGAGTGGTTTGGTTTATTGGAAGCAAAATGTCGGACACTCACGAGGTATGGGGCCATGAACCAACTGATGGAGTGGTTTGGTTTATTCGAAGCAAAATGTCGGACACTCACGAGGTACGGGGGCCATGAACCAACTAATGGATTGGTTTGGTTTATTGGAAGCAAAATGTCGGAACACTCACGAGGTACGGGGCCATGAACCAACTGATAGAGTGGTTTGGTTTATTGAAAGCAAAATGTCGGACACTCACGAGGTACGGGGCCATGAACTAACTAATGGAGTGGTTTGGTTTATTGGAAGAAAAATGTCGGACACTCACGAGGTACGGGGCCATGAACCAACTAATGGAGTGGTTTGGTTTATTGGAAGAAAAATGTCGGACACTCACGAGGTACGGGGCCATGAACCATCTAATGGAGTGGTTTGGTTTATTGGAAGAAAAATGTCGGACACTCACGAGGTACGGGGCCATGAACCAACTACCTGGAGTGGTTTGGTTTATTGGAAGCGAAAAACCGGACACTCACGAGGCACGGGGCCCATGAACCAACTAATGGAGTGGTTTGGTTTATTGGAAGCAAAATGTCGAACACTCACGAGGTACGGGGCCATGAACCAACTGATGGAGTGGTTTGGTTTATTGGAAGCGAAATGTCGGACACTCACGAGGTACGGGGCCATGAATCAACTAATGGAGTGGTTTGGTTTATTGGAAGAAAAATGTCGGATACTCACGAGGTACGGGGCCATGAACAACTAATGGAGTGGTCCGACATTTTGCTTCCAATAAACCAAACCACTCCATTAGTTGGTTCATGGCCCCGTACCTCGTGAGTGTCCGTTTTGCTTCCAATAAACCAAACCACTCCATTAGTTGGTTCATGGCCCCTAATCGTGAGTGTCCGACATTTTTATTCCAATAAACCAAACCACTCCATTAGTTGCCATGGCCCCGTACCTCGTGAGTGGTCCGACATTTTGCTTCGAATAAACCAAACCACTCCATTAGTTGGCCATGGCCCCGTACCTCGTGAGTGTCCGACATTTATTCCAATAAACCAAACCACTCCATTAGTTGGTTCATGGCCCCTACCTCGTGAGTGTCCGACATTTTGCTTCCAATAAACCAAACCACTCCATTAGTTGGTTCATGGCCCCTAATCGTGAGTGTCCGACATTTTTATTCCAATAAACCAAACCACTCCATTAGTTGGGGCATGGCCCCGTACCTCGTGAGTGGTCCGACATTTTTCTTCCAATAAACCAAACCACTCCATTAGTTGGTTCATGGCCCCGTAATGGAGTGTCCGACATTTTGCTTCCAAGTAAACCAAACCACTCCATTAGTTGGTTCATGGCCCCGTACCTGTGAGTGTCCGACATTTTGCTTCCAATAAACCAAACCACTCCATTAGTTGGTTCATGGCCCCGTACCTGTGAGTGTCCGACATTTTATTCCAATAAACCAAACCACTCCATTAGTTGGTTCATGGCCCCGTACCTCTAATGAGTGTCCGACATTTTGCTTCGAATAAACCAAACCACTCCATTAGTTGGTTCATGGCCCCGTACCTGTGAGTGTCCGACATTTTGCTTCGAATAAACCAAACCACTCCATTAGTTGGTTCATGGCCCCGTACCTCTGAGTGTCCGACATTTTGGTTCCAATAAACCAAACCACTCCATTAGTTGGTTCATGGCCCCGTACCTCTGAGTGTCCGACATTTTGCTTCCAATAAACCAAACCACTCACTCACGAGGTACGGGGGCCATGAACCAACTGATAGAGTGGTTTGGTTTATTGGAAGCAAAATGTCGGACACTCACGAGGTATGGGGCCATGAACCAACTGATGGAGTGGTTTGGTTTATTCGAAGCAAAATGTCGGACACTCACGAGGTACGGGGGCCATGAACCAACTAATGGATTGGTTTGGTTTATTGGAAGCAAAATGTCGGAACACTCACGAGGTACGGGGCCATGAACCAACTGATGAGTGGTTTGGTTTATTGAAAGCAAAATGTCGGACACTCACGAGGTACGGGGCCATGAACCAACTGATGAGTGGTTTGGTTTATTGAAAGCAAAATGTCGGACACTCACGAGGTACGGGGCCATGAACCAACTGATGGAGTGGTTTGGTTTATTCGAAGCAAAATGTTGGACACTCACGAGGTACGGGGCCATGAACCAACTGGTGGAGTGGTTTCGTTTATTGGAAGCAAAATGTCGGACACTCACGAGGTACGGGGCCATGAACCAACTGATGGAGTGGTTTGGTTTATTGGAAGCAAAATGTCGGACACTCACGAAGTACGGGGGCCATGAACCAACTAATGGAGTGGTTTGGTTTATTGGAAGCAAAATGTCGGACACTCACGAGGTACGGGGCCATGAACCAACTGATGGAGTGGTTTGGTTTATTCGAAGCAAAATGTCGGACACTCACGAGGTACGGGGGCCATGAACTAACTAATGGAGTGGTTTGGTTTATTGGAAGCAAAATGTCGGACACTCACGAGGTACGGGGCCATGAACCAACTAATGGAGTGGTTTGGTTTATTCGAAGCAAAATGTTGGACACTCACGAGGTACGGGGCCATGAACCAACTAATGGAGTGGTTTGGTTTATTGGAAGAAAAATGTCGGACACTCACGAGGTACGGGGCCATGAATCAACTAATGGAGTGGTTTGGTTTATTGGAAGAAAAATGTCGAACACTCACGAGGTACGGGGCCATGAACCAACTGATGGAGTGGTTTGGTTTATTCGAAGCGAAATGTCGGACACTCACGAGGTACGGGGCCATGAACAACTAATGGAGTGGTTTGGTTTATTGGAAGAAAAATATCGGACACTCACGAGGTACGGGGCCATGAACCAACTGATGGAGTGGTTTGGTTTATTGGAAGCAAAATGTCGGACACTCACGAGGTATGGGGCCATGAACCAACTAATGGAGTGGTTTGGATTATTGCGAAGCAAAATATCGGACACTCACGAGGTACGGGGCCCCGAACCAACTGATGGAGTGGTTTGGTTTATTGGAAGCAAAATGTCGGACACTCACGAGGTAAGGGGCCATGAACCAACTAATGGAGTGGTTTGGTTTATTGGAAGCAAAATGTCGGACACTCACGAGGTACGGGGCCATGAACCAACTGATGGAGTGGTTTGGTTTATTGGAAGCAAAATGTCGGACACTCACGAGGTACGGGTCCAATGAACCAAACTAACTGGAGTGGTTTGGTTTATTGGCCCCGTGTCGTGACACTCACGAGGTTTGGGGCCATGAACCAACTAACTCCATTGGTTGGTTCATGGCCCCAAAATGTCGTGAGTGTCACGACATTTTGGGGCCATGAACCAAACCACTCCATTGGTTGGTTCATGGCCCCCGTACCTCGTGAGTGTCCGACATTTTGCTTCCATGAACCAAACCACTCCAGTGGTTGGTTCATGGCCCCAAAATGTCCGACACTTTGCTTCGAGGTAAACCATGAACCAACTCCATGGAGTTGGTTCATGGCCCCGTACCTTGTGAAGCAAAATGTCGGACATTTTGCTTCGAGGTAAACCAAACCACTCCATGGAGTTGGTTCATTGGAAGCAAAATGTCGTGAGTGTCACGACATTTTGGGCCATGAACCAAACCACTCCATTGGTTGGTTTATTGGCCCCCGAAAAATGTCGGACACTCACGAGGTTTTGGGCCAATGAACCAAACCACGAGGTATGGGGCCATGAACCAACTAATGGAGTGGTTTGGTTTATTGGAAGCAAAATGTCGGACACTCACGAGGTACGGGGCCATGAACCAACTGATGGAGTGGTTTGGTTTATTGGAAGCAAAATGTCGGACACTCACGAGGTACGGGGCCATGAACCAACTGATGGAGTGGTTTGGTTTATTGGAAGCAAAATGTCGGACACTCACGAGGTATGGGGCCATGAACCAACTGATGGAGTGGTTTGGTTTATTCGAAGCAAAATGTCGGACACTCACGAGGTAGGGGGGCCATGAACCAACTAATGGAGTGGTTTGGTTTATTGGAAGAAAAATGTCGGACACTCACGAGGTATGGGGCCATGAACCAACTGATGGAGTGGTTTGGTTTATTCGAAGCAAAATGTCGGACACTCACGAGGTAGGGGGGCCATGAACCAACTAATGGAGTGGTTTGGTTTATTGGAAGAAAAATGTCGGACACTCACGAGGTACGGGGCCATGAACCAACTGATGGCACTGCCAGCGCCCATGTAGGCCGCTGTCTGTAACACCTGCAATTCTTTCTTGCGCATTTCAAGGATTCGGTCCCGAAATGGTTCCTCCCACGCATACAGCTTCAGTACCTACAACACGTTGACACAGGCGTCTAGTATATCTGAGTTTCTGCAATGGTGTATTCTCTTTTCCACTTCCATAATCTGTACACCTCATTCACTTGTGCATCTTCCGCGTATTTACTTTATGCCATTATGTGTGCAAATAAATGAACATGTGATTTGTAAACGGCCGATTCGTCCACGTTGATAACGTTTATGTGACGGGGGAGTATAGTATAATAGGCTACTTCGGTTGAAGCATCCTGACTGTTCTGACTGTCTGCTCGGCTGGAGCAGCATCGCCCGTGGCTGAAGAGACCGATGCGGGAGAGGCAGACTCTACCACAACGGTCGCATCGGGGTGTGGTCTCTCGTCTTTAGGAGTTGCTGCGCTCCTTTCTGCGTACCCGCTTGTCTTCTGCTGTGTTCATCAATTTCTCTTCCCCTGTCTTGACATGTTGGTTCAGTGTACTTCTCCATCTCGTGCGGTCAGCTGCAAGGCCCTCCCAGAACGCCTGTCACTCATGCAGACGTTCTTGTATCGCAGCCGTGTGCGGCCAGTGGTTCTCTTCCCTGATGCCAGCTCTCCATAGAGGATGTGTTTTGGGATGCGGCCACCGTTCATGCCGTGGACATGACCCAGCCAGCTCAGTCTGCGCTGGCTGACCAGCGTGAATATACTGGGATGGCCAGCACGAGACAAGACCTCGGCGTTGGACACTCTGTCTTTCCAGAATATGCTTAGAATATGCTCATAGAGGTTGTAAACGGCCGATTCGTCCACATCGAAAACGTTTACGTGAAGGGGAGGTATTTTTTAAATAAACACACTAAGCTATATCAAATATACAATTGCTGCAGCATGTTGTTCATAGCGAAAGAAGTACATTTTAATAAAGTACCCTTGGGAACTGAACAGGCACAAGCTTGTATTACCAATAATTAATTAAGTAATGTATGCAAGCAGTCACAATTACAGGTTGCAACATCGTTTGGAAACAAACGAGAAACGTTTTGCTGTGATGAGAGGATTCCATGTAAACATAATTATAAGGGAACAAATACATGTTGCCTATGCACACACCGACATATATACAATTGTACACACACGCACGCACGCACGCACGCACGCACGCACGCGCACACGCACGCAAGCACGCATGCATGCACGCGCGCGCGCGCGCGCGATGGGAGTGGACTCTCTCCACTAAACAAATGCTTGCTGTTATATTAACTCCAACATGGAAACAGACGATATAAGCGCTGTTCCTTCTAGACTTTCTGCAATCCAGTTCAGTAAACGTGTGGGGAAGTGGCAACCATTAGCCCTGACCCAAAGCCGGTGTTTCTGATACACGAAGTTCCACAGCATAACAAAGAAACATGTACACACCTTTATACCGTTGAGTAGTTCGTTCATCAGTTTTATTCTTCCGTCTTTGCATTTCATCTGTGTTACCTGTCAGATGTAAAACCCATGTCTCAATTACAGAAATACATAGTCGACCCGTAGGATAATTAAGCAGAAGGAGACCCGATTTCTGCACATTGAGCATTTCGTCTGTAAAATAACTGGCATGTAATATGTTAATGTCACTGGTAGCAAATATGTTCGATTGAACGCCTGCCACCAGAATGAATTTCACGTATTACGTACAAACAAAGTTACCTTATCATCACCGTCACCGTCACCGTCACCGTCACCGTCACCGTCACCGTCACCGTCACCGTCACCGTCACCGTCACCGTCACCGTCACCGCCACCGCCACAACCACCACACCACCACCACCACCACCACCACCACCACCACCACCACCACCACCACCACCACCACCACCACCACCACCACCACCACCACCACCACACCACCATCACCACCACCACCACACCACCATCACCACCACCACCACCACCACCACCACCACACCACCACCACCACCATCATCATCATCATCATGTCATTCCTGTCACGCTTAATTACTTCTAGCTGAATGCTTTCCATTTCTTATTACTTTGCGTCTATCTTTCCTTTCAACATTTCTACTGACCACATTGTCGACACTGTGTCGCACTGACACAGCAGTGTGCCGCGGCTGAACAATGCTATCACCTGGAGTTTGCGCGTCTTCTGAGCAATGACGCCGTTGACTGGAATCATGAGAAGCATAAGCAGAAGTCCGGCCAACACAGACGGCCCGAGCTGTTGCCACAGGAAGTACATACACAGGGCAATGGTGAGCGGCGCCGACCAGATCAGGTGGAGGAAGCTCGGGGCGTCCTGCAGCTTCTGCGCGTCCACAGACATCAGGTTGACGATTTCGCCCACGCTGGTTTCTCGGCGGGCGGAAGTGCTCAGTCGAAGGGCCTGCCGGGAAATAATGGCGCACTCGAAAGATTATTTTCAGTTCAGTTCAATTGTATTTCAACACCACATATCTTTACAAAGTAAATTCAGAGGTGCTAACATGAAACAATTACAATAGGTTACGAGTATAAAAGTTACAATACAACACAGCGTATTTAGGATCTCAGTACTACAACAGATTAAGTGTACACATTGCGATAATAACACAATGCACAAATGTGTGTAAACAATTGAGTAAAATGCCTGTTTAAACAAACACGTTTTAAGGTCCTTCCAAAATAGTCCAGAATGTAATGGAAGCGAGTTCCAAAATTTGATTATCATAACATCTGCATATCGGCATACGTTCAACTGAAGCGCATATGTGGATGGGTAGTGAATAACTGGATATTGTCGTAAGAGTTTAGATCGAGAGAAAAAGCTTATCGCGAAGCTGCCTGCTTCGACACGCAAGCCTATCCTGAATCTAGCGGCAAGTCTTACGTACTTTGCGATAGACCACACCGACGACAGCCGTGCGCAGGCGCATACCGGTAACGAGGCTGACGTGCCAATGATTCTGCGTGAACACCGTGCGCATGCAAGCCACGGTGAACAGCGTAGCGACATAGAGATATCCGTGCCAAATGAGTGGGTCCTTCGAGCCAATGAAAGTTATCAGCAGACTGCAATCATCGAACAGGGGCATGCAAACAGAATGGCTGACGTACTTTTCGATATATTACACCGACGACGGCTGTGCGCAGGCGCATGCCGATAACGAGGCTCACGTGCCAATGATTCTGGACGAATATTGTGCGCGTGCAGGCCACTAGGAACATGGCGGCGACGTACACGTAGCCTCGCCAGGCCAAGGGGTCCTTCGACCCAATGAAGGTAATCAACAGACTGCAACCATCGCATGAACATATCCGAAGTACATAAAATAGTACATGTTTCGCAACGAAAATGTTTGATAACTGAAAAAGTTGTAGAATAGTATATTATAATGCGATTTGAAATCAAGCCATATATGTAAAAATAGACAAAATTCAAGATATGTATCCAAGTAATTCAATGATGCGGAACATAATATGTATGGTAGGGCGCAATAGACTAGATAATACCGAAGTGAAAAGATCTTAACCGGAGTGAAACCGGGAAGATCCGAATGAAGACTGTGTAGATGTATAAACTAACCGTCGACATGCGGTTGACTTTTTGTGGAGCAGGCGTTATATCGTGCGCATAAATACAAACGGGAATGAATTGTACGAACATGAAAAGTCAACAGTTCTCTTCATGCCATTAGTACGGACACATGTTTATGCCAATATTAGATGCCATTACATTTACTGGTCGCCGAGATAGACCGATAATTTCCCGATATTTTCCGAGAGATTCTGGTGCCCGATTACCTGATATATTATTTAAAACTGATACCGGCGAGGAAATATGTACGTATACACACATATCAACGCCAAACGTAACGCAATGGGTACTTTTCCTAAAGTGCCGCGTCCTAAAATAACAATAGAACAAGGCAAATACAAACTACACGAAAAACAGCAAATTTTCATTAACATAACAATAACATATTTTTAGAACGGCAAGAAATCGGAGGTACACATAAAATACTAATACTACATAAAAAGGAAACAAAGAAAAATATCAATGTCACAGAATACAAGACAATTCAGGTTTGCCACTTACTTCAGTATCTGCGGTGAGATCAGTGTAATGAGATCGTAGCATAATTTGAACACACCCCCGATAGCGAAGTAGCCGCCGAAGGTACGAATTATGGCTTTCCATATCGACGGCTGTCTGGTCTTTTTTCCCGTTGCAGTTCCCATTGGCCTGGTTGGCTTCATGAGGGGAGAATCCTCGGTCATTTCGTCATTGTCAACGTGCATGGAACGCATTCCATTCAGGACTGTGTTTCTCTTGACCATTCTGTCAGAATGGACGCAACGTCGAGATCATGTTTGTAGTTGACATCAAATATACTCACAGATAAATTGTTTTCTGTAATGTATCTGTCTACACATGCAATCAGACGGTTTTCGTATATGTTGTGTAACTGCCTGTCTGTTTTTACTGTTATGTTGTTCATACGTGTATGGTTGTTGCAATCATGAAATGCGCATACTGGACGAAACATTTCTGAACGTGAACAAGCAACGCTGAACAGACTCCACTGGAGACGTACAGCGAACTGTCATCACGTGACACCTTTTACGGACGACAGGACGATGAAATACACGTCATGCTGCCTAGTGCGTGTGCCAGTTATTCTGACAGATTGACGCCTGACAAGACAAAGTCTTACTTCCACTTCGTCCTCTCTAATTCCTTCTTCCACTCGTTCTCGAACCTCGTCACGACCTCGTCACATTTGTCTTCTGGTTTCAGGTCCCACAAGTCGTCGAAGGTGAGTTCACGACGGTATCCTCGCACCAACATACTGCAGGACACAGACGTGACAAGTGACACCAGGTGTTCGGGATAAGT
>CBDHHR010000349.1:0-8044 GCA_965263245.1 Metamycoplasmataceae bacterium | reverse complement strand
GCATGTATTGACAACATAACACTGCCAATCTACACATGCACAACATAACACTGCCAATCTACACATGCACAACATAACACTGCCAATCTACACATGCACAACATAACACTGCCAATCAACACATGCACAACATAACACTGCCAATCACACATGCACAACATAACAGTGCCAATCTACACATGCACAACATAACACTGCCAATCTACACATGCACAACATAACACTGCCAATCAACACATGCACAACATAACACTGCCAATCAACACATGCACAACATAACAGTGCCAATCTACACATGCACAACATAACACTGCCAATCTACACATGCACAACATAACACTGCCAATCAACACATGCACAACATAACACTGCCAATCTACACATGCACAACATAACACTGCCAATCAACACATGCACAACATAACACTGCCAATCAACACATGCACAACATAACACTGCCAATCAACACATGCACAACATAACACTGTCAATCTACACATGCACAACATAACACTGCCAATCAACACATGCACAACATAACACTGCCAATCTACACATGCACAACATAACACTGTCAATCTACACATGCACAACATAACACTGCCAATCAACACATGCACAACATAACACTGCCAATCTACACATGCACAACATAACACTGCCAATCAACACATGCACAACATAACACTGCCAATCTACACATGCACAACATAACACTGCCAATCAACACATGCACAACATAACACTGTCAATCTACACATGCACAACATAACACTACCAATCAACACATGCACAACATAACACTGCCAATCAACACATGCACAACATAACACTGCCAATCTACACATGCACAACATAACACTGTCAATCTACACATGCACAACATAACACTGCCAATCAACACATGCACAACATAACACTGCCAATCTACACATGCACAACATAACACTGCCAATCTACACATGCATTGGCAGTGTTATGTTGTGCATGTGTAGATTGGCAGTGTTATGTTGTGCATGTGTAGATTGGCAGTGTTATGTTGTTATTTGTGTCAAATGTTGTGCATGTTGTGTTTTTGTAGTACTATGTTGTTTTATAATGATAGCTGAACCCATTCATTATTAATAGAAATGTCAGTAATCTATTATCAACATGCTGCTGAGAAATCTTCCTAGTGCTGTGTTCCCGCATCAGAACTACAGTGTCAGCCAGTGATATATATATATATATATATATATATATATATATATATATATATGTATATATATATATATATATATATATATATATATATATATTTGTTATGCTAAGTAACAAACTAGGAGATCGCCAGAATTTATTAATAAATTAATTTGTTTGGATATTAGTTATTTGTCGGTGTTAGTATAAATATGTTATCTTAAAATACAACATGATTTGTTGTCACCCTGTGTCAACCTTTGATTTGTAGTCACCCTGTGTCATCCTTTGATTTGTTGTCACCCTGTGTCATCATTTGATTTGTTGTCACCCTGTGTCACCCTGTGATTTGTTGTCACCCTGTGTCACCCTGTGATTTGTTGTCACCCTGTGTGACTCTTTGATTTGTTGTCACCCTGCGTCATCCTTTGATTTGTTGTCACCCTGTGTCACCCTGTGATTTGTTGTCACCCTGTGTCACCCTGTGATTTGTTGTCACCCTGTGTGACTCTTTGATTTGTTGTCACCCTGCGTCATCCTTTGATTTGTTGTCACCCTGTGTCACCCTTTGATTTGTTGTCACCCTGTGTCACCCTGTGATTTGTTGTCACCCTGTGATTTGTTGTCACCCTGTGTCACCCTGTGATTTGTTGTCACCCTGTGTCACTCTTTGATTTGTTGTCACCCTGCGTCATCCTTTGATTTGTTGTCACCCTGTGTCACCCTTTGATTTGTTGTCACCCTGTGTCACCCTGTGATTTGTTGTCACCATGTGATTTGTTGTCACCCTGTGTCACTCTGATTTGTTGTCACCCTGTGTCACTCTTTGATTTGTTGTCACCCTGCGTCACTCTTTGATTTGTTGTCACCCTGCGTCATCCTTTGATTTGTTGTCACCCTGTGTCACCCTTTGATTTGTTGTCACCCTGTGTCACCCTGTGATTTGTTGTCACCCTGTGATTTGTTGTCACCCTGTGTCACCCTGTGATTTGTTGTCACCCTGTGTCACTCTTTGATTTGTTGTCACCCTGCATCATCCTTTGATTTGTTGTCACCCTGTGTCATCCTTTGATTTGTTGTCACCCTGTGTCACCCTGTGATTTGTTGTCACCCTGTGATTTGTTGTCACCCTGTGTCACCCTGTGATTTGTTGTCACCCTGTGTTATCCTTCCTGGCTGTACTCCGTGTTGTACTACGCGTCTAGTTCAACTACAGCACAGTCTAGTTCAGTGTGTAGGATCAAGTACAATGCAAGACACCAATAACACAGCGTCTTCCATTGAATGTCTAATGCATGTGATCTTTCTTCCCTCGCTCCCTGCACCCGCCTGTCTTCCCTAACAGGAATCATGACAGCCCTAGGTAGGTGGTGTTTCTTCCCACTCTTTGTAATATTGTGTCGTGTGATCTGTTAGAAACATCGACATTGTTTCTGTTCTGGAACTTATGGAAATGTATGGAATTGTCGAGAAACCACTGTTTTATATTTTACTGATTGTGTAATTAATTGTTAATTGCATACGTCCTTTGATCACGGATAAGAAACTTTATTATTTGACATTGACTAACTGTTGCATTGTGGGATATGTCATCTGACCTTGCCAGAGGCGTGTGTCCTTCAAAGCTCCCACATTTATAAAATGCCATTTTCCATCAACATAGTGACAGAACTCTCACTGGGGATGTGCTCGTGGCTGTCTGACTAGGTATTAGTGTAAATGTGCCAGTTATCAGACAGTGGGACTCAGACAGCTCAGTGACATTATAAAGACGTCAGTATCAGTCGCCATGGTGACAGCTCCAAAGTGTAGGAGTAAAGCAGTGATACTGACTCACGAGTTGGTTCCACTCATTCTGATATCATTTTATTTTAATTGTTAAGACCAAGCATTAGATAACCAGCACATTTGCTTTACAAATTCACAGAGAAGATAAAATTGAAGTATTCATGATCCATTTTGAACCTGAGCCACCAGGGGGGGCTTGGGTTATATTTGTAAATCTACTATATTTGTGATATTAGTTATTCTGTAAGTAATCTCCCCTGTGCTTTGAAATTATATTTATAAAAAAACCATGAATTACTAATTTAGAAGAGACTTTGCAGAATGTATGGCAACAAGGGACGACAGGATCCCTCTAGTAACTAATCCATCAGGTGTGATATCATCACTTGTCGACTCAGGCACTATTGTGAAATGTTAGATGCTGTCTGTCTGTCTGTCTGTCTGTCTGTCTGTGTCTGTCTGTCTGTCTGTCTGTCTGTCTGTCTGTCTGTCTGTCTGTCTGTCTGTCTGTCTGTCTGTCTGTCTGTCTGTCTGTCTGTCTGTCTGTCTGTCTGTCTGTCTGTCTGTCTGTCTGTCTGTCTGTCTGTCTGTCTGTCTGTCTGTCTGTCTGTCTGTCTGGCATCTTACTGTAGATGGTATTTTTATTGCATTAAGTCAGTTGGTCAATATTGGCCCTTGTAAAAATCTTGTTCTCTACAAAAACCCACATTGGTCAGTCAGGTGGTCAAGCGAAGACATTTCTAGTGGACATTCTGACATGATCTCTTCTATGTGCAGGTTCAACAACAACTACAACTACTACAACAACTAAAACCGTTATCAAGAAGGACGTAGGATCGCCCCCACTGAATAAAGAGGAACCAATCAGATTGTCTCGTTATCCCGATGCACAGAAGGCCGACCGTGTGCCGGCTATCGAGCGAGATGATTGGCCGGCCCCACCAGAACCGGCCGCAGCCTACCCGGAACTACGTACGTTATAATTCGCAGTTAATGACACACCTGTATGTTAATGACACACCTGTACGCAGCTGTTAGTGGCCCACATGTAACAGTCGGTTATCATCGAGCTCAAGTAATAATAATAGTAATTGTAAAACTTCTATAGCTCCTAAATCCTTCAACATATTCAGGCTCAGAGACGCAACAACCAAAATCATTTAGCTAGTCGGGCAAAAGTCGTCATTGGAGCATGGAACCACCGAAATCTGTTGGTGGAAAAGCAATTTCAAAAAAATATGTTTTCAATTTCTTAAGAAAGGTGTCTATAGTTTTATAAGATTTAATCGCAATAGGGAGTTGAGTCCAAATTGTTGGCGCAGCCACAGAGGAAGCACGTTTACCAATATTCAGCGTATTCAGGATGATTTAAGTATGTATGTTATGCTAGCAATGATCACAAATGCTTGTTAACAACAAATTAAGTTAAAACAGCTAAAAAAGGTTAAGTTGCATTCATTGTTTTCTGTTCCAATTAAACTCACCGATGAGGAACACGTAAATGAACATATTGTTTCTGCACACTACAAAGGGGAAGATTGTGACCATAGCCTGTCAGTGGCTGCAGCACGGACATTACAACATTTACTATACTCATGCACGACCATTATAACATTCTATGCAATCATGCATGAATATTACAACATTTACTGTAATAATGCATGGTCATTACAACATGTTTTGCAATCATGCATGGACATTACAACATTTACTGTAAGCACACATGGATACTACAACATTTACTATAACCATGCATGGACATTACAAATTTACAACATGTTCTGCAATCATGCATGGACATTACAACATTTACTGTAATAAACAGAGACATTACAACATTTACTATAACATGCTATGCAATCATGCACGAATATTACAACATTTACTGTAATCACACACAGAGACATTACAACATTTACTGTAATCATGCATGACCATTACAGCTTGTTCTGCAATCATGCATTGACATTACAACATTTACTATAATCCTGCACTGTTCTTGTAGTTCGTGAACATCGACGTCGCCATCCATCACGTCGCAAGTCCACCGATCTTGTTGACGGTGGCGCCCCAGTGGCAAACAACGGCGACATAGTCGACGAAGATGACGAAGTGTCGGAAGAGACGGAACCAATCGACCCGAAGATGGTCAAGGAGATCGAGACGCTGAACAAGATGGCCGACGACAGTGGCGCCGCCAAGGTGATGCTGAGGGAACTGGAAAAGAAGAAATCGGAAGTGTTGGTGATCGATCCCCGGAGCGCCTCGCGGACGCCGTCAGCGAAGAAGGAGCCGATCTTTGGAACGCGTTACGAGTCGCCAGTCTATGCTTGTGAGTGCTCGTATTACAGATTTCTCAATGTTGTCCTGTGGGAAGATGGCTGCCTTCAGGTCCTGTCACCTCGTCACTTCTTGTGGATACTGCCAGTGCTCCCATTCATTCATGTAGGCATAAACAACTGTAAATTAATGGGACAGATTATTATTGATTGCGTGAATGCTAGCTGCATGAATGTATTTAAAAACAAAGTAGACATACATGTATACACAATAGTAGTATTGGTAGTTGACTTGCTACATTGAACATAGCATTTATTCTGTGATATGAAATGTACGCTGATTGTTGGGTTGATGTGTTGACAGCGCCCTCTAGAGTCCTCGATGCACGTACTCGCATGCACTCGATGGACGACAATCTGATAGGAATCAAGTATCGATCATCGACGTTGTGTAGTGCTAATTTCCCAGGTGAGTCCTGAAATGTTTATGAATTTGTACACTTTTGAATAAGCTACTACACGTTTTGTTACATTCTTGAAATAATTTAAATCCCATCAGATGTTGTAACTTATGGAGTGAGTAACATTGTGGCTCATTCATATTGAAATAAAGAAAGGTGCAGAAAACTTCCACCAGGCAGATCTACAGGTAAATATCAGTCAAAATGTTGTCACATATGTTTGAGGATTTGTAGTATTTTGTGATATTTGTTATGTTTATGTCGGTGTACTGTAGTGAATACTTACTAATGCTGACGAGGGATTGGTTCATGTAGCAACTTTGCGGCAGATATTGTGCTTTGTTTAAAAACAGCATTTGTCAGGTACAAAAACAACATTGTGTAATACAACAGGCCAGACCAACGTATTGTGTTTTTTACTGACAGTCTTGGCTTCGGAGCAGTTACGAAGGATTAGTAATTTATGTCGGCTTGCAACTTTGGCTGCCATCACAATGGTTATGTTTGCTGCTGTATTGATTATTCTGAATGGCAAGAGAAATATGTTGCTGCCTTCCTCCTCATAATACCCTGTCTGTCTAGCTGAATCAATAGCACATGGTTTATTTGTGACTGTATCGTTTATTGATAATGCTACAGAATGTGTCGTGAAACATCTGTACCTTATTAAGCAGTTTACCCACAGTACAAGTGTGAAGTCAGACTATTTGTTATAGTTAGATTGTGTGGCATAGAGTCAACTGTATCATGGTATCTCAACCACTGAAATATGTTTCCAAAGTCTGGATTTTGTTATGTTGAAGACTGTCATCTTTTTATTGTTGCTAGGTAATATATGTTTCCAAATTTTGTCAGTGATTTCCACTAGAAATGTGTAACTTGTTAATTGCCACACATTCACATGTCATAGCAATCATTAAAACAGATGTCAAAGTAAACAGATGTCATCACGTGATATTGACATGACATTTGCTTGAGATAACAGTCAAAGTAAACAGATGTCATCATGTGATATTGACATGACATTTGCTTGAGATAGCAGTCAAAGTAACATATGTCATCATGTGATATTGACATGACATTTGCTTGAGATAACAGTCAAAGTAACATATGTCATAATGTGATATTGACATGACATTTGCTTGAGATAGCAGTCAAAGTAACATATGTCATCATGTGATATTGACATGACATTTGCTTGAGATAGCAGTCAAAGTAACATATGTCATCATGTGATATTGACATGACATTTGCTTGAGATAGCAATCAAAGTAACATATGTCATCATGTGATATTGACATGACATTTGCTTGAGATAACAGTCAAAGTAACATATGTCATCATGTGATATTGACATGACATTTGCTTGAGATAGCAGTTAAAGTAACATATGTCATCATGTGATATTGACATGACATTTGCTTGAGATAACAGTCAAAGTAACATATGTCATCATGTGATATTGACATGACATTTGCTTGAGATAACAGTCAAAGTAACAGATGTCATCATGTGATATTGACATGACATTTGCTTGAGATAACAGTCAAAGTAACATATGTCATCATGTGATATTGACATGACATTTGCTTGAGATAACAGTCAAAGTAACATATGTCATCATGTGATATTGACATGACATTTGCTTGAGATAACAGTCAAAGTAACATATGTCATCATGTGATATTGACATGACATTTGCTTGAGATAGCAGTCAAAGTAACATATGTCATCATGTGATATTGACATGACATTTGCTTGAGATAGCAATCAAAGTAACATATGTCATCACGTGATATTGACATGACATTTGCTTGAGATAACAGTCAAAATAAACTGTGTAAAGATTGTTTAATTAAACAGATTTTGGTGGACCAGCTGTCAGCACAGACGTAGTTTGTTCTGCGTAATATAATTTGGCAATAACAATGACTTTGTACCTTTCAAAATGCTACGATCTCTGGGATTGTTGCATATGATATAAGGCTGTGTCCTTCACCTGATCTCCTGGCCATCATAACCCGTAAATGTTTTATTATTGGATGATGTATATTGTGTTTTACACAAGATATCACCTAATCTTAGTTGCAACATGCATCCTTCTCTGCAGTGTGTCATGTAGACAGAGATGTCCCTTCTATACAGGGTTGTGTGCACCGTGTCATTGTTTAGGTCTATTCAGTCCTGCACGATTTCTGCATTTGATTGGATGGAGAATGCAGTTGCTGGTTCAGCTGCATGAATTATAAAACCTCATTTGTGTGAATGTATTAACTATGTGTAAAACTGTAGTCCATTTGTGAAAACTTTTTTAGTCAAATTGTTGGACGAAGTTAC
>CBDHHR010000348.1:0-12545 GCA_965263245.1 Metamycoplasmataceae bacterium | reverse complement strand
GTGTGCGCGCGTGCGTGCGTGCGTGTGTGTATGTGTGTGTGTGTATGTGTGTGTATATATATATATATATATATATATATATATATATATATATATATATATATATATATATGTATGTGTATGTATGTGTGTGTGTGTGTGTGTGTGTGTGTGTGTGTGTGTGTGTGTGTGTGTGTGTGTGTGTGTGTGTGTGTGTGTGTGTGTGTGTGTGTGTGTGTGTGTGTGTGTGTGTGTGTGTGTGTGTGTGTGTGTGTGTGTTGTGTGTGTGTGTGTGTGTGTGTGTGTGTGTGTGTGTGTGTGTGTGTGTGTGTGTGTGTGTGTGTGTGTGTGTGTGTGTGTGTGTGTGTGTGTGTGTGTGTGTGTGTGTGTGTGTGTGGTGTGTGTGTGTGTGTGTGTGTGTGTGTGTGTGTGTGTGTGTGTGTGTGTGTGTGTGTGTGTGTGTGTGTGTGTGTGTGTGTGTGTGTGTGTGTGTGTGTGTGTGTGTGTGTGTGTGTGTGTGTGTGTGTGTGTGTGTGTGTGTGTGTGTGTGTGTGTGTGTGTGTGTGTGTGTGTGTGTGTGTGTGTGTGTGTGTGTGTGTGTGTGTGTGTGTGTGTGTGTGTGTGTGTGTGTGTGTGTGTGTGTGTGTGTGTGTGTGTGTGTGTGTGTGTGTGTGTGTGTGTGTGTGTGTGTGTGTGTGGTGTGTTTACATTAATTATTTACTCCTACTAGAAAACCTATCCAGCATCGATCATCTGGTTCTTGATTTACATTTTACCCCAATAATAAATACCAATATTGGGAGTATGTGTTATTTCTGCTCCTGTATTACTCTTTGGAATAGAGGTCTATGCTTCCTTCGATCTAGTGTTAAATCAGTTGCAGGCTGAATCATAATGCGATTCCAAAATATTTTAAATATCTTCCTTTTTTACTTTTTTTAATTAGTAATGGATTATTAAAATAGATATAAAATAAATTAATTTCCAAAACCGTTACGTTGCAGTTTGTGTACGTGACAATTAATCGATGCACGTGACCTTCGTCAAGCATAACCTTTGCCAACAGTGTGTATAAACGTAACGTTTGGGCGGCATCTTATCTGCTACATCAAACAGATCCCATCTTTTATGGACACACCGGTGATAGGCAACAGATTACGTGACGTGATAATGTTAGAGTACGCTGCGCTCGCGTTTGGTGATTGTTGGAATTTATGTTTAAACATACTGTATGTTTGCTCTAAAAGCTGTAAGAAACATTTTTTATCGGTAATGTCTATGATAATATAAAGTCTTCTTCGGAAGGTGGGTGCAGATAAATACAAAACAAGAAAGCTAACGAGGACAACATATATATATATATATATATATATATATATATATATATATATATATATATATATATATATACATATATATATATATTATATCCGTACAACAGAATCTCTTAGACATAAAAGCACATTCTCTTTTTGTCTCACGTTAATCTCTCCCCTCAGTCTCCTCTTTATCCCTCTCCTTCCTTCCTCCCTCCACCCCCTCATTGAATCATAAGAACAATGTTTATTAGTGCTAAAATCACCCAGCTATCTAATCTCGTATTTAGAATACCACTATGATTACTATTTAAACCGTTCCTTGTGCATTTTAAGAAATAGATGAAAGAAATTCATAAAAGAGTTGCGCTGCAATCCTTTTTCGTTCTGATGCACAATGAACAAGTTGGTGAGTGACCTGGTTGTCAGTCTCTATTTGTCTACATCCCTACTGATTTACCTCTCTCCACCCCTTCCTTTCAAAATAATCAACATTTTCTATCTCCCTTCCTCCCTGTCTGGCCGCCCCTCCCAATCTCCGTCCCCCGCTTCCTCGTTTTCTTTATCCTCTACCATTTCCCTTAAGCTAACGTGTGTATAACAAAGTGGGCAATAGTGAAACCTTACTTAGCCACCGAGACTCTACAAATTCACTTAGCGTGTAAATTAAACCGACACTGTACAATGTCATCCATTCTCTGATAAATGACTCCTATTTGCAAAGTAACACTTTTAAGTAAATGCGAGACAATCGCATATTTCACATGAATGTTTATACAATTGTATGTTAAATGAATGTTGAGGTTTAACCGTGCACGTCCTAATAGACATTTGAGTCAAGCAGCAGCATGGTGAGAACAACATCTCTCTGCTTGCCAGTATCAGCAGTACTCCACAACCATTAACTTTCAGAAAGACTCATATCTGTGACATTTTCAAAACCAATATCACTCACAACTCATGTTAATAATATAACCTCATGGAAGAGACAAAGGTGATGGTCTATTATGCCGTTATGGGTTACATATCGATGTCATATTAAAACCATGAAGAAATTCCACCAAAGTTGTCTTAGAAAGATTCTGTGTATCCTATGGGAAGATCGTATCCTATGAGAATCTAATGCATTGCTAAACATTACATGAAGAAAACCCAAATTGACTTGGGAAGAAAAACCTGCGGACCATTCACTTTGCCGCCGTTGCATATGTGAGGCAACTGCCAAAGTTGAGACATATCATCTTCTTCACGAGGCGGAGAAAAAGCAAAAGAGAAATGACAATGGAGATGTCCAAGTATCTTCACGTCTTCCTTCCACCTGGCACCTCCTGCCCACACTGCAACAAGATCCTTCCACCTGGCACCTACTGCCCACACTGCAACAAGATCCTTCCACCTGGCACCTACTGCCCACACTGCAACAAGATCCTTCCACCTGGCACCTCCTGGCCACACTGCAACAAGATCCTTCCACCTGGCACTTCCTGGCCACACTGCAACAAGATCCTTCCACCTGGCACCTACTGCCCACACTGCAACAAGATCCTTCCACCTGGCACCTCCTGGCCACACTGCAACAAGATCCTTCCACCTGGCACTTCCTGGCCACACTGCAACAAGATCCTTCCACCTGGCACCTACTGCCCACACTGCAACAAGATCCTTCCACCTGGCACCTACTGCCCACACTGCAACAAGATCTGCAGATCGATAATCGGGCTCTGGAGTCACCTCATGATACACATGACAGACGTTTGAAAGACGTAATTCTCGTTTCGATGGACCGCTGATGATGATTACATGTTCTCAGTGATGTCTTTTTCATCAGCTCCATGCTACTACGTCACTGTACATATGTGTTGCGGTCTTCTTCTGTGTCTGCAGAACACCGCGTGTAGCCCATGCCAATGTCATCGTGCTCATCGGGGGCCTAACGCAATGTTTTATATGACATCATCATGGTGTCCGAAAGCAAACGTTTCTTTTTCCTCAACTTATTTAATTGATGTGACGGTATCTTGCTTGTTATGTGTGAGGTAACTGTAATTGTTACGCTAGTAGAATCTACGGTTAACATACGCCTGCCTACTTGTTGTTCACCTGTCATGCTCTAAAATGGCGTTTACTTCGTGCCTTTTTCACGATTAGCAGGCGAATGCGAGTCGTCTATAATCCAGCAGTCGATGCTTCTGCAATGTCTTTCCCGTAGTCAGTCTATTGGTGATCTGATTAGTACAGTAGCAGTTACTATGATATTTCGACCCCAGCTCCACTGTAAGGGCATTATGAAACGGAATCCTGTGAACACATTTTTGTGTTTCGCGATGACGCATTCATGAATCTGTTTTTCTTTTTCTGATAGATGCCGTTGTCCTGTAGCGTCCATATCAACCCATTATAGCGCTTCTTGCTGCGTTGAGATGTTCTCCTTCAGGCGGCTAGACTTTCTGTCAGTTTGCCAGTCTGTCTGTCCGCCTTTGCTCGGTCTTGCAGAGCATTCTTTTGACCACGTTCATTGGGTCGTGGGGTTGAGGGTGTTCAATGAAGCTGCTTGGTGATCGAAGGAATTTCGCTTGATGACTACGCGAAGACATTTGGTTGCTTCTCCAACTGCACCTACTTCGATGCTGCACGCATGTTTGCTTGTTAGCTGCAACTTATGTGTATGGTTTCTTATCAATTTCTTTCTTTCTAAAGAAAATATCATCAGATATTAATTTAATTTCTCAAAGATGATAATTATCCAATTTCAGCTAATCCTGCCACCGTTTTATTTTACTTACAACTACGTTTGTCATCTACGTCACGCACCATGTCATCTCCGTCACGACAAATATGTGACGTAGATGACTGTGACGTAGATGACGTGCCATGCGAGTCATGACCAATATTATGTCTGTCGTGAGCTTAACTAGCGTATGCTATTTCTGATTGATTTGATTGACACCACTTAACACGATTATCAATAAGTCTATTTGTCTGCCCTGTATAGCATGCGGGGCGGACCGTTCGTAGAGGACATGGAATAAACCTACTCACCTGATTCCTGCCCTGAAATGTCGAATATTTCGCGTAAAACGCAGAAAAAAACAACGGTGTTTGTGTTGTTTCCAATGTGCAGATATGGCGGTAACATAATTGTGATTCCACGTGGATGTGGTAGTTCTTCAGACTCTGGCATCAAAGTTGCCGTGACGTAGATGACATGGAACCAGGGGACATAGATTTTTTGTGTGTGGAAAACATCGACTATTCTAAATATTTAATAAATAATGCTGTTTGTCGGCCAAATACGATAATAGACATCGAAATGAGAACCTTACGCGATGTATTTATTATACACACACACACACACACACACACACACACACACACACACACACACACACACACACACACACACACACACACACACACACACACACACACACACACACACACACACACACACACACACACACACACACACACACACACACACACACACACACACACACACACACACACACACACACACACACACACACACACACACACACACACACACACACACACACACACACACACACACACACACACACACACACACACACACACACACACACACACACACACACACACACACACACACACACACACACACACACACACACACACACACACACACACACACACACACACACACACACACACACACACACACACACACACACACACACACACACACACACACACACACACACACACACACACACACACACACACACACACACACACACACACACACACACACACACACACACACACACACACACACACACACACACACACACACACACACACACACACACACACACACACACACACACACACACACACACACACACACACACACACACACACACACACACACACACACACACACACACACACACACACACACACACACACACACACACACACACACACACACACACACACACACACACACACACACACACACACACACACACACACACACACACACACACACACACACACACACACACACACACACACACACACACACACACACACACACACACACACACACACACACACACACACACACACACACACACACACACACACACACACACACACACACACACACACACACACACACACACACACACACACACACACACACACACACACACACACACACACACACACACACACACACACACACACGTTGTTATATCAGCGTTCGGCGTGTTTGTAAACACGATCCTGTTGCCCGATGATATTCCCTGGGTCAACACTTCGAGGTGTGAATAGATGCGGCCGGCCGAAACAAGAGACAAGTTGCTGCGGTGATCGAAGCGACATCGGTAGGTGGCGCTCCCGTTCCTGTTGCGTAATTTTGTACCGGGCGACGTTCGTGGGACGTGGCAGAGACCGGCTGTCCGAGCACGCGTGGCTGTCCGTCGAACGATTATGGGATGTGACGAACATGTTGCGCCGAGCAAATCAAACTACAAAGAATCGCATTGAACATGTTCTAAGCTGATACAGTTCTAAGTAATGGTTTTATTTGAAAGAAATGATCTTACTAATAACATTGAAGGTCGTCAAAATGGCATCGATTGATTGTCTCTCTCGCTAGATTACCCGGACGTGAACCAGCACCATGACATTTAAGGTGGGTAAAGGCGGAACAGAACTAGATGCTCTGAGGTGTATACCCAGCCAATACATTGGCGTTATGCTCTTAATTAATTGCAGAAATAAAGATTCTATTTTAGTTCTAATATCTACAATATTAAGACCTCCGTCCGCAAATGTGTTTAATAGTGATTTTCTTTTCAAAGCGTCGGGTTTACTGTTCCGAAATGGAAAGGCCAATTTTTAACCACCTTGTTTGGTACTGAGTTAAGACTCCCTATGTGCCAAATGGAGCTGCACAGCACAGATTGCATGGTGATACTTCCCCCTAAATGATAATTCCATCCTGCTATATAGTCACCAATTTTTCGCAATTAGAAATAACTTTCCCCGAAGTCTTTTTATCGGCTTCTTTTGTACCTGTATAAACGCCGTATTTTTTGGGAAACACTAGTCCATTTTAGACCATCAGGTTCAACTAAGAGGACCCGGGTTCGAATCCTGTGCTGCGGTGTTAAAACCTTGGGCAATTGTTTTCCTTCTACATTGCTCCAGTTCACTCAGCTGTATAAATGAATACCTGGCAATAGACAAGTGATTGACATGTGTGCGAGTAGCCTTCGCGCATTAATTGAAGCATGTGGCTGCATGCTTCCCAGAGATGGTGTCTGATTGAATAGGACTGCCAGGGAAATAAAGTGTAAAGCGCTTTGAGCAATCCTGAGGTGGATACTGCGCTATATAAGAACTTACCTTTACCTCTTTTAACTGAACACTCACTTTGGATTCTCCTGACACTCCGGGTTCCCACAGCACCCTGCTCTTCGCGTCCTCACACGTCCCCTCCACCAACCTGACCTCCCCCTCTGGGACTCCCACCCACCTCAGTGTTCCCATTGTCATTTCTCTTGGGATTGTAACCTAGGCCTTCTCCGGATATATGAATCTAATTGCCATATCCTCCTGTCCTTCCAGTTTCTTCTCTACTAACTACCTCAGAGCAAGCACCCCATGCGTCGTTCCTCTTCCTTGTCTAAACTCCAGCTGTTCTTCACCGATTTCCCCTTACACTATTGCTCTTATTCTGCCATCCACATTCTTTCCAGCAACTTCAACATATGGCTTAGCAACGTAGTGCCTCAATGTTTTCACGGATCATGCACATCTCCCTTTCTTTTCTATATTTGGACACTTAGCCGCATCCCTTATTCCTCTGTGAACTTCCCGTCTCTCTTGCAGGTGTTCAGTAATTTGTTTTGTCGATCATCTTCCAACTCGCTCAGCCACCGCCACCGCCACCGCCACCGCCACCGCCACCGCCACCGCCACCGCCACCGCCACCGCCACCGCCACCGCCACCGCCACCGCCACCGCCACCGCCACCGCCACCGCCACCGCCACCGCCGTTACGTTGCGATTTGTGTACGTGACAATCAATTGCTGCACGTGACCTTCGTCAAGCATAACCTTTGCCAACAGTATTTATAAATATAATGGTAACGTATGGGCGCCATCATATCTGCTATATCAAACATATCCCATCTTTTATGGACACACCGGTGATAGGCAAGAGGTTACGTGACGTGATAATGTTATTGTACGCTGCGCACGCATTTGATGATTGTTGGAAGTTATCTTTAAATATACTATATTTTTGCTCTAAAAGCAGTAAGAAACTTGATTCTATCGGTAATGTCTATGATAATATAGTCAAATAATGTGACGATGACAACATATATCCACACAACACAATCTCTTACACATAAAAGCACGCTCTCTTTTTTCTCCCGTTAATCTCACCCCTCAGTCTCCCCTCTCTCCCTCTCCTTCCTTCACCCCTCTCCTTCCCTCCCTCCACCCCCTCTCTGCATCATCAGAATAATGTTTGTTAGTGCTAATATCACCCATCTATCTAATCCCGTATATAGAATACCATTATAAAGAAGTGTATTGGTGATTTGGCGCAGCAGCACCTCGACTGTGGAATGAATTATTTGTGAACATTCGTGCATCCGGGACATTATGTATGTTTAGAAAGTGTTTAAAGACATCTTTTTATTAGACATTTCAATTAATTCAAATTGTTTTGAAATGACGGACATTGCTTTATAATTTCTTTTTAGTTTTTGATGAATTTATAGATTTATATATATATATATGTATATATATATATATATATATATATATATATATATATGTATATATATATATATATGTATATATATATATATGTATATATATATATATATATATATATATATATATATATATATATATATATATTTACGTACACAGTTTTAGTAAAGGTTTTAATTTTATATTAATTTATATAATTAACATACCAAGTTTTAGTACCATACATCTTAAAAGCAGTGCTTAATTAATTTAAAATTAATTTTTTTAATTTACATACAAAGGTTTACTAGTACATCTTAAAACCCAAAAAATAATTTATATTAATTTATATAATTTACATTTATATTTATTAATATACATTTAGTATATTTCTTGCGGGAATTAGCGCTATGTAAAACCTTTATTATTATTTAAACCGTCCAGTGTCCATTTTTAGCAAATAGATAAATGAAATGCACAAATGAGTAGCGCTGCAACCTTTTTCGTTCTGATGCACAATGTGTCAGAGTGAACAAGTTTGTGAGGTTGTTTCACTTTGTCTGTCTCCCTTCCGATTTACCTCTCCCTATCCCTTCCTTTAAAAATACTCAACCTTTTCTCCCTTCCTCCCTGCTTGGCGGCCCCTCGCCCTCTTCCTCTCCCACTCCATCACTTTCTCTATCCTCTACTATTTCCATTCTCACTGTCCCTCTACACCCCTCTTCCTCCATACTTTCATCCACCAATCCTTTTCAACCCTCCCGTCATTCTAATTAAGCCGCAATTCGGTACGGTCATGGATAATTGCACATTCGATAACAAGAGCGAAGCTACTTGTGCTTTTCAAGGCAAACTTATTTTGTCCTGTCAGTGTGTAATACCTGTCATGTTTCATTGTCAGTTTAACACAGACAATGCAATGCTTCACTGCCGTGGACATTCTTAGACTGACGTGCGGCCTCCGACAATGGTATGTTCTTGGTCCCGCGCAAGAAATACTGATTGACAACGAATAATTAGCAACCTCTGTCGCGTTGAACATGACAGTACAAACAAATGACTTAAGCGTTCGATCGAAAGCATGGATTTGTCGAAATGCAGTTGTAGTCGAAATGCAGTTCTCCCGGTTTTCAGTACAAGACCAACTTCACGTGTTTATGGATGGTTCTTGTGCGGTCGGGTGCAGCATATCGTATGATATTCGGCAAACAATACACATTTGACGCTCTACGTGGTTTGACAGTTGGTCTCGAATGAGCTGCACATGTTGCAGTTTGGCAGTCATCAGACATTGGGATATACAACTAGACGCCAAAAAAGAGAGCGACGATTGCTACAGACAATTGTTTTAAGGTAGGCTATGTGTGTAATGTTGTTGTGTTATTTAGAACGGCAACTGTTGGTAGTACATTACATATATTGCCATGTGGTACAGTCTCGACATGCTGTATTGCTAACTGGCATAGTCAAACCAGCAAGGCATTACGGAAGACAAACATTATTATCATTATGCATAGCTGTTAGCGTCGTTCTACTGTGAATATAATTACACAGATAATCCATTTCTCATTAATCAAAACATTATTTGGCAACATATTTGATATGTAATGAATGGATCTACTTGCTGATTTGCGTCGATATAAATCGTAGGTAAGCATTGTATTTATTTATTAAATAAAATAACAAATAGGTTTTAATCCACCTCTGTTTATTATCTTAAATTATAAATTCTCGTATATCAATGCGAGTTAATATTATTTACTGTAGAAGGTACTGTATTATGTATCTGCGTTTAAAAATAATGCCTTATTTAATTTTATGAAGGAGAAAATGTCGGCGATGTGTGCGCCATATTGTTGCTCAACTTCCGCTATAGAACCATGAATCTGCATAAGTCAACATTAACAATTATACTTATGCATGTTAACATGTTTGATATATCATATGATATAGCATAACATATAAGCACAGTATTAATGTAATGCTACAACATAAATCACGTCAGATATATCAGCTTACGTGTCTTACAAGTTGACACCGCAATGTCACCAGCTAAGGCTGGACATTGGTTTATAAGCACATAAAATGGCTACCTTCATTGACTGAGTGTTTCGACCGCACGTGGGGGAAGGGGATACCAGTGACGCTCGCACTATGGAGGGTCACAACCGGTCTGGCGCACCGGGGTTTGGGCTAGGTATTTCCCTCCCATAGGAACACTTCCGGCGGAAGTCGGTCAGTTGTGAGGGAGTTTGGATTGTGACCAACCTTGCCAGGTAACGTTATGAGGAGCAACCAATGAGGTATCTCTGGCCCCAGTAGTGCATTATATTGTACTATAGGCTATGTACCCAGTGTCTCCCACTTCCTCATTCCCTCTCATTTTGTTTTTCAAAGTTTTTCTTTCAAACAGTTAATGTGTGACATTAACATTGACTGTTATTTTAAGGTATTAAGAAAAATATTAATTTAACTAAATTCAAGGCTTTTAATGTTTAACTTTAAAACACATTTTGTTTTGTTTTAATCGTACACAACATCTCAGCTTCACGATAAGCTTTAGTAATTTTTTGGCACGTACGGAAAACTATATTATTGAAAGTTACACAAATGCTGGAACTATTTTAAATTGTGAAAGAGTTAATAGCATGCATTAAATAATAACTATTTTACTCATAGTAAATAGCTAAGATACAATCATTTTTACTACTTAAATATACTGCTATGTCTTTAATCGTCAATAACTCAATAAATGCAACTTTGATATATTAACAATAATACGTGCAATGTATGAATAAATAACTGCGATCATTCAATGTTAAGATACTTGTTAAAATTTGTTTGCGTTTATTTATACATCTATAGCTAAGATACAATCATTTTTACTATTTAAATATACTGCTATGTCTTTAATCGTCAATAACTCAATAAATGCAACTTTGATATATTAACAATAATACGTGCAATGTATGAATAAATAACTGCGATCATTCAATGTTAAGATACTTGTTAAAATTTGTTTGCGTTTATTTATACATCTATATGTTATCTAGTATAACGTTTGGTTGTAATCTTTTCAATGAGATATTCATTAATGTTAAATTAATATTTTTCTTAATACTTAAGAAACACAGCAAATACAAATACTACTACCCAATCAGTACAATCGCGTACATCACCACACTTTCATACGTGTGCACAATACGTGACAAAGTACCTGCATCAAGAAAACAACTATTTCAAACACTACGTCACATAACAACAACATCGAACTTATCTTGAACTTACATATTTTCCTTTTTATTATATAAAACATAGGATTGTGTATACATTTATCATTACTAGAAACACATAGACAAATAGACTGCACATACACACGCTCGCACACCTAACGAAAATTGATTGAAGATAACGAACTTAAGAAAATGTTGGATATTGTTAGACGATGCAACATATTCTGGTTTAATAACCGTCACTAAAAACTAATGCTTGTAGGAAACAATTATACTTGTTTTGAAATTTTTCTGGCAAAAACAGTCTTTGAAATTGGCTGTTGGGCAGCCTTAGTGACGCGATATGAAGAGTTCAAAAACACAATTACCAGGGGTAGCAATATTTTCCTGAAAAATGAGTTTGTGCATGCTTTTACAGATAGTGTACTATTAATTATGTATCATGTATATTCATTTTCTAGCATTACAGTTGTGACTGATTGCAGTTAGAATACAGTGTTTTAACGCAAAAGCACTGTCAAATGTTTCTATAAACCACTTGCACAGTTTTTGGTAATATCGGTTCAGTGGTGTGTGTGGCAGGTTCATACCCTGCTGGTGTTACTTATGCAAACACTACATGTTGTGTGCACACATATTGATTCCATTTCATAAATGTAGCTGGTTTTGTGATATTTTATAAATGCATTGAACTACTTGTGTGTGTATATATATATATATATATATATATATATATATATATATATATATATGTGTATATATATATATATATATATATATATATATATGTATATATATATATACATGTATATATATATATATATATATATATATATATATATATATATATATATATATATATATATATATACATACATACATACATGTACATAAGCAGGAATATGAATTCTTTCTTCGTAAATGTCGTGCATCTTGGTTGGCAAACAAAGATAGATTAATATCCAAGTCACATAAATAAGACGTAAGACTTACATGTGGGTTGTAGAAGAAGGCAGATAGCATGTTTCTCGCTGGCAGTATCATACTGGCCAGTTCTACCAGGTCATCAAGTTAAATACAACAATTATAACTCTTGTTGAGGTTAGTGTAGAATATGTTGATGACTGCAGTACCGATAACAAAGTATGGTAGTTGCAAGAAGTCAAGGGTGTAAGTAAGGCCCATACCCCATGTGATGAAGAAACCTCATGTTTCAGACTGTTGCTATAGGAAAAATGGAGACTTCGATCCATGA
>CBDHHR010000347.1:12500-17500 GCA_965263245.1 Metamycoplasmataceae bacterium | reverse complement strand
AAAACAGATTATATGATGTGGTCGCATCCCTTACGGGGAGGAAACACATGCGTAGGTGTATATGCCTTAAACACATCCGTTGCAAATAATAAAGTACGACATTACAAGATGTTAACAAGAGTCTACTTGTGGACGCTTGTTAAAACTGTCTTGCACGTCGCTTGAGTAGAGTTGAAACTTGCACTATAATTGTACGACAGATCGTTTATCACTCGGCAATTGTGTTAACGTACGCCAGATAATGACGCGCGGACTGCGCCACACAGCGGGGAGGAGGTGGTTTTTTCTACTGGTGGTGCAAGGCAAATGATAACCCTTTTTCAAGGGATCGTGTCCTTTGCACAGCGGTACCGAGTAAACCCATTTTTACGAAAACCAGATCCTCTATTATTTTGGACATAATGCAGATGTTGGAAGGTATCAGCTGTGGATGAGTTAGGGCGTGCGTGTGTACGTATGTGTATTGTGTTTGCGTGCGTGCGTGCGTACGTGGGTTGGGTGTGTGCGTGCGTGCGTGCGTGCGTGCGTGCGTGCGTGCGTGCGTGCGTGCGTGCGTGCGTGCATATGTATGTATGTTCGTATGTATGTTTGTATGTATGTTCGTATGTATGTTTGTATGTATGTTGTTATGTATGTATGAATATATGTTTGTATGTATGTATATTGGCGTGCGTGCGTGCGTGCGACATGTATGGGCGTCTGTGCGTGCGTGGGCGCGCGTGAATGTGTTTATTACTCCGTCAGTATACGCACGCATGTGGAGCGCTATGGCTCAGCGGTAGAGCTTCGGACTCTCGACTACGCGAACCCGGGTTCGAATCCTGTGCTGCGGTGTTAAAACCTTGAGCAAGTGTTTTCACTCTACATTGCACTCAGCTGTATAAATGAGTACCTGGTTTTAGACAGTGGTGGATATGTGTACGAGCAGCCTTCGCACACTAATTGTAACATAATGGCTGGATGCTTCCCAGTGAAGCCGAGATGGTGTCTGAGTGAACAGGTCTGTCATGGAAGTAAAGTATAAAGCGCTTTGAACGGTTCTGAGGACTGGATACTGCGCTATATAAGAACTTGCCTTTACTTTTTTTACATTCTTCCACGACAGAACGTCAACAAATTTCATAACTGCCGCGCCATCTGGCGACTGATGCCTATTGTGGTCGTACCTGACAACCTCGTCGAGCCATTGGTCAGAGATGCTTTCTCCATCAAACTTCTTATGCCGGACTGTTATTCGCCTCGTTGCATCTTTGACGATAGAACCGCTGGTTACGCTGAGTCTGCGACGGCAATATTGTGCGATCGATCACTGCACCAAATGAGTTTGTACCGATAGATCGCTAGTGCAACTGAGGCAAACTTCGAGTGCGCGATTATGGAAAGATACCAATCTTGTAATAGATATAAGTTTGCAGAAATGGCAGATTTGTCACTCAAATTCAATTCATTTTGCTTCTGGATATTACGTCATGCTGCAGGGATTAATTGAACCACCTGTTGCGGCGCGTGTTGTGTTTGATTGGTTTAAATAAAAAGTTCGTCAGTTTAGATTTTATTTAAACACCATTAATCAAAATGTGTCAAATATATATATATATATATA
Organism: Metamycoplasmataceae bacterium; assembly: GCA_965263245.1. GTDB lineage: Bacteria > Bacillota_I > Bacilli_A > Mycoplasmatales > Metamycoplasmataceae > DT-68. The sequence continues at coordinate 15,897 of CBDHHR010000347.1, read as the reverse complement.
TATTGAAGTTGTCTAGGTGTCATGTGTTCTTTGTGTATCTTGGTCTTTTCTTAAGTTTTTCTCCTTAACCTTTTGCTGTCAGTGATCATGTCACCGAACCGTTATACAATTCATCTCAAAAACACGCGATTAGTGGTCGATAATCCCTCGCTGCCTTTCTGGCATTTTCGCTCGTTCCTAACTGCACCACGTGCCTCCTTTGATGAGGAGGCGCCTTAGTGCTTGGTGTTGAACGTTAACTAGTCCACGTCCACGGGGAGTGAAAATCCCTGTTGTACTTGAACCAAGCAACAGAAGATAAGCTTCGCGCTCACAGCCAAAAAGAGACTCCGTAAGGATTTGACCTTTAACACCTGGGACAAATACTGAGGGAACGCTTTGTGGTGTTTTAAACGCACAGGAAACGCATAAGCGGTGTATGTCAACATAAGTCAACTTCTCGCCGTGGTATTCCCCACAGATTAGACTGTCATTTTTCGCGGCGTAATCATTTTGCTCTTTGACCGCTGTCACGGCGTCACTGATTGGAAGGTCAGACGGCACCATTTTCTTCATGCGGCATTTGCTAGCGCCGCGGTTGCTTTTTGCTAAGCCGTAACATTTATGTGGTTAGCTCTTCGGCAAACCTTCACGGCTTGCCGGGCACAAGGCGAATTCGATGATTTTTATTTCCGGGATCGATCGAATTCCACGAAATTGACTTTTCGGTGATGTACGGAACGAAAAACATTCCTGTCGTTTCTAGGAAAGTGTTAGTGTTTGGCGCTTTAGGTGTATAGATGTTGAACTAAGGTAGACACGCGCGAAGCGAAGAAACAATTACGTTTTTCAGTGAGATACGAATATCATAATATACAATAGTTATACAAGTTGTTCGCGTTAGTCTTAGTAATAATGAAAACATCCTGTCTGCTAGAACGGCACTGAAGTCTCGTAGGTCAACGATATTGAGGACTTTGTTCACTCTTGTTACCTTCAGTATTCCATAGTTAAATTATTGCTTGATTGCCTATAGCCATCATATAAACAAAGTGTGTTTTGTAAGCCTATGGTGTTATTCGTTTTCATCTTTGTTTTTTATTTCTGATGTCCGGATCAGCCGTGTCTTCGCTTGATGATACACAGTCGACCGTCTTATCTTGACCAGGCGGCGTTGTGCTCATATCCGCGCGGCACTCGTACGTCTATCGGCCTCCGTCTTAAGTGTTAGCATACTAATTTAACAAAATAAAAACTGTGGCAAATTACACGTTCTGTTATGCTAACATTCAAAGTGATACATGGGGACCAAAACATTTGCAGCTGGACGTTTTTACACAAACTGACACCACCACATCCACTGATTCCGGGAATCCTAATCAACAGCAATGTGCCACTTAACGAAATGCCTAGTATTTCCTGTTATATCAGCCTCGATTTCTCTATAGCCGAAAAAATAATTGCGAGTGTGTAGGCAGAATAGAATTGGAGCAGCAAATATAATTGAGTAAGACACTAACTGTGCCACCGTTCACATCCACACGTGTGTGTGTTCACATCCACACGTGTGTGTGTTCACATCCACACGTGTGTGTGTTCACATCCACACGTGTGTGTGTTCACATCCACACGTGTGTGTGTTCACATCCACACGTGTGTGTGTTCACATCCACACGTGTGTGTGTTCACATCCACACGTGTGTGTGTTCACATCCACACGTGTGTGTGTTCACATCCACACGTGTGTGTGTTCACATCCACACGTGTGTGTTCACCGTCGATAGCAACTGCAGACGGCAAACCTTGGCGCACGAAGAGTAGCGATCGATGCAACCCGTGGAAGGACAGGTGGCGCCTCTGGTGATTACAATAACAACGATTTGTTGACCAAAGTTCATCGTCCGATAACGTTTGACAGATGAGTGTGAAACGATTAACAAATTGCCGTTTCCGCACAGATAACGTTTGCAGCTGTTTAATTAAAACGCTGAACGCACAACGGCACAACAATCGATCAATCTGTTGTTTGAGTATTTTTGTTCGGTTCGTGACGAAGCATGTGTTTGCATAGACTGTTTGCGTACCGTAAACACATTGCGAACCCTTATATGTGAAGTTATTGATGTTATTCAAAACTCACCGATCAGTGTCGAATTTTATTGTGGTAAGATCAGTAATATTCCTGATAAATTGTAAGAAGCAACACTATGAACATGAACATGACATGAACATTGCATTGTACTTTGTCGTCCCGGTATACACTGAATGAGTTGCATATAACTAAACGTGCTTTCTAAGAATAACACGACTAACCGTGTCATAGGCATTTTAATGTTACAAGTTACATGCATAACGTAAATAATATCACTACGTATTACACATAAACAAACCGTAGATCTACGGCCTACCATCTATGCTCCCAAATGTATGCAACAATACCTTTATCCAACTTGAAGTTAATTTGTTTTCAATGCCATTTCACGCCTGTCTGGGAATGCCTACGAATAGATTTGTTGGACAATTTTAGAATCCGTCTGCAACTCCTCTGGGGGTTGTTTTGTAAACGGCTGCAAAAACTGAAAGCGACCCGAGACGTTGAGCTTTGGTTATTCAACCTAGTGAGCTTGTTACGTCATCCGGACCCGACGTGTCTTTGGCATTTGTCTAGAATCCGACCCCACATCATTTGTCTTTCGCCGCCGCTTGGCGCGTCTTCTGTACGTAAACAGATGAAATTGGCGCATGGAGGTTTTGAATCTACGGCCTCAGATCCCGTTTTGTGATGGTACTAGTGAGTGCCTTCCGTCTTAAGATTAGCATTTATTTTTAAAATTATCATCAGTTGAAGAAGTGGTTTTAACGGTATATTCTCACAGGTGTGTGGAAATATACCTGCCTACCTAATTAGGATCATGCCAAAGGTATCGTCTTCATGGATAATTAATGCATGATGTGTGATGGACATTATAGTCTCACGGAAGGCCGGTGATATTAGTAATGAACTCGGATAATGAGCTTTGATTTACTGGTCCACGTTCATGTCAAGAAACAAGGGCGGCAAACGAATTCGACACATTACCAGCAGGCGGCGCCACGTGTTACACCCAATATGAGGCCATTCAATGCAATTGATTGAGTAAGCCCGAACATGTCGACCTAGAATTGTTTTTATTCAGCCGCTTGAAATTGTGCAGAATTCTTTTACGTCATAGCTAGCGAGTTGTATGTGGTGTATATCCAGTTGTATATCTGTATAAAAAATGACGAGGGGTATTTTGTTCCGTCCTTGTCACATCATCGATTTCTGGGGTAGAGAGAAATCTGGGGTAGAGAGAAATTTCCAATGCCAATGACGCTGACTCAGAACTTGTTCAGCGGAAACTTTTGATTTATGGCCGTTTAGTAGACCTTGATATAT
>CBDHHR010000347.1:0-5000 GCA_965263245.1 Metamycoplasmataceae bacterium | reverse complement strand
GTTGCTCGTGTTCTCCTTTATTGATTGACTTTCTTCAAACGACGACCTAATTCCAACTGTTTGATGGCGGTGTCAAATACCTGTGTCGTCTCCTCTTGTTCCTACACACTGAACTTCGGCCTATATGTCTAGTTTGAATCCTGTGTTTGTTTTCAATTCCTAAATTTGTATAACACATATTACAACACCTATGTATATATATATATATATATATATATATATATATATATATATATATATATATATATATATATATATATATATATATATATATATATATATGTTGTAATATGTGTGATACAAATTTATATATATATATATATATATATATATATATATATATTTATATATTATGAAAATACATATGTATAAAAATGCATATGCTTATGTACGTGTATATATTTATATATATATATATATATATATATATATATATTGAACTTTGTAAAGTAAACCAGTGTAGAACACACCAGTGCTAAAAACTGACCAATCGCTTACAGCGCAATTTGAATAATTCCACCAAACAAAAGGTCTTATGAAGACTCGAATAAATCAGCATTTACATTTGCTATGCACAACTTTTGCACTTGGACAATTAAAGGTGTAATTGTCATATTCGTATGTGTAATATTGAAACTTGTGTATAAATATACATTTCGGTATCATGTGTGTAATTATCATATTTATACATGGCCGTAACTGGAGTGTTTTTGTGTATGATTTTGTTATTTGCACATTCGTGCCCGACATTGTGTCCGTGTGTGCTTATGGACACATTGGTCATATATAACGTGTTCATGTATACACATTTACATTACATATTTACAAAAAGATAAATGACACATCTGCAATATTGTTATTAATACATGCGATTACTCTATCAGATGTTGTTTTTCGTACAAGCAACCTCACATTTGCACAACCAATTGTTGACATGTGTATCTTTTTACATACAACTACATTACGCAATCGATTACGAAAACCTCGGCTTTTACATCCGGACTGCCCAATTCTTGATTTGTGAGACTAATGGGGGCGTAGAAGAAAATGCGTTGATGTATCTCAAGTTTTTGCATGAACAACAATCCTTACGTATCGTCTTCAGAACTGTCTCGTTAGTACTTCCGTTCAGTGTTTATAGCGGCGTAGTTTTTCAGTTAAGAACTCTTGTAGTAAATAACAAAAAATTATCGACAAGAACCCACAAGGCGGTCCAACTGATCGACTCACGAACGTTCCCTTCACGTGTCACCGACGCGACGCCGCACGAAGATGCGTTTTCTCGAATGATTACACTAATAATAGGCACCTCTTTACAAAGCTCTTTGTCGAGGAGATATCCAATTGCGAGACACAGAAATAATTAACGTCTACAAAACGACGCCTTCGGCTGCACGTTGCAAGTGCGACGGATTGATCGTGAGTGAGAGAGGCCCAGTTGTCGCGTCTCCGCGTCAGCCTGAGGCGTGTAAGCGGGCTAAGATGCTATTAGCGAAGTGGTCCTAGTAATGTCATCCCACTCGCGGGAAACGACTCTTGGAAGGACGCTCCGGCTTGGGAAGGGAAGGGGGTATGCCCTCGTGGGGAGCAACTGATGGACTAGAGACCGACTGAGAATAGTTCGTACTTGGTGATTGTTTGATGTCCTGCACTGACACACTTCAGAGGTCCGTTCCAGTTCCACAGTTGATTGTTCTAGGAAGAAACACCCGCTATGGAGGCGATACGGGCGGCCAGTCAATCAAACGTCCGCCAGGTCTTTGATTGTTCTTCCAAGAATTCCTGCTCCAGGGCAGAGGCATTTCTAAATACCGGCTTGGTGTCTGATTGTTCGTAGAACTCCTGTAAAAACGACTGCATGAAGGTCTCTTTGGTGTCTGATTTAGTTGCGGTGGAGTATAACGTCAAGGTCACGAATTGAGAACGTAGTACAGTTTGTTTACAGCATTGACACATACGCGCGTGCGCACGCACGCACGCACGCACGCACGCACACCACATACACACACACACCACATACACACACACACACACACACACACACACACACACACACACACACACACACACACACACACACGACGACGACGACGACGACGACGACGACGACGACGACGACGACGACGACGACGACGACGACGACGACGACGACGACGACGACGACGACGACGACGACGACGACGACGACGACGACGACGACGACGACGACGACGACGACGACGACGACGACGACGACGACGACGACGACGACGACGACGACGACGACGACGACGACGACGACGACGACGACGACGACGACGACGACGACGACGACGACGACGACGACGACGACGACGATGACGACGATGACGACGATGATAAAGACAACAATGAAGGACATCGTAGCGATGACGACTTTAATTACGTCGATGACGACGACGCGACGACGATGACAAACAATCATAACGATGACGCTAACGACGCTCGTGATGACACAATAACGACGCACACAAAGGCGACGAAATGAGGTAATTAGTACGACGCTAAGCGACAAACATCTCCAATCAGACACGTCCGTCGTCACGCCTCTTTCTCTCTCGTCCGTTCCTCCGCGTCGCGCTCACTTCCGCGTCTCCACAATCGCTTTACAAATTCGCATTCATGTAGTGACTAACGAGGAATCGATACGAACAAGGAGCACGGACGAAACCGCGTGAGCCGCGCCTTTGTTGTCGTATCACTGCCGCCAGTCGACGGACCTGTCGCCGCTCGCGTCACACTCCCGACTGCGGGCGACAAATCTCGCGAACTGCTCAACGGCTTCGAAACCGAAACTGAATTAAACATACGCCTAGCACTTCCCGCGAGACTTGCAGTGCGCACGTGTCAACGCGTGTGTGCGGTTTCCCGATGTTAACTGTTTTTATTTCCGTGACGCTGGTTCAAGGTAACACATTAATCGCCTGAATGTTCAGGAAAGGAATGCGACGTGTTGTGTAATCGTTTAAGGACAACCTTGCGAGAGATCTGTATAACACCTACTTCTTTTAGAAACATATGCGCCAGTTTCGCGTCACCATTGTGCACTGGGAAGTGGTAACGAGTTTCTGGGAAATGTTTTTTCTTTTTTCTTCTGATTGTTGAAGAGGAACTTTAATGTACTCTTGTTTATATATATATATATATATATATATATATATATATATATATATATATATATATATATATATATATATATATATATATATATATATATATACATACACATGTATAAAAGTCTTACTTTATATTGATATGGCTACGGATGGGAAATGAAAGCTGTTCTATAAACTGACATTGGCAGAGGTCTCGAGACCCCCGGGAACCCACTCACGAACCCCCTGGGAAGCAATTCGCGTCCCTGTCCTACAGGGGATCACGATCCACCGTTTGAGAAACGTTGGTTTACATCAATCCTCAGGGTGCGAATGATCTGTAATCTATCGCCGGATATATAACAGCAAGGGAGCTAAGCGTAACATTGGGTGTGCCAATTTCCGATTTACATGTTCAAGTTGTCAATGTGTGTTTTAATAAATAATGTGTATTTCCTATTCTGAATTTAAAATGACAAATATTTGCCAATCATTTCTGATTAGATTAGAAAACCTTAATTCAGGCAATTAAGGTTTTTTAATCTAATCAGAAATGATTGGCAAATATTTGTCATTTTAAATTCAGAATAGGAAATACACATTATTTATTAAAACACATATTGACAACTTGAACATGTAAATCGGAAATTGGCATACCCATTGTTAATCATAACAAATTGTTATATCGGATCAATTGGCAACAGAGCCACTTTGTTAATTAGTTCAGTGGTCTAATCTGGATTCTTTCCGAAATAGAATTCTCACAGGATGACGTGTTTTTGTGCGCTATATGTTAAGGGTTGGTTAAAATAGTGATGTCTTTCATGTTTTTAGCTGGTTTTTTCGTTTTGGTTTTCCATCTAGTTTTACGTTGGCCTGTTCCACAATTCTGCACCAACGCCATCTACCGGTGTCTCCAGGAAGCATCTGTTGTAATCTGTTGTTGTCGTTTTCCACATTTTGATCAGTCCGCCATTTCTCACAACTACTTCCATCACGTTTTATTTCTCCGCCAACTGATACTGGAGAAGAATTGAGTCTGAACGGTGAAGTCAACAACCGTCGAAGTCAGCGACCGCCTCTTATCTACCACAAGTGACTTCTGTGGTTGCGTTCTTGGCGTGATCGTTGCACGCATCATACACAGTTCGGCACACACACTCACGCGCCTATTGATAAATAATCGATGCGGTGCACAATCCTTGATTTTGGACATTGCGGCTGACCTCTGATTTTACATAATGCCGTATTGGCAGTCGGCGTACTACTGTGTAAGGTTTCATCTTGGCATCATCGTGTCTGCAATTGTACGAACTGACACTGGTAGAAATGTGGCGTTTTATCCGCTTTCGACCACGGTCTAAGGTCGACCCAGTGCCGATGTGCGTCATCTTCACATACAGCCCGAGTTTTTACTCATAGGCGCTGTCGATTTTGTTCCAGTCTGAGAGGTAATGATAGGCCTTGATTCTCGGCATCACAGCCAGGCATAGAACGTATTATGTTCCCTTAATGCAGCTTTAATCCTGTTGCCAGATTATTGATAGTGACGCTTTTCCCCCACCTCGTCTGGAGTTGACATCACGTAGAACTGACCGATGACCTCCTGTCTGTCTCCACGCCGAAGGGCGCCATTTAAAAGGGGAACGGGCGTAATTGGTCTTGTTTCGGAACTTCGGTTGTTTGACTGAACCTCTCCACTGACGATCCCGACCTGAACCCGCTGAACCAAAGCTCTGCACAGAGTGTATTATTTGTCTTGAATGTCCGCAATGGAACATGATTGTATGTGATCCTGCATTTGTCTACGGTGTAGTGGCACAGTGGCTATACCGATCGCAGGAATTCGGGTTCGAATCCTATGTTGCTGTCTTTGTTCCCTCTATG
>CBDHHR010000346.1:0-3829 GCA_965263245.1 Metamycoplasmataceae bacterium | reverse complement strand
ATTAGTGACAGATAATAAACAACAACTAAGTGACCAACTACCTGACCAGACTGCCGCAGCCGGTCGAATCGCGTGTAGAACAAACATCACGTTTACGCCGCTGAGGCAGGATTTTGGATGAACTTCGTCCTCACGTCTCCTCATATGTTGTCACGGGTAGTCACGAGTCGTCACCGACGGTCACGAGTGGTTACCAGGGGTCACGTTGTAAAAAAATTCAACATTACAAATGGGTTGACAACGATCACGAACTCCCAAACACAGAGCTGACCGACACATCGGTGTCGCTGTTGCAGATTAAGTGTGATGTACACGTGGCGAAGTAAGTTGTTCCTTACGTAGGTCAGTTATAGATAACCATATCCAGAGTTTCTTTAATAACAATGTTACTGAGTTATTCCTTCATAAATAACTTTGAACCTAATTATAAATAACAGCATTTAAGTCATCTTGTGTCGCCTGACAATCTGGCAACTAATCGCTTGTGTAAACGGGCCCTAGGTTTGAATACGTACATGCCTGCATGCATTTGTGCATGGTTGTTTACGTATGTACCTTCGTGAGTGTACACAATTTATGTGTATTCTACAAAAGATGTATACAGTACATCACATTATATTATTTCACGTTGTCGAGGGGTGCAGTATTTATCACCATTGCAAACGTGAACTCTAGAAGAACGCAAGAACTGCCCGGAAACATTGATCATGATTATTGTAATCACGTTCGTGTCTTTCCGGGAGACATTACTGGTTCGTCTGTGTAGTAGCCCGTGCGGATATCATAAAGAAAATACACGGAAACAGGCTTTAGAGATATACTTAAAATAGGCACTGTGACAGAGTAAGTAAGCCCCCTGCATAGTATCAAGCTATGTTTGTTTGCATCAGCAGCCGCAGTTTGCTATAACAACTGTTGTCACTCATAATCACTTTGCTCAAGACCAGTGATAAATATTATGTCCCGGAGCATGTTTTATGCATCTGTTTTTCCAACTGGTTTGACCTCCTGTGATAGTGACCCCCGCCTGCGATTGTGAAACCCCCGCGTGTTTCCGGAACTAGAGAGCGGCGAGAGGCAGAGCGAGGAGTGTGGAGCTTGTTTGTTTGTGTTGGTAGGTTTAGCTTGTTTTTAAACCGTTTAAGACAAATTAAAATACGTCGTTAACTGTAGACCACACTCCGACCTAGATTTCCTGATTCGCGCCATGTTTATCAAATTTCAGACACAGACAATATCAGAACTGTCAACGACGCCACACTTTTTATTATAGACCAGTCGAGCATTAAATATTGTTCTTCGTTTATATGCCAAGTAACCTAGTAACCTAGTATGCCAGTATAAACTAACGTTTGTCAGCGTTACAAAGTCGCAAAGTTACTTTTTGATTTTTCTGCGAAATATGTATGTTAAACTCGTTATTCCATTACGATTCTAGGAAATATTGATGCCAGTATCGTTGTAGCGTTTACATTTTTCCGGCGTTATAATCGGTCCGACTGACGTTTCTGCGCATGCACGATATATGTAAAATCATCACTGTGCAGCGAAAAGACAAAGCATTTATGATGTAAATACTACGGGGTGTTCGTTGGGTTGTATATATCCTGTCAGCAAAGTTAGTTGTCACAAATTAACACGAGGCAAACAAGTTTTGAGGCATATTTTGATAGCAAGCGTAAATCACGTGACTGTAGCGCGCCATAATCCGTGACAGTGATTTATTTAAAAAACGTAATATTTTATTGCATTGCACGACATTTAAGAAACTCTTAACAGTAATCATCACAGGAGAGTTAACGAACAGCTCGTTGCATTTATACCGAAAATGCTTTGTTGTTTCGCTGGATATTGATGATTTTACATTTATTGCGCATGCGCAGAAACGTCAATCGGAACGTTTTTAACGACCGGAAAAATGTAAGCGCGACATCTTTCAAGATAGTCAATCCCATTCCGGTATGCTCCCTGTCAACTGCGGAAGTCTCGCCGCCAAATGCGAGATGCGCCCTGCCAACTAAGGGTTACTCCCTCCCAATATTCCCGGTATTTGTATTCCGATAAACCCGGATGTTAAATATGCCGATTTACATGTCCCAAAGTAAATTTCAGATTGATTGAATTGTACATTATACGCACCTGTACTGCGTCAACTATCATGGCGCCGAACCGTGGAAATAGAAATGACGGAGGCAGGACACACCATCGAGAGGTTGGACAGGGATAGACCGGTGTGGAGGAACGTCATCTAAACGATCTCTAGTCTGACTCACTTGTTGTTCATTCTGTTTCATCGCACTGGAGAACTTCGGGTAAACCTGAGGCTAATTCGAATCAGAGGTGGCGTTGATATTGACCATATTTTCCCGAAGGTGTTGCTATAACATCGTCGGTCAATGTCACTGACCCGTCTTGTAATGTCATAGGTGACTGCGTAGCTCCGGGAGGGATTCATACGCGCAAAAGACAAATAAGATTCATTTGACGGCGATTGTTGATCTCTGTAGTGCAAGTTTGCACACCAGGTGGCGCTGTTGACTACACCAGTCGAGAGCCTCTGCACCAGACACTGTGCCTCTGGTACATTGCAGTGTAGACAGGCTGAATTTCAGTGATGTCGTGTTGTCGAGGTCATAGTCGCGACGGCAGAGGTCAATTACTAGGATAAAGTACATTAATTCAGCTGACTTCCACAGGGTAATGCCACATTGAGGATTCTCCGCCATTATCATCCGAAATATCTCCCAATGTATATAGCATTACGCAGTTGCGTGAACTTCTGTGAGGATTGTGTAGTGTCGAGTGAATACAAAATGGTGTTATTCTGCAGCGTGGTATCAAAATGTTACGACAGACGTCAGTCGATGTTTTCCGCGTATAGATGCAGGGGCCATTTGCGTTGATGAGTAAATATAATGTAGTGACCCACACATTGCGAGGCATTTGACTGACGACTATTGTTGTCGCCTTGAAACTGTTGGGGCTCCGCGTTGATTCTAATTGGGCAATGTGAGTGAATTAGCGAGTTTGCCTCCCGCAGCACCGCAACGTGTTGCAGCAATCAACACCGTCAGCAATTTCTGTGCCGCCATTCACTCATCCATTAGGTCGAACATCGTTCAATCGAGCACTAATTGCAAATTGCAATTTCACAACACACTTTAATATGCCATCGCACTAGCGGCGACGAATGGCTAACTGACAGGTCAGGTCCCTCGGAGTGGGACTTAGAAGAAATAATACAAACATTGAGAAGGAAAGACTATTCGAAGAGTGATTTGGCGGCTACTAATTTGTTTGCATGTCTGCGTGATTGCGTATTTGCGTTTGTGTGTGTGTGTGTGTGTGTGTGTGTGTGTGTGTGTGTGTGTGTGTGTGTGTGTTTGTGTGTGTGTGTGTGTGTGTGTGTGTGTGTGTGTGTGTGTGTGTGTGTGTGTGTGTGTGTGTGTGTGTGTGTGTGTGTGTGTGTGTGTGTGTGTGTGTGTGTGTGTGTGTGTGTGTGTGTGTGTGTGTGTGTGTGTGTGTGTGTGTGTGTGTGTGTGTGTGTGTGTGTGTGTGTGTGTGTGTGTGTGTGTGTGTGTGTGTGTGTGTGTGTGTGTGTGTGTGTGTGTGTGTGTGTGTGTGTGTGTGTGTGTGTGTGTGTGTGTGTGTGTGTGTGTGTGTGTGTGTGTGTGTGTGTGTGTGTGTGTGTGTGTGTGTGTGTGTGTGTGTGTGTGTGTGTGTGTGTGTGTGTGTGTGTGTGTGTGTGTGTGTGTGTGTGTGTGTGTGTGTAGATATGTGTGTTTGTTTGCGTGCGCGCGTGTGCATGCCTGTTTGTTCGTTTCGTGCG
>CBDHHR010000345.1:0-6401 GCA_965263245.1 Metamycoplasmataceae bacterium | reverse complement strand
GAATGATGTTTTTCAGAATTGCATACATGCTGAAAACAGTAAAACGAGGCATCACAAATAGTTTAAGAATGGAGAAAATAATGCAAAAGCAACTAATTTTCTACCATACCATTAGCAATGTAACTATGTAACCATTCACCAGATTAACTATTCAACGATCTAACTCGGTTTATTTACATCAAAGTGATCGTAATAACCTAACCCTGCTGAGAATAGCGGACACACATACACGAGAATATCGAAAACAGAATAAATTTAAACATTTCGTTTGAAATCTTGTTACTCAGCATACATTGTCTGCTGTGAATAAACCTGAAGTATTTCAGAGTACAGATTGTGACATACTTAACCGAAACATTAAGTTTATCTTCGTCCACAGCCTTCACGTGACTGTGAACGCGACCAGTGGCGGCTACAAGTACACTCTAGGAAACGTGCGGCAAAACTTTGTTGGTGTGACCGGAAGTCGAACTGTGTCAGTGACCTTTGACCTTCGGAGGCCAACTCATTGCAAAGAGACGACTAGCTGCAAATCGGAACCAGTCGACGTCGGTCCTGATATAGATAAACACGTAAGATAAAATTTAACAAACTTAATGTTAGCGGTGGTTCCCCGCAAAGTATGCATTCTGAATGTTTTGTATAACATTACGAACGATTTGTGCGTGAAATATTTAAACTGCGAATACGATATCGGGCATATAAAACGCAATTTGGCGTGTGCCATAGCTTCAAGATATTTGTTTTAGAATTATTCGTAGATCTTACTATGATTAATTTCGACAGTTTTAAAGATAATCCCAATATATTTCAGAAATTACCTGTCGTGTCGTCAAGATCAACATTATGACTGGTAATGCCAGTAAATCAGATCGAGGAAACATAGAATGGTACCGCTGTCATCATAGAATTCACGTTATATTTTACGCGGATTAGAAATTTGACCAGAACACTAATACACCAACAAGCTTGGAAAATAGCATGTGTCTTTTTCCTGGGGGCAGACAAGTCCAACTCGCAACGTGGCGTGGTCCGGTTGGACGGACTCAGAATCAGGCCTCGAGACCTTCTCCTACAAGGTTTACGAAATGACACCAGACAACGACAATCGACTCACGGAGAAACCATCGCCTGTGATCACAGGCACGCAGTCGGCTTACATGTATGTGTCACGAAATTAGAGATACACATGTCAGACGTACTAAAATCAAAGTTAACAAAAGATTACATCTACCTTCCAAATAATATCATAGAGATCCGATCAATATTATATACTATATACATTGGTCACTGATTTGTATTTACACAACTATATAAGTGTGTGTATTTGTTTCTTGCGTAACATATCTGTAGACATCAACATCATTTCCATGTCAGATCCTATGAAAGGTGTATTTTGGTTGAAGTTGTAAGAACAGCAGTGATCTTTCATATTTGTTTTGCTAGAAATATTATTATTGTTGAGGAAGGGGACAGAATAAAGTGGGAGCTTGGCAACTGGTTCTAAAAACCAACGAAAAGTTGACTTCAAAAAGTTCAAAAATACTTTGTAAAGTATATCCGCCTATGATCAGGAATATAGTTTATAAATTAGTATGTAATCAGGAATATAGTTTAAAAGCACCGCTTGTATTTATGTCGATATCATGATCTGAACAGCGCGCAGTAAATGTAGCTGAGTCCTGTATAACATGTTTACTTGTCTTACGTCCAGCGATACCTTGCCTGAGTACACACTGCCCGGGCCCGGCATGTACTCGGTCGTCCTCGAGGTGACAGACAGTGTTGGTAACACCGCCGTGGCCCGGCGCCTACTGCTCTGGGACTCGCAGTCCGCTGTGTCGACCAACCCAAAGCGGCCGATGTCCGTGCTCGATCCCACGTCTGTGACGGAGGAAGGTGAAACCTACGTCTGGGTGACAAAGACAGTCGACAAAAACCACCCGGTCACTGTCACGTGGTCGGGTCACTTCGAGAACAAATTCCATCACGATAACCAACTACTGAACGAAGTGAAGCCGGGAAAAGCGCATGAAGGTATTTCAATATATATGTCATGGCGCGGTTAATCTAGTTGATTAGCAGTCTATACAATACGCTCACCTTGAAGCAGTATAGCAGAGTGTCACAATCCCTCTTTTCTGGGTTCATTTCGGTTTTTGGACCATTGCCGACAGGTGACCATTTCACTAATGTTTAAGAGCTCTTAAGCCCGATGTTGCTCTTTAAAATCAGTCTTGATCCTTAACAGTGAGCTCGAATACGTGACAACTGTCACCACCATGTCGCGCCAGCCGGACACTGTCATTGGTGTGTTATTGGAATAGTGTCTTTCATCGTAAACCAATGGATATTTGCAATTTGAAAACACTCATTTAATTTAACAATGGATTTGGTTTAACGATGAGACCTCTTTATCATAGTGTCCACCAAATGGCGATGATTTTAAAATAACTCAACGAGCGTTGTTATGATTTATTTAACTACATGGTTTCGAAATGTTATGTTTTTCTACGGGCCTCTCTATTTCCTGAGTGACGACTATGTATCCAAATGACGATACCGTAATAGCGATAACTATTGGCTGCAGAATATATCAACTTTAACCAGTTATCGTTTACTTTTTATTATAGGTTTAGACGACAACGAAGGAGGCAGAACAGTTGACGCTATTCGAAATGTCCGTGGAATAGTCCAGTTTCACGCTGGTTATGGCGTCATGAACGGGTCGCTGCCGGCATATATGCCAAGTGTAGACCTGGAAGAAAACTATAAGGTAGACTTTATGGATAGGCTTTGTTACGGATACGTTATGCCTGAATGTTGCATGATTATATGTATGTATGTATGTATGTATGTATGTATGTATGTATGTATGTATGTATGTATGTATGTATGTATGTATGTATGTATGTATGTATGTATGTATGTATGTATGTATGTATGTATGTATGTATGTATGTATGTATGTATGTATGTATGTATGTATGTATGTATGTATGTATGTATGTATGTATGTATGTATGTATGTATGTGTGTGTGTGTGTGTGTGTGTGTGTGTGCGCGCGCGCGCGTGCATGTATGTATGTGTATGTATGTATGTACAATGTATATGCATGTGTGTATATGTATGTGTATGTATGTTTGTAATTATGTATGTATGTATGTATGTATGTATGTATGTATGTATGTATGTATGTATGTATGTATGTATGTATGTATGTATGTATGTATGTATGTATGTATGTATGTGTGTGTATGTATGTATGTATGTATGTATGTATGTATGTACTATGTATATATGTATGTATGTATGTACTATGTATGTATGTATGCATGTATGTATGTATGTATGCATGTATGTATGTATGTATGCATGTATGCATGTATGCATGTATGTGTATATTTACATATGTACATACGTACGCATGCACGCACGCACGCACAATAGCACGCAATCACCCATATATATATATATATATATATATATATATATATATATATATATATATATATATATGCCGGATGCACGATACTTTTCGCGAGCTGGTAGTCCGTCGGACTAGCTGACTTATAAACGACTAGTCCTGAATTGGTTTTACTAGTCCGTAGACATTATTACATATTAATGAAACATTATATATATATATATATATATATATATATATATATATATATATATATATATATATATATTGGAATATTGTAGTGTATGCTCTATCATCTTGGTCTATTGTTTTACTAAAAGTAATGCTGCCATTTTCAAGCCATAGCTAGGCCGACCGGACTACTCTCCTAAAACTGTACTAGTTCGAGCTCTAAAACTATTCGTCCCGGACGATCGGACCGGACTTATTTCGCACCCTGTATTTACATATATATTATGATATTATAAACATGTATACATGCTTCCATAGATACATAAGCACATACACACACACTCATACGCACACACGTACACATACATACACTCACGCACATATACATACACTCACGCACACGCACACGCACACACTATCACACTATCACACACTATGACACGTTATCACACACACACACACACACACACACACACACACACACACACACACACACACACACACACACACACACACACACACACACACACACACACACACACACACACACACACACACACACACACACACACACACACACACACACACACACACACACACACACACACACACACACACACACACACACACACACACACACACACACACACACACACACACACACACACACACACACACACACACACACACACACACACACACACACACACACACACACACACACACACACACACACACACACACACACACACACACACACACACACACACACACACACACACACACACACACACACACACACACACACACACACACACACACACACACACACACACACACACACACACACACACACACACACACACACACACACACACACACACACACACACACACACACACAAACACACACACACACACAAACACACACACACACACCCACGCACGCACGCACGCACGCACGCACACAAACTATCACACACACACACACACACGCACGCACGCACGCACGCACGCACGCACGCACGCACGCAATTTGACGACCCCAACATCTCTAAATGAATCACAGTTTTCAAGTATAATAATAACCACCAGACTGACCCAGTATAGGTAAAGTGTACCTTGTTGTTGTGTAACAGTTGGAGGCACCAATCACCGATGGAGGCTTCATCAAGGTATATGTGAAAGCAACTGACGTCATGGGAAACGGTGTCAGTGATTCGCTGATAGTGCGCGTTGACTCGACGGAGCCCAGATTTGTTGACTACACGTTTCAGAAGAACGTAGATTGCAGCGGCACAAAGTTGTCTTACTGCTCGAGGTGGGTGTCTTCTCCAAACACGAACAAACACTGTGTCCCAGCAGCGTGCCTGTTGCTTAGCAGCTCGGTCCACTAACTGGCGTACGGACATGCACATTTCGGACATTCCGTTGTCATAGTGCTGACATTCCGATGACTAATGGTTTTCATTGTGGCCACAACAATATTGGGAAATGTTGCGTAAATGAGCTCACTCAGACGATTTTGTTTCCGACATCATTAGGTATATTTAGATTCAGCTGTGTGCATCCGAGGTCTGGTAAAGTTAGATACTGTTTCGTTACATACCGACATAAATATATTTAAAAAGGTAAAGGTAACTTCCTACATAGCGCAATATCCGGTCCTCAGGACTGCGCAAAGGCTTTTTCGCTTTACTTCCCTGGCAGACCTGTTCAACCAAACACCGTTTCAACTTCTCTGGGACGCATCCAGCCATATGCTACAATTAATGCGCGAAGGCTGCTCGTACACATATCCACGCCAAATACTCATTTATACAGCTGAGTGAACTGATGCAACGCAGAGTGAACAAACTTGCCCAAGGTTTTAACGCCGCAGCACAGGATTCGAACCCGGGTGTAGAATGTAGAGTCGGAATCTCTACCCCTGGGCCTTTGCGTCCTACTTAACAACATTGTATTGTACGATCTTTGTATACAGGATGCTACATGACGTTGTATGATCGGTGTACTCTTAAGGACGTATTGACGTTGTAACCATAGCAAGAACCCATTGTCACACAATATTTGCGTATACCTTTACTAACGTGATATTTGTTCGACAATAAGCACAATGCATAATAAACATATCCAGCAAGTTCCTGTGGACTTGTGTGAAGTAAATGTAGGTATTGGATTATACAATATTGTTCAGATACGGAATGGGGAATTACATTAGGATTCCCGGAAGTCGACGGTTCAGAACTGGTCCGCGGATTTTCTCTGTTCTCACGGGCGGTTCAGTGAAGTCAGTTACGAATTAATATCAGCTAGCTGTCACGCAGCACAATGTAGCTGTCTTGCATGCAAGGCTGCCATGTGTGGCGTACGTTGTCACTATACATGGCTTGAGAGGACGATTATTTGTTGTTTTTGAATGATTTGTACACAACAACACTGCACGGTATCTTGTTTTTACAGGATCATCCTACACATACATGACAAAGACAGTGGCATCAAAACGACACGTTACGTCGTGACGGACGTCGCCCAGGACAACGACTTGTGGAAAGGAACAAACAAAGGACAACAGCCGACACAAGAGGTATTCGTTATAGCAGTTATGACTAGACTAGGATGATAAGGACAACATCCAAGGATGGAGATGCTCCGATTTTATCTCTGTCTACACCTCTATTTATCTCTCTCTCTCTTCTTTCTCTCTTTCTCTCTTTCTCTCTTTCTCTCTTTCTCTCTTTCTCTCTCTCTCTCTCTCTCTCACTTTCTCTTGCTCTCTTTCTGTCTGTTTTAATTCCCCATT
>CBDHHR010000344.1:27500-30000 GCA_965263245.1 Metamycoplasmataceae bacterium | reverse complement strand
ACGCTGACTGCGACATCGGTGACGTCGTCACCTGGGATCCTCCATCAACCACTTATGGTAAGACATTTCAACTCCGCGGAATTACATGTGTTCACTAGTGTGCTTTGTAAGCATCATTTAAACAAAATAATTGAAATCAGCTTGAGTCATATGGGAACAAACCAACACATATCAAATTAAGCAATAAAACATATCCTATCAAAATGAAAGGTCTGTCATTTGAAGGATATTTAAACACATTTTTATTTTGTCTGTAGCCCCGTGCCCATACAAGCGAATGGCAGACCCACGCTTCTTCCAGAGCAAAGACAACGATTTGGAGATCTTCCAGTGTACAGTGGGCTTCGAATTTTTCGATTCGGACGATCCATGCACGTGTATCCCCGTTAAAGCAAGTAAGTAAAATACTCGATTAGAAACCCTGCTTCAAGGAGTCTCTATTTGTTCTGCGGATAATTTGTGTACGAGTGGATATATATATATATATATATATATATATATATAATTTTATATGTAATGTAATGTAATGTAATGTAATGTAATGTAATGTAATGTAATGTAATGTAATGTAATGTAATGTAATGTAATGTAATGTAATGTAATGTAATGTAATGTAATGCAATGCAATGCAATGCATTACATTACATTACATTACATTACATTACATTACATTACATTACATTACATTACATTACATTACATTACATTACATTACATTACATTACATTACATTACATTACATTACATTACATTACATTATATTATATTATATTATATTATATTATATTATATTATATTATATTATATTATATTATATTATATTATATTATATTGTGTTGTGTTGTGTTATTCCTCAACCTATGCGTTAGACAGTGGCAATGCTACCACAATTCAGTTTTCCATAGGTTCATTTCGAATTGAATTATAAACAAAAACAACGTATTTATTTGCACTTATTACATGTAGCTGTGGCAATGCTACAGATTGGTTATTATTCTTTGTTCATCCCCACTTAAATGTCACTTAAACATGTTTTTTTTAAATTGGCTCGTTCAGCTGAACATTGCTATTCATGTGTCTGCCCTTGTTCATCTAAAAACACGTCGTCAAACCGTTCATGGGTGTATTCACGATGATTGATATCGCCAAAAAAAACCTCATACAATCATGTCGGCCTTTTAAACACTGCACGTTTTCATTGAACCAACCGCAGATGTTATTTAAAATACTCTCAAATGATGTCTTTGGACATCAATGAATCGCGAGGCGTTGGTGTGGAGCAGCGGTTACGGAAGCCGTTTACGCTGAAGCGGTCAACGTTTGTCACCATTTAGGAACGTATCACGTGACATGACACATAGGCCACCATTGTTTTGTTATCAGTCGACCCGACTTGCGACAACGAACTTCTACTTCATTTCCCGTACGAAATCGACTTTGACGACGTCACTTGCCACAAGGCGAAGGGCTACTCGTACGGACAAGATGGCGGCCATGTGAAAATAGTGTACGACAACGATCGACAGGAGAACGTTGCTGAATTCGACGGAAAATCTCGCATTGAGGTGCGTAAACTACACACCCACTACCCAGACAACTGTTCACAGTACTACACCTAGAACAGGAACAAGAAGAGGAGATGTGTATTTGTCAAGGACATGTACTTAGTGTACTTTTTATTTAAATTTTATGTATATTTTTACATTATTTACATTTTATATTGAATAAAATCAATCAATCAAACACATAGTAAAAAGTGAATATATATCTTTTGTCGAGTAGACACGAAGAAAAACAACAAGTGATACTTATATCGTAAGAGCTGAAGGCCGGGAGACTTCTACTAAGATTACTACAGTCGTAAGAGTAATTAATTTCAAAGAAGCACTAAATTATACAAAAGACGGAATTTGCTGCTAAAACCAGTGTGCCACTACTTAAAGATAAATGTTTTCACTTTCTTATGTTGCATACAACAGGCACAAATATACAAACAATCGGATTTATAAGACATAAGTAATTTTCTCCAAATTGTTTTGTGTATTCAATCATGGCATCTTTAGGTACCATTCATGCGCAACTGGCTTCAAGATCAGAACCAACAGGCGTGGACCGTGACTGCTTGGGTCAAGAGAGAGCCAGGACCCTACGACTACGTGGGAATTGTCGATAACGGAGATTGCAAGGATTCAGCCAGCTTCCTTCTGTACGGCAACGTTGACAGTGGCAACGCTGTGGCCTACGGTGGCATTGCCGCCAACAACGGCTTCCCGGCAACGGTTACCGGAAGTTACGTAAGTGATCGTGTTATATTATTATTATCATTATTATTATTATTATTATTATTATTATCATTATTATTATTATTATTATTATTATTGTTATTGTTATTGTTATTGTTATTGTTATTGTTATTGTTATTGTTATTGTTATTGTTATTGTTATTGTTATTGTTATTGTTATTGTTATTGTCATTGTCATTATCATTATCATTATCATT
>CBDHHR010000344.1:0-17500 GCA_965263245.1 Metamycoplasmataceae bacterium | reverse complement strand
TCACACGGGTCAATCAACAGGAGCGGACTCCCAGGCAAGCAATACGCCAGTTAGTCCTCAATTCCTAACTCTGTGTTTACCAGACTCGTACAGTTGATGCAAAACCAAAGGACAATTTCACTAAGATAAATATAACTTTTGGGGATAATTCATCCTGAAACATAATCTGTTGTAAAACATAATGCTTTCAAAAGGCAAATATCCATTGCCGTAGTGCCGTGGACGCTTTTCCCACGACACAATGTCGCGCGGACGCGTCATGGCGTTGACAGTTGTCAAGTGCACAAGATCATTGTTAAGGATAAAAACTTATTTTAAAGTGCAAATCTAGTTTAAAGCTCCCCAATCATTTCGTTTTGCCCATCGCCAATTCTTTTCTTTCATGTCCAGTCGCGTTCTATATAAATAGGTCAAGTAATAAGCGCAGTTTGCTTATTAAAAGAACTATTAATTATTTTTTTCGTATAAAAAACAATCAGCATTACACCAGGTAGCAGGCGAAAACCGATCGCGTTGGCAACAGATGGCGCCATTTGTTTAAACTGGGCGGTCACGTGCAGAATCCGAGATCAGCCATCCAGGCACACTTCGATCGATCACGCGAGATTTTAAAGATACAGTCTTTTCCGGATGTCACGATAACTCAGATGTGTAGTTCAACTATTCGTTACCGAAGCTTTTAATTTTTTCTGAGTTTTCTGTATATTTCATAAAAACGAAGGCACATATATGCATAATATATACAATTAGCATGTCACAGGAGATACTTTATAGGGTTGCTTTTTCGTGAAATTAGTCTCAAACGCGAGGAGCAAAAGTAATCGAACTGATAATGGATTTGTAAGAGTTCTTACAACGTTAACGCCCCAGGTGTCTCGGAGATCAAACTACACTTGGAAACAAATTCACCGATAAGGATATGGCACGCTCTGCAGTACTCAACGTTCCCTGTTGGCTCTTGGTGTCTTCCTTAATCTCGCTGTCTTTCCTCTTCGTTTGCTTCTGATGTTTGCTACTGCTTCTCTCCTACACCTGTTTTGTCGTATTTGGGAAACATTTGAATCGTCTGGTGATCAATTCCCCATAACACCTTTCGCAGGTTTGTCCATTTCCTTCTCTTTACCCTGCTCAGATGAGATATAGAACGTGCTTTCATGTGAATATGAGCTTGGTGGCCAGTTAAGTAAGTAGGTCAAGCGTTATGGCGATTCTTTCGAACAGTACTCATAATTTCCGCTAGGAGCAACTGGCGTTTGAAATGTATCCCAAAAAGTCGTCTTTTTGAGAAACAACTGTTATTATATGTTTTTTAAAGAACTTTTAATCATTAAAAGTGCCCTCCAAAATAGCCAACACGATCTGTTTTAAAGCAATGTTATTGTCATACATCGGATTGTCAGAGCCCTGCTCTTACTATCGGCGGTGACGCTAATAATGACACCATTTCGCAAACGTTTCGTATTGTAACTTTTTTGGAACCCGACATGACGAGAGTGATATCAGATTTCTCATTCGGACGGTGGTGGTGGTATCCAAAAATCTTCTTTTAGTAGTGTTGCCTTGTTTTGGAAAATCGTCATTGGGGCGGCCATCTTGGATTTCTCAATAGAGTCATCGTTTAATGCTCTGACTTTTCAAAATGCGCCTCCTAATGATTATACGGGCACATATTACACTGTTTTTTACTTAGGTTTCGCCAGAAAAGAGTTTATGACTGCACACTTACTCATTTCACGAATTATATCCCACATTTCATCTAACATCTTTCAAAATGTCCCGTCGCCCGTAGGCATACATTGTAAATAATATATATAATTTACGACGTACTTTTGCCTGTTACCTTTACCAGAAATATTATGTTAGTTTCACTTCACCAACTATTGCCCCCCAAATAAATACCGTCATGTAAACGCAAAGACGTGTCTGCAATGTGTTACAATAATTTATTGATTTAAATATTTTCAAACATTGAGTCACCTTTGCACTTCGGGCAGACATCCCGGAAACACCGCAAGATACCTTGGACTTGAATTCGGCCAACATGAGCTGACGACGTTCGTCTGAACAGAAATGCCCAGACGTCTTTGCATCACATTTCCTAGACGTCTGCCTTCATTACGTAGTGCGCGGAAGTACGTATTTAAATGCGCACCATTCACACTAGGCGTGCATATTGGATGATCTGTGGTCGCTTACGGTGTAGTAGTAGGCGTAGGTGGGGTTGCCAGTGCAACGATTTCAGAGGCGCTTAAAGCCACCTCGTATATACGGACCTACAACAGAACAAGACCGGGTGTTATTATATTAGGACACGTTGTACAAAGACTGTTGGCGTAAATTGTATCTAGTTAAGATGGCATCTGAGTGATTTTGTCCTCGCTTGGTTGATGCCGTGATATTGTTATGATATTAGACAAAATTGCTGGTAGTGGTGGATTGTACTGTAGTTGGTCTTTGTTACCGTTCACAGTCTAATGTCCGGGTAGTTTCTCTCCGACATTAAACTCCTACGCACTACTTGCTCTCTGACATTGCACTACTTCGGATTACCTTTACTCTGACATTGCTCTACTTCGGATAACCGCTTGTCTGACTTGTACTGCTTCGTGCAATTATTTTTTATATTGCACTGTTGCATAATTTTTTCTGACATAGGACTATTTCGGTATATCGTCTCTCCGACGGTGCACTGTTTTGGAAAGCAGTTTATCCAGTATTGCACTTTTCAACAGTTCCTTTTGATACCCTACTGACATGAATTACTTCCTCCGACACAATGTACTTGTTCGTAATATTTTTTTTACATTCTTCTTCCAGTAAATGACCTTGGTCAACTTGCTGACCATAATTGTCATTGGTTTTTAGAGTTGTCCGTCTCCAGAATTAAAGAGTTCACAACAGGTTACACATTAACCCCCTGTGTGGAATCCCTAACTTGTCCTGGCATAGACACCAGATAGAAGAAACCATCGGCTTTTAGTGGATCTTCCGAAAGACACAGGCAAACGTGGGGTTTTCGAAACGGCGGCAGGTGGTATTGAGCTGTTCCTCTTACACTGACACTGACACTGACACTGACACTGACACTGACACTGACACTGACACTGACACTGACACTGGCACTGACACTGACACTGACACTGACACTGACACTGACACTGACACTGACACTGACACTGACACTGACACTGACACTGACACTGACACTGACACTGACACTGACACTGACACTGACACTGACACTGACACTGACACTGACACTGACACTGGTTCGGACGACTTTCTTTCTGATATTGCCCTATTACATGGCAACGGGTGTAGCTACTTACGTCATCAATGCGTCCCTTGAAGTAGTTCAACATGCAATCGCAGCAGCCTTGCATACCGATTTTCAGCGGATTCTGATTGCTCAACATGGGACCTGAAGCAAGATATACAGCTTATACTCATACAATACAAATACCAAACAGCGAATGATCTGTTAATGTTACGGATATTAGGTTTAAAAAACCTAAAAGAAACTGTGTGCAACGTGCCTACTGGCGATAGGGAACACTTGCATACGTGCGCGTGTATGCATGCATAGACCCTACGTGCATGCTGAGTGTACTGTACTGTACTGTACTGTACTGTACTGTACTGTACTGTACTGTACTGTACTGTACTGTACTGTACTGTACTGTACTGCACTGCACTGCACTGCACTGCACTGCACTGCACTGCACTGCACTGCACTGCACTGCACTGCACTGCACTGCACTGCACTGCACTGCACTGCACTGCACTGCACTGCACTGCACTGCACTGCACTGCACTGCACTGCACTGTACTGTACGGAGTGCAGTGTCTCTAAACAAGATACTTGGCAAGAAGCAGTAGGTCACGTGACCAAGCCTACCTGTGACAACGGAGGATTGTACGGCGACACCGTTGACGTAGAGAGTCACGTGACTGCCGTCATAGACGACGGCCAGATGTGTCCAGACACCGAACGGGATGACCTGTCGAAGAACGCACAATCATCGACAACTTATTCAAATAGTTAACTCATGTCTTTCCGGAGGAGTTTCAGTTTATGTGGTTATGTTTCATCTTTTATGTATTGCTTGCTCCTGCTATTAATCACATAAATTAATATAATTTACAATAATTTACATATTAACCATATACGTGTTATTACAGGGACGGAGTGGGTGCGTCTACCCGAATTAGTGGACGTACAAACGTATAGCAGAAAAAAGCATGGGAACAAACGTATAGCGTGGGAAAATAAAAATGTTGAAGAAAAAGACTATTGCGGTTACCTTCGCCCTCCTCCTGTATAGACAATAAAGTTGGCTTTGTTGAGATTATATATAAGGAAAATAGCTGGCTATATATCTTCAAACTATTTATTAGTGTTAATGACAGCATGCAATCGAAGTAGGACCTGTGTGACTCTTAGTAACGCAAATCATCTTAGAAGCAGCGGCGCTACGTCAGACACGGCCGTGCTTGCAGTCCAGGCTGACCGTTTCACTAAGATTAAGACTTCTTAAGGAAAATTCGCCTATAAACAAAATCCGTTGTTAATTGTTTAATTCAAATATATATTGCCATATTACCACGGACACTATTTCCATGACACACCCGTGAGAATGACTCGCAGGCGTGTCTTGGTGTTGACGGTTTTCATAGAAATCGATTTTAACGAGCAAAATCGGGTTTAAAAGCTGTTAACAACGTTAGTGAAATGGTCTCCTGGGCAACAGACACGAAGCACTCACCGAAGGGGTTGTCGGCGTTAACGGACAGTTCGGAGCAACAGCGCCGTAAGCGACGGCGTCCCCATTGGCATCGACATCACCGTATAGCAGGAAGGTAGGTGGATCTTTGCAGTCTCCGTTGTCGACGATGCCCACGCCAGCGTAAGGTCCGGCCACCCGCTTCACCCAGGCGGACGCTGTCCAGCCGAGCTGGTGTTGATCTTGCAGCCAGTTGCGCATGAACGCCACCTAGTGATAGGTAAACGTTTTGCAATGAAATATGTACTAGTGATGACATGTGAAGGCAACAATCTGACGTTACAGTCACATAATATGGTGTGGTGTGGTGTGGTGTGGTGCGGTGCGGTGCGGTGCGGTGCGGTGCGGTGCGGTGCGGTGCGGTGCGGTGCGGTGCGGTGCGGTGCGGTGCGGTGCGGTGCGGTGCGGTGCGGTGCGGTGCGGTGCGGTGCGGTGCGGTGCGGTGCGGTGCGGTGCGGTGCGGTGCGGTGCGGTGCGGTGCGGTGCGGTGCGGTGCGGTGCGGTGCGGTGCGGTGCGGTGCGGTGCGGTGCGGTGCGGTGCGGTGCGGTGCGGTGCGGTGCGGTGCGGTGCGGTGCGGTGCGGTGCGGTGCGGTGCGGTGCGGTGCGGTGCGGTGCGGGGCGGTGCGGTGCGGTGCGGTGCGGTGCGGTGCGGTGCGGTGTATTGTATTAGTGTATTCTCACGGTTTTTCAATTGTCAATCAAATAAAGTTATGCAAAAGAGTATATTTGTAAGTGTGTGGGTGTGTATATATATATATATATATATATATATATATATATATATATATAATTAAAATCGATATATGACATAAGCAATGTGTACAAAAAAACGCTAAAACCAACACACACATACATACACATAACATAACATTTTAAAACAATATGCATCATTGTATTAATAAAACTTGGCTATCACGTTTGCGCGATATTATGTATTGGGAAACATTGGTTGCTCAGCGAGCTTGGCTATACGTGCATACCTCAATGCGAGACTTTCCGTCGAATTCAGCAACATTCTGTTGTCGTTCGTTGTCGTATACGATCTTCACCTCTCCCTCGCCATAAGAGTATCCCTTGGCCTTGTGACACGTGACGTCATCGAAGTCGATCTCGTAGGGGAAGTGCAGCAGAAGTCTGCCGTCACAAGTCGGCACGACTGAATGCACACATACATGATGATGTTTACATGCTACAGTTTGCACGCGACTTAAGCTTTTACTGGAAACTGTCAGGAGAATAACATTGCTTGGACACGAAGACGTCTATCCAGGGTAGTCTCGATGGTAGATACTTGTATTTGTAACGAATCGTGTAATGAAAACGCAGTTAGAACTCACAAATGCTAATACATTTAGACGACGGAACGTCTCTGAATTTGCCTGGACGCCTTGGCTAAATGACCGCCAAAACGACTGGTTTTCACATATCATCGGAACGACGTGACATAGAGCCATAATCGCGGTCTTATGATATGCAATTCCGCGGGTACCCATTTCAGATATTTTATATTCGACCTTGTCCGACATTCACATCCGCCAGTTTTTAAAATGACGGCCGTGAAGATTAGTTTTCCTATAATGTATGAAATATATCATCTAGAGCTGTGACGTAGATATCGAAATATAAACAAGTGGAAAGCGATTTCAAATTACGCCTAAGGCCTAGGGGCAAACGTTGCTACTAAACTACTGTAAATCTGAACCCGCGACTAGATGTGGGATCAAATCCTGACAGATGAGACTAGCTGTTCCTAACAGTCGTTGCTGAAACAATGACTGAAGACTGGGAAGGCCTCTCATTTATTCTGGAAGCAGTTGTTACAATTCTATTCAATATGAGCTTTTCCTTCATTGTCACAGACCTAGACAATACTGTGACTGAACATATCAGAATACACTTCATTACAGTTCTGCAGAACGTCAGCATGATATGTATGGTTAAATTAAATAAACTGAAACTTTTTAGAAAGTACAGCCGCTGCTGGGCCTGTGTGGCTATACTATCAACAGTTAGCTTCCATTTAAGATTATTAGAGATCGTAAAACCGAGACACGTGAAATGTTGGACAATTTCAACTGTCCCGCCATCGATCAAAAGAGGCGAGAGGGAAAAGACTTCTTTCTCCTACAGTTCACAGTCATTTCGTTTGTTTACATTGAGCTCCAGACTGCTTTCGCTGCACCAGCTGATTAGTTTGTTCACGATACCTTTTTACACCTACAGTTGCACATGATACTGTACCGAGGGTTACGGCGATGACGACATTGAGGTGGATGGAGATCCCAGAGGAGGACTGCAGGATGGTAGAAGAGACACAAGACGATACAAGGAGAAGTGTTTGTGTCAGGAGAGTTTGAAGTAAACGTTGGAATGAGAGAAGTGAGCATTCTGACGCCACATTGGTAGAACAGATCAGCAGAATGATTGGCACGAGATATATCACCTGGCAGGTACAGCATGTAGGTGAAGTGGCAGTGAACGCCCCACAAGGATCTATATCACCCAGAACAACTGTCAGGATGGAACGATATGTTCACCAGCCATGAACTGGAAGTAATTGGGGAAGGGAGTGGGTATTGTGGGTGGAGCAAAAAATAAAAGAACTAGAAACACACCAGGAGGGGAGGAAAGGTGTTTTGTATACCTGGGTGAAGCAATATGCGGGAACGGGAACGCAGACATCGCAAATTTACGCATATCGCGCAAACTTAAAAGAAGGTGTTCTGCTCATGAGTTACTCCGGCAAATATGTACGGCCTAATGATGATGGCACTGACAGAGAAACAACAAGAGAGGGTGCAGATGTGTGAAAACAGCTGGATAAGAAACATTGCGCGTATGAAGAGAACTAATAAGCGCGGAATGGAAGAATTGAGGGTGGCGGTTGGAGTAATGGGACTCTTTAAGAAGAAGCCGTTGGGGAGATGGCTGAAATGGGAGAAGGGCTGGCAGAGAAAGCATATGCCCAGAGAGGGGAGGGGGAAAATTAGGCGAGGAAGTCCGAGTCTGCGATGACATGACGCACTACGAGAGGATAGCCTGGGAGAGGAAGGGAGCATGGAAGTAGAGACGCTATATAGAGAAAGTAGTGCAAGGGTAAAAAATCGGAACCACCGCCCTGACGACAGGGAATTAGGAGGCGAATAACGACAACGAAAGTAGTGTTGCTGCGTGAGTGTTTTACTTACTTGGGTCGACTGGAATGCACGTGCAAGGTTCGTCCGAATCCATGAAGACGAATCCCTCCAGACACTGGTAGATGTCCTTTTTATCGTAAACGCTCACGAAATAGCGAGGGTCGGCCATTGTCTTGTACGGGCACGGAGCTGTAAAGGTCCGTGGACACGTTGAAAGCAAGGGATTTCACGGGCAAGTCGTCACATAAATCAACTGTACGCAAGACATCGATGTCATGTGTTTGAATTCAGCTAATGTAAAGACAACATATTGTTAAATATATGACTTTGTCTTTTATAGTTGAACTCTTACGTTCAGTGGTATTAACGTCACCTTGTCATTATATATTTCACTTGCTACTTGTAGCCCCAATTGTTTTTACATCATATTTTTGACAAGTTACGATATTATGACACATTTGGTAAATACGAGTGATTGATGCCTACACATTTAACATGTTCTGTGTGCTTACCAAACGTGGTACTAGGAGGAACGTAGTCAACGACGTCATCGACAATGCAGTCAGCTTTTTCTGGCACAGTCCTCACACACGTCAGTCTGTCTTGGTCCCAGAACAGGACCCCGCAAGTAGGGTGGTAGACGCGGAAGTACCATGATCCGTCCATACGGTCGATCTTGTCGCAGATGTAGTACAAGTGGCAGTTCTTAGGGTCCGGGAACCACACCTGACCCTTCGTGTAGTTACATCGTCTGCAGTCGGGGTAGAGCCCTACAAAAAATCCACGTTACTATGCGTGATAATCGGTGACCCGCTGTTTGCTTGATACGTAGCTCACCGTCAGTCAGTTGATAACTACGGGTACGTATAGTTTACGTCGAATAACATACACGCAGATTTATTATATCACGTCTTTCCCATTGCTTTGAGCGATGTCGGTAGCCGTTCCTCATATATGTATTATTAAGTATTATTTGTATTATATTTCGGTTATAATGCTCACAAAAATGTTATATATATATATATATATATATATATATATATATATATATAATCATATAATAATATCATACGGCTGCGTTGTACAATGATGATGAAGTATATATATATATATATATATATATATATATATATATATATATATATATATATATATATTCAGCTATATATATATATATATATATTTAGCTATATATATATATATATATTCAGCTATTTATATATATATATATATAGATATATATATAGATATATATATATATATATATATATATATATATATATATATATATATATATATATATATATATATATATATATCTTGGATTTATCTTAGATTTATTTGAGGACTTATTTGCATGTTATCTTTACTGGAGTCACAACAACTTAAGACTTGGGTAATATCATTTTTTATGATAGTTATGTTGGCTTTAAATGGAAGCGATCTGATCTTATCAGCAATTCTGTGAGAAATGTCCTTATTAGTTAAATGCTCTTTTTTTCTTTTGCACATAGCTAAGGAGAAAAATCTTAGCGAACAGAACAAGCTTTTGAGTTTATAAGAATCTTTGCGAAAAGGTCTTTTGACAATTCGCCTTATTAGTTACCTTCCGTGGTTGTCGTTGGCTCTGTGGTTGTTGTCGTCGGTAGTGTGGTTGTTGTCGTCGGCTCCGTGGTTGTTGTCGTCGGTAGTGTGGTTGTTGTCGTTGGCTCCGTGGTTGTTGTCGTCGGTAGTGTGGTTGTTGTCGTTGGCTCCGTGGTTGTTGTCGTCGGTAGTGTGGTTGTTGTCGTTGGCTCCGTGGTTGTCGTCGGCTCCGTGGTTGTCGTGCAGACAACGGTGCAATTTTCGTACTCGCTTACAGTGATAGCTTCAGCAGATCTTTGGCACGTGCGTTCGTGAATGTGAAGGCCAAATTCTCCACAACCTCCGCCCATACACGGACCGAAGGTTGACCACTGGGAGCACGATTCTGCATATACATAACACATGCACATTTGCATTACTATTTTATATATAAATAAATATATATATATATATATATATATATATATATATATATATACATACATACATACATACATACATGCATACATACATACATGCATACATACATACATACATACATACATACATACATACATACATACATACATACATACATACATACATGCATGCATACATACATACATACATACATACATACATACATACATACGTACGTACGTACGTACGTACGTACATACATACATACATACATACATACATACATACATACATACATACATACATACATACATACATACATACATACATACATACATACATACATACATACATACATACATACATACATACATACATACATACATACATACTATATACATACATACTATATACATACATACAGAAAGGTTCAGCATATAGCGCTGCCATGTCCAGGCCGCTGTTCTTGCATAGATCAATGATGGTCTTGCGTGAATAATACATTTTATTTAATAACTTGAACTGCTCATCTACGACGTATGACAGTAAGAATAACGACATGAATAATTATATGTATCAATAAAAATTATTTATGTGTGATTTTAAGAGCACTGTTGTTGGAATTCGTATAACCAGTATATCATTATGGAAACCTGTTTTATCAAAATGTCATTGAAAAGTAAAAATGTGATTCCGAAACTCGAGAAAGAACAACTGATGTTATCACTAAAAGTGTACTTTCTGAAATGCTGGCCGAGGAGCAGACTTCCGTGAGCGATTTCGAACTGAGCTCAGGTATGCCTTTTTGTACTCACATACACCAAACAACAACCTCCTGTCAGGAAGCTGGTTAATAATTGTGGCACCTAGTAAAGTACACCGTTGAGGATAGTTGCAGATGGTCTTCCAAAACGCAAGACATATCACTATATATACATGTATTGTTTGCACAGGCGTAGAATGTGACGACTAATAACATTTCTTTGGAAATCCGAGCTTCGATACACGGCTTAATTGTGTTTCTGTTGATTATTAGTCGTGTAAAATGCGAGAAGTTCTGGTTGAAGCCGCGTCTTCATAGGGTGGCTAGAACTTGTTGTTATGATCATTACTAATATGGAGAAGTACAGGAGAGACACAACCACAAAGACAACGGACCTGTGTCGTACACATTTGGCCGACTTGGATTGGCCTACTCGGGTTACTCGCGTAACCCTAACGTTGTATTCGGTTTATGGTCATTTACACTGCTCACGCAGTACTACGAGAATACTCCATCTGAACAACGATGATCGTAATCACGGTGATAAACCCCTAGTGTAAAGAAATTAAATAAACTAATCAGTTGTTCTGTGTGTAAATTGTGATGTTCATCTACTTGGTTTTAAATAATAATACATAGCATGTGACTTTAATATAATAAATGCATATTTAATTGCTTGTGTCGTGTAATGTTTAATTAATTTATTGTGTTGTACGGGCGTATGTTCCCTATTGGCTGTCACTGCTAATGACGTCAGTTACTTGCGTGAAACCGCGATTGCGTCGGGGAGCGGCCTTGAAGATTCACCTTGTTTATCTATGTCAAGAAGGGTTACGTGAGCAAGTGATCTTGGATGTTCGATTGGTACTCGGTTTACACGAGTCACTCGCCTAGGTTAATCGAAGTCGACCTGTAGTCAATAAATCCCTACCCATGTGTTCGTGAAATGTACTTACCCGATTCTACCGCAGCTTGCATCACATTCTTGAGGAGATCGCCGACTTGTGTGTCAATGTCGACTTGGAGAACATTCGCTGCAGAACAACAACACATTGTTGATTGATTGATTGATTGATTGATTGATTGATTAATTGATTGATTGATTGATTGATTGATTGATTGATTGATTGATTGATTGATTGATTGATTGATTGATTGAGTGAGTGAGTGAGTGAGTGAGTGGGTGAGTGGGTGAGTGGGTGGGTGGGTGAGTGGGTGGGTGGGTGAGTGAGTAATGATTGATTGAGTGAGTGGGTGAGTGATTATGTGAGTGATTATGTGAGTGATTATGTGAGTGATTATGTGAGTGATTATGTGAGTGATTATGTGAGTGATTATGTGAGTGATTATGTGAGTGATTATGTGAGTGATTATGTGAGTGATTATGTGAGTGATTATGTGAGTGATTATGTGAGTGATTATGTGAGTGATTATGTGAGTGATTATGTGAGTGATTATGTGAGTGATTATGTGAGTGATTATGTGAGTGATTATGTGAGTGATTATGTGAGTGATTATGTGAGTGATTATGTGAGTGATTATGTGAGTGATTATGTGAGTGATTATGTGAGTGATTATGTGAGTGATTATGTGAGTGATTATGTGAGTGATTATGTGAGTGATTATGTGAGTGATTATGTGAGTGATTATGTGAGTGATTATGTGAGTGATTATGTGAGTGATTATGTGAGTGATTATGTGAGTGATTATGTGAGTGATTATGTGAGTGATTATGTGAGTGATTATGTGAGTGATTATGTGAGTGATTATGTGAGTGATTATGTGAGTGATTATGTGAGTGATTATGTGAGTGATTATGTGAGTGATTATGTGAGTGATTATGTGAGTGATTATGTGAGTGATTATGTGAGTGATTATGTGAGTGATTATGTGAGTGATTATGTGAGTGATTATGTGAGTGATTATGTGAGTGATTATGTGAGTGATTATGTGAGTGATTATGTGAGTGATTATGTGAGTGATTATGTGAGTGATTATGTGAGTGATTATGTGAGTGATTATGTGAGTGATTATGTGAGTGATTATGTGAGTGATTATGTGAGTGATTATGTGAGTGATTATGTGAGTGATTATGTGAGTGATTATGTGAGTGATTATGTGAGTGATTATGTGAGTGATTATGTGAGTGATTATGTGAGTGATTATGTGAGTGATTATGTGAGTGATTATGTGAGTGATTATGTGAGTGATTATGTGAGTGATTATGTGAGTGATTATGTGAGTGTGATTGATGTGAGTGATTATGTGAGTGATTATGTGAGTGATTATGTGAGTGATTATGTGAGTGATTGAGTGATTATGTGAGTGATTGAGTGATTGAGTGATTGAGTGATTGAGTGATTGAGTGATTGAGGGATTGAGTGATTGAGCGATTGAGCGATTGAGCGATTGAGCGATTGAGCGATTGAGCGATTGAGCGATTGAGCGATTGAGCGATTGAGCGATTGAGCGATTGAGCGATTGAGCGATTGAGCGATTGAGCGATCGAGCGATCGAGCGATCGAGCGATCGAGCGATCGAGCGATCGAGCGATCGAGCGATCGAGCGATCGAGCGATCGAGCGATCGAGCGATCGAGCGATCGAGCGATCGAGCGATCGAGCGATCGAGCGATCGAGCGATCGAGTGATCGAGTGATCGAGTGATCGAGTGATCGAGTGATCGAGTGATCGAGTGATCGAGTGACTGAGTGAGTGACTGAGTGAGTGACTGAGTGAGTGACTGAGTGAGTGACTGAGTGAGTGACTGAGTGAGTGACTGAGTGAGTGACTGAGTGAGTGACTGAATGAGTGACTGAGTGACTGAATGACTGAGTGACTGAATGACTGAATGACTGAGTGACTGAATGACTGAGTGACTGAGTGAATGAGTGAATGAGTGAGTGAGTGAATGTGTGAGTGCGTGAGTGAGTGAGTGACGGAGTGAATAGGTGAGTGGGTGAGTGAGAGAGAGAGTGCGAGCGAGAGTGAATGATTGAGAGACTGTGTATACATGTATGTATGTTCGAGTGTGTAGCGTGCTTGTGTTCACTAATCCATAACCGCATGAATTATGTGAGTGATTATGTGAGTGATTATGTGAGTGATTATGTGAGTGATTATGTGAGTGATTATGTGAGTGATTGAGTGATTATGTGAGTGATTGAGTGATTGAGTGATTGAGTGATTGAGTGATTGAGTGATTGAGTGATTGAGTGATTGAGTGATTGAGGGATTGAGTGATTGAGCGATTGAGCGATTGAGCGATTGAGCGATTGAGCGATTGAGCGATTGAGCGATTGAGCGATTGAGCGATTGAGCGATTGAGCGATTGAGCGATTGAGCGATTGAGCGATTGAGCGATTGAGCGATTGAGCGATTGAGCGATTGAGCGATTGAGCGATTGAGCGATGGAGCGATCGAGCGATCGAGCGATCGAGCGATCGAGCGATCGAGCGATCGAGCGATCGAGCGATCGAGCGATCGAGCGATCGAGCGATCGAGCGATCGAGCGATCGAGCGATCGAGCGATCGAGCGATCGAGCGATCGAGTGATCGAGTGATCGAGTGATCGAGTGATCGAGTGATCGAGTGATCGAGTGATCGAGTGATCGAGTGACTGAGTGAGTGACTGAGTGAGTGACTGAGTGAGTGACTGAGTGAGTGACTGAGTGAGTGACTGAGTGAGTGACTGAGTGAGTGACTGAGTGAGTGACTGAATGAGTGACTGAGTGACTGAATGACTGAATGACTGAGTGACTGAATGACTGAATGACTGAGTGACTGAATGACTGAGTGACTGAGTGAATGAGTGAATGAGTGAGTGAGTGAATGTGTGAGTGCGTGAGTGAGTGAGTGACGGAGTGAATAGGTGAGTGGGTGAGTGAGAGAGAGAGTGCGAGCGAGAGTGAATGATTGAGAGACTGTGTATACATGTATGTATGTTCGAGTGTGTAGCGTGCTTGTGTTCACTAATCCATAACCGCATGAACTACATCAGATAAACATTTAATCAAATCTTTTTTGCATTTTTCCATTCATAATCTCATTCAGTATTAAAATATTATATTTGCAATGGCATCAATAACACAAACTAGTGGAAGTAACTGCTAAAATAAACACGTAACATAATTATCTGTTAAATCTGCCACATTTCCCCTTGCGAAGCAGCGATCATGGTTTGAATTGTAACTGAAACATGTCTTACATGCATCCAGGCAGCCTCGGCTCTCCAGGATGGCACTGGCGATGGCGGACGGAGTGTCTTCATTGATGGCCGGGAACACGTGTGCGGCATCGCTTGCGAACAGCCGAACGTCGGGACTCGCGCCAAGCTCTGTAAGCAGAAACCACGCGTTGGGTAGGCAGAGAGAGACACTTTCCAATAACAAAAAAAATCCTGCACTTACGAAATGTTCGTATATTTGACGTGAGACCTCCAATAAGTACCCTACAGAAATAGCATTATGCAGGTTGGCTGAATATCTGTGAGGACATATGTGGTGAGGAGTTAGTAGAAATAATGTTTTGTGCAGCGTGGCATCAGAGCTGTCAAATTACGACAGATGACAATCGGGGCTTTTGTGTATTGATACTGGTGTCGTATAGATTAGTGAGATCAACACGACAGATCACTGTCCGATTCAAGCAGGAATGAAGGGGTGTCGAAGTAGTTTAAAGTAGTTTGTGGGAATGTTACGAATTTTCCAATGGAGGTTATATTAGCTGTGAAATGTTCAACTAAAAATCTATTCATATTTGATAGGTGACGGAAACGTTATAATGGACACCTACGGAAAACGTTAAATGTGGTCTTAGGTCAAGTATTGTGTAACTGAACTTAACGTAACCGATGTGCATCTAAGATCATGGTCTGTTACACATACTGCTAAGCGAGTCAGTTTTCCCAGTAGATCATAGCTAAGCAATTCTCTCCGCCGATGAAGACTGCACGACAGTATTACATCGAAATGTAATAGTTGTTGTCTCTGTGTACTTACGGGCAACATACATGTCAACGTTGCTCTGTTTCATCGCCTGGGAGATAACGTAACCTTCTTGTGCAGCGATGCTGTCCGGTTGGTCGGTGAAGAAGATGACCACACGGGGGTAGCCTTGCGTGGCGCTCGCGGCGAACATGTCCGCAACAGCGGCCAAGGCGTTGGCCGCACAGCCAGTGCCGCCGGTATATTGCGAAGCCCAGATGTTGTCCGAGATGACGGACTTGTCATAACTGTCAGTCAGCGAGAAGACGGAATCGGCGGTGGCGCTGAACTTGATGTAACCGATGTGCATCTCAGATTGACCGACGGGCAGCGAACTGACGATGTCCATTGCCATGTGCTTGAAATTGTCGAAGCGAACTTGACCAATGGATTCGGAACTGTCGATGGCGATTATGACATCGGCGGGACAACCGGTAGGCAGATCTGTGGCAAGTGTTAACATGCTGTAAGCTGCTTTAAAAATAAAGTGTTTTTTGCAAGTCTGTAATATGTACTCAATATTGTATTTTTATGAGTATAACAGTGTAACAGTATCGTAAAGGTATATGAGGTGCCGAATTATGTCTACTTATTTACTTAACCTCGTAATAGTGTTCTCAATTTGAAATTATCCACCGCGCGAAACGTTCAAATGGGAAATGACAAATCCAGTAATGTGCATTTATCTCATTTAATATCTCCTCAACGGACTAAAAAGATGAAACTCAACTCAACAATAGTTATCATAAATAATTAAACCTAAATAGTTGACTATGCTAATTCCCGAAATCCTAAAAAGATATATTAATAGGTTAAAATAAACTATGCCACGAGTAAAGAGAGTCGAAATGAATTAGTCTTTTTGCGTATTTAGAAAGTAGCTAGACAGCCAGACGTGTTAATGTTACGAGGCAAAGCGTTCAACAAGATCTTTGCTGCGACTGCAAACGAGTTGTCTCGGCGAACAATCGTTGATGGAGAAAGACGACAGGTGGAATGGCAACCGGGGATTGGCGCAAAACGAGTAGAGAGAAACAGAACAACAGGCCAAGAGACGTTGCCTGGTGTCAGAGTGGTGCATCTACGTACCAAGCGAACAGGAGATGGCATTGCAAGCTACAACTTCTACCGTGCCATCGGTTGAGCTGATACGACTTCGGACGCCTCCGCCACATGTTTTGCTGCACTCTTTCCACTCCAACCAGTCGTCTGCAGAGGTATGTGAGAGGTGACTCAGAGAACATTAACCTCGTCAGTAGGTTGACATAGGCAACATCATTCATAACATGTGTGTGTGTGTGTGAGTGTGTGTGTGTGTGTGTGTGTGTGTGTGTGTGTGTGTGTGTGTGTGTGTGTGTGTGTGTGTGTGTGTGTGTGTGTGTGTGTGTGTGTGTGTGTGTGTGTGTGTGTGTGTGTATATGTGTGTGTGTGTGTGTGTGTGTGTGTGTGTATGTGTGTGTGTGTGTGTGTGTGTGTGTGTGTGTGTGTGTGTGTGTGTGTATGTGTGTGTGTGTGTATGTGTGTGTGTGTGCGTGTGTGCGTGCGTGCGTGCGTGCGTGCGTGCGTGCGTGCGTGCGTGCGTGCGTGCGTGCGTGTTTGTGTGAGACAATTTTGTCATCAGCCATAGTCACTTACGTATCATGCGAATCCGTGACGAGTTTTTGAAATATGATGTTTCCATGATAATATATATCATGTGATGTCCTGTCTTGCTATCAATCTTGTAACATTTACTACAATTTGTGTTGAAATGACATGATAAACTGTAAATCAATCATTCTGTTTCGAATCGTACTTAGAATCGTGATGAAACTCTCTTTTTACATTTACGTTTTATACGATTCTTGTT
>CBDHHR010000343.1:0-7104 GCA_965263245.1 Metamycoplasmataceae bacterium | reverse complement strand
CAATCCACATCATATTAAACGGAAGTATGGAATCAAACTGTTGGTGTCGTCGATATAAAACTGGTACGCTACGCTACGTTCGTTTTAAATGGTGTGATTTGGTATGGTAAAACAGTTCAATGTATGATATAGATGTCCTACACAAGTCCATAATATTATGTGTTGCAGAATGTACTCCCGGAGAAGTCTAGGAGCGGGATTGCGGTTAGGCAGTGCAATGATATGGCTACTCGTCATGCTGTTAGTAACCGAGCATGCTGTTGGCGAAGATACTACGACCGAAGATTCTACAGCTTCTTCAACAGTGGATGCTACTACTGCTGACGGGAGTGAAACTACCACAGTCGCGCCAGAGGAGAGTACGTCAAACGTGACTGCTGACGGAAGTGAAACTACCACAGTCGCGCCAGAGGAGAGTACGTCAAACGTGACTGCTGACGGGAGTGAAACTACCACAGTCGCGCCAGAGGAGAGTACGTCAAACGTAACTGTTGACGGGAGTGAAACTACCACAGTCGCGCCAGAGGAGAGTACGTCAAACGTGACTGCTGACGGAAGTGAAACTACCAAAGTTGCACCAGAGGACAGTACGTCAAACGTGACTGCTGACGAAAGTGAAACTACCACAGTCGCGCCAGAGGAGAGTACGTCAAACGTAACTGCTGACGGGAGTGAAACTACCACAGTCGCACCAGAGGAGAGTACGTCAAACGTAACTGCTGACGGGAGTGAAACTACCACAGTCGCACCAGAGGAGAGTACGTCAAACGTGACTGCTGACGGAAGTGAAACTACCAAAGTTGCACCAGAGGACAGTACGTCAAACGTGACTGCTGACGAAAGTGAAACTACCACAGTCGCGCCAGAGGAGAGTACGTCAAACGTAACTGCTGACGGGAGTGAAACTACCACAGTCGCACCAGAGGAGAGTACGTCAAACGTAACTGCTGACGGGAGTGAAACTACCACAGTCGCACCAGAGGAGAGTACGTCAAACGTGACTGCTGACGGAAGTGAAACTACCACAGTCGCACCAGAGGAGAGTACGTCAAACGTGACTGCTGACGGAAGTGAAACTACCACAGTCGCACCAGAGGAGAGTACGTCAAACGTGACTGCTGACGGAAGTGAAACTACCACAGTCGCACCAGAGGAGAGTACGTCAAACGTGACTGCTGACGG
Organism: Metamycoplasmataceae bacterium; assembly: GCA_965263245.1. Classification (GTDB taxonomy): domain Bacteria; phylum Bacillota_I; class Bacilli_A; order Mycoplasmatales; family Metamycoplasmataceae; genus DT-68. The sequence continues at coordinate 5,922 of CBDHHR010000343.1, read as the reverse complement.
AAGTGAAACTACCACAGTCGCACCAGAGGAGAGTACGTCAAACGTGACTGTTGACGGAAGTGAAACTACCACAGTCGCACCAGAGGAGAGTACGTCTAACGTGACTGCTGACGGAAGTGAAACTACCACAGTCGCACCAGAGGAGAGTACGTCAAACGCGACTGCTGACGGAAGTGAAACTACCACAGTCGCACCAGAGGAGAGTACGTCAAACGTGACTGCTGACGGAAGTGAAACTACCACAGTCGCACCAGAGGAGAGTACGTCAAACGTAACTGCTGACGGAAGTGAAACTACCACAGTCGCACCAGAGGAGAGTACGTCAAACGTGACTGCTGACGGAAGTGAAACTACCACAATTGTGCCAGAGGACAGTGCGTCAAACGTGACTGCTGACGGAAGTGAAACTACCACAGTAGTGCCAGAGGACAGTACGTCAAACGTGACTGCTGACGGAAGTGAAACTACCACAGTCGCACCAGAGGAAAGTACGTCAAACGTGACTGCTGACGGAAGTGAAACTACCACAGTCGCGCCAGAGGAGAGTACGTCAAACGCGACTGCTGACGGGAGTGAAACTACCACAGTAGTGCCAGAGGACAGTACGTCAAACGCGACTGCTGACGGAAGTGAAACTACCACAGTAGTGCCAGAGGACAGTACGTCAAACGTGACTGCTGACGGAAGTGAAACTACCACAGTAGTGCCAGAGGACAGTACGTCAAACGCGACTGCTGACGGAAGTGAAACTACCACAGTCGCGCCAGAGGACAGTACTTCAAACGTGACTGCTGACGGAAGTGAAACTACCACAGTAGTGCCAGACGACAGTACGTCAAACGCGACTGCTGACGGAAGTGAAACTACCACAGTAGTGCCAGAGGACAGTACGTCAAACGTGACTGCTGACGGAAGTGAAACTACCACAGTCGCACCAGAGGAAAGTACGTCAAACGTGACTGCTGACGGAAGTGAAACTACCACAGTCGCACCAGAGGAGAGTACTTCAAACGCGACTGCTGACGGAAGTGAAACTACCACAGTCGCGCCAGGGGACAGTACGTCAAACGTGACTGGTGACGGAAGTGAAACTACCACAGTCGCGCCAGGGGACAGTATGTCAAACGTGACTGGTGACGGAAGTGAAACTACCACAGTCGCGCCAGGGGACAGTACGTCAAACGTGACTGGTGACGGAAGTGAAACTACCACAGTCGCACCAGAGGAGAGTACGTCAAACGTGACTGCTGACGGAAGTGAAACTACCACAGTAGTGCCAGAGGAGAGTACGTCAAACGTGACTGGTGACGGAAGTGAAACTACCACAGTAGTGCCAGAGGAGAGTACGTCAAACGTGACTGCTGACGGAAGTGAAACTACCACAGTCGCACCAGAGGAGAGTACGTCAAACGTGACTGCTGACGGAAGTGAAACTACCACAGTCGCACCAGAGGAGAGTACGTCAAACGTGACTGGTGACGGAAGTGAAACTACCACAGTAGTGCCAGAGGAGAGTACGTCAAACGTGACTGCTGACGGAAGTGAAACTACCACAGTCGCACCAGAGGAGAGTACGTCAAACGTGACTGCTGACGGAAGTGAAACTACCACAGTAGTGCCAGAGGAGAGTACGTCAAACGTGACTGGTGACGGAGAGGAAACTTCATCAACAAGTACAGTCGACGGCAACGTCAACACAGCCGCGAGCAGCAGCAGCAGTAGCACCATCAGCGTCAGCAGCGTTACCAGCAGCGGCGGCGTCAGCAGTAGCAGTGTCAGCAGCAGCAGCAGCAGCAGCAGCAGCAGCAGCGTCATCAGTAGTAGCAGCGCCCGTACGACAGAGATGCCCTCCCAACTGACGACAAACATAGGGGCTACTGGCGGCACCACGACTGTTGCAGATAGTGCGACAGCTACAGACAGTGCAGGGTCTGAGAGCACTACGACAGCGGCACCAGTGCCGGGTGACACGACATCAACCAGTACCGTCGCCAGCAGCGACAACACAGCACAAGTAGACGCGAGCAGCAGCAGTAGCCCGGTGACAACTACACCCTCTACAGTGACGACAACCGTGACCGCCACCGTGACTAGCGGTGACAGTGCAGCAGCCACGGGCACCACCCCGGCCGTCGTCGCAATCGACTCAACCAAAGGCGACACCTCCGGACTGACGGCAGCCGTCACACCGAGCCCTACCACGGACAGAGCGCCCCCCGCGGTGTCCGATAACGTGAACAACACGAAGACCAAGCAGGAACCGTCCGAAGGTGAGTTACCATAGACCAGCGCCAGGCAAGGAGTATGCCCGTTACATTTACATTCATGGAGCAATTGTACAAGTCAACAACACTGCAAATGACAATGAACATCTTACCTGTCCCCACCCACGTCTTACTCGACCATTATAGGCCGGGAGCCAGGTCCAGCTCTCAGGATGTTTACCGCCAAGTTTTTTTCACTATCATTTCCTGTTAACCTATACCGCAAGTTTGTAATGACCACTCCCAACTAGGGGCCTTTCGCCCTCAGGGGGCCAAAAAAACCTTTTCGGGCCAAAAATTTGGTATATTAAAATATTGTGTCACTGTGACGTCAAAAATAGACATAGAAACACCATATTTGGCAGAAAGCATCTTTAGATAGTAGGGAAGCGCTTTTCGCAAACCAATTACATAATTTGAGCCATTGCGTCCCAAAAAATGACGAACAATCGTCCTCCGCCTGACACGTTCATGTTAGAAATTTATATTTACAAGCCTTTCGAAATGAACGACATGGACTCTTTTCCAAATAGAAAACTTCCCAAGGCCATAAGCTTCTATTTGGTACCAAGATGACCTCTCTATCTTGAAAAGTGTACCCGCTGTGGGTGAAAAGCCTAACGTACCACCTAAATCACTGAAATTTCAGTTATCGGATATCGGGTCTTCTAATGTGCTACCATCTTTATTTTTTAGACAATGACCTTGATCTTTAAGTTGATTTAATGTTTATCAGTGTTGTTCAAGTTTTTAGTTTATTGTACCTTAAGTGGAATGTCCTGTGCGCCTGTGGTCAGTGGTTACATGAGCACATTTCATCTTGCAGCTCTGCCGGTGAAGGCCATTGTTCTCGGGTCTGTCTCGGGATTCGTAGCACTGGCGCTACTCTGTGCTTGTTGTATTAAGGTAGGCATGCATGTATTTGTATACACACACACGCACGCACGCACGCACGCACGCACGCACGCACGCACCCACACACACACACCCACACACCACACACACACACACACACACACACACACACACACACACACACACACACACACACACACACACACACACACACACACACACACACACACACACACACACACACACACACACACACACACACACACACACACACACACACACACACACACACACTCATGTACATGTATATACATATGATTTATTTAATTATGTATTTTATCTACCCTTTCTGAGGTCTATGTCGGTATTGTTTCCCAAATATTTATTCATACCGTATTTTCGTAAACGCAACGCTAAATGACCCCGTTATTTCTTTTTTATACTATCACTGCCGTTGTTCGTGAAATATTACGCACGCGTCATAATGTTTCGAATATCCTTTGCGGCCGTTATACGGTCATTGTACCACATACAGTGTACACGTAGCTAGCTATTCCACAGCACTAGAGCATATTTATAAACCAAACAATAACGAATTATTATAGTACGCTGACCACCGACGCTAACATACCACCTATGTCTCCAGGTTCTGCTGGGATTGCGACGACGGAAATATGCGAGTGAAACGGACTCGGAATCTGAGTTATCGGAGAATCCTTACGTCAAGCGACCGACGCCATATTTGTGGCACCCGACTTTCCCGACCTTTGGTTTTCTTGGAGGGACCGCTGCTAATCCAACCAAACCCGCGGTATGTGCCAATCTTTACTCAGGGTGGAGCGTGCCATGTCATATCAGTTTGACACGCATATGCATTGGGAATAACCCGTTTCACTTCCGGGCTTAACCGTTTACTACACAGCCGTCTTTGCGAAAGTGTTTCCGTTTCCTCATGTAGTTGACCCGAAACATGAATATCTGAAGTCCGTTTGTTGTTCAAACATATGTTTTAGCAATTAAATTGAATGCGTATATTTTCTGAAAGTTATTTCTGCGGAAATTAAACACAAACATGAGCACTGCTTCACCGAAACTACGATAGTCTTGCTGTAACAATCCTCACCAAGGTGTCATTATTTCGCGGTACATATGTACGACAGATGCCTAGATAGACAGATAGATACTATTACATTTTACAACAGCGTTTTTCAACAATATTTACCGAACGACCCTTTAGTCGTGGTCTTTAGCCCCCGTGACCCCCACCAACCACACAACTGGAAACACAGGCAACAATCGACGCAATTGTCATTCCATATTGCGGACGACTTGTCGATACGGAGTTTAGTCTTGCGCAGCGACCAGCCTAGTCTCGCTTAACCGACTCTCGCCCGGCTGCGTGACTTCGCCGAGAAGACAGTCTGGTGACTTTGTCGGCGTTTGAATGTTATCCGTGTGAGCTAAACAATGCTGCCACCTCACGGATACTGGTTAATCCTACCGTAATTCCTGTTTTAGTAAACAACTGCAAATGTGTAGTTCCGTTTATTTTTGTGTTAATGTAAGTTTAACTTTTAATAGCTTTTATAATACAGTGTTGTCTGATAACAATTATTTAATTTGTTATTTCAAATTCGGCCTGAGAACCAATCAGCGTCTCTACCCTATTCTTGGGTAAGACCGCCCTGACGGATACATGACTAGGATATGCGTTGCTGCTTTACAAATTCCAGATAGTTGTCCCTTATCTTAAGTCAAAAAGGTAATCAGATTAATAGATTCGTGCTGCATTTTGGCTCCGTCGTCACAACATAAATCCAAGAGCTATTCTTACACGTTGTCGTCACTGACAGAGTTAATTCGACACAGAAGTTTATTTTGAGTAAGATAAATGAATACTTGGAACAAGCCGGTCCAGTTCCATTTTGAATTTGAGCAAATAAACGCAAAGCACGTCTTTCGTCACACGAAGATCCAGCTCAGACTCTTCTGCAAACAGCAAAATGGGACATATCCACTCCATGCTACGAAGATCAAATGTGTTCTTGACAAACGTCTCTCTGGTGCGACGTGTCTAGTATGCTGAATCTGCTAAACCTGTCCACCGTATACGCTAATGACAGCAGCCACATATATTTTATGTGACTGCTGAAGAGCGACTCGATTCTCGAATAAACTCCTTTGTTTTGTTATAATAGATGTAATGGTCTTACGTGATATTATGACTTATGTCTACGGCATGGCCTGCGAAATGTGGTAGCCCACAAACCCTGTCTAGAGACTGATATTGGCAGACGTCTCATTAGTCTCGCTTATCCGACTGTCGGTCGGCTGCGTAACTACGCCGAGAAGACAATTGAGGGGCAGAAAAGTGCTGCCACCCAACGGAGTCTGGTTAGTGGAGGCTAACGTCTCACGAACCCTGACAACCCGTACGCGACCCCAGTGGGTTCGCGACACACCGTTAGATAAACGATGTCTTAGAAGACCTAACTTTCTATTTATGACCTATTGTCGACACGAACAGGGAGTCAGACCTTTTTGTGATATGTTTTAGAACTGGACAGCGATGCGTCAATTCAACTCGAAGTTACCACGGCCAGTTCCTGCCGATGCCGTCTGGGTGAGTTGTGTTCTGACGCGTTTACCAACGTCGTTAAAGAATGTGTGTTGTGTGAACGTCCCATTGAACAGTTTCCAGTGCAGCTTACCTGTAATGTGTTGATGTATCTAAACAGTGTGACGATCAAACAAAATGAAAAACATTTCGCTACGGCATTACTACAAACGATTGTGATCTCAA
>CBDHHR010000342.1:0-2500 GCA_965263245.1 Metamycoplasmataceae bacterium | reverse complement strand
AACAACTGCTCACGATTTAACATTTGTTGGTGATCGAGATATGAACGAAAAGTACAAAAGATGCAACGGCTACAATAAGCATGTATCGATGTGTTACTCTGCAGGCGACCTTGGGGACTTAGAACGTCGTATCCTCGATCTCTCGATGAAGGTGCTGTGTCCGACTGGCAAATATTTTACTCAGGTTTGTGGAATTATGACACGGTTGAAACACACAAATTACAACACATTTTACGCTGTAAATATAACATTTCCCATGCATGGCAAATTAATATATCATAAACCAACTGATGCTGATTTGCAAGAAGCAATTTGGACAATACTAAATGTCATGTGTAATCGTCAAAAGTACACAACTCACCAGCTCAGATTTGATTACATAAGTTCGGGTTTGCATCATGATCAATTGCTCTGCACCGCAAACAATGCTCTTTCCTCCTTCCCCTGCTATAAACCCAAGCAAGTTTTATCCACATACCACCTTGAAAGTGAAACAATGGTTTTCACAAGAAACTAAAATGTCATAATTTGTGTAAATGTGTTAATATAAATTAGCTGTTTGTTCGAGTGCGTGTGCCACAGTGTGTGTGTGTGTGTGTGTGTGTGTGCGTGCGTGCGTGCGTGCGTGCGTGCGTGCGTGCGTGCGTGCGTGCGTGCGTGCGTGCGTGCGTACGTGTGTGTGTGTGTGTGTGTGTGTGTCGAAATCTCTTAAAATGTGGGCAGATACCACCGATTGATTTTCAATAGGCGGCCATTGTAACGTTTCTTTGATTTCTCACTAGGATTATTAATCCATGGTATTGGAAATTTCAGATATTAATTGGTCTTCATCGACACATGTCATGTATAAAATTCGTGAAAATCACATATGTCGTTCTCCTACAATCCAGTTTCTAACCTGACACCCCTTCATTTTTGCTTCAATCAGCGGTCGATTGCCAACGTTGACACCTCTAGGCCAAATTACACCTGTATGCATACGCACCTTTTCACTGACTGACAAATATCATTATTTGTGATATCACGCTACGCAGAAATATCATTTCCATTCAACCAGTCCTACATTCAGTGCTTCCAGAAATTTACAAAAAGTGCACAATGCAGTTCTTTTAAGAAGGACTACTATGGTAATGGCGTAGGACTCCATTTGGTGGTATGTCCCCATGTATGCATGTGCACTGCCTGTCAATATTGACCAAATTTAGCATGCTTTTTGCATCCGCAGGGTCATGTAAGACAAAAATGGCTAAAAATCACTACGCCAACTACATTCTGCCTAACACGCGTCATTGCACTGCAGATACATCATAGCACTGAACCTACTAGTATGCCTGTCCTACTGTACTCATCTCACATCAGAATCTTTTTTCAAAATCTCAAATGACACAATTGTTAAGGTGCTACATTCGTATGTGTCACACCAGATCGAAGTCTAATTGTGCTGTCACCCCATCAGTACCCCTGGCAGACCTCGTCTTTTAAGCTCAGTCAAATCGCTCGCGAGGAGTGTGGGTCATGTGATGTAATTTTGGGTGACTGGTTGCTCGTGCGATTAGACGGACAGATCGTTTAATGGAATTTCCACACATTTTATATCCGCTTTCAAATTGGGTCGGGTATTTGCGCTATTCCCACGGGTGAAGCAGTTGTGAGTTAACCCTGAACTAGTTCGACTCGGCTAAACCATGCACTTTTCTAAAAGGGGATCCGCCGTGTCTAATTTGCATGGCAAACAGCCCCGGTGTGGCGGTCCAGAACGTCAAACGGTCCAGAACGTCGAAGGTTAGCGGTTCATGTAATTGGTTAGCGTTTCATGGCAAAGGTTAGCGCGACGTTACGGTCCGACGGTCTGCAACGTCGAGCAGTCCAGAACGTCGTCCCACGTATGCACATGCGCGCTGAACTGGCGTAACCTCAGGTGGCCGATCAACTTTGACCCCGTGCCCGAATGTCGAGACTGAGTTCATGACCCCCGCGGCGACTGTGTTACATAATAAATCATGTCTACGCGCTGTAGCGACGACCTACTTTTCGACCCCCTACGATGCACACTACAGTTTCCAGTGTGCACGTGTTCTTTCCATTTATCTGCACAACGACCACGATGACGAGATATACATTCCAGACTGACTAGCTGCGGGCCGTAACGTCGCGCTAACCTTTGCTATGAACCGCTAACCTTTGCCATGAACCGCTAACCTTTGACATGAACCGCTAACCTTCCACGTTCTGGACCGCTCGACGTTCTGGACCGCCACAACGGCTTGAGAGGACGGGCTGGTCTGGAAACAGCGTGATGGGCGACGCCCATCATGAGACACTGCAGTTGCACAATTACGATGGATATAATATAATAGACCTCACAACGATGTCTCTATATTGCCTTAATTACTATACCATGTCCTGGTCATATTTTATTAACCCTTGTTGCAGGGAAACGGCGCTAACATGACCCTTGCCTTGGCCACCTACGAACGCCAATTGACAAGACTCCGGACTC
>CBDHHR010000341.1:0-7355 GCA_965263245.1 Metamycoplasmataceae bacterium | reverse complement strand
CCGGACTTGCCGTGTTGTGGCCAACCGAAAGTCGACGAGGAAAACGTTCGAAAATCGGTTTGTTAGAAACACTAGAGTTTGGAATATATTAGACAACAATTTGATATCGTGTTTTGCAAATATCGCTGCTGCTGTCGCCAAAGGCATATGACAACGCAAGTACTTCAGTACAAGCATAATACAAAGGAACTGAAGAGAAACACTTAATGCAACAACGTTCAGTTAACGTAACATTTAGTTTCAGTGAAATAACTTGATTTTGACTCTTGTTCCGTTGATACATAACACGTCAACATGGATTCATTCAACTTCTTCACCGCTGCGGGCTTGCTGGTGGTTGATTTAAATGACACTTTGAACGACAACATCACATTGCCAAAGATCAGCCCTGCGAGGATGATAGTCATTCCTAGTCTAGCTATATTTCTAGTATGCCTGCTCAGATTGCCGGGAAATATGTTTATGCTCGCGCTGTACCTCGGAAAGATGACGTCGTCGACACGGGTGTACATGTTTGCATTGGAGTCGCAGATTCCGCCGAAGAGTGTTCGTGTCAACCTCATCTGTATGCAGGTGATCGTGAGCACCACAGACGTGGCGGTCACCTTCTCGGTCTATCTGCTCGTGTTCGTGTCGATCGAAAGCCTTCTTGCCATCTGACGCCCGCATACGTTCAGTATGGAAGCACTGCGGGCGAAGAAGGCATTGACCGTCGTCTCTGCCACTGCAGTTCTCAATGCTTCAGTGATGGGCGTGGCTCGGCTGTTGCGGAACTCGCTGCTGAAGACCGTCTTTCCCATGACGTTGATTGTTATGTGCGTTATCACCATGACGGTCTGCTATACACTGATGGCGACAACGCTGCTGAAGAAGGCGATGGACGCCTCCAGGCGTACGGGAATAACACGGGAATCAAATCTACACGAGCCGGGAAATTCGAAGGTTCCCGTAAGCGTGAACTTGAACCCGGTGCACCAGCACCAGCATCGGTGCCGCTTCCGGCACAGAAGCGTCTGCTGCGCCATCACGCGTCAACAAGACCACAGCAAAACAAGTCAAAAGTTACAAAGATGTTTTCGTTTTGTTCATAATTACTGTCGTGTTTGTTGCTTGTTGGGTGCCGCAGTGGTTGTATTACGCCGGTGTACCTGCCTCGCCCGGTCTAAGGTTTGTTTTTATGCTCAACTCCGCCGTGAATCCGACTATTTACGGTGTCATGAGCCCTATGTTTAGGGCCGGCGTGCGTCAGTTCTACGAACGCACACGCTCCAAGTTGTCATGTCGTTAGCGTTACATTTACATTTTCAAGTATGTTCTTCTGTCTGATGCCACAAACAAGATCGAAATTATAAAATACGTTGTGGCGGTGTGAATATTAACAAAACAATTGGAAAGATAATTAATTTTAGTTATCTAGTTAGTTAGCATACATTTGTCAAAAATTTGGTTGGCGATGATAAAATAAGACGGCACCGTCACAGTAATACGGATATTGGTTGAACATGTTACCGCCGAAGTTGTTTTTTGTAGTTGTGTATTATTCGACTGGGCTACAATATTAGACTATTTCAGTTAGTGACTTACAGTTGGTGACTTGTAGTTGCCTCGGAAACGTTGACATGTTGTATTATGCGTAATGTGGTATATTAGATATCGTTTTATATATATTCGATGTGTGTGAAAACATCGAATATCTACACATATATATATATATAATATATATTCGATGTTTTCACACACACACACACACACACACACACACACACACACACACACACACACACACACACACACACACACACACACACACACACACACACACACACACACACACACACACACACACACACACACACACACACACACACACACACACACACACACACACACACACACACACACACACACACACACACACACACACACACACACACACACACACACACACACACACACACACACACACACACATATACACATATATGTCCGTCCGTCCGTCCGTCCGTCCGTCCGTCAGCTGGACTAATTACAATTAACACTTGATGAAACATTGATTATTGAAGATATAAGTTTCAGCGTTAAAATTACAGATATTTTGGATATCTGGATATGTAGGTTAGCTCGAGAGTACACGCCAACGGTACATAGTGAAATACCGATACGATTGAATAGTTTGCACATGGGTAGTAGTAGTAATAGTAGTAGTAATAGTAGTAGTAGTAGTAATGGTGGTAGTAGTAGTAATAGTAGTAGTAGTAGTAGTAGTAATAGTAATAGAAGTAGTAGTAGTAATAGTAATAGTAGCAGTAGTAGGTCTAGTAGTTGTTGTTGTTTATTGTAGTACCGAAACCATGTTTTAATGTGTGGATTTGCGAATGTGTTATTTTCGTATATCTGGTAGTATAGTTAAGTATTTATTTTAAATGTACCAGTTAGATGCATTCTCTGAACAACAGCTACGTCGATAATACACGAACTAGTTACCACCTTTACAAAATGTATTATTTTTCAATGTGAAAATAGGCTTTCTCTTTGGCTATGCTAACATACATACATACATATATATATATATATATACATATTATCATATTATCGTTCGTTTATTTAATGTTAATTCATAACAGTTATCTTACGGTATATTGGAATACTCGTCGAACTGTAATCCAAGCTCTTCACTAGGTCTGTGTGGGCGTATGGGGCACATTCCGCTACATCGTGTCGATGGTCAACACACACAAACCACGCCCCAGGGGGATAAAACTACTTGTCAAGGTTGTTGGTGAACTAGACACAATAGAATCGATCAGTTGCATTTGTTTTGTTTGTATATGTTTGCGAATAAACGGTTTTAATATATTTTGATGAACTTGCATATTATTTTACGTGTAATGAGGAGAACAAGAGGCGACAACTCGTACATTCCAGGCCTACCACGCGAGGGAATGTGGCGACAGAAGAAGACACATACGCACACGCATGCACACCTAAACTCTAGGCCGAATACAACAGGGATTCGGACCTCCTTCCCCTTTCGGACGCACATGCAATATTTGGAATAATTGCCGTGCGTTTGGTTTCGGTATAAGATCATAGTGTTGCTATTCACGAATGTGTATGTTTCTAAGCTTGTCACGGTAAAGAGAGTTCGAAACAAAGTTTTTGTACCTGGTGCATGTGTTCAGATCTGAACAAATCTGGTTGCTTCACTAATTCTTACTAATTGGAAACATCTCACTGCCACAGCATGTTCGCATTCCCTAAGTCACTGTGGCAGTTAGTGCTGTAATCGATACTGTTGCTGAACTGCGACACCTTTAGTACATGATTGTAATGTGCTACGCGTCGTCATATCTTTGTACCGTCAATTCCACTGACGCTAATTGTCACCACTATGTCGCGGAGGAGATGACCGTCGAAACTTATATCGTGGTAAAGATGTTGCGAAAAAATGGCACCTGACCGTGGATTTCGCTTCGACATCGTTCATTTAGTGCAGCTGCAGGGACATGGAAACCGAATCAAGGAAGGTGCATCAGTTCACTACGTGAAGGTATTAATGCGAGGGTTCCAGCTTCAAGGTTTTTTATTTTAATATATTACTTTCTTACGACTACATCACGCATGTTGAAGGTTTATTGCCTCCCAATTTGTGTTTAGTTACTTTCTTAATCTCGGAATAATGTTCGTGTTTAAAAGGTTCTGCCTGCAACACGTTCAAGTGGTAAACAAAATATCCAGTTTCAAAAACAAAAAACTGGATAATGATGACAATACACCAAAGAATCAATCTGAATGTAGACAACATCATGGACCTGGTGACATTTGTATTTTGGACTTTAGAACTGGAGGGAAAATCTACCAACAAAAGGTTTTGTAATAGCCATGGGCAGCCCAGTATCCCTCATTGTTGTGAACGTGTAGATGGAGGATTTGGAGTTAAAGATCATATCCACAACACCAGAGGATTGCCAACAGAGAAGCTGGAAGTGTTACGTAGACGATGTAATTTTCCTGGTTCACAAAGGAAAGGGCGAGAAATTACAATAACACATGAACACCGTATATGAATTGAACATCATCATGTCTTTCGATGACGCAAAATACACCAGACAGAAAGATGATCCACTATACAGGATGATGACACCCGGTGACGTAGTACACGCGTTCTGTTCACGTTCTGTCACGCTTTTGTTACGTTGTACTACGTTGTACCACGTTGTGGTACGTTATGGGGAAATGCCAGCAAATTTTGAACATGTCCAAAATTTAAATTTCCAGTTCACGTTTTGTCACGTTTTTGCCATGTTCTGCCACGTTTCGCAACGTAGCTAACACGTGGCGGCTAAAACGTGACACTGTGACTGTGGTATTACCTTATCACATTTTATCACTTATTATAAAACAAATGTATTATATTCTTCCAAAAGAAATCAATCCATCATATATTTCACTGCTATGTATGAATGGATTCCACTGCTTTCAATTTGAACTGTGAACAGTGAAATGTAGAATTGAAGATTGCATATCAGCATCATTTAACATTTAGTCAGTAACTAACACGTCACTAATGCTGCTGTTTATGGTATTGTATTAAAATACTGCTTAGTATTACTAATTGTGCGTTGTATCTATTATGTTTAGTATATCGTTGTAAATTGGCTGGCAGCAAACATTTGTTGCTTCTGTTTGAACTCCGTATAAACACAACTACTGGTAACAGTGTCGGTTTGGCTGACAACCGGAAATTGTACATTGTTTTTTTCTTTTACTGTATTAATATTATACAATACCGAAATAAAACAACATATTTGCATTTGCAAACAACATGCGATGTCCGTGTGCCTTTATTGGTCATCGTGGCTTCGTGGATAATCTAATACTTCACGTCACTTCAGTAATGTGGTTACTCGGCGACACTCTCGTGTACGTGATGTTTTCCGAAGTTCAACCGTCCGCCAACATGACCGCTGAGCTGGACTTTGGTGATGTATGACACCCTTCAGGTCTAGTAGGCTTTCCTTGTACCGGTAACGCTACCTGGTCACGACTAGTGTGGCTTGAGGTTCTGTCGTCTGACTGTCATTCACTGTACTGACACAGCTACCTGGACACGACTAGTGTGACTGTAGAGTCTGTCGTCTGACTGTCGTTCCTTGTACTGACACAGCTCCGTGGACACGACTAGTGTGACTGTACAGTCTGTCGTCTGACTGTCATTCCCTGTACTGACACAGCTACGTGGACACGACTAGTGTGACTGTAGTGTCTGTCGTCTGGCTGTCGTTCCCTGTACTGACACAGCTACGTGGACACGACTAGTGTGACTGTAGAGTCTGTCGTCTGACTGTCGTCCCTTGTACTCGCACAGCTGCGTGGACACGACTAGTGTGACTGTAGAGTCTGTCGTCTGACTGTCGTCCCTTGTACTGGCACAGCTACGTGGACACGACTAGTGTGACTGTAGAGTCTGTCGTCTGACTGTCGTTCCTTGTACTGACACAGCTACGTGGACACGACTAGTGTGACTGTAGAGTCTGTCGTATGACTGTTGTTCCCTGTACTGACACAGCTACGTGGACACGACTAGTGTGACTGTAGAGTCTGTCGTCTGACTGTCGTTCCTTGTACTGACACAGCTACGTGGACACGACTAGTGTGACTGTAGAGTCTGTCGTATGACTGTTGTTCCCTGTACTGACACAATTACGTGGACACGACTAGTGTGACTGTAGTGTCTGTCGTATGACTGTCGTTCCCTGTACTGACACAGCTACGTGGACACGACTAGTGTGACTGTAGAGCCTGTCGTCTGACTGTCGTTCCCTGTACTGACACAGCTACGTGGACACGACTAGTGTGACTGTAGAGTCTGTCGTCTGACTGTCGTTCCCTGTACTGACACAGCTACGTGGACACGACTAGTCTGACTGTAGAGTCTGTCGTCTGACTGTCGTTCCTTGTACTCGCGCAGCTACGTGGACACGACTAGTGTGACTGTAGAGTCTGTCGTATGACTGTCGTTCCATGTACTGACACAGCTACGTGGACACGACTAGTGTGACTGTAGAGTCTGTCGTCTGACTGTCGTTCCCTGTACTGACACAGCTACGTGGACACGACTAGTCTGACTGTAGAGTCTGTCGTCTGACTGTCGTTCCTTGTACTCGCGCAGCTACGTGGACACGACTAGTGTGACTGTAGAGTCTGTCGTATGACTGTCGTTCCTTGTACTCGCGCAGCTACGTGGACACGACTAGTGTGACTGTAGAGTCTGTCGTATGACTGTCGTTCCTTGTACTCGCGCAGCTACGTGGACACGACTAGTGTGACTGTAGAGCCTGTCGTATGACTGTCGTTCCCTGTACTGACACAGCTACGTGGACACGACTACTGTGACTGTAGAGCCTGTCGTATGACTGTCGTTCCCTGTACTGACACAGCTACGTGGACACGACTAGTGTGACTGTAGAGTCTGTCGTATGACTGTTGTTCCCTGTACTGACACAGCTACGTGGACACGACTAGTGTGACTGTAGAGTCTGTCATATGACTGTTGTTCCCTGTACTGACACAGCTACGTGGACACGACTAGTGTGACTGTAGAGTCTGTCGTCTGACTGTCGTTCCCTGTACTGACACAGCTACGTGGACACGACTACTGTGACTGTAGAGCCTGTCGTATGACTGTCGTTCCCTATACTGACACAGCTACGTGGACACGACTACTGTGACTGTAGAGCCTGTCGTATGACTGTCGTTCCCTGTACTGACACAGCTACGTGGACACGACTACTGTGACTGTACAGTCTGTCGTATGACTGTTGTTCCCTATACTGACACAGCTACGTGGACACGACTAGTGTGACTGTAGAGTCTGTCGTCTGACTGTCGTTCCCTGTACTGACACAGCTACGTGGACACGACTAGTGTGACTGTAGAGTCTGTCGTATGACTGTCGTTCCCTGTACTGACACAGCTACGTGGACACGACTAGTGTGACTGTACAGTCTGTCGTCTGACTGTCGTTCCCTGTACCGACACAGCTACGTGGAAACGACTAGTGTGACTGTAGAGTCTGTCGTCTGACTGTCGTTCCTTGTACTCGCACAGCTACGTGGACACGACTAGTGTGACTGTAGAGTCTGTCGTCTGACTGTCGTTCCCTGTACTGACACAGCTACGTGGACACGACTAGTGTGACTGTAGAGTCTGTCGTCTGGCTGTCGTTCCCTGTACTGACACAGCTACGTGGACACGACTAGTGTGACTGTAGAGTCTGTCGTCTCACTGTCGTTCCCTGTACTGACACAGCTACATGGACACGACTAGTGTGACTGTTGGGTCTGTCGTCTGAC
>CBDHHR010000340.1:0-7173 GCA_965263245.1 Metamycoplasmataceae bacterium | reverse complement strand
ATTGGACGATCTGTGCTATTTCATTGTGCCCACGTGGTCTATTCACAGGTACGTATATACGCTCATCTGGTCAACTTCTGCGACGTGCCCCAGAACAAGGTGTCGGTCCTGAGCCAGTACAGAGCGCAGTGCTCGGAGATCACGCGCAATCTCGAGGACGTCTACGGGTTCAAACGACCCAATGTGAGCACAGTCATTGCCAGCCAAGGTATGGACCACTGCGTGCTCTCATGAGTTCCTGATATGTCTTAGCTGCCCAACGAATTATGTACAACCCCATGGGTACCACACAATTCCTTTTTAACAAAGCCTTGTTTTATCAGTGTCGACCACCTTTTGCCTATGACTTTGTCTATGAACATCCCTATAGGCGATTTATTCTTATGAATTGCATTTGCTTAACTCCAACAACGCCACAGATGAGATGCTGCCCTATTTTTTAATCATACAATTATTGAATATTTCTTTCAGTATTTCTTAATTTTTTGGACAAAATAATCTAACCTGAGGTTAACTAGTTTTTCTAGACGTTTAGAAATATGAGGTGATAATGACAAAGGCATGTACTTAGACAATATTTCAAACGATCCAATGTGAGCACAGTCATTGCCAGCTAAGGTATTGATGGTTTACATGAGTTCCTAATATGTCTTGCTTACGTATGTGTGTATGTGTGTATGTGTGTGTGTGTGTGTGTGTGTGTGTGTGTGTGTGTGTGTGTGTGTGTGTGTGTGTGTGTGTGTGTGTGTGTGTGTGTGTGTGTGTGTGTGTGTATGTGTGTGTGTGTGTGTGTGTGTGTGTGTGTGTGTGTGTGTGTGTATGTGTGTGTGTGTGTGTGTGTGTGTGTGTGTGTGTGTATGTGTGTGTGTATGTGTGTATGTGTGTATGTGTGTATGTGTGTATGTGTGTGTGTGTATGTGTGTATGTGTGTATGTGTGTATGTGTGTATGTGTGTGTGTGTGTGTGTGTGTGTGTGTGTGTGTGTGTGTGTGTGTGTGTGTGTGTTGTGTGTGTGTGTGTGTGTGTGTGTGTGTGTCTGTGTGTCTGTGTGTGTGTGTGTGTGCGTGCGTGCGTGCGTGCGTGCGTATGTGTGTGTGTGCGTGTGTGTATATGTGTATATGTGTATATGTGTGTATATGTATGAATTTGCGCGCATGCGTATATATTATATATATTATATTTATGTATATTATATATATATATATATATATATATATATATATATATATATATATATATAATCTCTATGCATACATGTTATTACACTGTGTCTACTTTGTGTTTCTATCAGGTGATGAATGGGATTACGTCATCATGTCGACTGTGAGATCAATGCCTCGGCACGGGATCGAGAAGCACCCAACCATCGGATGGTTGAAGGTGAACCTTGGATTCATCACGGACAACAACCAAATCAACGTCGGTCTAACTCGCGCCAAGAAGGGACTCATCATAATTGGTGGGTAGGACTTTGTCACTATTATAAATGTTATACCAGCGTAAATCAAGATTGGTAAATACTATATTGAAAATAATAGAGAACAAAGTAAACTTAAGATGTTGGTGTCTTCAGGTATATTAGCCGAATATCTCTAATATTAGCTAGGTTAAAATAAAAAACGACGTACTCTCATATGTTAACACTTTCGTCCATTTCCCTCACAACACAACGGTTGTCGTTCAGGGAACCAGCACGTGCTGCGCTGTTGCTCCATGTGGCGGAACCTGTTGGACGAGTACAAGGCTCAACGATGTCTCGTCGACGTCTCGGCCTTCCCGAGAGTCGCGCCAGTTCTGAACGAAGGAAGACGGATGCGACAGAAGAAACGCTAGGTCACTACTGCTGTGTGACACAAACGTCATTCCATGGACACTGTTTAGCTGATAATACATAACTTAGTTCCTTGCATATTTCTAGGCGTACATAATTACATTTAATGTCTTTACTTGTTGGACATTATTTGTAGTAGTAAATGTATATAGATGCACAAATCTGCATACATGGATATATGCAGCAACTACTACTAATGCTACTAATACTTTTATTACTGTTGCCACAACATCGACAATAACAACAACAAAAATAACTACTGCTGCTACTAGTTGTGTGTGTGTGTGTGTGTGTGTGTGTGTGTGTGTGTGTGTGTGTGTGTGTGTGTGTGTGTGTGTGTGTGTGTGTTCGTGCGTGCGTGCGTGCGTGTGCGTGTGCGTGTGCGTGTGCGTGTGCGTGTGCGTGTGCGTGTGCGTGTGCGTGTGCGTGTGCGTGTGCGTGTGCGTGTGCGTGTGCGTGTGCGTGTGCGTGTGCGTGTGCGTGTGCGTGTGCGTGTGCGTGTGCGTGTGCGTGTGCGTGTGCGTGTGCGTGTGCGTGTGCGTGTGCGTGTGCGTGCGCGTGCGCGTGCGCGTGCTTATTTGCCTTGTACACTAGATGCTCAACTACAAGAACAATTTAATAAGAGCACGAGGTGTACATAAAGTGTACTTATAAAGTTTTATAAAAAGGCTTTTAATGTTGAAAGTTACGCACACATGAATGTATTTTTATCTCTTATAATTTACATCACATATTTGTATTGTGTATTACTCAGTAACACGATTGTGGATGTATGATTTAAGAATACAATGTTGAAACTCCACCTACATATTTATTCTCGGTGCTGTCAAGTAACGTGTCCAGTTAGGTTAATTAAAACAATGCATTGTACGTTAACGTGTAGGTTAACGTGTACGTTAATGTGTACGCTAACGTGTGCGTGCGCATTTGGGTACGCGTACGTGTGTGTGTGAGAGAGAGAGAGTGAGTATGAGTCTGTTCTTGAGAGGGGGCTTGGGTTTGGGTGGATGTGTTTGCGTTTCTGCTTGTATTTTATAATTGGCAAATTCCATCTGGATATGGTGTCAATGACGTTGGATGCTCTGTGAACATTGCGCACGGCCTAACAGTTCCTTTAATTTTTGGGCATTTTTCATTAACCAATGACGCTTCTAGAATGTTCCATACAGTTGCAGTAAACGTATAACAGGCAATCGTCCGTGCGCGCGCACGTGTGTGTACGGGGGTTGGTGAGGGATTGATGGGAAAGATGTGGGCGTGTGATAGTATATTTTGTAAGAGCTTGAGTGTATCTGTGAGTGCGCGTGGTTGCTGTGTGGGGATGACTGTGCGCATGCGTGAAGCCTCCATCGTGCCGCAGACTCGCGAGTGGTCATGCTGAGAAAGGATTTATACGTCATAATATGCAATCCAATTAATTTACATATCGTTAATTTAGTTATCATGGCGCACATTTAGCTCTACTCGTTCGCCCGGGTAGTCAACAACGCATTCATAGGTAGAAATCGGACTGTAACGAAGCATATCGTCGACGAAACCGACAACAGCGCATTTGCCACCTTTCTTGTTGCATGCAGCCATTTTGCACATTGAATTGTTAACTGGAGTAACACACTGGCTGACGTTAATGCAAAGACACAATTAATATGAAGTGAATTTGAAATCAAACTCAAATTGGAAGTCATTGTAAGAACGTATATAGGTTGTAAGGAGGAGATTGGCTTCAAAATGTTTTTACTAGTAACTTGTGTACCCGTGTGCAGAAAAGCACAACAGTTATCGCTTTTGCAAACAATGCCCGAACAACCGTTAGGCAGCATATTGACGTATTCGAGAGATTTCTACATGAAATACGTTGACGATAAATCAACTGCCCGGAAGGATATTTTGCAGGTGACAATTACATTGACATTCGTCTCCGCCCCATCCCGGCGCACATTCAGCCTTCAGCTGTGCAAGTGCCACCGGTGGCGCAAGGGGAGTTTCTACAGGTATCTGGCAAGAACAACAAGAACAACCTGCAGAATAATGGCAGTATAACAGTAATAATGGTAAAAGTGACAGTAAGTAATTGTAATACCACTAAGGTTATGTAGAGCCTATACACTAATACAGACAATACGACAACTACTGCCGAAAGCTTACTTGACAGAGTTGCTAAGTTAAGCGAATTGTATAGACTTAAGGCATCACTCAACCAATGTGTGTATCTTAAAAATACCATACGACAACTTATTATGGTGTAATGCATCTGAAGAACAACTGAAAACTAACCATTCCCTACTTGCAATTAATATTTTGATAGCGATTAACTTGGAAATCTAGAAAAAAGTGTCCGGTATCGTGGATAGAGCTTTCTTGCCCACGACACAATAAACTGATTAGTATGCGTAACACGTAATATAAGGCGTCGACGATGACGCACCTGATTCCTAGTTTGGCTACGACATCTACACGATCGTGCCGGCGGTATACTACTTACCAACCCACTTACCAACCCACTTACCTTCGATTCGGAAGCGGAGTTACATATTAATATGTATAAAATATGTAAGACGACTACCAGGACGAGTTAGATAAAGAATTAATACGTAAGTCGTCTACCAGAAGGAGCTAGAAACGGAACTAATATGTAAACATACCAGGAGGTGCTAGATAAGGAACTAGTTTAAGACGACTACCAGAAGGAGCTAGATAAGGAACTAATGTAAGATGGCAAATGTAAGACGACTCACAGGAGGAGCTAGATAAGGAGCTAATATGTAAGCTAGGTAAGTAACTAATATGTAAATATACCAGGAGGAGCTAAATAATGAACTAATTTAAGACGACTACCACGAGGAGCTAGATAAGGAACTAATGTAAGACGACTACCAGGACTAGCTAGATAAGGAACTAATGTAAGTCGACTACCAGGACTAGCTAGATAAGGAACTAATGTAAGACGACCACCAGGACTAGCTAGATAAGGAACTAATGTAAGATGACCACCAGGACTAGCTAGATAAGGAACTAATGTAAGACGACTATCAGAACTAGCTAGATAAGGAACTAATGTAAGACGACTACCGGGACGAGCTAGATAAGGAACTAATGTAAGATGACTACCAGGACTAGCTAGATAAGGAACTAATGTAAGATGACTACCAGGACTAGCTAGATAAGGAACTAATGTAAGACGACTACCAGGACTAGCTAGATAAGGAACTAATGTAAGATGACTACCAGGACGAGCTAGATAAGGAACTAATGTAAGATGACTACCAGGACTAGCTAGATAAGGAACTAATGTAAGATGACTACCAGGAGGAGCTAGATAAGGAACTAATGTAAGATGACTACCAGGACTAGCTAGATAAGGAACTAATGTAAGATGACTACCAGGACTAGCTAGATAAGGAACTAATGTAAGATGACTACCAGGACTAGCTAGATAAGGAACTAATGTAAGATGACTACCAGGAGGAGCTAGATAAGGAACTAATGTAAGATGACTACCAGGACTAGCTAGATAAGGAACTAATGTAAGATGACTACCAGGACTAGCTAGATAAGGAACTAATGTAAGATGACTACCAGGACGAGCTAGATAAGGAACTAATGTAAGATGACTACCAGGACGAGCTAGATAAGGAACTAATGTAAGATGACTACCAGGACTAGCTAGATAAGGAACTAATGTAAGATGACTACCAGGACTAGCTAGATTAGGAACTAATGTGAGACGACTACCAGGACGAGCTAGATAAGGAACTAATGTAAGACGACTACCAGGACGAGCTAGATAAGGAACTAATGTAAGACGACTACCAGGACTAGCTAGATAAGGAACTAATGTAAGACGACTACCAGGAAGAGCTAGGTAATGACATATAGTACGACCACTCACATGGGGAGCTAGATAAGGAACTAATATGTAAATATATCAGGAGGAGCTAGAAAAGGAACTAATGTAAGACGACTACCAATAGGATTTACATAAGGAACTAATATAAGACAATTCCCAGGAGGAGATAGATAAGGAATTAACATGTAAAAATATATCAGGAGGAGATAGATAAGGAACTAATGTGTAAATATACCAGGAGGAGCTAGTTAGGGAACTAGATAAGGAACTAGATACGGAACTAGTATGTAAATATACCAGGAGGAGCTATATAAGGAACTAATGTATGACAACTACCAGGAAGAGCTAGATAAGGATCTAATGTAAGACGACTACCACGAGGATCTAGATAAGGAACTAATACGTAAATATGCCAGGAGAAGCTAGATAAGGAACTAATATGTAAAGTCTCATTTGCAAAAGCTGTGTGATCACGCAAATATCATTTGTTATACATTGATGAGCGCAATGGGCTGCGCTCGGTACATGCTGTCTTACGTGCACAATAACTTAAATATGTTGATTTAATCAAGTTGGTTGTTTACGAATAAATTTATTTATATTATTCGTGTCGCCGTCGCCGTCGCCGTCGCCGTCGCCGTCGCCGTCGCCGTCGCCGTCGCCGTTATCATTATCATATCATTATCATTATCATGCTAATCCGACCAAGACTTGAATATGCCTCTTCTATGTGGAATCCACACACTGCCACCAAAATTGATCACCTTAAAAGAGTACAGCATTGTTTGTCAAAAAACCATAAGCGCCAGACAAACTCTGCAGATCTAATAGCCATCATTGGATGGCCCAACCATGAGCGATACAGGATAATTAAACAAGCCATGACATTCTACAAAATATTACCGGACGTATTAACACGACCTAATAACCCCCGAACAGTCCAAATATGAACATGATCCCACCGTAAGTAACTGAACTAGAAAATCTGATAGCATTTCACGCAACAATCATGAAGCTCCATTTCATGACACCCAGTCACCCAAATTGCCTGTAAGACAAACAAATAAACAAGCTAACCTCAACGCATGCGCACAAACAAGCGCCACTAAACTCCTACGTTAGTTCATGCGTCGGCTGGTAGGAGGAAATCAGCTAACCTAAGACCTCCACCCTTCGTGTATTACAAATTAATTAAGCAGTCTGCACGTAACTCGTCAATGAACCGTTGAACAAGCAATCCGCTTAGCATTACGTAATGTCCGGCCGTGAGGGGCTGCTGCGAATGACGTCATGTGATTAATGCGGTCGGTCGCTGTTCAATCTCTTCTTGAATTAATTCATGGTATAATTTAACGTCAATAAACCAATCGTACACCATAAGATGTGCAGTTAGTTCAAATCACGTATGATGATAAACTATTCACAAATACAGTAAAACCTGCATTGGGCGACCGCCTCTCCAGCCCATGCAAAACAGGTTGCATACCAAATCATG
>CBDHHR010000339.1:0-10000 GCA_965263245.1 Metamycoplasmataceae bacterium | reverse complement strand
CACACACACACACACACACACACACACACACACACACACACACACACACACACACACACACACACACACACACACACACACACACACACACACACACATTTGCTCTGTTTGATGTAAGAAACAAATTCACCATAAAGGAACCGTGGGCATTTGCCTTTACGCCAGTGTGTATTGGGAGAACTTTGGCTCAGCGAAGGAGCTGCCGCTCTAGTGTCGCACGTATAGTGGGACACGGTGTAGCGACAGAGACAGGTCTTGTAAGTGATTGGATCAGTTGGCGTGACCTTCTTCCTAATCTAATAAAGTGTCAACGACACACGGAGACGGGACGCGGCAGAAGGCCCCAAGTACCTTAACAATCGCTCACCGGGGACATTCTCCAGAGGAAAGGGCGGTCGTTGACGTAGAGGTGGCACATTAATGGAATAAAAACTAATGCAGTAACGACATCTTAAGTCAAATCTACTTACACAAAATGGCAAACCAAACACACATCCATATGTACGTGTGTATTCTGAGATATCGTGAAACGAACAATAAACAGGTCTGATATTGTATCTACACGACAAGCGGCGGGCGGTCCACTGGTCTCCTGCCACGAATAATGGGGAAGAAAGGGGGATACAGGATGAAGACTCCGCAATGTTTTGGGATGTGATGTTTGTTCTGTTGCAACTCGCTGATTATGACCTGAAGAGCTTTGAACAATGTTGGCTAAGGTCAGCGAAAATTCTTCCGACGCCGGTGTATGTGTTGTTGCATTATAATCACTCATATATATATATATATATATATATATATATATATATATATATATATATACATACATACATACATACATACATTCATACAAACACTGGCATGCTTAGTCATTTCCTACTTCCCCTTTCCTTCTGACAGACCGTATCGTCCTCTCCCTCTTGCAAACAATATCCTAGATACGCCGCTGTCACATTTGCAGATTTTAACGTTCCGTCACTTCTTGCAACCTCAGTAATGATAGTTACCTCTTTCTGGCAAAATCGGTTGACCTCTGTGTACCAAACGTTCTGTTTACTGCCCATAAATAACATACTAACTCGCTTCCCACCTTTACCTCAGTATCTCCTCCCCCTGGTGCTCTGTTGTCCCCCACCTTTTCTCTCTACCGCCGTCTCTCTTTCTCCGTCTACGTCTCTCACTCTATGACAGACACAGTCGGCTCAATGGCCACGTATGTGATTGATGATCCAGTTCAAAGCGACTTTCTGTGCTGCTTACGGCAGTGTCTGGCACGTTCTGTTCTCTACGTGAGACTCGGTGCCGCTGGGTACGCTGTGTATGTCAAAGTATCGGCGACATTATCTCGCTCGCTCTAACGTAACTAGATCTAAATTGGTAGTTCTGTGAACTGAAACTCAAAAGGCTATAGAGTGTGGAGTGCGTGGAGTGCGTAGTCATTGTTTGCGTATGAATACACCTTTAGTTATAATGTGACTTTAGTTGTATGTATTGACCGTCCTGACTGGCACATTTTTCTTCTATGTGCCATGTTTGTCACAGGGTTGGCTGTCTTGGCCCTCCAAGACGTGCAAATTGTAGCCAGTTTGTTGTGCTCCATCCACACCATGTCGACAGGCATCTATTAGCTTTATTCTAGTATGCTACTATTTAGCATTCGATAGAGCCTGGCACGATGAACTACGCCAGGTCTTTAGAGGGTCAACACAGAGCAACGACTTATTCAATTCGTAGACACTCCGTACACAGATGCCAGCAGTGGTCCTCATAAACAACCGGATTGGGGAATTCTTTAAAACAACAGTGGATGTCCGACAAAGATGCTCGCTCGCCACAGTGCTCTTTCACATATTCCTGGAGAATGTCACTCCACACAACAAGCATTGTTTAACAAGATTTAACAAGATTGCCACCTAGAAAATCAACTCTAGATGGCAGGTGGACTAAGCAGCCATTTGGCATATCGAGAGTCCAACCGATCTATTTAAGTGTACCCCGCCTGTCTTAGGTATATGTCTATTTTATTTCTAAACATAATTAACACTACTAGCACCTACACAATCAGCTGATAATCTGTTCCATTCGTTTACTGTTCTTTGTGAAAGTGAGAATTTTCTAATATCTAGTCTACACTGCTTCTTTGCTAATGTAACTCCATATCCTCTACTCTTAATTAACCGAGAAAAAAATATTTCTGTCAATATTTTCATACCCATTCAATATTTTAAATACTTCTATCTGATCTCCTCTCAATCTCCTGGTTTCTAGTGTTGTTAAACCACATTAATTTAGACGCATTTCATAACTAATATTTCTGAGTTTTTATAAAATTTTGGTTGCTCTCCTTTGTACTCTTTCTAGCATATTAATATCCTTCTTGCGATATGGCGTCCATGCTTGTATACAATATTCTAAATGCGGCCTAAAGTTTTGTACAGCGGTATTATATTATTAGTTCTTATTCCTTGTACGTTATATTTCGCCTAATTAATCGAAAAATGTGGTTTCCCTTCGCTGCTGCAATTCGATACTGCTCTGATACCTTCATGTTCCATCTCCATCGGTGGCAGATCCGTCTCCAGCCTTCCTTCGCTGACAACATCGATCTTATGGTTGTTACCAACAGACTGGTCCAGAGTCCAGGAACTTACGGTGTGGACGTCAGCACACAGATGAGCAGTCGTAGTCAACGGCTCAAACAATTCCAGTGCAGGCGTTATCATGAATGACGAAGCAATAGAAGAAAGTAGCTTCAAATAGTTTGGAGTAACCTCGTATTAGGATGGTAGCTACATTAGATAAATTCGTATCAGGGTTGCCCAGTCAACGGCAGCCATGGTCAGACTGGAGATGATGTGGAGAAGTGCACTATAGTAACCTACGTTTTACAACTAAGTACAATCTTATTCCTATCAATTGTACTCTCTATCAATATATATGAATGTGAAAATAGATACTTCTTGTCGATGCTGAGAAAAAGACTAAGTGCCTCGGGAAGCTGCTCCGCTTTTCTTGCATGGAGCACAGATCCAACGAATATGTACGTAACATGACCACGTTCCTTGGTGAGCTCACACGTATCTTTACTGGCAACTGTCAAGAGAAGGACATTGGCATGGTTAGGGCTTGTAACACGACACATTAGCTTTCCCAAACGGTCCTGAAGGGCAGACGACGAGAGCTGGTTGAACACAATTTTGGAATGGACGACTCTCTCTAAGGCAGAGCTCCTCAACACCGCTACTGACGACATGAATGGAGAAAGATCACAGCTGCAGCATCGCTTAATTCCATCCCGACGACCAAATCGGTGAAGGGACTAAATAAGAAAAGTAAGTAAGTTCTAACTTTTTTCTCATGATATGACTTAAAGATCATTCTAAAAAGACGCATATGTATTACCTCACACGAACAGGTGATCTTTTCGTATAAGCGTCTTCATAGGTTTCTAAAAGACTGACATCGTATCTCCTAGTTGACTTCACGACTGTGGTATCAAAGAATCTCATTCCGGTTACTACCTTGGTTATCAACTGTATGGAAGCAACATAGACAGATATCTTCATTGGTAGACTTACTCGATATACTTGCTTGTTTCATCGCTTAGCCCGTGGCCAGACATCTCAACCTCTTCTTGAATATTCTCAACGAGGCCATTGTTACTACTTCTTGTGGCGGTCTGTTAAAAGAGTCAACTGTCCGATTTGTGAGGAAGTGATTACGGATATCCGTGCGCGAGTAGCACTTCTGTAATGTTAGACCACGTCCTCTCAGATTGTCCGTAGTACGATTGAAGAATTGATCTTGGTTGATTCTGCTGAGGCCTCTTATGTATTTAAATACCTGGCAAAGGTCTGCCTCACGTCGTCTGTTCTAAAGATACACATTCCGCTGGTGGTCTGCTGAGTTTTTTTCAAGTTGAGCTATGTCCTTTTAATAATAAGGGTCCGAGGCTGGTGACGAATGTACTCCAGCAGCGGCCTAATCATAGACTCGTACAACGTCTTTATTTACTTTTCAGATCTATTTCCGAAATAGCGTTTAATTAATCCAATGCGTTGATTTGTCTTTGTTGCTATATGCTTTATATGTGAGCCTGTTTTTAAATTATTATTAGAGTGTAACTCCTAAGTCTTTCTGTTCATCCACTACTTGTAATATTTTTCCGTGAAGAATGTATACATAGCCGATGCTTTTGTTATTTATCTACATTAATGCACCCACCAATGTGGTCCCACCGTTCTTTATCCAACATCGTATTAACTCCATATGGTAGGCTAATTCCTGTTCACCTGCGTGACCACTTGAGAGCCCATGCATTTAGCCGACTACACGGATGGTAAGCTTTCACTACTAAATTCCCATATGTGTTCTTAGGTAGAAGACGTGTATACATAATATAATAACGTAATCTCAACATTTCTTCTCGGTTTTCCATTGTTCAACGGACACACCTGAACACGCAATTTCGTTGTAATCCTCCTCAGTGCCGAGTCACTTTGTCTGGGGTATTAATTAGCAGAGTCACCAGAGCGTGACGAGACAACACTGGCCTGGGGTATGTACTGGTCGTCTAATAGGTGTGCGACTAGCGCCAAAGCCACAAACATGGGCAAGTCGTGTCACCTTTGATGCTTAGTTGTAAGGGATGCTGACGAGTACCATCCAAGATTAAGTCACTTGCGCCATTTCTGGAATGGAGATATATGATGTTCTTTAGAAATGTTCCTAAATTAACACGTTATATATATTTGCCTAGGAAATGATTAGTTATTTTGTATAGATATTATTTATAATAAATATATATTTTGTTATGAAAGTATATCTGTATTGTTACCGACTGGTATAACTGTATT
This sequence comes from Metamycoplasmataceae bacterium, assembly GCA_965263245.1. Classification (GTDB taxonomy): domain Bacteria; phylum Bacillota_I; class Bacilli_A; order Mycoplasmatales; family Metamycoplasmataceae; genus DT-68. Next base: position 5,144 of record CBDHHR010000339.1, on the reverse strand, counting down.
ATCATGACCATTGTAACATTGGCAGAGAGGCGTACACTTAGTCGTAGTCTCTTTCATACTGGCTCAAGACCTCTCCTTTGTTGAAGGTGTTCAGATGTTGTGCTTACACAATATCCTCAGAAAGTGGGTCCCTCCAAAAGGTTTCTAGAATGTGTGTATGGTACTATGACTTCCTGCAACCTCTAAGGTCTCTACTACAGTGTGTATTGATTAAAACTTGCTTTTGGATTAGGTATGTTTAAACCTATATATATATATATATATATATATATATATACATGATGGTGTGTATATATATATATATATATATATATATATATATATATATATATAAGGCTAAATGCTGCATAGGGAGACCAGTGCATATACGACCGCCTACAGGAGACCGGCCGTATATTTTTATGTAACTGATTTTCCAATTACATCAAATTGGAACATTGTCTGTAATACAAATACACACCACATACTACAATATTGTTAGGATATTGTAATAAATAACATATATACACAAAAATCAGTCTCCTTAAAACCTATATGCCTAGATGCCGCGTACGGGAGACCGGTGTGTAATCGGAAGTTAGTTATTAATTATACTTATTTGCAGTAGTATATATTAAATGGCGACCTGGTATATCCAAAAACCAATACAATGATAACAATAACAACGTAAATACATATGCAGATATGCAACCTGACAGCGCCGAATTATAACGTATGACTAGGAAATCCGTCAAATAGTTTTTTTATTAATGTGTGTATATATTTATTAAAATTAATACATATCAAACAAGCACATAGTACACTGATCATGGAATGCTAACCACTCAATCAATATATAGCAAAACCTTTAAACTATAAGCACTTCTCTGCCGGGGTCCCATATGCACATAAATATATACAAGTGTCTGCAATAAACGTGCTCAAAACCAATCAAAATATAAAATAAAGTTTCTAATAATTGCATAAGTTAATTCCTTTATATCTAAACTATCTCCACTAACAAGGATAATCATTAAATAAAATGCATTAGTTATGCAATTACACATCAAAACTTTAAGGAGACCGGCTCTGATCTCCTTAAACCAGTGGTCTCCTATACGTGGTGCTATATGCATAACTGGTCTCCCGCGTTTAACCTTTTTATATATATATATATATATATACATACATGATGGTGTATATGTATATATATACACACATATATATATATATATATAGAGTATATATATATATATATAAACAAACACCCACATTAAAATACAAACACACTGACAAGTAAACATGTTAAAATAATATTAATTTATCTTAGAATTTAACGCAGATAATGGGATATGAATGCTGTATGAAATGTGGTGATTGACAATGATTGGAGTGTTCTTTAAATGAGACATCAGTACATTTATTAATTAATAATAATTTGTCTTTCTTTCCAACCAGATACATTCACCATCTTACCAATTCAACTAAAATACATTCATGAACACATTGTGAATTTAACCAGCATTTCGCGCAGGTACCATTTTGTCAGTTGTCAATCATCCACGAGAGTATATCATCAACAGCATGGAAGGGAAGGTCACACTGAGGTCACCAATACTGTCAAGGTCACACTGGGGTCATCAGTACTCGATTGTTACAGTTTTTGTCTTGAGGTATTCGTGCAGGGCCTCCTCACCTGCAACATATAGGTGTCATCTTACCTTCACCTTAACTGCAATATACAGGTGTCATCTTACCTACACCTCACCTGCAACATACAGGTGTCATCTTGCCTTCACCTCACCTGCAACATACAGGTGTCATCTTACCTACATCTCACCTGCAACATACAGATGTCATCTTACCTACACCTCACCTGCAAAATACATGTGTCATCTTACCTACACCTCATCTGCAACATACATGTGTCATCTTACCTACAACTCACCTGCAAAATACAGGTGTCATCTTACCTACACCTCACCTGCAACATACAGGTGTCATCTTACCTACACCTCACCTGCAACATACCAGTGTCATCTTACCTCACCTCACCTGTGACATACAGGTGTCATCTTACCTACACCTCACCTGCAACATACAGGTGTCATCTTACCTATACCTCACCTGTGACATACAGGTGTCATCTTACCTTCACCTCACCTGCAACATACAGGTGTCATCTTACCTACACCTCACCTGCAACATACAGGTTTCATCTTACCTACACCTCACCTCTGACATACAGGTGTCATCTTACCTACACCTCACCTGCAACATACAGGTGTCATCTTACCTACACCTCACCTGTGACATACAGGTGTCATCTTACCTACACCTCAACTGTGACATACAGACGTCATCTTAGCTACATCTCACCTGTGACATACAGGTGTCATCTTACCTACACCTCACCTGTGACATACAGGTGTCATCTTACCTACACCTCACCTGTGACATACAGGTGTCATCTTACCTACACCTCACCTGTGACATACAGGTGTCATTACATCTCTACTTCCTGCCTCACCAACTGGTGGGACAGTGACTTGGCATGAATGTATCAAACACAACCACTTCACTGGTGTCCACAGGCAGTGGTCACAGACAAGCACTAGTTGCAGCACAGGTAAACAATAACATATTGTCCTGTACAATCATATGGACAGTCCACTGAGGTATTGTTTATGATTACTAATTCAACAGCACCGACCGACCGACCGACCGACCGACCGACCGACCGACCGACCGACCGACCGACCGACCGACCGACCGACCGACCGACCGACCGACCGACCGACCGACCGACCGACCGACCGACCGACCGACCGACCGACCGACCGACCGACCGACCGACCGACCGACCGACCGACCGACCGACCGACCGACCGACCGACCGACCGACCGACCGACCGACCGACCGACCGACCGACCGACCGACCGACCGACCGACCGACCGACCGACCGACCGACCGACCGACCGACCGACCGACCGACCGACCGACCGACCGACCGACCGACCGACCGACCCACCCACCCACCCACCCACCCACCCACCCACCCACCCACCCACCCACCCACTCCCTCACTCATTCACTCACTCACTCACTCACTCACACACTCATTCCCTGATTCACCGACTGACTGACTGACTGACTGACTGACTGACTGACTGACTGACTGACTGACTGACTGACTGACTGACTGACTGACTGACTGACTGACTGACTGACTGACTGACTCAGTCACTGACTGACTGACTGACTGGCTGGCTGGCTGGCTGGGTGGCTGGCTGGCTGGCTGGCTGGCTGGCTGGCTGGCTGGCTGGCTGGCTGGCTGGCTGGCTGGCTGGCTGGCTGGCTGGCTGGCTGGCTGGCTGGCTCGCTCGCTCGCTCGCTCAGTCACTCACTCACTCACGCAGTGACACTCACCCATCCATGTAGATATTGTTATGAGTGCAAGACCGACAAAAATCATATTAAAGTATTAGTTTTGTTTTGCACAACTATTCACCTAAATTAATGATAACCTTGCAATCATAATATATATATATATATATATATATATATATATATATATATATATATATCTGTATTTGTAGTACACTGTAATAAGTTTATTCAAAGTAATACGAATTGATATACACGACACGTGCCAAAAATCAGGATATAAATAGACTGTATAAGGTTTGTATAAAACAATCTGGACCGACACACAGGACCTATGGGCTTAAAAGTTCCTAGAAGAGCTGTCAACATTAATCACATTTCTGACCCTTTTCAACCTTATTTCCTAGAGGACTTACCCTGACTAATTACATCCCAGACACTATAACACTGCACTGTAACAAATGCACACCTGTTGTCACTGCACTCTCAGGTAACCTCAATTACAGCCGCCTATGCATTGAACTGAGCTGAGTGAGTCAGATTTGTCAATATTTAAATCTGTAATGTGTGCACAGTCCTGTTATGTGTGTAATCAGTTTAATGAATGTAATACTTTTATTGAAATGCTTTAATCATTGAAAGAATGTACTGTAAAAGTGACTTATGATCAATTGCTTATTTAATCAGTCTTATGTGCTTCATATGTGTTGAGGCTAAGCACAGCCATAGGAAATTTCAGTTTTTGCTAACCATGTTTACTCTGATGGTTTATCTGGTCTTATGATTATACTATATGTAACTACCTAAGTACTGACAGGCCGCCATCTTGAGGTGTGTCTGGTGGCCGCAGACAAACTAACGAGGCTCAAAATGTAAATGTGATTGATAGTTTTTCGATTTTCTTTCTCCTCCCAGTCACCACAATTCCTCTTTGTACAGCAGGACTCGTGAATGCCACATTCAGTGAAATGAGATATTATAGTTCTACTGAGAAATTAATATAAATTAAGAAAGATTAATGACACATTATTTGTCAGATGGTCAAGGCATTTCCTCTGTAGTTCTGATAAGTAAAAACTTCCATATCCAGTGAATTCCCTAGAGATCAAAGACGTGTAAGACATACACAGACATCCAAAGTAACAAGTTTCTTGACAAATAAATCATGCACATGTACACTATTGCTATACTACTGTACTGGATTGGTATTTGACATAGTAAATCTTGCTTTCTATTTCAGGTATTTCATTACGTATGTTAATGGCACGGAATTGGCAAGGGTGATATAACAGACGACAAAGATCAATTTTAAGAAATGATGAGGACCATCTATGAGATGGTAAGGACCCTCTAGCAGATCATAAGGACCATGTACATGATGATAAGGATTATAAGGGATGATGAGAACCATGTAGGAGATGATGAGATCCATCTAGGAGATTATGAGATCCATCTAGGAGATTATGACATCCATCTAGGAGATTATGACATCCATCTAGGGGTTTCTGAGGATCATCTAGAAGTGATGACTAGGACCAACTGAGTGTGAACATTAGGAATGAGAAGAGACAATGACAGTGCACTGATGACTGATCACAACCAAAGAGAAACTGCAGTCACATGTGAAGAAACACTAAAAAATTTGACCACATCTATCTGTGCACAACATATCCTGGTAACCATAGCAATGAGTGATGGAAATGTCTGACACACTGTGTGATCAGGGACTGATCGCTTAATGGTTTGTGCAGCCAAACTCTTTGTCACTACGTACAC
>CBDHHR010000338.1:5000-7500 GCA_965263245.1 Metamycoplasmataceae bacterium | reverse complement strand
ATTTACGATGATCCAATGTTTTCCCAGTAGTCATCGTTAGGATCGTGATGCGTGTCTGCGTGTAATAAGCTAGTTTGGTGTGTAACGTAGAGATGTTGTACTATTAATATCAATCAAAGATGTCGATATCTTCGCTGTATTTGTCGGTGTATCTCACTTTCCGTTGCCCAAACCATTGCAACAGTACCGCTTCTGAAATTATTGCATTGGCTCCCTGTGCATTATCGCTTTACTTTCCAGATTTGTACAATAGCCTATCAAGCCCTGTCATCAACACAACCAGCATATCTGAATCTGATGATCGCTCCTGCAAGAAATTCATGACAGCTACGACCAACCAGTAGTAACCCTCTCTACATTCCTTGGGTTAAATGAAAGCTGGAACCGGAGCGTTCTACGTTGCCGCACCAACGTTGTGGAATTCGCTCCCTGCCAGTGTTAAATTCGAAGGAAATATAGTTTTATTCCGCCGGCGTCTAAAAACCTATCTTTTTAAAGCTGCCTATCTTCCTTAGATTCCTAGCACCTTCATCATCCGTCGACGACTAGCGCGTTGTTATACGATTACGAGGTTGCTTAATCCCTTGGTCATGTCGCGACACTGAGTTCGATCTTCGAGGATATTGGCGCAAAAAAAGTCATAATAATGATTATTATTATGTGTACATACCTTTGTCACACCTGTCCCCGGCGAAGGTACTCGGACACGCGCAGACAACAGCTGTTGCGGTGTTTCTACAAGTCCCACCATTCTGGCACGTGTTCTCAACACACCTCTCTGCTTCTGTAATACAACACGGCGCACGTGTAGTTGATTTATGTTTAGTCAGTTGTGATCGATGATGTCATTGTCACAGGCGTACGGCATGTGCATGGGTGCTTATGGGGGTTTACACAATTGGTTGAGGAAGAGCATGTTACGGTAAACATTTCGGGCATCACCAGTTTTCCCTTTTGAACAATGATCGTGCATCGGTTTGTCTCCTACTAAGCTTCTGCGTTTCTACGACATTCCTGCCCAAAGATAACTCTGCGTTAGTTATATTGACAACTCACCATCGGATGGCGTCAAGTGAATGTTTCAGAAGATGCCATCCAGAAGATGAATCAGAAGCAATTTTGGATCTGATCGTGCTATACAATATTATTGTTAACAGCTGTTGCATAAAATTATAGTCGATTGCCGCTGTCGTGACAATGTACCCAATTGTAGTGATTCTAGTCACCCAACGTCAACATTGAATTATCATCAATGGGCCTGTTATTGTAATTGAATTACGAGCAGTTACACAAAATACAATACTACAGTAGTGCAAGGCATAAAACACGTGTTCCTTATTAACAAGCAAGTGATCCTGCTATAAAATAAGTATAAAAATCAAACTAGTTTCAACACTCAGTTCAATAATTGTTATTGATCAGGTGCCTTTATATCAAAGATAACTTTACCAACAATCAACATTGGAGACTTGAAGGACTTAATTGCGTATTTGTTGCACTCTATCAATAATGTTGACGTGCATTACTTACCATTTTCGCACGTGTTCCCGATGTAGCCAAACGTGCAGCTACACTGGAATCCTGTCTGTGTGTCCAAACACGTGCCGTTGTTCTTACACGTGTTGACATCGCAGATAGCAGGCTCTGTAACATTCGCCAAATAGACTCAGTGTTATATCGCTGCAAGATTTGTCTGCACTACACGTCTTGGACACTATATTTCTGGTTTACCTTGCCTGTCTCCGTGTTATAATCAAACCACTATATTGCACGATTTATATCTGCCTGATTTCCATGTGTCAGCTTAACTCGGAGAGGGTTATAATGTGTGTGTGTGTGTGTGTGTGTGTGTGTGTGTGTGTGTGTGTGTGTGTGTGTGTGTGTGTGTGTGTGTGTGTGTGTGTGTGTGTGTGTGTGTGTGTGTGTGTGTGTGTGTGTGTGTGTGTGTGTGTGTGTGTGTGTGTGTGTGTGTGTGTGTGTGTGTGTGTGTGTGTGTGTGTGTGTGTGTGTGTGTGTGTGTGTGTGTGTGTGTGTGTGTGTGTGTGTGTGTGTGTGTGTGTGTGTGTGTGTGTGTGTGTGTGTGTGTGTGTGTGTGTGTGTGTGTGTGTGTGTGTGTGTGTGTGTGTGTGTGGATGTGTGTGTGTGTGTGTGTGTGTGTGTGTGTGTGTGTGTGTGTGACAGAGAGAGAGAGAGAGAGTGTGCTTGAGTAAGTGCGTACGTGCGTGCGTGCGTGCGTGCGTGCGTTCTTGCGTGTGTGAGTGTGAGTGAGAGTGTGTGTATGAGTGAGTGGGTGAGTGAGTGAGTGTGTGAGTGATTGTGTGTGAATGAGTGTGTGTGTATGTGTGTGTATGTGTGTGTATGTGTGTGTATGTCTGTGTGTGTGTGTGTGTGTGTGTGTGTGTGTGTGTGTGTGTGTGTGTGTGTGTGTGTGTGTGTGTGTGTGTGTGTGTGTGTGTGTGTGTGTGTGTGTGTGTGTGTGTGGTGTGTGTCTGTGGGTGGG
>CBDHHR010000337.1:5000-9054 GCA_965263245.1 Metamycoplasmataceae bacterium | reverse complement strand
GCGTACGCGCACGCGCACACACGCACACGCGCACACGCGCACACGCGCACACGCACACACGCACAAACACACATGTACAAACACACATGTACAAAGGAAATAAGCACTCACTCACACGTGGAAACACTCACACACAGTATTATTATTATCAGCGCCATGATGCAGTTGTGTTCCTACGTTGCTTATGTGGTTAGGTTATTACATCGTTGCACTAGTTCCGTCTACTTGCGTCTTCTCTGCAGAGCGAAATAAACAGCAATTCTCCATAGGCGTTTTGCAGACGGACAGGCCTACAAAACGAAATTCTGAAATAATCGGATCTATATTTCAACTAGTCTTGCCCTGCCCTATATAGTTGGTAACACTGCTGCACATTCATGCGTGTATTAGCCATTGTGTCACAGTGGTCTCCGGAACACGACGTAATCAATGTATGTCACTCTCAGGCAATAGATATAGGTCTAGTACCACCATCGACTAATGACTGGCTACACGTAATATACACTGACAGGCCCTTAGTGAAACATAAATGTGCTTGATCCACAGGAACAGAGCAGCATAAGATCAGTTTCCATCTAAATGTGTACATATTGTTATAGGTTGCTAACAGTTTTGACGAATTTAAGTCGCTCTGATTTGAAGAGTAGTGGCAACGTTTATACTATCTATGATCAGTTAGCAATGTTCAAATAAAATGTTCTTGCATGTACAACTGCGATATTGACGTCGATACGAACAACAATTTTTAGCGGTATATTTCAACGCTGTGAATGTATACTGTTTGGAGAATGTCAAAGACCAGCCACTAGATGGCAGTGTCAGTTAATGAATAAGCTGGATTGTACCAGGTGCTATAATTACTTGATGGAAGACAATCGACTCAGTTCGGTTGGGGTGCTTATGATCACCCATATAAGGGGTGCAGTGCGGTCACACCTGGGGCTTGGAGTGAGTCTATGCGTAATTCCCGGTGACAATAACCTTATTTGGAGCAGCAGCTTAATTAGGGGAACCGTGGCTTCCATGATGTCTATATGCGTGACAATGGTTGAATCTGACGAAGGTAGCAAGGTTGATTATGATATATTTGCGTTGAAGATAGTCTGCAATTTAAATCAACTTACTTAAAATTAATTGCTGACTAAATAACAGTTATTTGCTAATAGAAGTGAACAATTATTGACGTATTGTATTTGAATTGGAAAATTTCTGAGTAAGTTGGACTTTAATAATTAATTAAAGTACAACATACTCAGAAATGCTTCCAACGGAACTGTCCCATGCCTGCACCAAAAGTCACTGTGGCCAGCTCCAAAAGTCGTACGCTGGTTGGTCTTATCAATTTCTTTTGCTATGGACCACACACGCATGCACGCAGTCACACACATTGGCCTGTAATTTAATAGTCTGGCGCCTTATGTAATTTATGCATCACACACGGATAGATTCAACTTCACATGCAACGTTGGTTCAAGTAAAGGACTCAACAGTATTCGACTATTACATGTAAAAACAGCGACATATCACACCTGGTCGAACGGACAATCGCTGTCCTCCTTGGCGACATTCCCCCGTCACCTTACGTAGACACTTACAGATTCGCGACACCTACTGTAAAATGTAATGAAAAACATTGACGAAGACGGGGAAAACGAGTTACGTCTGTCTTCGGCAACGGAAGGTGCGGTAAGGGCAACACACAATGATATACTTCTCTCAAACATCACCATAGCGGGGCATTTAAGAAGTACGTGTTGATCAAACAAAATGGCCACCCACAGCTTAAACATTTAGATCAATTGGACGAGGATGCAGGGTTGAATTTGCGTAAAAACGTATTCGCGCTGTTATCTCAAATTGTAAGTTCTTATATAGCGCAGTATCCAATCTTCAGGATTGCTCAAAACTCTTGACACTTTACTCCCTGACAGACCTGTTCTTCTCGAATTTTCTAGGAAACATCCAGCCACGCTGCAATTAATGCACGAAGATCGTTCGTACATAAATTTCAACCACTGTTTATATCCAGATACTCATTTATGTAGCTGATAGAACTGGAGCAATGCAGAATGAAGCAAGTTGCCCATAATTGTATACGGCAGGGCAGCACAGGGTTAAAACCCGGGTTCTCGTAAAGGAGAATACGTAGATTTAGCAACCGCCTTTAGCTAATTGTTTCTACGTATTAAAATCTGGTGTGTTGGTGTATGCCTTGCATTGTTGCTTCTCTAATGTTATTTCGTATCCTTGTGAGGATTCTATTTTATTTAAATGAGGAATAACTATTGCACCACTAATGCATTTGTACACATTCATGATATTTCAACAAAGGTAATTTTGCATTCACTCATACCTGCGGCCTTAGTGTTGCTAACATACTGGTTTTTAACATGGATCAAAGATGCATTCCAAACGGTCTTTGAAACCTGCACTAAGAATGAAGCATTGAAAAAACAATTGGACATGTTAACATGTATTACAATGCTACAGATTGCTGACAGAGTACTGGAAAAAATGCCCCGTCTCTCATTGGCAATGGCAAGTGCGAAAATGACAAACACAACGGTCGTACTCTGATGAAAAAACATATTACTCTCTCTCTCCCTCCTTCCCTCCCTCCGTCCTTCCTTCCCTTCCTCCCTTCCTCCCTTCCTCCCTCCCTCCCTCCCTCCCGTCCTCCCTTCCTCCCTTCCTCCCTTCCTCCCTCCCTTCCTCCCTTCCTCCCTCCCTCCCTCCCTGCCTCCCTCCCTCCCTCCCTCCCTCCCTCCCTCCCTCCCTCCCTCCCTCCCTCCCTCCCTCCCTCCCTCCCTCCCTGCCTGCCTCCCTCCCTCCCTCCCTCCCTCCCTTCTTCCCTTCCTCCCTTCCTCCCTTCCTCCCTTCCTGCCTCCCTCCCTCCCTCCCTTCCTCCCTTCCCCTTCCTCCCTTCCTCCCTTCCTGCCTCCCTCCCTCCCTTCCTCCTTTCCTCCCTTCCTCCCTTATATATATATATATATATATATATACAGTGTGTGTGAGAGAGGGAGCAAAAAGAGAAATAGAGAGCTATGGAGCTAGCTTTGTATATGCAATAGTTCCCTCTACACCAGGAAATGAGAAGTCGTTAGTATAATGTTCCCCCTGGGCATAATACGTTTCAAAGCGGATGTTAATGTGATAGGTAAATCATTATTACGCTATCGTGAAACATGTTGGACGTGAATATATTATCGAAAGCCAAAAAGAAATATATATGTAATAGCTGCCATGCAAAACGTATATTAAAAGGTAATATAATTTAATAACTGTGAGTGTTGTAGTTTTAAAAGTATGGAAACGGTTTATTTTGACGGCCACCATTTTACAAAATATCGTCTAGGAGGGTTGACTTTGGTTAACCGTAAACTATTTCACAAATGTTTAATGTTTCTTAAGATATAGGAACATTAATATTTGACGGCTGCCATTTTAAAGATGTTGGATGTTAATGTCGGACATGGTCAACGATAAACATTTATCTTACGGATAGAATCGCTACGTTCTATTGCAAATTCATCACACCAAATATCGACCAACATGCATTTATTCTAGCAAAATACTGACTGTGGCTCCATCGCATTTTACGTCTCTCATAAAAAAATCATATAAATTACCGAAGAAACAAATTTTGGTGGCTTACCTGGTTAGAAAATAACTACAAATGCTGTCTGTCATATGTTATCGTTACTGTGCCAGCAAACGCCTACAGGGGGCAGACGTACATTTACGTTAACCCAATTTCACATTACCTGCATATATGAATGGTGTTAATGTCAGAATACCGCTTTTATTCACGCATTTTAAACAGCGTAAACACGCGTTCATCGTCTATTTAATGTGGTGGCGCTACGTCATTTAAAGAGACCGGAACACTGAGCCACACTTGATCTCGTACGATGTTTCCATTAGTATGCTGCGTTCCAAAGACGTCGGTTGAGTTTCAGGAGGCGTCGAACAGTGCGGACGTCTGATGCGCTGACGGTCAAATTCTTGTTTCTCGGTCACGATTCCTCCAGAACGAGATCCTTGACCGCAGGTT
>CBDHHR010000336.1:0-5579 GCA_965263245.1 Metamycoplasmataceae bacterium | reverse complement strand
ATCTTTATCCATCGCCTTGACCATCAGCTATAAAAAGCACACGGTATCTGAACAACTTTACATCAGCAACTATGACCACTTTTTAACACCTCATATAATTATGCTTTCTTTACCTGGAATTAAACATGCTCTATCCGAGACACACTTAGCCGGGACGTGTAGTTATTATTAATTAGCGTTCAGGATAATCTGTTCGTCACTCGCTCTACACGAACTAACTTTGCATAGGCGAGTAGATCCGTGATCAAATATGTGCATTTCGGATTTGCGACAATCACTCGTCATTCAAACACAGTGTGTTTGTGGCGCGACGTTGACTTTGTGTAAGTTGCATGTCGAGGCATAAACTGGCTACATCAATACACACGACCGTGACTTGATCAAAACGTCAGATGTATATACCGTTACTTTAGCGATGTTTTAATGATAACAAATCGTCGATGCATTGGCACCAATGGATGTTTTCAAGCGGACTAGTGATACCTATTTATAGATTCTTTTACAACACGTAGAAAGGTATGTTTCTACATCTATCATCAGCATCCGTCAACGACGATAGAGGCCTATAAACGCTGAGGTGACCATCGAAATCTACAGATCACAGTCGCCATGATAATTTTGGCAAATTCACAGCGAACTAGTCAATCTGTTTTATATATTTATGTACTCTTATTTGTAGGTTTTTAATAAATAATGACCAATATGGGTTCATCACTTGAAACTACTGTTCCTATCAACGTACTTTGAGAGTCATCTTGCGAACATAGCGACGACTGTAGTAAAGAAACACAACGTTGAACGCCGATAGGTGACGACACTTTGTACCACACGTCAGCGTCACTCTCGCCCCTAAGTTGTCTGTCTACTATCTGACGATGTGGTACTTAAGCCGAGGGTGGCAGCTCCTCAGTTTTACTTATTGAAGGTTTACTGCCGGCCAATTTGTGTTTAGATACTTTATTAAACTAGGGAACAATGTTCACAATTTCAATGAATCCGCCTGCAACACTTTCAAATGGTAAACAAAACATCCAGTTTCAAAAGGAAATGATTGGCATAATGCTGAGGCGAGCAGAATTAACCACACTACTCTTTGATGTTTAAGTTTCCCACGTTCAAAGCAGCAGAGGTCCTGTTACAAATTCCTGCTGGGCCTTTAATAAAATAAAATACAAAAATAAAACAGTTGCCTGTAGAACTAAAGACAAGGGGCCTATTTCACTAACGTTATTAAGAGCTCTTAAACCCGATTTTGCGCTTTAAAACCAATTTTGATCCTTAACAGTGAAGCTTAACACATGAAAACACCACGACGCGCTAACGGGACATTGTCACTGGCATGTCAAGGAAACAGTGTCCTCTGTAACAAGGCAATGGACATAGTGTTTTTAACAAAACATTAAATTTAACAATGGATTTTGTTTAAAGATGAATTTTCCTTAAGAGCTTTTTATCTTAGTGAAATGCTCCCTGGAGGAGACAGTTGGCCGTCCCAGCGCCTCCCGTTACCTACGGAAGAGCGGTAATCTCACCTCGGCGACCTCGTTCGACTTCTCCCCGTAGCCGAGCACCGCCAGGACCTTGGCGAGCTCCTTACAGCTGATCTTTCCGCTCTTGTCGGCGTCGCACTCGTCGAACGCTGCCTTCATCTGTGCCTCAGACATGACTGCGACTTGGAACTTCTCTCGGCGATAGATGAAGAGCTGGATGCAGACCGAATGGCGCGAAAGCTGATGACGCCGGTTGGATTTCCCGGGATTTTATACGCGCGTTTCGCCGGTCACGTGACGCCGCCGAATTTGCATAATACGTTTGTAGTGTGACGAATTGAATATGCATGAGTTCGACGTCAAGGGTCATCCTCGAATGAATGATTGGTCAGTTTGGTAAGACCAACAAACTGTCGACCACGACCTATGACCTATGCCCTTTGTCGTCTTCGTCTTTATGGACCCCCTCGAAGTTCAAACCGCCCCATAAGGCATCTTATGGTACCCAGCTACAATACAATGAATTCGTTTTTAAATAACTTGGGAGTTCCGTAACATTAAAGTTTATGTATAGTTTATAGGGAAAATTAAACAAAAATAGTAATCTACAAACGTAGTTGTCTCGTGAACAACACCCTCCATCACTGACAGTTTGAGCGCACTGGAAGCATGCTTACTATAACTATAAAACTCAGCAGGTAGCTTCTAAATAACGGCATCTAACTTTCTTACTAAATGTTAAGAGATAAAGTAATATCGGTCGTACGTCTGCGAAACAGCACGTAGCGAAGTTGACATCCGCAAATCCTGACTTGATCCTTGTGTTGTTAACAACGCTAAAACAAACACAACGTAGATTACTATCAGTTTCTTTGTCTTGGAAATGGTCTCTCGACCACTACCAATACCACACACGTAAGCCGTCAATTCATCTGTCTAAAGGGACGAAAGATCGGGGTTTTTTCAGGAATGCTTTTGTATCGTCAACGATGAAGCATCAATGACATCACGACTTCGCTGACATGCAACATATTCGCTTTTTTTTATACAAATCTGCATTTGAGTGTGACAAAGGACGATCTGTTTACATAACTCTCGGACGTTCTGTTGACATAACTAGCATTTCTGACCCGAACTTCTGCAAGTTACTTGGGTTCACGTCTGGTTACCGATCTACACTGGTCGGGTCATACAGGCGGCCATTGTCTACCAATGTTCATAAAGTAAAAGACCAAATGGTATAAGTTACCGTCAACTGATTACTGGACATATATAACACCAACACATTGGTTATATGTAGCCAGGTACCCGTTCTCTAAATTCAGTTATCATGCTTGCCCATTCAATTTGTAAATTAAAATTTTAAATTTAAACAACGAGTGAGTGTAGTTGTATTGGAGTCTTCACAAGTTGTCTTAACTGATGACGTCATAAATTCTTTCTTTTCTCCGTGCAACATTGGTCTTTCCGGTTATGTTTGTGGTGATCTTACTCAGGGTTGTGGCCATATATTTTCCTTTGACACCGTTGTATATTTTAAAGTATATCTTTCGAAGGAATTCACTTTCTGTTGGTGTAAACGAGAAGTTTTCCCCGACGTTAAAAAGCCGACAACTCTATAACCTATGCACTGTGTGCTGCCTAGTTCAATAAGAGGCGCCGTCTACTAAATGACTCATTCTGGTTTCGAACGCACACAGGCATGCACACAACTCACACACACACACACACACACACACACACACACACACACACACACACACACACACACACACACACACACACACACACACACACACACACACACACACACACACACACACACACACACACACACACACACACACACACACACACACACACACACACACACACACACACACACCCACACACACACACACACACACACACACACACACACACACACACACACACACACACACACACACACACACACACACACACACACACACACACACACACACACACACACACACACACACACACACACACACACACACACACACACACACACACACACACACACACACACACACACACACACACACACACACACACACACACACACACACACACACACACACACACACACACACACACACACACACACACACACACACGAAATACTTTTCCTGTGGTCGTGGCCTTGTGACAATTTTAAAGATATTGGAAGCCACTGGACTAAAATATAGCCGACGGTATTAAGTTACAATGTCATGGGCACGGATGAATAAACACGGCTTTACCTTACCGAAATTATTTTAGCAGTTGTATTTAAACGTGGAGATAATAACCTGAATTACAACTACATGTGTTTATTAGTAATGTGCATTAGTTTATAAATGTATTCGAGTAGTATATATCTGCATGTAATTGTAGTTGAGCGTTGTCAGCCTGAAGAATGTCCTTTCTACTATAAACAATGGCCCGTTTACAATGTTGTCGGATTATACGTCAGTTCGTTGTCCCCGTGTGATCTTCTCTGATCCGGGTCAACATCACAGGTAAGACTAATCACAGGTACTGATTAAACGTACGCATCTGCGGTATCTAGTTGTTGTCACAACGTTGCGCGAATGGAAAATTTTCGTCGAAACGCGATAGCGTAGTTCTTCTTGTCTCCGCCTAGTTGTAATGGCGCTACTGGGCGGATGTAGCTGTCTGCGTATAGTTTGCTCATCAAACATCGCTGACATGGTGTCAAATGATTGCAATTCCGGAAACAAAGAGTGTTTGTTAGTGCGGGGTGGGTGGTTTTGATGTGTATTGAAAATAATTTAAATAATAAAAATAAACATAATAAATAAATACAAATATGATTAAAATGTGTAAACATCAGTGAATTATAAATAAAATTATTGTCATGGTAAATAAAGTACTTTGAATGTTCTTTCAGTGTTAACCGGATAAACATATGGATAAGTTATAATAAAATGTCCCAGCGGCCAATTAATCGGTGTAGGGCATAATCAACAGGTGCATTTTTAATGCAGCCTTGAACGATTTCAAGGTAGTTACTCACTGGTTAGGGACACCAGTGGTAGGTGATGTATTCCATACTGTGGCAGCTACGTTGACGAATGCACATTCGTCACTTTATTTCGGGTTCTACCAAAGACAAGGCTATTGTCCTCAGCGGAACGTAAATGTCTGGTCGGTTTATAGACTGCAACAAGTGCCTGATTATAAAGATGGCGATAGTTCAGCATCCAATGCTTTATATGTGACTTGGGCTATTTTGTAGAGGTTTAAATAACGTAGATAGTCGACTCTACTCTCGTCATATGAATCAATGGTACCATTTACCGCAGTCAAGCAATGTTGTATATCTTCCGGTGCATGACCAAATTCAGTTCATGATTCAACATTATTTGCTTGTTAGAAAGAAAACACTGGACAGTTTTGAACCAATAAGTGTGTTTATCGGTAGCGCTACTCGTCCTCTGTGAGGCGTCACACTACATTTGGACGTGTTTGGACCTACACCCTACCGTAGCGTACTGTAACGTTTGTCTGTATACTTCTAGAATTAAATTCGTTTTGAGAAAGACTCCCTATTATAATCATACATCACGTTTCTCTTGTGTTACATGTTTATATTGGTAGTTATATAGAATAGAGGTTTCTAAAAGTAATAATATACAATTGCGTTCAATGTCTATGTTTGTGGACGAACTTTCCGAAACACGTGTGATGAAGAAGACAATAGATATTTTAAATGGCATCTCTCACCCACTGTACGAATATTACTATATTGCACAATATTGTTGTATATATATATATATATATATATATATATATATATATATATATATATATATATATATATATATATATATATATATATATATATATATATATATACAACAATATTGTGCAATATAGTGATATTCGTACAGTGGGTGAGAGATGCCATTTAAAATGTATATATATATATATATATATATATATATATATATATATATATATATATATATCCGAATAGGTATTGTAAAACTTTTTCCAACTGCTGTTAGGCTGCTAAACGAGAAATCGGGGAGGGGAAGTGATCGGGGAGGATGGGGGAAT
>CBDHHR010000335.1:5000-14378 GCA_965263245.1 Metamycoplasmataceae bacterium | reverse complement strand
ATATCTATGTGCAAGGCATTGAGTTTTCTCAGGAAGTACAACCTTTGCTGGCCCTTCTTATATAGATTCATTGTATTATCATCCCACCTTAGTTTGTCATCGCTTGTTGTACCCATATATTTATAGGAATGCACAATTTCTATGTGTTGCCCATTGATGTTGACAAGGGTGGGGTGAAGTACACCTGATCGGAAGTCTATTACAAGTTGCTTGGTTTTGACAACATTTAACTCAAGGCAGTTGGCCACACACCATGACACAAAGTGATCTATGTCACTTTTGTAATCAGTTTCGTCGTCAGACAGCAGACCGACAAGAGCAGTGTCGTCTGCATACTTGAAGTAGTGATTGTTTGAGTATGCACTTCTGCATGAATTAGTGTACATAGTATACAAAAATGATCACAGTACACATCCCAGAGGAGTACCGGTGAAGATAGACACATGTGACTAACACACGCCACCGACATTCACATACTGTGAGCGGTTGGTAAGGAAACTGTGTACAAGCATGACAAATTGTTTACCAACACCAAGATCAATACGTTTTATGATCATCAAATGCGGCTGGATTGTGTTAAATGCTGACGAAAATTCAACGAATAATATTCTGGCATACGAGCCTGGACGTTCAAGGTGCTACAGAATGACATTTAACATTGACAAGGTGGCGTCTTCAACACTACGTTTAGTTCTGTAAGCAAATTGCAACGGGTCAAGTAGATGTTCAACCTGGGGTAACATAATCTCAGCACTATTCTCTTGAACGATTTCATCAGCGGATAGCGATATGTCTATAATCATTAAGAAGATCAGGGTTAGGCGTCTTAGGTATTGGCACAATCTCTGCGGTTTTCAACTGGAACGGAATCTTACCCAGTTCAACACAGAGTTGGAACAAAACATGAAATACACTACACAATTGCAGATGACAGGTCTTAATTAGCTTTTCCGGTATTTTGGCAGGGCCAGCGGCTTTGTTTACTTTCATATTCTTAACAAACACTGGCTACATCATCTCCAACGTGTGCTCTGGTAGTAAATTAGCATATTGGACAACACAGTTCCTCTCGAATTCAAAGCCGTGACAGTCAAAGCGGCAGTAACAGGTGTTTAAATCGTTAGCATATTCGGTGGCGTTTGAAGCAGAGCAGCGTTTCTTCGATTTGTTACAACCAAGGATTGACTTAACGCTGTGCCATGCTTGTTTAGTGTTGTTCTGCTTAAATTGTGCCTGTACCTTATTTTTATAGTCTTCTTTACACTTCCTTACACAGGATTTTAGTTCTGCCTGAGCGATCTTTAATGACATTTTATCACCTGTCTGAAATGTATATTGCTTGGCTTTCAACAATTTCTATACCTCTTTTGCCACCCATGTTTTTTCATTAGGATTTATTTCAACAAATTATTTGGGCAGTATCGTGTCTACACAGAAGTCCATGTAATCAGTAACAGTGCCAACGAGGTCGGAAAGGCTGCTGTACGAGTCATAAAAGGTGTCCCAGATAGTACATTCAGAGCAGCCACGCAGTTTGGCAGTACCGTCATCATTCCAAACGGTTACAGTTTTTTGTAGAAGTTTTCCAGTTTTCAGCACTGATTTGTAGATTGGAAGTAACTGGATGATGTTGTGGTCGGATGTTCCTAACGGTGGCTTGGAGGGAGATTTGTACGCATTCTTTATATTACAGTAGCACAGGTTGATAGTTGTCTTGCCGCGTGTAGCACAAGTTACATAGTGTTTACATGTCGGAAGATAAGTTCGTAAACTGCAACCGCTGACGCCGCCGAGAAGTAATTTAGGCGCACTCGGTGACAAGTTGACAAATTCGTTCATGTGTTTTGTTATCGTTTCAGCAGCTACGGTGTAATTTGTGCTAGGAGGCACATCTACAAGCACGGCAAATATTGTGCAAAACTCACGTGGCAGGTAGAAAGGCCGACAGGAAATGGATAAAAGTTCAATGTCCGGAGTGCATAAAATCCGTTTAACCGTGTGGTTGTTCCACCAACGCTCGTTTATGAAGAAACACCGCATGAGACCGCCTGAAAAACACTTGCAGTGTTACACATTGTGACTATTTATACAGTGGTCTGTATATAAAACATTACGATGTTTTGTACATATTCAATATGCCGAAGACGATAAACATAAATTTAAGTGTATCGTCTGTGAACATAGCTTGTTGCTAAACACAAACTTTACGTACACAAACAAGGAAGCAAGACATGCATGCAGACAAAACACGCACATTCTGACCGACTAGTTTGTATATATTGTACTTGCAACACTATGATCTTATGAGAGCTCAATGTACTAGTTATTGTTTTTTCCCCCAGAACATTTACGCCAAATTGACGGCACTTAGGGTGGTCACTCATTGGTTCTTTTACATATAAAACGGAGACGGGACCGACATTAACATGATTCTCTGATTCACGAGGAATACCCAATGTTTATAGCCAGTTATTTCCATGTATTATTAGTCCATTTATGATTTTATTAATCTAGATATTTTCTATCCGATGAACGTGTTTGTGTTGTGTTGTTTGTAACTCATTTCGGTTCCAAGCACAACTTAAGAGAGTTGCCAGAACGGCAACTCTAGGAAACTCATGTAATTTGTATCATTTCAAAATGGCGACTGGTCTTAATATTACTTTAGAGCCATTTGTCCAATTATTAGTAGAATCCATTTCTGTTACGAATTAAAAATCGAGATTTGAGTTGACTTCACGGTGGGAAATGAATATACGCGTATATTAAAATATATTTAGTTTATTTACAAACATAAATGAATGAACGTAAAATATGTAAAACATTTGTTCATAGAAAGAAGCCAGTCATAATTTAAATTACTGGAACCACGTAGTTTATAGTGCAGCTTACGCCCTTGACATAATAATATATTGTTGCCGTGTCCATCAATGTCGACATAATAACGACATGCTGTGACGTCTCCTTTGAACGCTTCAGGGTTTTCCGCGCGTCAGATTTTACCCACCACCGTTTAATCATTCCCCACCGAAGGGGGTTGTCATGCTTTCACACCATTTGATTTTCTACGAGTCACACCTTGCAAACGACCAGCCGGCTAATAATTCATAAAATGTCCCGCGGTAAACACATCTATTAACCAGCTAGACAATGGGTGGGATTTTCCCGACTTGTAGGTCAGCCAGTTCTTACGAACTTCCCAGGAAAATGTATTATTCTTGTACAATGATCACAGTGATTCCACGATGGTGTTTTTGCAAGTTCCACAACTTATGCATGTGTTAAGGTGGTTGGGTATTTATCGAGTACGTTTATTTTTTTTATCTATAGAATATTGACAACTGTTCGAACATGAACGCATGTGCTATCAACTAAAATCGTCATCGGCACGTCACGACGCCAGAATAGCACGAACATTTCGCTAAAAAACAAACATTTATTTCCTGTGTTCGATGGTTATCGTCTGGTTATTCTCAGAATAGTAAGTTTTTTATTATCATATTTTAAATGCATTGCAGCTGTTAAATTACCGAACACTCGCGGTACTGTTGATTTTGTCTACGACTGAAGGTAACCGCCGCCATTTGCAATGACACATGACCGGTCCAAACCTGTTAGTCAATTTGTAATACAGCAATAACATATGTGAAAATAATAAGTACGTGTTTGTGTTTATATGTAACATGTGCAACTACACAATAAAATAATGCAGAAATTCATCATTTCAAATACGGATTGTAGGGCCTACAGCCATGGCGCCCCAGCCATCAGGGGAAATATAAACGAAGTGGATGTCCTGTCAAATTATCTTGGAATAAATCATCTGCCAGAAATAAATGTTGCATTGTAAAATATAAATGATGTGTCTTCGGACATTTCCATTATCAGTAACAATCAGGAATCATTACACAGTGACACTTCTTTTGAACATTACAAGACTTACACAGTTACTATTTGGCATATAAACGCGACGTGTGGTTTCACAGACAGTGAAAGGGTTGTCATGGAAATGCATTTGCGTTAATAATATGTGTTAACGTTTGCTTTGCCTTCTTAACCTGTATGCGTGTCTATTTTCACAAAGTAAATTTAACTGATTTATTTTATTGAAATAAATTAGTTATTTAACTGATTTTAACATAACTTATTTATTTAACCTATTTATTTAACTTATATATTCAGCCTACACCTATATATGTATTTAGTTATTATATAGTGCTAGTGCCTTTGAGCAGGTTTGTAACACGGAGACGAGGGGCTTAATATATGTTTCGAAATGAAATGTGAATATATATGACATACGTACAAGTATCAGCAACGTACAAGTATCAGCACGCGCACGCGCTCGCGCACGCGCACGCGCACGCGCACGCGCACGCGCACGCGCACGCGCACGCGCACGCGCACGCGCACGCGCTCGCGCACGCGCACGCGCACGCGCACGCGCACGCGCACGCGCACGCGCACGCGCACGCGCACGCGCACGCGCACGCGCACGCGCACGCGCACGCGCACGCGCTCGCGCACGCGCACGCGCACGCGCACGCGCACGCGCTTGCATAATATGCATGTGGGTGCATATTTGTGTGTGTACATACATACTCAACAGCTGAAACAACGTCAGACACCGTAGCTCAGGAACCGGGCATCAATAAGACCGACGACAGACCACACGTATGTTTCAGTAAGGGCACCTTTAATGCGCCGTTTTTGTCTCCCGGTAATAAAGTTATAGCAATCGGGCACATACAGGCCTTCTACTGTGGGCGAGGTTATGCTAAGAAAAGACTGCAGTCGTTTCTACAATCGTAGTGACGAGCTCCTCAGAATGATTGCCTGGTACCGACTTGGACTGATAGGATGGTGATAATGTATTTGCGAGTCGCGTGTTTCAAAGGATTTAAACGGCCGCAACGACATGTCATTCATTGTGACACCCTGGCAGGTCACGGTGACCAGTGTGGTCTATGCTCAAGCGCTTTGACAACTTTTCTGGAAAATCACCTAAACACGTTTAGATAACCAAATGGTCCATTTAACTTTAACTAAAACTAAACATTAAATAGGTTAAATATCAGAGGGGAAGAAGCAACAAATATGTCAATATGATGCCCAGTAAGATCGAAGACAATAATAGCATTTGGGTGCATGTAGGCCTACGTCCACTTTAGGCGTGTTTGTGTTAAGAAAAGACGGCGATCATTTATACGGTCTTTGTGACAAGCGCTCAGAGTTGATGCCTGGTGCCGACTTGGACGGGCAGGATGGTGATAATGTATTGCTTATTCGGTCGAACTCGCGAGGTGGTCGCCGATGTCAAAGGGTCATTTAAACGGTCACCGCGACATGCCAAGGCGTAAACAAATGTGTCAAGATTATACCCGTAAACTTAACTTACAATAATCTAGTGACACTGTTGTTGGAGAACGAAATACCTCAATTAACTGTTTGTGTCAACTAAATGAGTGGGAAAACCCGCATACACGTCAGAAGTTTGTGACACATGTGCGTTTGCACTAAGCAGCTGCATAAATTCCTACCTATTAGCTCCGTGGAAAGTCGTTCCCTTTGAACGTGTCACATTAAACACTCCGTTATCGGCTGCACCCTCCTTAGTGTTACCCCACCCTGTGTCGTTTCAGGCGTTAATAGTATTCGTATTTCCGTCAACCACTTGCCGGCCGCTAATAGTTGAGAAATTTTTAGATTGTAAGCACATCTATTAAACAACGAAAGGAAACAACCATGTGTGCACGTTCACGCTGAAATAAATTACTCTTTATGACTTGATGGAATAATTCATATTTTCATACAAACATACATACACACATGTATATATATATACATATACATATACATATACATATACATATACATATACATATACATATACATATACATATACATATACATATACATATACATATACATATACATATACATATACATATACATATACATATACATATACATATACATATACATATACATATACATATACATATACATATACATATACATATACATATACATATACATATACATATACATACACATATATATTATAATCGTTCAACCAAAAAACAAGGACTGCAGCAGAAAGTGCATAAAACTAATCATATTTAATCTCTTTTTGCAGAAACAACGACGAAAATAATATGAATTATATTTAGCGGCTTTACACACATCTAGCTATTTGTGTTCTCTAAATATGTTTTTGCCCGTAAATTAAACATTATTGACACAGTTTTGTGTTATGTATTGCATACGATTGCAGTCATTCCTTATTCTATAATGCCACTTGCTGGAAAAAAGATTTCTTTGCCAAAATGTTGGATTGGGAAGTTCTACATAGCATGAGCGTCGATCGGTGGGGGACGAGGGGGACGCGTCCCCCACTTCACAGCCTGAGGGGGTCAGCATAGGAAATGTCCTCACACTGTTTCAGTACATATAACAAATTTAAAGGTATATATAGCGAGACTGATCACTCCCCTCTTTTATAAACTCTACATCGGTCTAGTAGTAAAATTTACAAAAACTATACGAGTTCAGATATAAACCTCCGACTACCTAGTGGAAAATCACTAGATGAATTGCTTTGGTTGGCCGTATCCCGCAACTTGATCTTAGTCCAGTAAATATGCGTCATGCCGGGCTCTGTCATTGTGCACCCTTGTGTTGATATTTTAATAGGCATTAGCCATCAAACACATTATTGATTATAATTTTTTTATTTGCCCTATCCCCCATAGATTGCAGCCTGGTCGCCCTGGTGGATACTTATATCGTCTACGGCGGAACCAGCGGATTCCTGCACTTGTGTAATTTGATCCCATTTTGAGTGATGACAAGACACAAGATACAAGAAGCTTTATTTAACGTCGGTTTACATGTGAATTTGATAACATTAGCTCATCTGAGCTATTTTCCGACAAATAAATATATTTGCCAAAATGTGGGTTTGGGAAGTCCCACATAAGCATCCCTGTAACCGTTGTGACGTTGAAATGTAACACGTAATTGCAATAAATCACGTCAATGACAGTTAGCACATCCACGGGTCGTGTTAAGGATTGGCTTGTTTGGACGAGTGCCAATGGTCACCGCAACACGTTACGCATGGGTGCTATATAAAGAGGGAAGGATTACGGATATTCAACACAGACAACGGTGAAGTCTTCATTTGAACAACCATCCGTGTCACTGTATCAGGTAAGGGAGAGTATATAATTGATGTGAGCAAATGTAGAGGTAAAATAAGCGTTATTTTCTTCACTGGTGTACCTAATATTGTAAGAAATAATACTGATGTTGTACTACCTGCTAAATCGTTTCAGAAACCTTAACATACCTTTGCTTGGATGGATTCTTAAAACACGAACTTGTTGCTGACAACTACCATTCTGATATATGGCAATGTTAAGAGCAAACTCGATTATGTCGATTTTAGGTTTTCCTCGCCTCGCCACGTAATATTAAATTTAACTGAATATATTTTGCTATGCATATTCACACGTACATAATTGGTCCTCTCTGTGGAGATTTGCGTTGAAGAGACAATGCATTCGAGCGCCGTGTTTCTGTTTGCCTTGTTGGCGTTGGTGGTTGTAGCGGCTCAACGACCGGCTCAAGTAAGTTATATTTACTCTGTCTATGGCCAAACATACTCTGTGTGTAAATAACATAAGTATTACACGCTGGAAATAAAGCAGTGCAAGTTAATGTTGAGACCATGTTTACTACACTTTGATATTTTGGGGTGTTTCTGCAATTCTGTCCTGATGACGCCGGTTGTAGTTGCCGAGCCACACGCCTGATATATGACGTTATATCATGTTGTGTCATGTTTACTATGTTATATATATATATATTATATACGTATATATATATATATATATATATATATATATATATATACGTATATATATATATATATATATATATATATATATATATATATATATATATATATATATATATATTATTTATATATAATATATATGTATTGTATCTCATTTGAATTTATATTCGCACTACGTGTCTGCAACACCAGCACACAGTCCTATTTGACATGATATTATGTGCATTGCACGTTGAAAATATCAACATAAGTTGCATTAGTATTAGTATTAATTATGACGCTAGCTCTGCTTAGCTGTTACACACGTTTGACCCACTGTGTGATTTATCAATAGCAGGAAGCCGAAGTTGCGAGTGTTTCGCAGACGGGAAAGGACGAGACGTCATCCAGTAAGTTAAACTACGACAATTAAAATGAACATACAAGAGCAAGCGGCTGCAAGTGTCCGATCGTGTCCCGCTCTCCTTTCGATTGTTTGCTGTCCTGTCGCACGCGTAATCCAGAAGGAACTCGAGACGAAGGATCATTTCACAAAGATAAAACACTCTTAGTGATAATTCGTCATTAAACAAGTGTTCCTGTTCAAACCAAAAATACCTATTGTGAAAATGTCCTGTTGGCGCGTCAGGGTATTGAATTTTTTTATGTATTGAACATCACTACTAAAAATCTAAATTATTTTAACATGCGCAAACGGGTACAACAGCTCTTTAGTGTGTTAGTGAAACGGTCCACAGGGCGATTGCAAACATGTTCTGTTCTTATATTGTGTCACAATATAAATTATGCGCCAGACCACTGCAATATTTGGAACTGAAATTTGTCTCTGTCTCTGTCTCTGTCTCTGTCTCTGTCTCTGTCTCTGTCTCTGTCTCTGTCTCTGTCTCTGTCTCTGTCTCTGTCTCTGTCTCTGTCTCTGTCTCTGTCTCTGTCTCTGTCTCTGTCTCTGTCTCTGTCTCTGTCTCTGTCTCTGTCTCTGTCTCTGTCTCTGTCTCTGTCTCTGTCTCTGTCTCTGTCTCTGTCTCTGTCTCTGTCTCTGTCTCTGTCTCTGTCTCTGTCTCTGTCTCTGTCTCTGTCTCTGTCTCTGTCTCTGTCTCTGTCTCTGTCTCTGTCTCTGTCTCTGTCTCTGTCTCTGTCTCTGTCTCTGTCTCTGTCTCTGTCTCTGTCTCTGTCTCTGTCTCTGTCTCTGTCTCTGTCTCTGTCTCTGTCTCTGTCTCTGTCTCTGTCTCTGTCTCTGTCTCTGTCTCTGTCTCTGTCTCTGTCTCTGTCTCTGTCTCTGTCTCTGTCTCTGTCTCTGTCTCTGTCTCTGTCTCTGTCTCTGTCTCTGTCTCTGTCTCTGTCTCTGTCTCTGTCTCTGTCTCTGTCTCTGTCTCTGTCTCTGTCTCTGTCTCTGTCTCTGTCTCTGTCTCTGTCTCTGTCTCTGTCTCTGTCTCTGTCTCTGTCTCTGTCTCTGTCTCTGTCTCTGTCTCTGTCTCTGTCTCTGTCTCTGTCTCTGTCTCTGTCTCTGTCTCTGT
>CBDHHR010000334.1:17500-22166 GCA_965263245.1 Metamycoplasmataceae bacterium | reverse complement strand
ACAAAATGTGTAAGGAGGGGGCACTCATTTCGTCAACGGTTATTCCAATATCTTTTACAGAACACATCATGTACTGGTGAATCTCATTTTATTAAGACATACCTATCATGAGCATGTTAACACATCAAATCAGAGTAATAATTGATTGATCAATATAAACAATTCCACTGGTTGTAAGTTACGGATTTGTCGATGTAATGAACACGATGTTCACATCAATCCGTGCCTGCTTATCTACGACAACCATTGTTGTTGTTCTCCTCTTGGCATCTCTGCCGTTGGCCATGGTTATCTATTCTTCGTATTCCCCCCCCCCTCTAACTTTTCTCTCACTAGACACTACGTTCTCTGTCAACAGTCTCCAACTCCTTGTATCTTTTGCTGTTGTTTTCCATTCTCCTCCCACTCTTTCCAGAATTCTCTTGTCTCAGTCCTTTCGCACCTAAATGTGATGAACACTAGCTGCGATGCATGTGTCCAAACGTAACAATCCAAATAGCGATGTTTGCTGCAAACCACCGTGTTTGCTCTTATGATATATTATGAAATGACACGATGTGTTGATTTTACATGTGCACGATCACTAGATAAATGAGTACTCACAAACGACGAAGGTCCTTGTACGATTTACAATCGAGAGAACCCGTAGTAGGTACTCATGTATTAAAAAGGGAGGGTGCCAGTTCCTGTGCCCAGAATTTATAGAGCAGTAATTTGTAACGGGAAGTCTGCTTTCTAGATCGTGGGATCACGGGTGATTGCGGTTAATTCTGCTCATCTCGGCGTTATTGCCAATAATGTTTATGTTGAAACTGGATGTATTCATTACCATTTAAACCTGTTGTAGGCGGAATCTTTCAAATTGCGAACATTATAATATTAATCAAGTAACTAAACAGAAATAACTGGCACTCTCGCGTTAGACAACATTCTAGATGTTTACAAAAATTACCATTTCAGGCGGAATATGGAACACGATCTGGTCAATAATACGCTGTACAAAATGTAAGTGAACTTTGCCATTCCACAGCGCCTCTTCTAGTCCACACCCAATGGAATGACGTACAACACAGGTAAGGTAACCTCTGGTTACTCTACATCAGAAACAATTGGCATGCCAGCTACGTTACAACCAGCCCGGATTCTATTGTAATGTTTTGTGTTTTAGTGAGCCATTTAGTGAAAATAAGGTAGGGCGTTTTGAACGTCTTTTCAACATGCACATATTCGCGGTTATATGTATATATTAATTATGAGGTTACGCGTATAGATTTTATGTCAACATCTGCGTCCAACCACTATGCTTGCATACAGCAAATGTTTATCAATAGAATGGATAGAACAGAAATTAAAGTATTAAACGTACCAAACAGATTACAATTTTAGCTTGGTCGCGAGACTAAAATTGTGTAGTAATAGTTAAAAACCGTTACATAAGCACATGCTATATGACAAGTGTTTTTATGTTTTGTATGCTCCCTGTTTCTCTCCCCCTCGCTATCATGCCAAATGAACCCCTGTTCCACCTATATAACAACTCAGGTTCGAGTGCCCAAGCTCGTCTTTTGGTAACATAACATGACCAAACATTATACAGAACGATTTTGGTAAAATTATGGAAAACAGTCAGAATATGTAATCGTTTCGTTATTCTGCCCTGCCAGCTTCGTTCATTCGTTAGTGTGTGCGCTGATGTTAAAAACGGTATTGTTGAAAACTAGTACGGTCTAAATTCGTGTGTCTTAGTTAAAAAAAGTACAGCGCCCCCGGCGGATAGGTGATGAACCCGTGGCGCCCCTGGTGGATAGAAGATGAACCTGTGGCGACTCCTTGCAGATAGGTCGTGAAGTAGTACGGTCTATGTATATCATGGAGCTGCTGAAATATAATATATTATTGGTTATACTCAACTTGGTACTGAAACATTCGCACGAGAAGTCCGTGATGTACCACAGATAAGATGCATGTACCACTGGGCATATTGCATGGGTATCTGGTCCGTGATGTACCACTGGACAAATTGCGACTGGTTCCGACACCGTCACTGGCGAACGGAGCCTCGGTCGCTCCGGGAACCCGGTCGGCCGCCCCGACTTCCTCGCAGCGAGACTTGGCGGACGGCACGTAGGTGACGTCAACGCGTCGGGTCGCCATCTTCTTCAGCTGAGTATATTCGCCTCGTGTGTCTGGACGTCACGTGTTTCACCATCTCGTCAGGCGCAATTGGGCTTTGACGACGCCACCTGGAAGGCGGCGGTGGCGGCGATGGGGTCCCCTTGTGCAAGTGCAAAAATCCAAACGCGTCGCGCAGTGAAGCGCCTGACTCATCCCCAGACGCGCCATCGCCGTCAGAGGACGCTGTCGTCATCGTCGTGTTTGCGGGCGAAAACGAGGCTCGTCCTCGTCGCACCCCAACCTCATCGGCGACCCTCTCCGGAAACTGCTGTCCGAAGTCGCGCGCAGTCCGCGGGCCGATTGCCTCCACGCATGCGCGAGGTATGAAGCCGACGGCGTCGTCAGCCGTCCGAACGAACAGCCAATCGGCGAGTTTGTAGAGGGCATTGACGACGGCGCCGCGCTCGACGGTCACGTGACCCTGCGTGGCTCGACGACCAACATCGGCACATTGGCCGGGTGGCGCGCGTCGGCCGTCTCTAGCTGGGCGTCCGCTAGGTAGCGCGTCGTTGCCATCGTCGTGCCGCCGACCGGAAGTGCGCCCCATGTCGACTTCACTCGGATGTCTGTGCTACGACTCTCAGACGCGCTCGCAGACGAATCACTCGCGGGCGTCTAAAACTAAAACGAAAATTACGATCATTCACATCAAATTATGAATACATGTCATGTCTTCACGTTGGCCGGGATCATGTTGTATTTTCGATGTATTAACCAGGAAACAATAGTGTAATTAACCAAAAGCTTCAGCTGATACGTATGCACGACATACGCACGAACAGCACGTGTGCGGAAGTAGAGTAGATATTCGAACTTCCATTCAGGAGATTCCTGGTTCAACATATTTAGCAAATTTTGTACATGAGGCATAAGACCAATGGAAAGAGACTCAGTTGTAAAAACTTAAAAGTGTTGACTATCCAACACTTTCCGCTGTGTCAGTGTCCGCCCAATGGCATCTGTAGCAATTCCATAGTCGTTGCAAATAGATTAAAACTATCCGGTAGATGGCAGCACTTGTTTTATTTTTCAACGTTTGAAACCTCTTGATCTTCATACTGTACATTTATGATAAGATCAGCTTTATTGCCATGTGTTTTCATTGCAGTTACAATAAAACATTGGAATGCGGTGTAATTTTGGATCGTCGTACAAGTATGTTCACATGACAATACACTAACATGCACCAAACGTTTATGATAAAATATACTACTTTAAATTAAAATAAATACATAAGTAAATAACAGCAATCACATACAATAGGTCCAAATAAAAAGGTGTTCTTTAAAACATCGATAAATGATAGTTTATATGATCTAGTATAAATATAAAATGTGGAATAAAATAATGTATAATAAATTGTGTTAAGATATACACAATAAAATCACATTGAAATTGGAGTGTGTCTGCACTACAGATGGGAGAAAAATCACTTCTGTTTCTTTTTACAGGGCTTGTACAGCTAGGGGAAAAAGCTGCTACTAGACCTGTTGGTCCTGGATTTGATGGATCTGAACTGGCGACTAGATGGAAGGGGATCAAATAGGTCATGGGCAGGCTGGAATAAATCATGCGGTAGGTAATGGCTTTTCCTAACAGGCGCTGCTGATACAATGATATAAAACTGGGGAGGTCTCTGCCGATTATTCTGGAACCAGTTTTTACAACACTGTTCATTCTGAGCTTTTCCTTCGCTGTGATAAATCCACACCACACTGTGATTGAAAATGTCAGGACACTCTCGATTGCAGCTCTGTAAAAGGTGAGCATGATCTGTGTGGTCAATCCAAACGATCTCAACCTTCTTAGAAAGTACAGCCGCTGCTGCACCTTTTTGACAATAGTATCAATATTTAGCGCCCATTTAAGATTGTTAGAGATTGTAGAACCAAGAAACTTGAAATGTTGGACAACTTCAATTGTCCTGCCATCGATCAAGAGGGTAGAGGGGAGACTATTTCTTTCTTAGAAAATCCACAATCAATTCTTTTGTTTTGTTTACATTTAGTTCCAGATAATTTTTTGCTGCCCCAACTGATAAGTTTGTTCACCTGGTCACGATACACAGATTCATCAGACTTGGTAGTAAGCCCTAGCGCAGTTTTATATTCGGCAAATTTCAGTATTTTGGTACTTTAATGACAAGATACACAATCATATGTAAACAAAGAGTATAGCATTAATGATACAACTCAGCCCTGGTGCATACCAGTAGACAAAGTAAGTGATGACGATAAGTTGCAACCTATTTTCACAATCTGCGGTCTGTTCAATAGAAAATCGAGGAACCACACATACATTGTGGGACACCGACATTCTGTATCTTCTCAAACAGTTTTGAAGGGATAATTGTATTAAAAGCAGAGCTATAATCAACAAAAAGGATCCTAGCGTAAGTATCTGGACTGTCTAGATATTGGAGAACATAAAACAATTCAAGAGAGAGAGAGAGAGAGAGAGAGAGAGAGAGGGAGAGAGAGAGAGAGAGAGT
>CBDHHR010000334.1:0-7500 GCA_965263245.1 Metamycoplasmataceae bacterium | reverse complement strand
GGGAGAGAGGGTGTGGAGGGAGGGAGGGGGTGGAGGGAGAGAGGGTGTGGAGGGAGAGAGGGTGTGGCGGGATGGAGGGGCTGGAGGGAGAGAGGGTGTGGAGGGAGGGAGGGAGGGGTGGAGGGAGAGAGGGGGTGGAGATCGAGAGGGAGGGGGTGGAGGGAGAGAGGGGTGGAGGGAGAGAGTGGGAGGAGGGAGAGAGTGGGAGGAGGGAGAGAGGGGGTAGATGGATGGAGGGAGGGAGGGGTGGAGGGAGAGAGTGGGAGGAGGGAGAGAGTGGGAGGAGGGAGAGAGGAAGGAGAGAGGAGGTGGAGGGAGAGAGTAGGAGGATGGATAGATTGGGAGGAGGGAGAGAGGGGGTAGAGGGAAGGAGGGGTGGAGGGAGGGAGGGGTGGTGGGAGAGAGTAGGAGGAGGGAGAGAGGGGGTGGAGGGAGAGAGTGGGAGGAGGGAGAGAGGGGGTAGAGGGAAGGAGGGGTGGAGGGAGGGAGGGGTGGTGGGAGAGAGTGGGAGGAGGGAATTAGAATTACCATACTTAATGAGAACAATACCAACAACTAAGGATATATCATACCGGTAGCTTGCAATTTGATGATGTAATTTAAAAGCAAAACTAGAATTGTAAATTAATTACTGACAATTCTGATTTATTTCGGTTTATTCTAGACGGTTAGACCAGTATATAAGTATACCTAAATAGCCACTAAACTAGTGTTTGATGCGTTCGTCTCTAACCCAAATTTTTATAACATCGCCTCCCACGAGTTTTGAATGGTGATCATTGTATCTGTATTAAACTTATCAGTTGGTGCAGCGAAAATAATCAGGAGTTAAATGTAAACAAAACAAAAGAAATTATCGTAGATTTTAGGAGAAAGAAATCTTTTCCCCTCTCACCTCTTATGACAGTTGAAATCGTCCAAAATTTCCAATTTCTTGGTTCTGTGACCTCTAACAATCGTAAATGTGAGCTAAATATTGATACTATTGTCAAAAAGGCGCAGCAGCGGCTGTACTTTCTAAGAAGGCTGACATCGTTTGGTTTGACCACACAGATCATGCTCACATTTTACATAGCTGAAATCGAGAGTGTCCTGACATTTTCAATCACATTATATGGTTAGGATCTTTCACAGTAAAGGAAAAGCTCAGATTGAACAGAGTTGTAAAAACTGCTTCCAGAATAATCGGCAAAGACCTCCCCAGTCTTGAATCATTGTATCAGCAGCTCCTGTTAGGAAGAGCCAGTCTTATCTCTCATGATTCATCCCATCCTGCCCATGACCTGTTTGATCCCCTTCATCTAGTCGCCGGTTCAGATCCACCAAAACCAGGACCAACAGATTTATTAGCAGCTTTTCCCTCCTAGCCGTACAAGCCCTGTCAAAACAGAAGTGATTATTCTCCTATCTGTGGTGGAAACATATTCCACTTTCAATGTGTTTTAGTGTCTATATCTTAACATAATTTATTATATATTATTTTATTCAACATTTTACATTTGTTGATTTTATATTTATACTAGAACATGTCCACAACTATTATTTATCGATGTTTTAAAGAACGGACCTATTGTATGCGATTGTTCTTATTTATTTACTTATTTTAATTAATTCAAAGTAGTACTATATCTGATCGTATCTTATCTTATCTTATCTTATCTTATTAGTTCCATTTGTTTCTGAATTAGTTCCATCGCAATGGCGTCAAGGTATTTCTGAATGGATCGGACGAATCTCCAGCTGCGACAGCTCTACAGCTCAATGACGCGGCTGACATGTCGCACCTCAACTTGAAAGTTGGCCAGACATTTGCAGGTAAGTGATGTTTGTTACTCTTTGCTGAGGTGTACCAATATTGTTCGCGTATTAATTGCAGCGTGGCTGAATACTTCACACAGAATAATATATTTTATATAATTTAGCGCCACATCCAATTATAGATAGCTCGTGGCGTTTTACAGCAGGTCGACCTTCACATATATACGGTAATTAAAATACATTAGAATTCATTGAAATAATCCTAAAATATAAATACATATTATAAGAATACACATAAGTACAACACAAAGATATTAAAATAAAATTCTTAGATAAAAAAACATCTAAATAGAATAAAACGACACGGTTTTCGAATGAACAGATCTGCGAGAGGGTAAAATGTAAAGCGCTTTGAGCATTCATACGGACTGGAGACTATGCTATAAAAACGTACATCTTACTATCTTATAATAGCCCCATACGTCAAAAGAAATCTGACCTGAATGCACTGTGTTGATGTGTCTGTGTAGGTGACTTAACAGAGACTCACGTAGTGGAAGACGTCTCATGCACATGGAGAACTCTCACAGGTAACCCAAATAAATAGTGCTTACTGTGTCACGTCACTCGACGGATACATCCTACTAATAATTGTGGCGTCACTGCATGTCAAATATTTATTACTTCTCTTAATAAAAATTGTATAGCCTGCAAGGTTTCGAAACAAAAAAGAATGCAAATGTTCGTGAATAGTTAAATTGTTGTCAATATTTGCATAAATTCATCCATTATTTTACATGTACAAATGCCATACAAGTTTTATTTTCCTAGTAAAATATTACTAGGGGAGAATGGTTGAAAGTGGTCCTTCCGGAAAATAAAAATAACTAAGACGATAGTCCAGCGTGTACATGGTCACTTACAAGGTATTGAGAAGGGTGATGTTGTATCTTCTTCGACAAGTCGCTGAAGCCCGTGACGAGAGGGGAAACGACCAGGCGCAGGAGCTCACCCAATCACTTGTTCGTCAACCGGCCCTGGGTTTCGTTTTTGATATGATTCATAACCGAGAATCCAGACTCGCATGACCACGTACTACCGAAGAGTACCAGGATTATTTGCACTGCCGTCACGTAGCCGAACCAGTACTTTCATTTCCCAGAACACGACCAGGTCGTTCTTTTCATCGACAAACTCTTGGTTCAAGCCCGGAACAACGTTGAAGTCGATTAAATCTTCCTATAGCTCTGCTCATAGGAAGATTTAATCGACTTCTGATCCAGACAGCAAAAACGTCATTCTACCAACGTATCATCGAAGAGAACACCAGAAATTCACGGCAACTGTGGGCGCATCTGCGTGAAATGTAACAAGAACGTCATTTATCATCAGGGATGGTGAACAAGAAATCATACAAACTGAAAACATTGCAAACACTTTCAACGAATACTTCACAAACATAGACAGTCAATACACTAGTGACAGCCAAGACGTACAACGACAGCCACAGCCACAGCCACAGCCACAGCCACAGCCACAGCCACAGCCACAGCCACAGCAACAGCAACAGCAAAAGCAAAAGCAAAAGCAAAAGCAAAAGCAAAAGCAAAAGCAAAAGCAAAAGCAAAAGCAAAAGCAAAAGCCACAGCAACAGCAGCAGCAGCAACAGCAACAGCAACAGCAACAGCAGCAGCAGCAACAGCAACAGCAACAGCAACAGAAACAGCAACAGCAACAGCAACAGCAACAGCAGCAGCAGCAGCAGCAGCAGCAACAACAACAACAACAACAACAACAACAACAACAACAACAACAATAATAACAATAACAATAACAATAACAATAACAATAACAATAACAATAACAATAACAATAACAATAACAATAACAATAACAATAACAATAACAATAACAATAACAATGGTAACAACAACAACAACCACAACAGCAGCAGCAGCAAGCGCAACAACAACAGCAACAACAACAACAATAACAACACACAGCTTAACATTTTGTCAATGTCAAGTTGGATACAACATTCTCGATACCAGAAATCAAAGAGCACACGGTGTACAAAACATTGACGGCCCTCCGTTCTGACAAATCCACAGGAGCCGACAAAATCAGTACTAGGCTGCTGGAAGCAGCTGCGACTACCGTCACAGTGTCCGTCACAACACTCAATAACAAAAGCATTAACACCATTTCTAAGGCTGTGGCAACTGGCGAAAATTACCCGATATACAAGAATGGGCCTACTTAAAACAAGAGCAATTATCGACCGATATTGTATGCTCTTAGCAAGATATTGGAGGGACATGTATATGACAGCCTGTATACCTATCTTATGTCTCACAACATGCTGCATGACTCATGCTGTCACTCTTGCGAGACAGTGAACGACGGCGATTGACAAACGACTTGTGAATGGTGTAGTGCTGTTAGACCTGCGTAAAGATTTTGATCTTGTGAACCACACCGTTTTACTGGAGAAATTTGCCGATGGTTCTCGTTATATCTGTTAGAGCGCAAACAATCGAAGAAGTCTGAAATAACAACGGGAGTCCCCCAAGGCTCTATTTTGGGGCGACTGTTCACGAACGACAAGCCCATGTGCACAAGAACATAAGTAATGTGGACATGTATGCTGACGATTCCACCATCAGCTCTGCGGCAAGAATGTACAGGAAATCAAACAGAAGTTAAACAACGACCTGCAGGAAATCTCCAAATGGTGTGACGAAAACAGGATGGTCGTCAATGTTGAAAAAACAAAGATCATGATCATTACGACCCGGCAAAAGTGGCAACACCTTGACAAAATGGATATCAATATATGCATGAAGGGAGACATACTCAAAGTGGTCGAAAGTGAAAGGCTACTCGGGCTTCAAGTGGATAATTTCCTCATCTGGAAGGTCCGTGTACAAACGGTACACAACACGTTTGCTGGAAAACTCGCACGTCTCTTTCCATATCAAGCATGGAAACATTCCAGAACAGCTACGTTCTACCACAAATGAACTACTTAGCACACTCTGGGGCCATGCAAACTCACCAGAACGCATGTACAAACTACAAAGACGTGCTGCCAGAATAATAACAGACTATGAATACAGGGCTCCAAGTGATCCACTGTTGGAACAATTCAACTGGCCTTCACTACCAGAGCGCGTGAAATGCAGACAGTCATAGTTGGTTTTAAAAGCAGTGAACTGGTTGGCTCCAGACTATATATGTGGGTTGTTCAAATCGGTCTCGAACATTTCGACAAGAACAACCCGGTGAAATATAAGAGGGGACTTGAATATCCCAAGAGCACAGACCAACATCTTCAAAAACTCTATTGTTGTTAATGGCGCACAAATATGGAATAATTTAGATCTAGAAATAAGAAACTGAAACTGAAACTTTTCGTCATTTCAACCGAATCACATTACGACGTTAACGACTATTTCGCAGATTCACCGCCCGATGATGCCTTCTTCTGTCGCGGCAAGAAGGACGGGTGGTACTCGCAGCCACCACCCGGCTACACACAGTGTGCAGACGGTCGCCAGGTGACTGTACGTTACTGCCAAAGCATACGGTATGGCACCCATGGCGGGCAGTATTATACCGTACACTGCACGTTCTGCTCTAGTTCCTGCACTTGTGAGCCTGAATGCACGGCCGATGACGTCAAAGAACAAGACCATAAAGAACGTAAGTAGTCACGTGTCGTAATAGTAGGATTGACATCGAGTCTTTGTGAGATACAACCACACGCACACGCACACGCACACGCACACGCACACGCACACGCACACGCACACGCACACGCACACGCACACGCACACGCACACGCACACGCACACGCACACGCACACGCACACGCACACGCACACGCACACGCACACGCACACGCACACGCACACGCACACGCACACGCACACGCACACGCACACGCACACGCACACGCACACGCACACGCACACGCACACGCACACGCACACGCACACGCACACGCACACGCACACGCACACGCACACGCACACGCACACGCACACGCACACGCACACGCACACGCACACGCACACGCACACGCACACGCACACGCACACGCACACGCACACGCACACGCACACGCACACGCACACGCACACGCACACGCACACGCACACGCACACGCACACGCACACGCACACGCACACGCACACGCACACGCACACGCACACGCACACGCACACGCACACGCACACGCACACGCACACGCACACGCACACGCACACGCACACGCACACGCACACGCACACGCACACGCACACGCACACGCACACGCACACGCACACGCACACGCACACGCACACGCACACGCACACGCACACGCACACGCACACGCACACGCACACGCACACGCACACGCACACGCACACGCACACGCACACGCACACGCACACGCACACGCACACGCACACGCACACGCACACGCACACGCACACGCACACGCACACGCACACGCACACGCACACGCACACGCACACGCACACGCACACGCACACGCACACGCACACGCACACGCACACGCACACGCACACGCACACGCACACGCACACGCACACGCACACGCACACGCACACGCACACGCACACGCACACGCACACGCACACGCACACGCACACGCACACGCACACAAATATGTGAACAAAACAGCAATAATCGCTGCATGGGTAGGTCTACGTGTGATTCTGCTGTCAAGAGTCAAGTCAGTCATAACCAAAAATATACTGATTTCTCAAACTATATTTTTTTCATGAAATCTGGTTTCAAACGTTGACAGGGAATTTGTAATTCTTCATTCCTCTGTAGGGTGTGACGCGTTGGGTTTTGTGTGTCGGGACGGGGAGCGAAAGGAACACCCGAAATATTGTGATGAGTACTACTTTTGCGTGCGAGGCAAATACATACGTAAGAAGTGCATCTACCCTGACCGCTGGTCAGTTGAACACGGACAGTGCGAGCGTTTTCATTTTGTCTCGTGCGGCAAACGTATTCCCAAGAATCACCCGTGTAAGTATATTTCTTCATCACACAAACCACATGAAATCAGTATTAGTGGAGTCGCTTATCTGGTAAGTCCAGACGTTAGTGAATTAACTGTCCCTCGTCGTGTGCACAATATTTGCAGAAATTACCATAGTGACAGTCATTTTATGATTTATCTTTCATAGCAGTAAACACCAACATCGGATTCAGCACCGTAATTTAAAAAGGTTGCTGTTTTCTTTTCCCCAAGTATTCCTCTTGGCGATTGTTTTTCTTCTAAAATTCATGCCTGTCTAACTCCTCAATCATTACGTAAAAAAGGTTATCAACTTGCGAGTGTGACCAAAACTTGCACCTTAGCTTAAATATACATTAAATTGGAAGAACGTGTAAGAATATTTACTGATGTATTGTCCAATAGTTAGTTTATATGGCGCTCTTTTTAATTTCATGGATGTGAACATTTGTATCATTATGCGCGTACATGTGTACATACTACACAGTCAAGACTGTCCTCTCCACAGGTGATCGAGAAAACACAGCTGGTAGAATGTACGGCCCGCCGGACTGTTTACTCGACAAACATCCGGCCAACTGCACAGGACGAGAGGACGGCCTCTACTACAAAAAAGGAGATGGCGGATGCGGTGTCTACGGCTGTCTTAACGAAACGCTGGCCACACTGAAGGGGGATAATCTTCAGATGGTCGAAGATAC
>CBDHHR010000333.1:0-6383 GCA_965263245.1 Metamycoplasmataceae bacterium | reverse complement strand
TCTCACATGTTCAATCGTTCATTACTTTTGACTTTTCTCTGATGTTCGTTTTCTGTCCCCGATGTGATTGTCTTAGTGCGCGCGCGTGCGTTGGTGTGTGTATGTATGTATATACATTCACGATATGTGTTGCTAATACACATATATTGATATTATAGACGTAACACAAGTTAACGATTGGCAACAATTTCACATTTTGTGGTAAGGAACTGCCCCGTTGTCCATCGTGTGAAGTGATCCTTAAACATTCCGATGAAAATTGTTACTTAGGCGGCCACCGTACAGGCAATATCAACAAACAGGCTTTGTTGTTGTGAGCGACTATCAATGGCCGACGCCATGACCTTATTTTGTTCAAACCATTAAGTTACGCATTTTCACAAATAAAACAGTTCTCGGTGAAAAGTGACGAGATCGGAAATAGTGGCCGCTTGATGACGAACGAAGTGAAAGTAGCACGCATCAAAACCGTCCTGCAAAAGTAAGACCATAGTAACACAACCTACCGAAAACAGCGACCCGCCGAGCCATACAGCCAGAAGCAGGACATACGTCCAGTGAGTCCGTGTTCTCATAGTCCGTTGTTGTTGTGTAGACTGCAAACACATATACGTTCTCGTCTTTTGCGATCAGATACAACAGCGGTTTACTCTGGACGCCCACCACTCGACTTGCACTGCCAGTGAATCTACATTGCGTAGGTCAACACACGAAAACAACCAAACACGCTTTCAAAAACCCGATGCGTCCGGACTAAAAACCACGGCGGCCTTTGACTCGGCTGTATGTAGGCCTGATACAGGCATATATTGAAACAAACTGATTTTGCTGATAATTACCTGTGCAGTGCGTCACACTGCTACCCCGGAAACGGAGGCCCAAATCACTCACCCATGTCGTATGCGAAATCGCTCACGCGTGATCACTGATAATGTCATGGGCACTGCATAAGATACTGAATGCACAATCGCAAATCTTCCTACGACGAAAATATGACTATGCACAGTACTTTCAAGTAAACATAGGTTTTTAGTAACTATTGTCCAGACTACCTTCTTGCATTTTGTCATGCTGACTGGACAGTATTTCCCTAACACGACGGCGCGGAATACTTGTATTCGAGGCACCACGTCACGGGTAACCGTAGGCATCGGCCTACTCTGATTTGAGTCGTCGACGAACTTGTCGCCTGTATGGCCGATGGTTTTAAGAGAGCTGGGATCCACGACCCAAAATATCCAATCGCGATTTGGCAACATTTCTGGATTATGTCCAACACAACTCGTCGCCTTGAACATTATCCGACATCACCAGCCACGTGCAGGACAGTCTCCGTCACTACTTCCTGACAGAGACAACCTCCGTCACTACCTCCTGACAGAGACAACCTCCGTCACTACCTCCTCGACAGAGACAATCTCCGTCACTACCTCCTCGACAGAGACAATCTCCATCACTACCTCCTCGACAGAGACAATCTCCATCACTACCTCCTCGACAGAGACAGTCTCCATCATTACCTCCTCGACAGAGACAGTCTCCGTCACTACCTCCTCGACAGAGACAATCTCCATCACTACTTCCTCGAGAGAGACAATCTCCGTCACTACCTCCTCTACAGAGACAATCTCCGTCACTACCTCCTCGACAGAGACAACCTCCGTCACTACCTCCTCGACAGAGACAATCTCCGTCACTACCTCATCTACAGAGACAATCGCCGTCACTACCTCCTCGACAGAGACAACCTCCGTCACTACCTCCTCGACAGAGACAATCTCCGTCACTACCTCCTCGACAGAGACAACCTCCGTCACTACCTCCTCGACAGAGACAATCTCCGTCACTACCTTCTCTACAGAGACAATCTCCGTCACTACCTCCTCTACAGAGACAATCTCCGTCACTACCTCCTCGACAGAGACAACCTCCGTCACTACCTCCTCGACAGAGACAATCTCCGTCACTACCTCCTCGACAGAGACAATCTCCGTCACTACCTCCTCGACAGAGACAACCTCCGTCACTACCTCCTCGACAGAGACAACCTCCGTCACTACCTCCTCGACAGAAACAATCTCCGTCACTACCTCCTCGACAGAAACAACCTCCGTCACTACCTCCTCGACAGAGACAACCTCCGTCACTACCTCCTCGACAGAGACAACCTCCGTCACTACCTCCTCGACAGAAACAATCTCCGTCACTACCTCCTCGACAGAGACAACCTCCGTCACTACCTCCTCGACAGAGACAACCTCCGTCACTACTTCCTCGACAGAGACAATCTCCGTCACTACCTCCTCGACAGAGACAATCTCCGTCACTACCTCCTCGACAGAGACAACCTCCGTCACTACTTCCTCGACAGAGACAATCTCCGTCACTATCTCCTCGACAGAGACAATCTCCGTCACTACCTCCTCGACAGAGACAATCTCCGTCACTACCTCCTCGACAGAGACAATCTCCGTCACTACCTCCTCGACAGAGACAATCTCCGTCACTACCTCCTCGACAGAGACAATCTCCGTCACTACCTCCTCGACAGAGACAACCTCCGTCACTACCTACTCGACAGAGACAACCTCCGTCACTACCTCCTCGACAGAGACAATCTCCGTCGCTACCTCCTTGACAGAGACAATCTCCGTCACTACCTCCTCGACAGAGACAATCTCCGTCACTACCTCCTCGACAGAGACAACCTCCGTCACTACCTCCTCGACAGAGACAATCTCCGTCACTACCTCCTCGACAGAGACAATCTCCGTCACTACATCCTCGACAGAGACAACCTCCGTCACTACCTCCTCGACAGAGACAATCTCCGTCACTACCTCCTCGACAGAAACAATCTCCATCACTACCTCCTCCACATAGACAATCTCCGTCACTACCTCCTCGACAGAGACAATCTCCGTCACTACCACCTCGACAGAGACAACCTCCGTCACTACCTCCTCGACAGAGACAACATCCGTCACTACCTCCTCGACAGAGACAATCTCCGTCAACACCTCCTCGACAGAGACAACATCCGTCACTACCTCCTCGACAGACACAATCTCCGTCACTACCTCCTCGACAGACACAATCTCCGTCACAACCTCCTCGACAGAGACAACCTCCGTCACTACCACCTCTACAGAGACAATCTCCGTCACTACCACCTCTACAGAGACAACCTCCGTCTCTACCTCCTCTACAGAGACAATCTCCGTTACTACCTCCTCGACAGAGACAATCTCCGTCACTACCTCCTCGACAGAGACAATCTCCGTCACTACCTCCTCGACAGAGACAATCTCCGTCTGTACTCCCGCACTACGTAACATTTTGCTTAAATTTACACCACAGCTGCATCCGCAAAAATCAACCTCGCGGTGCCCATGGATACAAGTGTTCTTCACCCCACTAAGGTATATTAAGTCCGCCGGTGGCCTATATAGCTTTAGCGCTAGAACACGTACCCCGGTCACATCGAGTCGATCAAAGAAATCAGCCTCAGGCTGTTTGGTAGCTCGCTAACATATCTATCAATACATCTAGCGGTCTTGTAATCGCCGCCGGCTTGTTTGGCTGCTTGTCGCATAGTTACAAAGAATGGAGTTTGTTGCAATC
Source organism: Metamycoplasmataceae bacterium (assembly GCA_965263245.1). Taxonomy (GTDB): domain Bacteria; phylum Bacillota_I; class Bacilli_A; order Mycoplasmatales; family Metamycoplasmataceae; genus DT-68. Next base: position 2,759 of record CBDHHR010000333.1, on the reverse strand, counting down.
GGAAGCCGAATTACAGCGAAGAAGGGTCAACGTATAATGCCGGAAAATGCCGTTAGCAGCACATTTGTTCATAACAACACTCGCGACTGCTAGAGAGAACGAGTTATTCAGGTGTCGGCTATGTCTCATGTTTAAATGGTAACGTTGTTTTTTATTAGAAAAGCAACATTTATAATTGGAATGGATTATCCGGTTGTATTCATATGCTCCTAGTCCCTATACTTAGAGCCTAGACATTATGTTTGTGCCAAACACAGCCAATTATTGTGTTGACACAAGGCTTGTATCTCGATTAGTATCCAAAACTATTAAATATCAAGTAAAATGTGTGCTTTTTCGTTAAAATTATACCTATGCAAAAAGCTATGCAATCATTACCTTGTCCGTGGTATTGCCTTTGCATAACATTAAGCACAGCTCAAGTTTTGGAGATATAAGGTAATAAGTTTCATTTGGATATGTGTGACTATTATTAATTCGTAAATATAGTAGTTATAGAATACTATGATTTCGTACAATTTGGAGGTTGGTATATTATACGAATTGAAACAAGTAACGCGATGAAGTGTGACCTTTGCAGCTCTCGACATTTTACTTGCAGCTGCCGTAAAGCAAAGAGCATGTCCACGGTATATTTGCCAACCCTGAAAGTACACTGCGACTCGGGGTAGACGCCTGACGAAGGACTGCAGGAGTACTAGGGCAACTCGAGAGCAGACGTTGCCTACTATGCTGAGGATTGACATGCCGCAATGATTATTACAATCACTTCGGTCGCCCTTGTATATAAGATGACGATACTGGCATCTCGCATGTCCTAGGGAATATAGCCTTTCACCGAACACATAGAGACAAGCTTGTGGCGATTTGGCAGCCGCGCGGGTTTCCCGTTCTTCAAAAACTGACGGATGGAATACTGTCGTTCCCAGAAGACAGGTACGACGGACAATGGCATTGCTGTTTTGTTCCTGGGTTGGTGCAGTATCTAGCTACTCCACGAATGACTGGAATGTTGGACATAGTGTTTAGCTCGCAGAAGGAATTTGTGTGAGCCACTGGGGTGAGTGATCACAACCAGATATGTTATCATCAAAATAAACGGAGAACAGAATCGAAAAACATGGTACATGAAAAGGTTTCACAAAGGAAGATATAAGGAATTTGAGGAAATATTTAGCAAAGATAGGCTGGAATAACACATTGGAGCAACATAATACAGCAACGGAATGCTGAATATCCTAAAGAGTGAAACTGACTGCTTCGTCGATACATTTCTCCCCTTGAAACAGGGGAAACGGTAAAAAAGAAACACTTATCGAAAGAAGCTTTTAGACAAATCAAGTACAAGCAAATGATGTGGAAGACATCTAAACCTACTGGAAGTGAAGATGACTATGCCATTTATAAAGAAGCATTTAACCAAGCTACAGCTGAAATTAGAAATTCAAGGAGAAGTTATGAAAATAAATTAGCTTTTAATATAAAACATGACAACAAGAGTTTGTTATGCGTATGTTCGAAGTAAACAGAAAGTTCAGGATAAGGTCGGTCCTCTAGAAGGTAGTGATGAAAACATAATAGAGGGATTCTTAATGGCAGAAAACCTAAATAAGTACTTTAGTTATGTGTTTATCAGGGAAGATATTATGCATTACAAGTACCTGAGACTAAGTTCGAAGGGAGAGAATCAGACTATCTAGGATAACTAATTGTAACCCCAAAAATGGTAGCTAAGAAAATAAGGGACATGAAGGATGATAAATCACCTGGAGTGGATGGGATTCCTCCCAAATTACTATTGCAAATTTGTCATTAGAGGTTGTGGCACCAACGGTGTAGAATTCGCTTCCTGCCAATGTTAAATCAGAAGGTAATAATAGTTTCATTCTACCGACGTCTAAAAACCTATCTCTTTAATGCTGCCTATCCTCCTTAGCCTCCTAGCTTCTTCATCCAGCCATCCATTGACGACTCACACATTGTTTTACGATTACGAGTTTTGCTTAATCCCTTGGTTTTGTCGCGCCACTGAGCTTGATCTTCGAGGATATTAGTGCAAAAAAAGTCATTAATATTAGTTTTAATATATATGCGGAGGGGGTGTCACTTCAGATTCAAAACGCGCGAGGGCGCGGTTTTCTAAACCAGACATGGTACGCCTGAATTTCACAGGATTAGAGACCCGCTTGTGAAGTAGATATTTATACCCATACGAACGCTCCGCATATTTCTGCCCATAGTAATTGACCACCATGTCCATAATTGTGTCCAGCGTATACTATTGTTTAACCATCACAAATGAATGCAGTGCTTGTATATTAAACACGTTTAAAACACTTCTCTCAACCGACCCCGGATTGTTGTATAAAAACCCGATCTGATCCTTTCTCGAACATCGTTGTGTTGAAAATAATGAATGGAGGGGATGCACAATGACTATCAAACTGCGCCGAACTAAAACCTCTCACTGGGGTGCATGTTAGCACAACTCATGATATGCTATATTATGGAACTGAAAACTTGTATCAAGTGTGGTGCGGTGCGCTGTGTGAGTCGTCAATACCTTCGTTCGTGTCTATTAAGTTATAATCTTCTTACTACCCCTACATTGTTTGCACGACAGTTAGAAACAAACCGTACACGACTTCTTTGTTATTCAATTTGAGTATTTTACGGAATAGTACTTTCTAAGTAGGCCTACACGATAAACCGTAAAAAAGAATGCCCCTGGCTGTGATAAGTTTCATAAAGCTTACATT
>CBDHHR010000332.1:0-8536 GCA_965263245.1 Metamycoplasmataceae bacterium | reverse complement strand
GACACCAAACACGGGACGGGAAAATTTCCGTCGTCGCGGCGCCCAAAGTTCATCTCGCCACTATTTGACACAACCATAGGTCTGCCCGCAAACACAATTTCTTCGACCATCTTGTCCCCATTTTCACGTCTTTTCAGGCGTTTTTTGTTTGTATGTGCGAACCACATCACGCCTTTTTCCGCCCGTCTGGGATTAACTGGTGGGCAGAATCACAGACACTCCTAGGGGGGTGTGTTATAAACATCCATGCAATTTTCGTTACCCCTCCCTCCTATAAAAATGAAAAACATATAGCATTCAGGCAAATTATATACCTGTAATTATATATATATAAATATATATATATATATATATATATATATATATATATATATATATATATATATATATATATATATATATATATATATACTTGTGTGTGTGTGTGCGCGCGCGCATGTGTGCGTGTGTGCGTGTGCATGTGTGTGTATAATGTGGTTATATTTCAAACCTTTTCACATATTTGAGTGACGACAGCAGACTGAGTCGTAGACTGAGTGTAGCTTTTACTGATTATTTACCTCTCAGTCAATTTATCTTTTATAATGTGTAGCGTTGGTAATCCCCTCCTGACAAGAGAGTTGTTTCTACTGAGTTCAGTAGTTTTCCTTAGACTACACGGCGACCGTTAGAAGGGTCTAACGAGATGATAATAATCTGAATTTTTTGCCGCATATATATTTATAGTGTTCACAGCGCTTTAAATATGACTTCACTGAAACTACATTAAAACAGTAAACATTTTACAAATTTAAATAATGATATTAAATGAATAAAAAAATAAGATAAAATGTTGTGTAAACATCAGTGGGTTATATATAAGACAATTATCATGACAAATAAAGTACTAAAGATGTTCTTTCAGTTTTAGCCATATACAAATAAAAATATGAATAAATTGTACTAAAAATGCGAATATCCAAAACGCACCATATCAGTGGTACAGGGAATTGTGAAACACAAATCAGGAAGACGACGGTAGAAAAAAACACGGCCAGATGGCAGATGAGTGGTAGTACTTCTCTGTGTCCAATCGTTATCCAAAACATCACAGGACAAAGTAATGCCAATGGAATGCAGCAATGAAGCCTCACGACATCACGACATAGAAGAAGCTAAACCGTAGGAACCTGCGTCAAAGAGGTAGACGAGAAAACACCGACAAAGATGTCAAAAGAAACAACATAAAACACAGGCAAAGGAGTCACATAAGTCAACCATCAAACATTTTGCGACAAAAAAGAAAATCAGACTAGAAAACGTGAGGCCTCCATGGATAAAAAAAACACACCACAAAGTCAACACATCCTAACAAAAAACTTCGGTACCGACGTTTCGATATTTTATTACGATATCCTGAAGAGCGTCCCCGGGGCGCGGTCACCGGAGGCCACGCACAGAGTGACTACAGATCTGCGCCAGACTACTGGGCCGCCATTTTGCTTTGAAGAAGACCAAAACGTCTACTAGGAAAGCTGACTGCGGAAACACCCTCGCACGCCGTGGGTGGCTGCTGCTAATCACGTCAGTGCCAGGCAACAGTACAGTTGGCTGATTTCTTTGCGAATCTCTAAATCTAAGCTCTACCTATGAAATCGCTATCTGGATCGGCGGTTGGCGGCAGATCACGTGACCATAGTTATACAACTCATTTCAGCCAATCGTGTCTCATGTTACGTGTACTTATTTAACTCGGATACCTTCCGCACTTCGCGTAGGGGACCAGCTAGGGATAATTTTGCAGGGCAAACAGTCCTGGCTTGCGATGATGTATGAAATAAATAAAATAAATGGGCAGATCGCAAACAATAGGCATGTAAACAGGTGCTTTATTGCATTAAGGTTTGTTAGAATGACCTACACATTCAACCATAGTTATTATTCAGGTGAAAGTGAAACATGTGTTTTGTCAACTTGACCAAGTGTACCGAATTGTATACTAAAAGTTAAAGAAACTTTAAATTGTTTTCAACTTTAGTGCACTGTTGTCTGGAATGTGTTAAACTTGGGGAGTGTCTTGAATGTCATATACCGGGATAAAGTGCTCATATTTAGCAGGCAAGTATACTCCAACACCTGAAACATCTGCAGCTTCTTTGCATAGGCCTATTTCGACACCGGCCGGAAGTACGTTGTGTGGACTGTTCTTTCTGCGCAGGCGTGCACCATCGGCTTCATTTCGGATTCGTCTATTCATGGCTTTATCCCAGGATATAGCGCCACGAGTTCGGAGCATGAATTAGAATACCATACGTGAGGCCAACAGTCGTTATGACGAATACAAAAAACAGCACCCGGTCGACCACTAGCGCCACCTGCTGCCATTCGTACTTGATGACGTCACGCCGGTCCTCCTCGGCCAGTCGGATCTCGTTCATTTCGATCGTCTGGTTAATGCGGTTGAGGACTCGTAGAAACTGCTGCTCGAAGTTGTCGGACACGGCGCCGTCCCCACTCGACGTGCCGGCCAGACCGAGCCGCATGCTGAAGCGACTGGTCGGGGGAAGACCTCCGTTCTCGGGCAGGTTGTTGTGGAACGTGTCCTTGTCCACGTCGTCACTGTTCGTGTCAGAGGCGGGAATGAAAACCTGTACCACAACATATGCATTAAATGTAGTGCGTTAATAAGCCAGTCACAGTCATGGAAACAACAAATGTGACGACTGCATAATAGTTGTTAATAACTGATATGGTCGCCATCTGAAATCAACAACGTTAATGCGGCCGATATTGACATTAGTTCAACAGTCCACTGCCATACGATTCTTATCAAACAGTGATATATTGCTGATCATTTCCAACACTCCTGTTACTGTCAAACAGACATAGCACACTTTCTGCAAATGGCGATAAGATACCACCAATGATTGGTGACTAGTTTCAATATTACAAATCAAATGAACAACATAAATGACAGTACAACCATAACACATTGCCAGCTACGCTGGGACCGATAACATTTAGAAATGCCTCTGCGCTTCGGGTAGGTATAATCTGAGGGCGATCACAATTGAGGGTAATTCTTCTTCTGAATATGTACCTTTTCGGCGGTGTTGACTTTCAGCGTGCCGACCTTGATACACAACATCCTGGCCAGTACGCGGAAGCAGACCTTGCGCACTATGCCAGGCACTTCGGATCCTCTCTGGCCCTTGCTGTGTATGTTGAGTGTCATCACCGCCATGGCAGTCGCCAATGACACGATCGCCATCGTGATGCCGAAAAATAAACCTGCGGCACAGAACAGAGGCGGATATATAACAAATTAGGCGGCTTACGACAGTCACGTGGCCAGGATTTTACATTAGAACGGGCGGGCGGGCGGGCGGGCAGATAGACAGAGAAACACTGTTTCATAATAATACAGATGTTACAAAATACCTATGGCAGAGCGCTGATATAGAAGATAACGTATAGTGCAACGCGTGTACCATGTGAGATTGAACGCGGCGACACCGTGTTAATTGGAAGGAAGCATCTCATGGTAGCGGAACTCAGACAACTAATAGTATCTACATTAATTGATATTGATATGAAGAAATGGGATAATGAGAAATAGCAAGAATATAACTGTTTTTGCTTACGGAAAAGAGTCCAAACAAAACGATGAGATGAGTCGAAGATGAACGAGGAGATTAAAACGACACCACACTCTTGATGAAATTAACAAACAAAATTCAATACAACAGTAGGTACTTGACACAAGCACACAAACGTGCGCGCGCACACAAACAGAGAAAACAGGCACATGTACACTTACATATGATAGGCAGGACATCAGATGTCACCGGCAAACTCTCAGTGACAAACATGAGGAAAACAGTCATCGAGAGGAGCGTCGTGATGCCCATCGTCACCTTCTCGCCGGAGTCGCTCGGGACGCAGAATCCGAGGAGTGCCACGAGCGTGATGAGGAAACACGGGAAGATCATGTTGAATACGTGGAAGAGCGGCTTCCGGCGTATCTGGATAGTGTACGTCACATCCGGGTACGGTTCATCGCAGCACGAGTAGAGCGTCGTGTTACGGACGACGTGTAGCTTGACCAGTGCCCATTCGGTGTTAGGGACGTAGTTGGACAAGTCGCCTTCCTCGCCCAGCTTGAGCAAGTTAAGCTACAAAATGGAGAGATGCAATTACGACGTAAAACCTTTGACTGGTGGACATGATAGAGAATAATTGTAGCAACAAATTGAGTGTGGAAACTGATTTATAGGTTATGTAAGATTAACATGGCGTAGGCTAATTTCATAATTAATGTCCACATTGTTGTTGACATATGTTAATGTACTTATATTAAAATAATTTTCGCTACATATACATTGATATTATTTTACTTGTTCTAGCCCCTCGGTCGGTATCTTGCTTTGTGTTTTGTTGAGTTAAAATTTAAGTCAAGTCTGTTACGTTGTATCACGTCAATTTATGTCTATTATACTTCCATTTTCGTTTTGGTTTGTCGACCGATAATGGACTGGATACTATAGATACTGGATACTACAGAATGTGTGTGTGGAGGACGAATCAGACAGAACAGCGTCCTGGCTACGATCTACCTGCATCATATCGTACGTCCACGACGAGAACTTCAAGGTACATCGCTGCTCGTCAAATGGGAAATACTTGACGTTGATGTCACACGAGCTGTGGAATATTGCCATCGAGAGCAACTTCACGACACCGTTTGACGACACGATCACTTTCGTGTTGATGGTCGATTTGTACGAAGAGACGTCAGCACTGCAGGGGAAAAGTACAGCAGTCAATGCCATCACGCAGTCCCGCAGCAGCGTTCATATAGGGGATGTTTCTGTCTGGGGCATTTTTCGCGGTGTGGATGGGGACGCTTGAAGATGTCACCTGTCGAACAGGTAGTGTTGGAAATTGTCCCTGTTGTGGAGGATGGTGCTGGGTATATAATCCCCCGAAATCCAGCGACAGACGTGTAGATGGGATAATTGTTTTACGGTGTATAAAAACATGATATTCCGGCGATGGAACTCTACGTAAAGTCTTTTGAAGTATTTTATGTTGAACTCCCAAAGTTCTCCAACTCTGAGATAAACATATTATTGGGGAGCTACTAGGTCGATTTCAACCCGAAACGTGCACAACTGACAGAGATTTTGGGCTACAAACATAAAAACAAACAAACAAACAAACAAACAGAGAAACTCTGTTCTATAATATAAACCAGAATAATTATGTATATTGACATGTCACGATACAGATGAAACAACGTACATTGAATAAACTGAGAACATGATACGTAATGATGATAACAGTTGGCTACCCTGTATGTGTCTACTCGGCATCGTAACACTGACATATCCAAATCGTCAACTGCCGCTGCCTGGAAAGAGCAGGAACTCTTGATGCCATCATTTTCATGAAAATGGCGTTGCCAATATGTTTTGTGTGTGATTTCTACAACGTTTGTCTGATGTAATTACTCGTATAATAGTATGCCAATTGTTAGTTTGTTTTAGTACATTACCTTTTAGTTCCCTTTTTGTTAGCACATGAAGCCTGTTGGACCGTGGCCACCTACTTGTTATACAATAAGATGTCCGGCTTCCATATGGAGTCATGAGGCAGACGGACGACTTCAATGCCGCCGTATTTGACGGGACTCCATTTCAAATTGAAGTCGACCCACGTCTGAGCAAATGTAAACAGTCAGTGAGACCAGTCAGTGAGACCAGTCAGTGAGACCAGTCAGTGAAACCAGTCATGAGACCAGTCAGTGAGACCAGTCAGTGAGACCAGTCAGTGAGACCAGTCAGTGAGACCAGTCAGTGAGACCAGTCAGTGAAACCAGTCAGTGAGACCAGTCAGTGAGACCAGTCAGTGAAACCAGTCATGAGACCAGTCAGTGAGACCAGTCAGTGAGACCAGTCAGTGAAACCAGTCATGAGACCAGTCAGTGAGACCAGTCATGAGACCAGTCAGTGAAACCAGTCATGAGACCAGTCAGTGAGACCAGTCAGTGAAACCAGTCAGTGAGACCAGTCAATGAGACTAGTCAGTGAGACCAGTCAGTGAGACCAGTCAGTGAGACCAGTCAATGAGACTAGTCAGTGAGACCAGTCAGTGAGACCAGTCAATGAGACTAGTCAGTGAGACCAGTCAGTGAGACCAGTCAGTGAGACCAGTCAGTGAAACCAGTCAGTGAGACCAGTCAGTGAGACCAGTCAGTGAGACCAGTCAGTGAGACCATTCAGTGAGACCAGTCAGTGAGACTAGTCAGTGAGACCAGTCAGTGAGACCAGTCAGTGAGACCAGTCAGTGAAACCAGTCATGAGACCAGTCAGTGAGACCAGTCAGTGAGACCAGTCAGTGAAACCAGTCAGTGAGACCAGTCAGTGAGACCAGTCAGTGAGACCAGTCAGTGAAACCAGTCATGAGACCAGTCAGTGAGACCAGTCAGTGAGACCAGTCAGTGAGACCAGTCAGTGAGACCAGTCAGTGAGACCAGTCAATGAGACCAGTCAGTGAGACCAGTCAGTGAGACCAGTCAGTGAAACCAGTCAGTGAGACCAGTCAGTGAGACCAGTCAGTGAAACCAGTCAGTGAGACCAGTCAATGAGACTAGTCAGTGAGACCAGTCAGTGAGACCAGTCAGTGAGACCAGTCAATGAGACTAGTCAGTGAGACCAGTCAGTGAGACCAGTCAATGAGACTAGTCAGTGAGACCAGTCAGTGAGACCAGTCAGTGAGACCAGTCAGTGAAACCAGTCAGTGAGACCAGTCAGTGAGACCAGTCAGTGAGACCAGTCAGTGAGACCATTCAGTGAGACCAGTCAGTGAGACCAGTCAGTGAGACCAGTCAGTGAGACCAGTCAGTGAAACCAGTCATGAGACCAGTCAGTGAGACCAGTCAGTGAGACCAGTCAGTGAAACCAGTCAGTGAGACCAGTCAGTGAGACCAGTCAGTGAGACCAGTCAGTGAAACCAGTCATGAGACCAGTCAGTGAGACCAGTCAATGAGACTAGTCAGTGAGACCAGTCAGTGAGACCAGTCAGTGAGACCAGTCAATGAGACCAGTCAGTGAGACCAGTCAGTGAGACCAGTCAGTGAGACCAGTCAGTGAGACCAGTCAGTGAGACCAGTCAGTGAGACCAGTCAGTGAGACCAGTCAGTGAGACCAGTCAGTGAGACCAGTCAGTGAGACCAGTCAGTGAGACCAGTCAGTGAGACCAGTCAGTGAGACCAGTCATGAGACCAGTCATGAGACCAGTCAATGAGACCAGTCAGTGAGACCAGTCAGTGAGACCAGTCATGAGACCAGTCAGTGAGACCAGTCAGTGAGACCAGTCATGAGACCAGTCATGAGACCAGTCATGAGACCAGTCAGTGAGACCAGTCAGTGAGACCAGTCAGTGAGACCAGTCAGTGAGACCAGTCAGTGAGACCAGTCATGAGACCAGTCAATGAGACCAGTCAGTGAGACCAGTCAGTGAGACCAGTCATGAGACCAGTCAGTGAGACCAGTCAGTGAGACCAGTCAGTGAGACCAGTCAGTGAGACCAGTCAGTGAGACCAGTCAGTGAGACCAGTCATGAGACCAGTCATGAGACCAGTCAATGAGACCAGTCAGTGAGACCAGTCAGTGAGACCAGTCAATGAGACCAGTCAGTGAGACCAGTCAGTGAGACCAGTCAGTGAGACCAGTCAGTGAGACCAGTCAGTGAGACCAGTCAGTGAGACCAGTCAGTGAGACCAGTCAGTGAGACCAGTCAGTGAGACCAGTCAGTGAGACCAGTCAGTGAGACCAGTCAGTGAGACCAGTCAGTGAGACCAGTCAGTGAGACCAGTCAGTGAGACCAGTCATGAGACCAGTCATGAGACCAGTCAGTGAGACCAGTCAGTGAGACCAGTCAGTGAGACCAGTCATGAGACCAGTCAGTGAGACCAGTCAGTGAGACCAGTCATGAGACCAGTCAGTGAGACCAGTCAGTGAGACCAGTCAGTGAGACCAGTCAGTGAGACCAGTCAATGAGACTAGTCAGTGAGACCAGTCAGTGAGACCAGTCAGTGAGACCAGTCAGTGAGACCAGTCAGTGAGACCAGTCAGTGAGACCAGTCAGTGACCAGTCAGTGAGACCAGTCAGTGAGACCAGTCAGTGAGACCAGTCAGTGAGACCAGTCAGTGAGACCAGTCAGTGAGACCAGTCAGTGAGACCAGTCAGTGAGACCAGTCAGTGAGACCAGTCAGTGAGACCAGTCAGTGAGACCAGTCAGTGAGACCAGTCAGTGAGACCAGTCAGTGAGACCAGTCAGTGAGACCAGTCAGTGAGACCAGTCAGTGAGACCAGTCAGTGAGACCAGTCAGTGAGACCAGTCAGTGAGACCAGTCAGTGAGACCAGTCAGTGAGACCAGTCAGTGAGACCAGTCAGTGAGACCAGTCAGTGAGACCAGTCAATGAGACTAGTCAGTGAGACCAGTCAGTGAGACCAGTCAGTGAGACCAGTCAATGAGACCAGTCAGTGAGA
>CBDHHR010000330.1:15000-19228 GCA_965263245.1 Metamycoplasmataceae bacterium | reverse complement strand
CATTATAGATTGGGACAAGACAGCACTAATTAGAAACAAGATGCATGAGACAACATTGCTGCTGAATCCTAAATTGGCTAACTAACAACATACTTATTCACTTACTTATTTGGAGTTTTCTGATAAATGCAATGACAAACATTGATCATTGGAGGTAAACGTAGTCATCGCAAGATAGTGATGATATTGGGGATTGGATTACTGTGAGATAATAATACTATTCCTGATAATATGTTCCTTATCATCAGGATCAGAAATATTGGGCCAAACTACCAGGTGACACTGGCAAAAACAGCTGGCGTGATATTAATGACAAAGGTGGCCTATGACCAGCTGAAACCCTACCACACACCTCACCTTCCTACCCCACTGTCTTCTCCTACTCCACTGTCTGCTCCTACCCCACTGTCTTCTCATACCCCACTGTCTTCTCCTACCCCACTGTCTTCTCCTATCCCACTGTCTTCTCATACCCCACTGTCTTCTCCTACCCCACTGTCTTCTCCTATCTCACTGTCTTCTCATACCCCACTGTCCTCTCATACCCCAGTGTCCTCTCCTACCCCATTGTCCTCTCCTACCCCACTGTCTTTTCCTACCCCACTGTCTTCTCATACCCCACTGTCCTCTGCTATCCTTCTGTCTTCTCCTACCCCACTGTCTTCTCATACCCTACTGTCCTCTCCTACCACACTGTCTTCTCCTACCCCACTGTCTTCTCCTACCCCACTGTCTTCTCCGACTCCACTGTCCTCTCCTACCCCATTGTCCTCTCCTACCCTACTGTCTTCTCCTACTCCACTGCCCTCTCCTACCCCACTGTCCTCTCCTACTCCACTCTCCTCTCCTACCCCACTGTCCTCTCCTACCCCACTGTCTTCTCCTACCCCACTGTCTTCTCATACCCCACTGTCTTTTCAAACCCCACTGTCTTCTCATGTCTCTCGTCTCTTCCGTCTAAGGTGACAGCTGGTGGAATCACCATGACACAGAAAGATTTGCGGACACTTTTGCCATGGGAATGGTTGAATGACAACGTACGTTATCTTAAAAAACAGTTTGTGCATGCACGTTCCACATACTTTCTGAAGCTATATATTCACGCACAGACACACACACAGACACACACACACACACACACACACACACACACACACACACACACACACACACACACACACACACACACTGTCCTCTCCTACCTCACTGTCCTCTCCTACCCTACTGTCTTCTCATACCCCACTGTCTTCTCATACCCCACTGTCCTCGCCTACCCCACTGTCATCTCCTACCACACTGTCTTCTCCTACCCCACTGTCTTCTCCTACCCCACTGTCCTCTCCTACCCCCACTGTCTTCTCCTACTCCACTGTCCTCTCCTACCCCACTGTCCTCTCCTATTCCACTGTCCTCTCCTACCCCACTGTCCTCTCCTACCCCACTGTCTTCTCCTACCCCACAGTCTTCTCATACCCCACTGTCCTCTCTTACCCTACTGTCTTCTCCGACCCCACTGTCTTCTCGTACCCCACTGTCTTCTCATACCCCACTGTCTCTTTCGTCTAAGGTGACAGATGGTGGAATCACCATGACGCAAGAAAGATTTGCGCACACTTTTACCATGGGAAACACACACACACACACACACACACACACACACACACACACAGACGCACGCACGCACGCACGCACGCACGCACGCACGCACGCACGCACGCACGCACACACACACACACACACACACACACACACACACACACACACACACACACACACACACACACACACACACACACACACACACACACACACACACATTATAACTGCAAGAGTTGAACAATCACATGGTGTACTGGTATATACTAAACCATGGTTATAATTATTATCTGAAACTATTAAATAGAATCAATGCGTGTGCACACATGTAATGTTTGCATAAGGAACACCAGCAGGGTGCGAACCTGCCACACACAACACTGAATCGATATTACCCTAAACTATCCAAGTGAACAAAATGGTTAGACAAACAACTGACAATGCATTTGCATTACAACACAGTATTCTAAATGCAATCAGTCACAACTGTATTTTATATTATTAGAAAATTTTAATTTATATCATCTGACAAGAATAGATAATTATTAAAAATCTAAAAACAAGTATGCACAAATTCTGGATAACACTGCTAAATTTGTTTTGAATTCTTCTTTTTTGGAAACACATCATCCGTCACCATGGCTGTCAAACACCCTATTTAAAAGAATATTTCTAACTGAAAAAGTGACAAATTACAAAACCAGTACAGTTGTTTCCCACAAGCATGAGTTCTTAATGGTGGTTATTACAACAGGACATTTTGCATTGCCTAACAATATCTAGCATTTTCTCTAGTTGATTATCCTCTGTATGTCTAATGACATCCCAAATATGAATAGGGTATGTGTCATTTAATACATATTAGGTTTTATGTGGGGTATGTGTGTGTAAAGTAGTTACGACATTGCTTTATTGACTAATGTAACTTTATAATAGGACTGACGTAGACTTGTTCAAATTAGTGTCTTCGCAAGAGTGACACTGTTGGTGGCACTGCAGTCAAGTAACAATTCTTATTTACTCTGCTCATTTCTTCTGTTCAAGGTGTCTGTTTGTGGCCATATTCTCCTGGTCTATCCCATATCCTTTTTTTCTTGTTCAGTGTTTCTAAGCGCTACGTGAGAAAATATAATAGTTATTAAAATATAATGAACAAAAGCAAAATAATAAAAATCCACCAATAGATGTATTATAAAGACTACATGAAAGTCCTCCATGATATAGTTTAGCAGTAAGGCATGTATTTTTTACAGGTTTTTATCTTTCAATAATATATTTTTCCACAAACAAAACGTAGAACGAATTAATTGAAGTTTATCGTGAAACTGAGATAATGTGCTAAACAGAATTTTTTAAAAGATAAAATCCCTGAAATTATGTAATTTATAATATTTATATAATTTAAAAAGAGGGTATCCGGAAGTGGGAGACACTGGGAACATTCTGCCTATAGTACATTAGTACATAGTACAGTATCTAATGTATCTACTTGGGCTCGGCACTCCGCTTTGGTTGCTCCTTACAACGTTCCCCTGGCGAGAAATGTCACGACCTTCAACCCTCACAACTGATCACTGTGCTACGAGAAAGGGAGGGAGTATCTGCCCCTAAGCCCGGCGTTCCATTGCCGGATGTGACCCTCCATATTGCGAGCATCACGTGATACACCCTTTGCCACGAGGCATCGAATACACATCAGTTACAATTATAGTAGCAATTTCCTTTCTTTATATACCATATAGTGTTTGACTGGCGAGATTGTGGTGTCAACTTGTCTTTACTTAAACTGATATAACTATTTCCAGTGAAGTTATTTGTATTGTAGAATGGCGTTAAAACATCGTTTATATGTTATATTATATCATATGATACATTAAACATGTGAAACTATAATTACTCATCCATGCACAGTTATGGATAGGTATGTTTTACAGCAGGTGACGTGAAACCAAGATGGCGCACACATCGTCGCCATTTTGTCCTTCATAAAATGTAACAAGGAATTATTTTAAAATGTTGATACATAATTCGTGTAATTCCATATAACTCAAATTTGTAAACAAGAATACATAACATAAAATAATAAACATATAATTAACAGATGTAGACTAAGACAACGTTATTTTATTAAAGATATTATCGACACCAATCAGCATATAGTGATCGTAATTTTGTTTTCCACATGCGTGTTGGCTAAAACAGGCAAAACATCGTTTATATGTTATATTGTATCATATGATAAATTAAACATGTTAACATGTGAACCTATAATTATTCATCCATGCAGATTTATGGATAGGAATGTTTTACAACAGGCGACGTGAAACCAAGATGGCGCACACATCGTCGCCATTTTGTCTTTCATAAAATGTAACAAGGAATTACCTTAAAATGTTGATACATAATTCGCATAATTCCATATAACTCAAATTGGTAACACCGATTAGCAGTGATCATAATTTTGTTTTCCACATATGTGTTAGCTTAAATAGGCAGAAGCACTTGTCCCAACAATGGTATTGACTTTAGGGACAAAAACTAGAAATAATCGAAGCTAGGCAACCTTTCTCATCGGAGTAAGAAATGAATTTAAAGATCTTAAAGATAATACGATATCGGACAGGAAGACAAT
>CBDHHR010000328.1:5000-20138 GCA_965263245.1 Metamycoplasmataceae bacterium | reverse complement strand
TATGGAACCGTCCGTTGATCTGGTGGCATGAACTTTAACCTTTGACGTTCCTGACACATTCTGTCATTAATAACAACGCTTGTAACTACGGCCCGGTTGATCTTATATTCCTACGCAGGGAAATCACGTCGATTCTGCAAATTTCGGCCGCCCGCGTACGTTGACGCCAGGCCGTAATACGACTACGTCAAGTAAAGTGACGTTGGCGCCAAGTAGATACTTTCATCTCGACAGAAGCGAGCAAAACCTCCTCTGACGCGGAATCTAAGGTCTCACGCGCCATTTCATTCAATCAGCGGTATCCGATGGGCGAACGATATCAAAAAACTCGTTCGATTTCGGAGTTGCGCCGATGCGCGAATGCATTTATTCTGCCTCATTTCCAAACGAGCCATTTATCCTAATGGAATACTATTACTCCCGCCGATACTGCTGTGTCTGTATCGCCCTTGTCCGACCGAGCCAGCGACGCGTGGATGATTGTTCGTCGTGATATCTACACCGACAACAGACTGGAATAACGTACCTGTCATTTGTAAAATATCGCAATGTTCTTCGGAGAGTTAATATTTTTTTCGAGCGCATGCTTCCGATAGGGCACGCAAGCGATTCTCGTTTCCGGTTCGTTTTGAGCGATACGTAATGAGACCACGCATAACTAGTTCCCCTCTCGTTGTCTGTAAGGGTACTCAAATTCACAATTACTGCAATACGTAAACAATTTGGAAATAATAATTAATTTTCTTAATAATTTCCATGTTCTCGTTGAGTATTTGTTAGGTGAAAACAGACAAAACTTAAACGGAGATTTCTAGTCGAGTCTCGGGTTGTTGGGAACCGGATCATGAGTAAAAATGGCAAAATAACACAAAGACGTCAGCGGCAGGCGATACTTGCTGCCAATCGTAATATCCAACGATTAACTTACCTGTATATTCTTTTAGAGACAATCGTCTTCCCAATGATACGATTTCATCAGTCGAACTGTCGAATTAACTGGACAGCAGTGATATGATGTGACAACGTGTAGCAACCATCCAAAACGAGGTAACTACGCACTTCCGCTTGCACACGATGACGTCATCCGAAGCAGGGTGTGAGGCGTTCTGATGAAGCCATCTTGTTAAAAGGGCGAACGTCTACGAAAGCCATCCACGTGTAGAGTGTGGCTTTGATAAAAACTGTTTTTAATAACCAGTTATCGTCTACTCTGTAATCTCGCCACGTGTGTTGGCCTTTGTTGCCAGCGATACGCGCAGATATTGTACGCCTTTGTGCAGAATCTGTCGGATATAGTGTGTGCGTGTCTGTCTGTTGGGATTGTTCTCTGGTTGGAATAACGATTAAAAAACACTCGTTAAGGAAAACGAATATGAACATTCCAAGAAGGAAATTGTGAGGAGAATAGGTTTACCCGCAATGACCAAAACGTCGACTGTGTAATGGCAAAGGTAAAACTAAATAGCACACGTAGACGTATTGAGTAAGATAGATCAATGCGCAATGGTAAAAATGGAACAAGAGAGTAACAGAAGTTGATATGATCTACTCGCAGGTACAAACGACGAGTATAGAAAACTTCAGAGCGCAAACGCAGTGGGTATGATTGTATCGTATACCGAAGGGTCTGACTATTCTCAGGTTGAACTATGTCTATCACAAATCTATACGTCGATCAGTGATATCCACTTAGCAGAAAGCATGTGCAGATAAATCAAAATATGATAGGCAGACAGTAATGAACATGAATCAAGTTAGACATACACATGTTAATACAAGATTGCTTGTTTTAAATGATCACTAAATCGTTCGCCACGGAATAATCAGTAATGTTTACGAGATGCCATCAGAAGAAACAAGCTGCTTAATGTAGTGCACTGCGTGACACGTGTGTTATAGATGACGAGATTGAAACAAAATTGTTGGCCACCGTGAAATGTGTTGGCAACGTCTTTCAATGCTCAATTATTAATTGCCGCATAACCAATTGCTGCAATTAATTATACAATTCAGGCTAAACGCCAGTGAAGCGTACAGACCGCCCCCTAATGTTACATGAACGAAACAGGAGCCATTGTCTGTAAACAAATACGTCAGCACACGATATCACCACAGATTACATGTAATCATATATAAGTATTACATGATGTTCACTTTAAATAAACATTCGGTTTTTGCTTTAGTGTAAACATTTCCACACTAGCCAGCATCATGTAAGACTTGTATCCAACGTGGGCTGCTGGTCATCCAAAACAGACTGACCACTGAATTACCAATGAATTAAGTTACTAATGAAACGTCTGTGGATGTTGAGTTACTTGTGCATAATAAGGTTTTCGATTTCGTCTTGTATCAAAGCTAATCTATAGTTTAATTAATTCGACGTTGTGCTTCGTGCGTTTACAAGTGTCGGTCAGTATGGACACGTATTTAAATTAGGAAGCGACTGCAATTAACGACCTCTCACTTAAAGACGCGCGTTCGAATTTCTTAAACTATTGCTAAATAACAACAACATTTAAAAATAAAGACGGTATCATTCTGTTTTCTTTGTTTACACAATCATATGCTTTGTTTACATAAAACTCCTTGGTTACATCGTTGTCTTGTTGGAATGTATTTACTAAATGTATATGACATAAATGTGATAATAGCACTGTTGTATCATATTTTGCATCCAAACAGGTATGGCAGTTTGATCGGGCTTATGATGCGTAGAATAATTTATATATTTAGAATTTAATGTGCAACTACTTCGCATCTGTTGATGATAATTTTATAATAATGTTCAATGGATGAAAATACGGTGGAAAATACTGATATGTTTTCAGTAGATTGACATATATTTGTATTCACTTTATTGTGATTGTATTATTATGTTATCTTTCTCATACACTCATAAACTGCTCTTAGCAGAATACTTTCAAACAAAACCTTTTGAATGTCTCCTATCTCCGAAAGAAAACCATCCGTGGTTACACAAGTCGACGACCACAAATGCGTTCAGGTAACGATTATCAATCAATGTCAGGCATTGTATTATTTTAGGATACGACTTTTTTATGTAACCCGATAGACCACTCTTCAATCTTGCTCGACTGCAAGTTGCGTGCGCGGCTACGGCCGTTGACTGTTAGAGTTGACGTCTGATAGATAAATGAGGCCCACTTTTTGGGCCAGCCAGAATACCCTAGTCTGATATATATCACTTCTAATTCGTCTAAATAGTGCGCAACTCATCAACGCGTCACAACGTAAACGTCGATGAGGAATTATGACTTTGGCCTGATTAGAGTCATAAAGAGTTAATAATAATAATAACACAAGTTTTATTAGCAACTCAACTGAGTTTGATTGACATTACAATAGGTTACAATTAACTCATCAAAACATCATACAAATACAATAGAAATACATTTGATACCGCAAATCATACCATATTAATAGCCTTTTTACTAACAGTTGTATAAAGCCCACGGTATAAAGGAGTTACGGAATCTATTCGTTCTAGTAACTGGTAACGGGTACACATTTTGTTGTCTAACATTATATTTGATATGTCTTTTGTCAGGCAGCAGATAATTTAATCTGTGTGTGCCGACTTTAATTTTATCAAAATATTTTTGACAAATGCTGTCCCGTCTTACATTCAACGTATCCAGGTTAACACGTCTAAGTATTTCGGCGTAACCCAATCCAGGAAAAATACATTTTAGTGCCCTTTTTTGTATAACTTCAATATTGTCAGACAAATATTGGGGCAAGTTAGTGTGCCATACAGGACATGCATATTCTAGAACTGGTCTCACCCCACTAACATATACACTGACTAGATCTTTCTGGGTAATCCCTGCACGCTTTAACTGATATAACATGTACAAGCGTTTACCAGCCTTTTTCACAATATTATCCACGTGTTTGTTCCATGTCAGATCCTGAGAAATGGTCACACCTAATAGTTTGGCATGGCAAACTTGTGCTATATCCCTCCCATCAATCTTTATATTCGGGATAGTGCTTCTGAAATTGCCATCTTGTGCAAAACTAATGATTATTTCTTTTGATTTTTCCGAATTAATTTTCATGTCATTCCGTTCTGTCCATCTAGCAGCAATATCAACCGACTCTTGTATAACAGATACATCATTTCTGTCGCATATTTCAAATAACGTACTGTCGTCTACATACTTATATAATGGAACAGTCGTTCTTAAATCATTTATATAAACAAGGAAACATTTAGGTCCAGACAATGTCCTTTGCGGTACTCCCCCATTGGGATGACCAGAATGGGAATATTCATTTCCTATTTTTACTCGTTGAGTTCTGTCTAATAGAAATGTTGCCATCCATCTTAAAATATGTGCGGGCAACCCATACGACTGTAGCTTATCTAGCAACAAATGATGATTAATAAGATCAAACGCTTTGCTAAAGTCTAGCATTACAACTCTGACATAAGAATTCAATTTATCTGTCGCCTTATACCACATATGAACCAGTTCGACAAGAACGTCTGTTGTGGACGTTCCGCTAATTCCCCCAAATTGCTTAGCATCAATTTCACCTTCAATTGTTTCATCCACCCATTTCATTATTATTGATTCAAACACCTTGGCAGCTATTGGAGTTAGTGAAATTGGTCTAATGTCTTTTTCAATCGACACAGGGGGGCTTGTTTTTGGCAACGGTATTACATTGGCCATTTTCCATTCCATAGGAAGTACACCTTCTCTTAATGAATTGTTTAAAATAGCAGTTAATGGAGGGGCGAGAACATTTGCATAATTTCTTAACACCCATGCAGGGATGTTGTCAGGCCCAGTAGCCTTGTTGGCTTTAACACTCTCCAAGGCTTTAAAGGTAGTACACACGCTTATCACATACTGATCCGGCAGTTCCTCATTAACGTGGAACACCTTGTGACTCTTATTTAACCGAGGCAAATGGTCACTCACAGACACAAAGAAATCATTCATTGTATTGGCCAGTAAGCCACAATCACCATCCGTTGTTTTGTTAGCTAGACCTTGCATGCATGATTTGCCATTTGTTTTAAGTCCCATTATTGTTTTCATATGCTTCCACCAATCGTGGGATCCCGATTCATGCATTGCTGCAATTTGTGTTTGGTAAAAAATATACTTAAGTTTCGAAGCGGCACGGTTGACCTTATTACGCAATATTTTTGCTTGATTCAAATCACCACTCATGTGAGCTCGCTGTCTTTTACGAACTAAGTCTCTGAACCAGTCTGTGACCCATGGCTTATCAGCCGTATGCCTCGTAACAATTTTAGTAGGAAAGCATATTTCCATCAGGTTGCAAATAACCGTTTGATAATATGAATACTGATCTACACATGAATCAAGCCTAAATAGCGGTTCCCATTTGATGGCTGATAAAGCCATACTGAATGTGGCTTTTTCTTTTGGCCCCATACACCTTACGGTTAACCGTGTCACGCATCCAGTATCAACTGAGTTTTTCGCTTTAGGTTTAAGCAAAACCATGTTATGGTCCGATGACCCCAGTTCGGAAATAGTAACAGGCTACACCTCCTCCATATTCGTCCATATTTTGTCTAATATCGCCTGTCCACGTGTTACAACATTAACTACTTGGACAAATCTATAGTGGGTTTTCGTAAAGTTATCCCGCAACTGGTTGAAATCGCCAGTTATGATCACACCACATTCTGGGTGTTTTCGCATTACAGTGTCAATGTTGGTGATTAAATGATCACGTATTTTCAAATACTCCGTCTTTGGAGTATAATATAAACATGCTACCAGTATACATGAGAATTTGCGAGGCGTTTTCTTTGGCATAACCTTAATCCACATTACTTCTAAATCATGAACCTCCATATCATTCAATCTCTTATACATTAAATCATTTCTAATGTAGCAGGCTACACCACCGGCTCGTCCATGACCCCTATCTTTTCTCTCCAAGCAAAACCCTTGCATAGTAAGGCTACTTGAATCCATATAGTCTTTAAACCATGTCTCACTAACACATACAATTGAAACATCATGTGTTGTTACAGTTACATGCAATTCGTCCACTTTTTCACTGTTCAAAGTTCCGGTTATAGATGATATTCGCAGGCATAATAGAGAGAAATCATGCGAAGGAATGTAATACTAATTACCATAGCGTACAAGTAAATAGACACAAGCACGTACTAACACAAATACACATAAATACACACACAGACGCACACGCACGCACATTATACAGTATTATATAATTATAATAATACTGTATATTTTTCAATATATATATAGAAAGTAATTAATGTAATGTTAATTACCATATCGTACACATAAGTGCACACCAAAGCACCCACAGAAGTATTCTATCATTATAATATTATACTATACATTATATATATATATATATATATATATATATATATATATATATATATATATATACTATAATGTATATATATATATATATATATTATGTAATATATATATATATATATATATTATGTAATATATATATATATATTATGTAATATATATATATATATATATATATATATATATATATATATATAATGTATAGTATAATATTATAATGATAGAATACTTCTCTGGGTGCTTGGGTGTGCACTTATGTGTACGATATGGTAACTAACATTACATTAATTACTTTATTCGCATGATTTCTTTTTATGATGACTGTGAACTCACACACATACGCACGCACGCACGCACGCCCGCACGCACGCACGCACGCACACACACACACACACAGACACACACACACACAGACACACACACACACACACACACACACACACACACACACACACACACACACACACACACACACACACACACACACACACACACACACACACACACACACACACACACACACACACACACACACACACACACACACACACACACACACACACACACACACACACACACACACACACACACACACACACACACACACACACACACACACACACACACACACACACACACACACACACACACACACACACACACACACACACACACACACACACACACACACACACACACACACACACACACACACACACACACACACACACACACACACACACACACACACACACACACACACACACACACACACACACACACACACACACACACACACACACACACACACACACACACACACACACACACACACACACACACACACACACACACACACACACACACACACACACAGTTCTGTTTTTCTTCATGTCCACGCAGTGCTAACAACTACCCAATAATCAAGCGGTCATCTATCTTCTTTTATGTGAGTGAGAACAGAATAACTTCTTCCGTGCGATCAACACTATCTTGTACAACCACATGACGACACCATTGGTTCTAACGCGACTGGAAACCGTAAACAATATAACTGTTGCTTCTAAATAAGCAGTCAGCGTCCATATGTTTGATATTGCACCGAACAAATCGCCAGCCGGGGAACGTCGATCTATCAGACATACCGAGGCGGCATCCGAAACGGATATCCTTAACGGCAAATTAGTACGAGTCGCTGCAAGCTTTAAGAAAAACCTAAATGCAATATAACACCTATAAACACGCGTCTTGACTCGTTAGCATCAAGACAACGTTAGATGCACACAGTCAGATGCATTATACATCACGTCCTTTCGTCTCGACTCTTTCTAAGTGCCCGGAACTTATCGTTTATATCAACAACACCGTTCTCCACCGTGAATCATCTGGCGCACTCTATCAGCCTCGCGAGTTCATCGACGAAGACAGCGCAGCGCATTCATAGAGTGTAGGCGTATTTATGTTATGTTTGTCTCGAAGGAGGCTATTATAATACTTGTATTGTACTTACTCGACATACGTGACAATCTTGTCACGCTAAGGACACGCGACAGGTACAGTTGTCGCGACTGGACTAATCTTACACTATGATACTGCGTGCACGCATGGTTGACTAACAACTGAAAGATAGAATCGTGTACGACTACGAATGCATCGGTGTATTCAAGCCACAACATGCATACATATTTATGTACACACTGATACGCATATAATTATACAAGTTGTGTATAATTGAAGGAACACTATACTGCGTGTTTATTTCACACAAAAATTAGCTGCCAGACGACAGCCACAATGTGTCGCAAACATCACTTCTGTATACAGTTGTGACCTTTTAGCTAATACAACATTGAGAGTTATTTCAATTATATAACGGCAAATGAGCTTTTTTAATTGTGAATGCGTATATATATATATATATATATATATATATATATATATATATATATATATATATATATATATATATATATATATATATATATATATATATACATTTACATTGTTACCGTTGTCAGCATGCAGTTAATATTCCAAGGCAACCACAGACAAATCTGCATTCACATTTGATCGCGAATCTTAATCTTTTATTTGTCGTATATGCATTAATATGAGTCTTTTTATCGGTTTCCTTGGCACTTAGATCATTAACACACATCTAAATTAACAACACATATCTAAACCGTAGCTCTAAATTGAACGTAGACCTAAATATAAGTCAACAATAAATGAAACTAAACCATTATCACGTCCAACGAAACTATTAACACGGTAATGCCTGCGTTGCCGGTCAATTGTCTATGGCGGTAACCTGCATAGAACGGTCACTTAAAATGAAACTGACAACTGATTTCGATTTCATGAGTATCCAAATCATGCCACTCTACATAACGGCATCCTGCAGTTAACAGCAATACTGCACAGACCCGATGGTGGTCGTTATAGACAAGTTTTACTTGATGTGTAACATAGTTTTACAGTGCGTACAACAACGTTTCCATGGAACATTAACTCGCTGTAATTTTATACATACGAGACGGTACGTATAAATAGAGTCCTTTCTATATACAACATTTTTATATAATACTGTTCTATATACTGGAGTGTAATAGAGTACTTTCTCTATACTAGAGTGTAATATAGAATCCTTTTTTTCAAGAGGAATTTCAGTTAACAGAACCATTTCTCTATATTAGAGTGTAATATAGAATCCCTTCTTTGTTCAGTATTTGAGGTAATAGCAACCTTTCTCTATATCCAACATAGCAACATTTCTTTGAAAGGTATTTGAGTTACTACAAACCTTTCTTTACACTATAATGTAGTGCACAATAATTTGTGTACAGTATTTACGTTAATATAAACCTCTCTTTGTGCGTGAGTGTAATAGAATCCCTTCTTTATGCTGGAGTTAATATAATCCTTTCTCTATACTACAATGTAATATAACACGTCCTATACACTAAAGTGTCATATAATCCTCTCTGTCATCTCCGGCCATTCGCCCCTGCTTGTCGCGGCGACTGTCACCAGTGAGACGTCCCGCGACGCCCAGGTTGACGATTTGACGATAAACGCAAATGACACTCTGGCCTTTCTTCGCGAGACGCACAAACAAACGGCCCCGAAATACAGAGGCGAAGGCCGATGAAATATTCATCCGTCCCCCTCGTGTGGGCATTACGGCGACTGGTTGGCACTTGTTCGGCCACGCGCCAAGACGACGGTGAGAGCGAGTGACTGCCCGGGATGTCGTGGACATGTAAGAGGAACAAAGAGAGGGTGTCGGAGGGCCGTCCGTGTGTCTTGTGCATGGGACAACGGTCCATAAATTTGGTGATATGCGTCGCTCGGAGCGACTCAAAAGTCCGGTTCTGGTGTGCAGTGCGTGTGGTAGCTGGTTTAGAGGATGACAGATGGGCAGACCTACGCTCTTTTCCTGTCGAAATAGTTGTGTTTTTCTTCCACCCTGTGCTCTTCCAATGCCAGTCTTAAGGATGTACCCTGTCTGGTCTTGTCCGCCTTGTCTTGTCTTGTCTTGTACTCTCTTGTCCTGTCGTGTCTTGTTCTCTCTTGTTCTCTCTTGTTTTCTCTTATTCTCTCTTGTTCTCTCTTGTTCTCTCTTGTTCTCTCTTGTTCTCTC
This sequence comes from Metamycoplasmataceae bacterium, assembly GCA_965263245.1. Classification (GTDB taxonomy): domain Bacteria; phylum Bacillota_I; class Bacilli_A; order Mycoplasmatales; family Metamycoplasmataceae; genus DT-68. Next base: position 10,121 of record CBDHHR010000328.1, on the reverse strand, counting down.
TTGTCTCTCTTGGCCTCTCTTGTTCACACTTGTTCTCTCTGGTTCTCTCTTGTTCACACTTGTTCTCTCTTGTTCTCTCTTGTTCACTCTTGTTCTCTCTTGTTCTCTCTTGTTCTCTCTTGTTATCTCGTGTTGTCTCGTGTCCTCTCTTGTTGTCACTTGTTCTCTCTTGTTCTCTCTTGTTCTCTCCTGTTCTCTATTGTTCTCTCTTGTTCTCTCCTGTTTACTCTTGTTCTCTCTTGGCCTCTCTTGTTCTCTCTTGTTCTCTCTTGTTCTCTCCTGTTCTCTCTTGTTCTCTCTTGTTCTCTCTTGTTCTCTCTTATTCTGTCTTGTTCTCTCTTGTTCTCTCTTGTTCTCGCTTGCTCTCTCCTGTTCTCTCCTGTTCTCTCCTGTTCTCTCTTGTTCTCTCTTATTATCTCTTGTTCTCTCCTGTTCTCTCCTGTTCTCTCCTGTTCTCTCTTGTTCTCTCTTGTTCTCTCTTGTTCTCTCTTGTTCTCTCTTATTCTGTCTTGTTCTCTCTTGTTCTCTCTTATTCTGTCTTGTTCTCTCTTGTTCTCTCTTGTTCTCGCTTGCTCTCTCCTGTTCTCTCCTGTTCTCTCCTGTTCTCTCTTGTTCTCTCTTGTTCTCTCTTGTTCTCTCCTGTTCTCTCCTGTTCTCTCCTGTTCTCTCTTGTTCTCTCCTGTTCTCTCTTGTTCTCTCTTGTTCTCTCTTGTTCTCTCTTATTCTGTCTTGTTCTCTCTTGGCCTCTCTTGTTCTCTCTTGTTCTCTCTTGTTCTCTCCTGTTCTCTCTTGTTCTCTCTTGTTCTCTCTTGTTCTCTTGTTCTCTCTTGTTCTCTCTTGTTCTCTCTTGTTCTCTCTTGTTCTCACTTGTTCTCTATTGTTCTCTCTTGTTCTCTCCTGTTCTCTCCTGTTCTCTCCTGTTCTCTCTTGTTCTCTCTTGTTCTCTCTTGTTCTCTCTTGTTCTCTCTTGTTCTCTCTTGTTCTCTCTTGTTCTCCCGTGTTCTCTCTTGTTCTCTCGTGTTCTCTCTTGTTCTCTCGTGTTCTCTCGTGTCCTCTCTTGTTCTCTCTTGGCCTCTCTTGTTCTCTCTTATTCTCTCTTGTTCTCTCTTGTTCTCTCGTGTTCTCTCCTGTTCTCACTTTTTCTCTCTTTTTCTCTCTTGTTCTCTCCTGTTCTCTCTTGTTCTCTCGTGTTCTCTCGTGTCCTCTCTTGTTCTCTCTTGGCCTCTCTTGTTCTCTCTTGCCTCTCTTGTTCTCTCTTGTTCTCTCTTGTTCTCTCTTGTTCTCTCTTGTTCTCTCTTGTTCTCTCGTGTTCTCTCGTGTCCTCTCTTGTTCTCACTTGTTCTCTCTTGTTATCTCCTGTTCTCTCTTGTTCTCTCTTGTCTTATCCAGTTACCGCTTCTTGTGTTCGTACCGCCGTCTTTTTATTGTGCTCGTTATGTGGGGGGAGTTGGGCCCCAGTTATTGTACCAACTGGGGACGTCACGATCCCCACAACGATGGTATTCCTGCGAAGGCCGAAACAATTTCGCATGTGTTAAAAAATAATTGCCTTCATTGCTGGGAGTTGTCTATCTTTTCGGGCCAGGTTACTGCGATTTCAGGCCGAATTATATATATATATATATATATATATATATATATATATATATATATATATATATATATATATATATATATATATATATGACCTTATTGTAAAACTGCCACCTGCTGCGAGGAGGTTCAACATCTCCTGACATTACCCCGGTTTACGTGGCAAAATTCGCTCGGTTTATTGCTTATTTACACGACTCCGCCACCATCACTCTCAAGTTAGCAAGTGGCAGTCCAATCGTAGCGAAAACAGCAGTCGGAATTAACCATCAAAATACGACGTCGTCTCGTTAACGGATGTCTGTCTTGTGTCCCTCAGAGTCGTTTGTCTCAATCAGTCGCGCGAGCCCCGCATTGCATTCGTAAACGCAACACAGGTGAGGAGCAACAAATCATCGTTATCGGCGATTATGCTGTCAGGGGACTTGTGCAAGAGGAACTGACGGACTCGATGTGCTCCCATGCAGTCTTACTGCTCTCACATAGTCTCCAGTGTAGTTCGGTTTGACACAAACATATATCGGGCCGTAAGGATTTCGATCAGAGAAGGATCTGGTCCGGGAGCATAGGCCATCGACCAAGGAATGCCACTGGTGCCTGTTCATGGCCATCCTCTCCATCTCTCTCCTGGTGTAAGCCATCTCTTTTGTTTCCATTTCGGTATCTCTCTGCCAGGTGTTTCGTGGTCTACCTCTTCAACAGACCTGGTATGGATCGAATTGATATTTGCTTGGCTTGGTGTTGACGAATATAATTATCTAGATATCCTTTGACGGGTGATGTCTAGTTGTCTCTCATATAATCCGTCTGGTCTGGTCTGGTCTGGTCTGGTCTGGTCTGGTCTGGTCTGGTCTGGTCTGGTCTGGTCTGGTCTGGTCTGGTCTGGTCTGGTCTGGTCTGGTCTGGTCTGGTCTGGTCTGGTCTGGTCTGGTCTGGTCTGGTCTGGTCTGGTCTGGTCTGGTGTGGTCTGGTGTGGTCTGGTCTGGTGTGGTGTGGTGTGGTGTGGTCTGGTGTGGTCTGGTGTGGTCTGGTGTGGTCTGGTGTGGTCTGGTGTGGTCTGGTCTGGTCTGGTCTGGTCTGGTCTGGTCTGGTCTGGTCTGGTCTGGTCTGGTCTGGTCTGGTCTGGTCTGGTCTGGTCTGGTCTGGTCTGGTCTGGTCGTGTCGTGTCGTGTCGTGTCGTGTCGTGTCGTGTCGTGTCGTGTCGTGTCGTGTCGTGTCGTGTCGTGTCGTGTCGTGTCGTGTCGTGCCGTGCCGTGCCGTGCCGTGCCGTGCCGTGCCGTGCCGTGCCGTGCAGTGCAGTGCCGTGCCGTGCCGTGCCGTGCCGTGCCGTGCCGTGCCGTGCCGTGCCGAGCCGAGCCGAGCCGAGCCGAGCCGAGCCGAGCCGAGCCGAGCCGAGCCGAGCCGAGCCGAGCCGAGCCGAGCCGAGCCGAGCCGAGCCGAGCCGAGCCGAGCCGTGCCGTGCCGTGCCGTGCCGTGCAAACGGGTGAGATTTTCCCGTCCACTTAACTATGGACACTCCCCGCCGACGCTGTTATCGGCGTGCAATAATTGGGTACCGATTATGTCGACTCCTCGTCTGTCAAAGCCGAAATCAGGTCAATGAGGCAAGAGACGACGCCGTCACTGGTTGATGCGAGACTAGAGTCTGTCTCGAGGACACGGTCCAGCACCACCGGAAGTGTTACGTCGTTTTACTTCCGGGTTCACGAGATATGGGGAAGTGTCTGCATGGCGGCGTCCAGTTTTCATTAGGCGTGCAAGAGGGAAAAGTAGCCTTTGAACAGGGAAATGCGCCAGCTTGCAGACTACGACTGAGGTCTTATGTATACCGGATTACAACTATAGTTGCTAGTAGCATGCGTATATCAGTATTGGCAGGATGCGTTTTGTAAGAAAACATAATCTGGGTTGTTTAGATTACAACTAACGTGCACATTATGAATGAATTGAACTGTTGAAGAAGAATTGTGTGTAATTATATGACACCGGTACTGAAAGTAAATGAATAGACAACAAGATATATCAGTTTAAACGGAATCGTAACTTCGGCACGTTGTGGACACGTTCGGGTGACGTTACGTATTGTTGTAACTGCGCCAGTTGCATGCGATGAAATGCAAGCAACGCAGATTAATGGAACATGTATTCGCAACAACAAAGCAACAATAAATAAAATTTATATCCGTCAATGTCTAGACTGCGACAGACATCGGCAGCAGATAGACCTCTATATCTGACCATTACGCTGACAGCTTGTCAAATTTTGTCAGTAATCAATACAGTTACGCGTTGTCTTTATAAAGCGATTGTCACCGTGTAACAAAATTCACTGCACTGAAATGTAAGTCGCAGTCACGATGTTAACGTTTGCCGGGGCGCGTCCGTGCTCAGGACTTGGTGTTGCCCTACATGGCGGCCGAGGTGTTGCTCCCACGGTCTGCTAATGACACGACACACTGCCCGGTGTTGTCACACAGCGCATTATGACTCTGATGCTAAATATAGTCGTGTCGTTAGTCTATTGTGGTCATGATGATCACTGACAAGGGTCCTCAGATGTAAAATAAAAATAAACACTCATACAGCCGCACGCACGCACGTACGCTCGTTCTCTCCCTCACACACACACACACACTCACACTCGCACACACACACACATACAAACACACACACACACACACACACACACACACACACACACACACACACACACACACACACACACACACACACACACACACAACACACACACACACACACACACACACACACACACACACACACACACACACACACACACACACACACACACACACACAACGGACTCCTTTAACCAGCATTTATTTCTCACGATGAGAGTTCATTTATTTATTCCGAAGCGACACCTCGGCTCACGCAAGTGGTCGATGAGATGACCCACTGGTCCACTCGGCGGCCTTGAGCTCGTCAAGTCTCCTGTCTCAAAACTCATCTGTCGTAATACAAAAACACATCCAATCGACCAGCCGCGAGAAACATCTGCCGGAAATCGATGAACGCGCATGCGCATCGTGTGATACCCGACCAAAAATCGCTGGAAGCGAATTCAGTTTGGATGCGTGCGTAGACGATTAATAATAATTGGTTCAGTTGATTTTGTTTGCGTTTAATGCGTAACTCGGCGACCTAAGGTGGGATATTTAAAATTGTATTTCTGCCTGAGCCATCCGCCAGTTCGAATTGTCAGCGACTGTCTTCGAATGTTTGGATTATATGAGGGGATTAATGACAGTTTTATTCCGGATTTATTATATAGTCGACGTTTTAAGGAAGTTTTACGTGAGTGCGTTGACGATTACAAATAACAATACATTTTCAACATAAATTGTCAAATCCGAGGTGTCATAATAATCACGATAGTCGTCTGTCGTCGTCCGTCAGTTCGAATCGTCAGTCGTCTGTCGTCGAATCGTCGTCGATCGTATGTCGTCGATTAATCGTCAGTCGTCGTCCGGATCGTCGTCGTCGTCGTCGTCGTCGTAAGTCGTC
>CBDHHR010000327.1:0-5000 GCA_965263245.1 Metamycoplasmataceae bacterium | reverse complement strand
CTGATGGGTGCATCTCAAGACTGACTGATGGGTGTATCACAAGACTGACTGATGGGTGCATCACAAGACTGACTGATGGTTGTATCTCAAGACTGACTCATGGTTGTATCACAAGACTGACTGATGGTTGTATCACAAGACTGACTGAATGGTGCATTTCAAGACTGACTGATGGATGTATCACAAGACTGACTGATGGTTGTATCACAAGACTGACTGATGGTTGTATCTCAAGACTGACTCATGGTTGTATCACAAGACTGACTGATGGTTGTATCACAAGACTGACTGATGGTTGTATCACAAGACTGACTCATGGTTGTATCACAAGACTGACTGATGGCTGCATCACAAGACTGACTGATGGTTGTATCACAAGACTGACTGATGGGTGCATCACAAGACCGACTGATGGTTGTATCACAAGACTGACTGATGGTTGTATCACAAGACTGATTGATGGTTGTATCACAAGACTGACTGATGGGTGCATCACAAGACTGACTGATGGGTGTATCACAAGACTGACTTGTGGGTGTATCACTAGACTGAAAGATGGGTGCATCACAAGACTGACTGACTGGTGGTTGTATCACAAGACTGACTCATGGGTGTATCACAAGACTGACTCGTGGGTGTATCACTAGACTGACTGATGGGTGTATCACAAGACTGACTGATGGGTGTATCACAGAACTGACTGATGAGTGCCTCACAAGACTGACTGATGGGTGTATCACAAGACTGACTGATGGGTGCATCACAAGACCGACTGATGGTTGTATCACAAGACTGACTGATGGTTGTATCACAAGACTGATTGATGGTTGTATCACAAGACTGACTGATGGGTGCATCACTAGACTGAATGATGGGTGCATCACAAGACTGACTGACTGGTGGTTGTATTACAAGACTGACTGATGGGTGTATCACAAGACTGACTTGTGGGTGTATCACTAGACTGACTGATGGGTGTATCACAAGACTGACTGATGGGTGTATCACAGAACTGACTGATGAGTGCATCACAAGACTGACTGATGGGTGTATCACGTACAACAAAATTCATCGCATTAAACCAACCCTAAACTAAGACATAAGCTACTTGTTTCTTTCTATCCTTCTCCTCGGTTAAGTCTATAAAAACGTGTCTGGTTTACGATTCAATGGAATATTACATGACTGCATGGTCAATAAAACATTATTATGCAATATGCCAAATTGCAATATTACCGGGAAGAGTAAAATGCAGTTATTTCCTGTATACTTTGTAAATATATCAGAAGTAAAACAACCATACTGAAACGTCCACATAATAAACATGTGATTGGGTTACGCCTAGTCACCCGAACACATTACCGTCGGGCTTTTATTTGTGACCTAATCACAAATATGACCATCAGGGGGCGTAAAAATACGTTTGGAGTAACACAAACAACGACAGGCGGCGCCACTTAATCACCTCCTGGTTTAGACGATGTTACGATCACTAACACGGTCTGGCTTTTCATGCGCTTGCAATATCACTCTTGGAATACCATTATCAACAGGCGACCCTTTGTTTGTAAATTTCACAATGCACGTTTTCATAGATTAACATATTAAGCGCCAAATTCATAGGTCGCCGATTGAGAATACTCGTAGTGTCTGCGGCGTTCAATAAACGCATAAATTGCAGCCAACCATTGGTTAGCATATAATTATAGTGATAATGCCATCATCTGACTATGTCATTTTCAATCGTGTAATTTGTCTTGTGTATATCTGTTCTACCAACTGCCTGTTGCTGTTTTTTTAAACATATCTTATCTCTTCTTGACTTCTTCTTTTGTAGTTGTGTGAAACCTACGTGAGATGCACACTGAATGACCCTAGTGGACACAGTCGTGTCGTTGTCAACAGTGTTATGTCATGTCCAGCCAGTTTACACCGGCGATCAGTGCACGCATTGTCCAGCTGTATAATGGTCGTACGCGACTACGAATGTGGCTTCTAGTGATTGGCATTGCTGTAAGTGTGGTGTGTGTGTGTGTGTGTGCGTGCGTGCGTGCGTGCGTGCGTGCGTGCGTGTGTGTGTGTGTGTGTGTGTGTGCGTGCGTGTGCGTGCGTGTGTGTGAACACGCGCGTGCGAGCGTGTGTGTGCGTGTGCAAGAGCGAGAGAGGAGAGAGAGTGTATACAAAGCGTGTTTGTGTATATGCATGCGTGCGCGCGTGAATGCGCGGCCGTGTGAATGTATATGTATTTGTGGCCAGCATGCGTGCGTATGTAGCTGGCGTGCCAGCCGTGCTTGCCTTTGAAGAGAGAGCGAAGCTTATCCAGTAGATTAGTAGTGCGCTTTCCGACTCGGCCACTGTACAGGCCGCGCGTACCGGCCTGATCATGTAACATTATATCATTTTATTTAAACGGAATACTCAGATGTGTAACCTAATTTTAAATGTTTTATTTTGCCTACACCCATTATACATAATCATCTTCTCTCAAACATCTTTACATGTTCGCAGATTCATTAGGATTTTAACATGATAACCTTAAAGTATTTATAGTTTCATGTAGGAGTTATAACCGCGGTGGTATGCCTGGCGCGCACCTTGGCTCAGTGTGTCGCCTTCTATTTAGTGCGTCGTTGGCTGCCTCCAACACAATACACTTCTCCGAATTGTTGGCCCGTTAAATCAACGCGCGAGTTTCGTTCACAATTCAGATATGTCAATGAAACTAGTTGTGTATGCACACTGCTCATGTGAGAAAGGGGTGTCGACGTTCCAGCGAGTGATTGATTAGTGTAGCATACACTGAAGGCGACCCGCCGTAAACAAAGGTTGGATCACTCATTTACTTTCGACATCACGGTATGAAGGAAATCACAGCGATTTTGAGACGGTAGTTCATGTCTAGTGTTTGATATAAACACGCCCCAACTTGGCTGTTTTATGGATTGAGCGAATGCTGTTAATTATAATTAAACATTACTGACCTAATGTAGACGTCATGACACACCCCATAGACGGGCTACATCTGGGCTGTAATACATTCGGGTGTTTTTATTTCTTCGAAATCGTCCGTTATACATGCGGAGGTTTTAATTTCTTCAAAATCGTCCGTAATACATGCGGGGGTTTTAGTTTCTCCGAAATCTTCCGCTGTTGAAGCATTCGTGCGTGCTGTGGCTTTAAACGTATGTTTCGTAATCTTCGTCGGACTGTAGCATATCTAGGATGCCTGAAGGTCACTGATCTCTTTGGGTCGTGTTACGTATAATGTTGAACAAACGTAAAGAAACGTCAGACGTCCAGCAGGCAGGTTTCGTGAAATTATCCCTGGGCACCCTCGCTGTGCAGAGAGAACGGTGGTGCGTGGTTTCTGTACCCCACTCGTGAACTACCACGTTACCCCTTCTGGAAGATGAGTATTTTGCTGGTTTAAATAATGTTCACACGTTCTAAAACAAGTGTGCCACCTGGAGTAGTCCCTAGACATACAACCCCCGTCTTCCCCATCAGGCTCCACCCTACACTCTGCATAATAACTGTTTAGTCTATCTTATCTTTACTCCCTTCATCTCTTTTATGTTTCCTTCAGTGGCGATGGCATATACACACACACACACACACACACACACACACACACACACACACACACACACACACACACACACACACACACACACACACACACACACACACCACACACACACACACACACACACACACACACACACACACACACACACACACACACACACACACACACACACACACACACACACACACACACACACACACACACACACACACACACACACACACACACACACACACACACACACACACACACACACACACACACACACACACACACACACACACACACACACACACACACACACACACACACACACACACACACACACACACACACACACACACACACACACACACACACACACACACACACACACACACTAGCGCTCACTAAAGTGGATCCCATCACAATTCCCTTCACTTCTCTTCGACGTATCCTGCCATGTGGGTCGGTGCACTGTCTTCTTTGTGCAACTCTTTCTGAATTCGATGGGTTCTCCAATATATACTGCACGAACTGACCGCCTCACCTCATCAGGGAATTGGCTCCCAGCTCATTAGACTGTCGCCACCACTGTCACTTCTCCTAGGCTTATGATTCAAATATCAACAGTTTGTCCTCGGTGATAATACTATTGTTTAATCTGCCCATGTCAGTGTCATGATAATAGTAGTCATCATTACAGCACCGTCGAATTAGGATCATAAGATGACATTTACAATTGACACACTGCGTGGTCCTCGCGTCCTTGTCACAGTGTGCACCGCAAAGTCAGTTGTTAACGGTAAATATTCAAATATATATATATATATATACATATATATATATATATATATATATATATATATATATATATATATACATATATATATATATATATATATATATATATATATACATATATATATATATATATATATATATATATATATATATATATATATATATATATATATACATATATATATATATTGGGGCAAACTGTCACGTATTTCTCCAAACCGTGCCAGATATAAAAATATTTTATTTAACATTACTTGGGGGAGACTTGTGTACAACACTTGTGCTGTTTTTACCGCACTGGTTGTGTTTTTGTACCGTCCTGGTTGTATTGTTTGTGCCACACTGGTTGTGTTATTTGTACCACATTGGTTGTATTGTTTGTACCACATTGGTTGTATTGTTTGTACCACATTGGTTGTGTTGTTTGTACCACATTGGTTGTATTGTTTGTACCACATTGGTTGTGTTGTTTGTACCACATTGGTTGTATTGTTTGTACCACATTGGTTGTATTGTTTGAACCACATTGGTTGTGTTGTTTATACCGCACTGGTCGTGTGGTTTGTACCGCACTGGTCGTGTGGTTTGTACCGCACTGGTTGTGTTGTTTGTATCACACTGGTTGTAT
>CBDHHR010000326.1:0-10708 GCA_965263245.1 Metamycoplasmataceae bacterium | reverse complement strand
TGACACGTTGACATCAAGGCGGCGTATTGACGACGTTTGGACGACACGTTGACATCAAGGCGGCGTAATGACGACGTTTGGACGACACGTTGACATCAAGGCGGCGTATTGATGACGTTTGGACGACACGTTGACATCAAGGCGGCGTATTGACGACGTTTGGACGACACGTTGACATCAAGGCGGCGTATTGACAACGTTTGTATACGACACGTGACACGTTGACATCAAGGCGGCGTATTGATGACGTTTGGACGACACGTTGACGTCAAGGCGGCATAATGCCGACGTTTGGACGACACGTTGACATCAAGGCGGCATAATGCCGACGTTTGGACGACACGTTGACATCAAGGCGGCGTATTGATGACGTTTGGACGACACGTTGACATCAAGGCGGCGTATTGATGACGTTTGGACGACACGTTGACATCAAGGCGGCATAATGACGACGTTTGGACGACACGTTGACATCAAGGCGGCGTATTGACGACGTTTGGACGACACGTTGACATCAAGGCGGCGTATTGATGACGTTTGGACGACACGTTGACATCAAGGCGGCATAATGACGACGTTTGGACGACACGTTGACATCAAGGCGGCGTATTGATGACGTTTGGACGACACGTTGACGTCAAGGCGGCGTATTGACGACGTTTGGACGACACGTTGACGTATTGATGACGTTTGGACGACACGTTGACGTCAAGGCGGCGTATTCAAGACGGCGTATTGATGACGTTTGGACGACACGTTGACATCAAGGCGGCGTATTGATGACGTTTGGACGACACGTTGACATCAAGGCGGCGTATTGATGACGTTTGGACGACACGTTGACACCAAGGCGGCGTATTGATGACGTTTGGACGACACGTTGACATCAAGGCGGCGTATTGATGACGTTTGGACGACACGTTGACATCAAGGCGGCGTAATGACGACGCTTGGACGACACGTTGACATCAAGGCGGCGTATTGATGACGTTTGGACGACACGTTGACACCAAGGCGGCGTATTGATGACGTTTGGACGACACGTTGACATCAAGGCGGCGTATTGATGACGTTTGGACGACACGTTGACATCAAGGCGGCGTAATGACGACGCTTGGACGACACGTTGACATCAAGGCGGCGTATTGATGACGTTTGGACGACACGTTGACATCAAGGCGGCGTATTGACGACGTTTGGACGACACGTTGACATCAAGGCGGCGTATTGATGACGTTTGGACGACACGTTGACATCAAGGCGGCGTATTGATGACGTTTGGACGACACGTTGACATCAAGGCGGCGTAATGACGACGCTTGGACGACACGTTGACATCAAGGCGGCGTATTGATGACGTTTGGACGACACGTTGACATCAAGGCGGCGTATTGACGACGTTTGGACGACACGTTGACATCAAGGCGGCGTATTGATGACGTTTGGACGACACGTTGACGTCAAGGCGGCGTATTGACGACGTTTGCACGACACGTTGACATCAAGGCGGCGTATTGACAACGTTTGTATGACACGTTGACATCAAGGCGGCGTATTGATGACGTTTGGACGACACGTTGACATCAAGGCGGCGTATTGATGACGTTTGGACGACACGTTGACATCAAGGCGGCGTATTGATGACGTTTGGACGACACGTTGACATCAAGGCGGCGTATTGATGACGTTTGGACGACACGTTGACATCAAGGCGGCATAATGACGACGTTTGGACGACACGTTGACATCAAGGCGGCGTATTGATGACGTTTGGACGGCACGTTGACATCAAGGCGGCGTATTGATGACGTTTGGACGGCACGTTGACATCAAGGCGGCGTATTGATGACGTTTGGACGACACGTTGACATCAAGGCGGCGTATTGATGACGTTTGGACGACACGTTGACATCAAGGCGGCGTACTGACGACGTTTGGACGACACGTTGACATCAAGGCGGCATAATGACGACGTTTGGACGACACGTTGACATCAAGGCGGCATAATGACGACGTTTGGACGACACGTTGACATCAAGGCGGCGTATTGATGACGTTTGGACGACACGTTGACATCAAGGCGGCGTATTGATGACGTTTGGACGACACGTTGACATCAAGGCGGCGTATTGATGACGTTTGGACGACACGTTGACATCAAGGCGGCGTATTGATGACGTTTGGACGACACGTTGACATCAAGGCGGCGTATTGATGACGTTTGGACGACACGTTGACATCAAGGCGGCATAATGACGACGTTTGGACGACACGTTGACATCAAGGCGGCGTATTGATGACGTTTGGACGGCACGTTGACATCAAGGCGGCGTATTGATGACGTTTGGACGACACGTTGACATCAAGGCGGCGTATTGATGACGTTTGGACGACACGTTGACATCAAGGCGGCGTACTGACGACGTTTGGACGACACGTTGACATCAAGGCGGCATAATGACGACGTTTGGACGACACGTTGACATCAAGGCGGCATAATGACGACGTTTGGACGACACGTTGACATCAAGGCGGCGTATTGATGACGTTTGGACGACACGTTGACATCAAGGCGGCGTAATGACGACGCTTGGACGACACGTTGACATCAAGGCGGCGTATTGATGACGTTTGGACGACACGTTGACACCAAGGCGGCGTATTGACGACGTTTGCACGACACGCTGACGTCAAGACGGCGTATTGACGACGTTTGGACGACACGTTGACATCAAGGCGGCGTATTGACGACGTTTGCACGACACGCTGACGTCAAGACGGCGTATTGACGACGTTTGGACGGCACGTTGACGTCAAGGCGGCGTATTGACGACGTTTGGACGGCACGTTGACGTCAAGGCGGCGTATTGACGACGTTTGGACGACACGTTGACATCAAGGCGGCGTATTGACGACGTTTGGACGGCACGTTGACATCAAGGCGGCGTATTGACGACGTTTGGACGGCACGTTGACATCAAGGCGGCGTATTGACGACGTTTGGACGACACGCTGACGTCAAGGCGGCGTACTGACGACGTTTGCACGACACGCTGACGTCAAGACGGCGTATTGACGAGTTTTGACGACACGTTGACGTCAAGGCGACGTATTGACGACGTTAGACTACACGGTGACGTCAAGGCGGCGTATTGACGACGTTCAGATGACATGTTGACGTCATGGCGGCGTGTTGACGGCAGTTGCTGAGTACCGTATTGGCACTAGTCGCTGAGGCGGCTTCCGTCGTGGACTTTCGTTTTGACCCTTCGATCGCCCCCCTGAGCCGATGTCCAGTTTCAACAACTGGCAACTGACCAGGTCGTGGGAGCGGGTCAGATCATCAAAACGATCTGGATTTACGGACTTCCCCCGACAGGTGGCCGACGTCGTGCGTACATCACCCTCCGACCGACTCGTCAACAAGTCCCCGGATGTAAAATGCTGAAAACACGACGCAGAAGAAACTTAACGTAAAAGACTTAATCATGTTAGGTCCTAATATATACTATAAACTACTTCGTTCCCATCCTTTGACCGGTGCAACGTATTTTGGTGAACTAGAATTGTTTAATACAGCGTGAGACCGATCTCTTTATAAATACCAGCCTTGCCGTTTAATCCGCCATGTAAAATATTATTATGTCCGCTTGAAGCATGAATAGATAAGTAGTCGACAAGTTGTATTGATCAACTGTAATACCTTTAATCACGATGGCGGACGTGAGGATTATAGACAAAGGTGCATGACTAGGCTCTATACAGGTATGCTCTTGTATAGCGCTGTGCATACAATGCCATCAGGTGTAGACGTTGTATGTTATTGTACAACGCGGTACGTACAATGTCATCACGTGTAGACTTTGTATGTTCTTGTACAGCGCGGTGTATACAATGTCATCAGGTGAAGACTTTGTATGTTCTTGTAAAGCGCGGTGTATACAATGTCATCAGGTGTAGACTTTGTATGTTCTTGTACAGCGCAGTGTATACAATGTCATCAGGTGTAGACTTTGTATGTTCTTGTACAGCGCGGTGTAAACAATGTCATCAGGTGTAGACGTTGTATGTTCTTGTACAACGCGGTGTAAACAATGTCCTCAGGTGTAGACGTTGTATGTTCTTGTACAGCGCGGTGTAAACAATGTCATCAGGTGTAGACGTTGTATGTTCTTGTACAGCGCGGTGAATACAACGTCATCAGGTGTAGACGTTATATGTTCTTGTACAACGCGGTACGAACAATGTCATCAGGTGTAGACGTTATATGTTCTTGTACAACGCGGTTCATACAATGTCATCAGGTGTAGACTTTGTATGTTCTTGTACAGCGCGGTGTATACAATGTCATCAGGTGTAGACTTTGTATGTTCTTGTACAGCGCGGTGTAAACAATGTCATCAGGTGTAGACGTTGTATGTTCTTGTACAGCGCGATGAATACAACGTCATCAGGTGTAGACGTTGTATGTTCTTGTACAGCGCGGTTCATACAATGTCATCAGGTGTAGACGTTGTATGTTCTTGTACAATGCGGTATATACAATGTTAACAGGTATAGACGTTGTATGTTCAAGTACAATGCAAATATATATATATATATATATATATATATATATATATATATATATATATATATATATATTAATGCAAATGCATACTTGTCACGTGGTCTTCTCACATGTGCATTTACCTATAATATTACTGCCAACACTACACAATAACGCGTGAAGACAGGAGGACAAGTGTGGACTACTGTGACAATTTGCAAATCGGGAAACTAACGGAAACAGATTGATGCTGACAATACATATACAGAGAAAGCAGCTTGGAGTAGATTAACACTGAAACCACGTGTACAGAGAAGGCAGTTTGGAGAAGATTAATACTGAAACCACGTGTACAGAGAAGGCAGTTTGGAGAAGATTAATACTGAAACCACGTGTACAGAGAAGGCAGTTTGGAGTAGATTAATACTGAAACCACGTGTACAGAGAAGGCAGTTTGGAGTAGATTGACGCTGAAACCACGTGTACAGAGAAGGCAGTTTGGAGTAGATTAATACTGAAACCACGTGTACAGAGAAGGCAGTTTGGAGTCGATTGACGCTGAAACCACGTGTACAGAGAAGGCAGTTTGGAGTAGATTAACACTGAAACCACGTGTACAGAGAAGGCAGTTTGGAGTAGATTGACGCTGAAACCACGTGAACAGAGAAGGCAGTTTGGAGTAGATTGACACTGAAACCACGTGTACAGAGAAGGCAGTTTGGAGTAGATTGACACTGAAACCACGTGTACAGAGAAGGCAGTTTGGAGTAGATTAACGCTGAAACCACGTGTACAGAGAAGGCAGTTTGGAGCAGATTAACGCTGAAACCACGTGTACAGAGAAGGCAGTTTGGAGTAGATTAACACTGAAACCACGTGTACAGAGAAGGCAGTTTGGAGTAGATTGACACTGAAATCACGTGTACAGAGAAGGCAGTTTGGAGTAGATTGACGCTGAAACCACGTGTACAGCGAAGGCAGTTTGGAGTAGATTGACACTGAAATCACGTGTACAGAGAAGGCAGTTTGGAGTAGATTGATACTGAAACCACGTGCACAGAGAAGGCAGTTTGGAGGAGATTGATACTGAAATCACGTGTACAGAGAAGGCAGTTTGGAGGAGATTGATACTGAAACCACGTGCACAGAGAAGGCAGTTTGGAGGAGATTGATACTGAAATCACGTGTACAGAGAAGGCAGTTTGGAGTAGATTGATACTGAAACCACGTGCACAGAGAAGGCAGTTTGGAGGAGATTGATACTGAAACCACGTGCACAGAGAAGGCAGTTTTGAGTAGATTGATACTGAAATCACGTGTACAGAGAAGGCAGTTTGGAGTAGATTGACACTGAAATCACGTGTACAGAGAAGGCAGTTTGGAGTAGATTGATACTGAAACCACGTGTACAGAGAAGGCAGTTTGGAGTAGATTAACACTGAAACCACGTGTACAGAGAAGGCAGTTTGGAGTAGATTGACGCTGAAACCAGGTGTACAGAGAAGGCAGTTTGGAGTAGATTGACGCTGAAACCAGGTGTACAGAGAAGGCAGTTTGGAGTAGATTGACGCTGAAACCACGTGTACAGAGAAGGCAGTTTGGAGTAGATTGACACTGAAATCACGTGTACAGAGAAGGCAGTTTGGAGTGGATTGATACTGAAACCACGTGTACAGAGAAGGCAGTTTGGAGTAGATTGACGCTGAAACCAGGTGTACAGAGAAGGCAGTTTGGAGTAGATTGACGCTGAAACCACGTGTACAGAGAAGGCAGTTTGGAGTAGATTGACACTGAAATCACGTGTACAGAGAAGGCAGTTTGGAGTAGATTGACGCTGAAACCAGGTGTACAGAGAAGGCAGTTTGGAGTAGATTGACGCTGAAACCACGTGTACAGAGAAGGCAGTTTGGAGTAGATTGACACTGAAATCACGTGTACAGAGAAGGCAGTTTGGAGTGGATTGATACTGAAACCACGTGTACAGAGAAGGCAGTTTTGAGTAGATTGATACTGAAACCACGAGTACAGAGAAGGCAGTTTGGAGTAGAGTAACACTGAAACCACGTGTACAGAGAAGGCAGTTTGGAGTAGATTAACACTGAAACCACGTGTACAGAGAAGGCAGTTTGGAGTAGATTAACGCTGAAACCACGTGTACAGAGAAGGCAGTTTGGAGTAGATTGGCACTGAAACCACGTGTACAGAGAAGGCAGTTTGGAGTAGATTAACGCTGAAACCACGTGTACAGAGAAGGCAGTTTGGAGTAGATTAACACTGAAACCACGTGTACAGAGAAGGCAGTTTGGAGTAGATTAACACTGAAACCACGTGTACAGAGAAAGCAGTTTGGAGTAGATTAACCCTGAAACCACGTGTACAGAGAAGGCAGTTTGGAGTAGATTAACGCTGAAACCACGTGTACAGAGAAGGCAGTTTGGAGTAGATTAACGCTGAAACCACGTGTACAGAGAAGGCAGTTTGGAGTAGATTAACACTGAAACCACGTGTACAGAGAAGGCAGTTTGGAGTAGATTGACGCTGAAATCACGTGTACAGAGAAGGCAGTTTGGAGTAGATTGACACTGAAATCACGTGTACAGAGAAGGCAGTTTGGAGTGGATTGATACTGAAACCAGGTGTACAGAGAAGGCAGTTTGGAGTAGATTGACGCTGAAACCAGGTGTACAGAGAAGGCAGTTTGGAGTAGATTGACGCTGAAATCACGTGTACAGAGAAGGCAGTTTGGAGTAGATTGACACTGAAATCACGTGTACAGAGAAGGCAGTTTGGAGTAGATTGACACTGAAACCAGGTGTACAGAGAAGGCAGTTTGGAGTAGATTGACGCTGAAATCACGTGTACAGAGAAGGCAGTTTGGAGTAGATTGACACTGAAATCACGTGTACAGAGAAGGCAGTTTGGAGTGGATTGATACTGAAACCACGTGTACAGAGAAGGCAGTTTTGAGTAGATTGATACTAAAACCACGTGTACAGAGAAGGCAGTTTGGAGTAGATTAACATTGAAACCACGTGTACAGAGAAGGCAGTTTGGAGTAGATTAACACTGAAACCACGTGTACAGAGAAGGCAGTTTGGAGTAGATTGACGCTGAAACCACGTGTACAGAGAAGGCAGTTTGGAGTAGATTGACGCTGAAACCACGTGTACAGAGAAGGCAGTTTGGAGTAGATTGGCACTGAAACCACGTGTACAGAGAAGGCAGTTTGGAGTAGATTAACACTGAAACCACGTGTACAGAGAAGGCAGTTTGGAGTAGATTAACACTGAAACCACGTGTACAGAGAAGGCAGTTTGGAGTAGATTAACCCTGAAACCACGTGTACAGAGAAGGCAGTTTGGAGTAGATTAACGCTGAAACCACGTGTACAGAGAAGGCAGTTTGGAGTAGATTAACGCTGAAACCACGTGTACAGAGAAGGCAGTTTGGAGTAGATTAACACTGAAACCACGTGTACAGAGAAGGCAGTTTGGAGTAGATTGACGCTGAAATCACGTGTACAGAGAAGGCAGTTTGGAGTAGATTGACGCTGAAACCACGTGTACAGAGAAGGCAGTTTAGAGTAGATTGACACTGAAATCACGTGTACAGAGAAGGCAGTTTGGAGTAGATTGACGCTGAAATCACGTGTACAGAGAAGGCAGTTTGGAGTAGATTGACGCTGAAACCACGTGTACAGAGAAGGCAGTTTAGAGTAGATTAACACTGAAACCACGTGTACAGAGAAGGCAGTTTGGAGTAGATTGACGCTGAAATCACGTGTACAGAGAAGGCAGTTTGGAGTAGATTGACGCTGAAACCACGTGTACAGAGAAGGCAGTTTAGAGTAGATTAACACTGAAACCACGTGTACAGAGAAGGCAGTTTGGAGTAGATTGACGCTGAAATCACGTGTACAGAGAAGGCAGTTTGGAGTAGATTGACGCTGAAACCACGTGTACAGAGAAGGCAGTTTAGAGTAGATTGACACTGAAATCACGTGTACAGAGATGGCAGTTTGGAGTAGATTGATACTGAAACCACGTGTACAGAGAAGGCAGTTTGGAGTAGATTAACACTGAAACCACTTGTACAGAGAAGGCAGTTTGGAGTAGATTAACACTGAAACCACGTGTACAGAGAAGGCAGTTTGGAGTAGATTAACACTGAAACCACGTGTACAGAAGGCAGTTTGAAGTAGATTAACACTGAAACCACGTGTACAGAGAAGGCAGTTTGGAGTAGATTAACACTGAAACCCCGTGTACAGATAAGGCAGTTTGGAGTAGATTAACACTGAAACCACGTGTACAGAGAAGGCAGTTTGGAGTAGATTAACACTGAAACCACGTGTACAGATAAGGCAGTTTGGAGTAGATTGACGCTGAAACCACGTGTACAGGTAAGGCAGTTTGGAGTAGATTAACACTGAAACCACGTGTACAGAGAAGGCAGTTGGGAGCAGACTGACATTGACAATAAACACACACAGAATACACGAAGGGAGATTGACTGCGAGAGTGCGACAAACAGACGAGGCTGGCGGGGTAAATAGTGCAACGAGAGCAGGAAATACAAAAGAAGATGGTAGAAGACAAGTAGCAGAATAAGGGAAAGAAAAAGAAAACAATAAAAAATAAAAAATCCAGTAGAGGACAGATAGGTTAGACAGCGAGCGCTGAATGTGTTCGATTACTGCCGAAGAAGCGCGACATGAGAACGATGGAGAGACACTGTAAAAATGCTGCAACAACAACATCAACAACAACATCAACAACAACATCAACAGAGCAACAACATCAACGTTGAACATCATTCCCGCAGAACAAAGTCACCGTGTCCGAAAGAAATGTACAGAGACGACAGGAGGCTGGGGCATTGAACAGACGAATTGGTGTGACGAAGCAAACTTCCGCGAGGGGAAGAACAGGGCGGAAGACTGGGAGATACGGGACGTAGGGCGGGAGGGAAAAGCTGTGACGTCACCTGTAGGTAGCGACCGTCTGTCGACCTGCGGTAGAGCGGCGTGGACAGACGGAGGAGTCCAGCGGACACCGCAGTGGACGACGTGAGCAGCTCCTCCTCCGAGGCCGTGGTCAACGTTGACCGCAGCTCCCCGCACGATGACACCTTGATGGCGGGGAAGGGCGACGACACGCCCAACTCCCTGTTGTCTGTTTCCTCGTCCTGCGGGAGAATGGCCGGGATTGGGGAGCCGATGGACAGGCGGTCGTAGTCACGGCGTCTCCCCAGTGGACGGTGCATGTCCGAGCGGTCCTTGTTGTGTTGTCGCTGTGTCACCCTGCCCGTGTTGGTCACGTCGATCGTCCTGCACGTCGCCTTTGTCTTCTCCTGCTTGTCGCCGCGCTGGTTCGTGACACTCGCTGCCGTGTGCGCGACAGGAGGAAGATGGCGGGACTTTCCCTCGTCTCTCCGCCTCGCTAACTCCATCTCACTGTCGCTCTCAAGGTCGTGCGGGCGCTCTGGACCATCGGGACATCGTCGACCATCAGCGTCCGTCACAGCAGTGTCACCGGCAGTGTAATCAGGAGTGTCACCAACACCATATGACACGCGCCGACAGGATGGAGACGCAGCGTGCTCGAGAGATGCAGACACTGGGACCGTCGCGTGAATGAGGTGAAGCCGCGTAACAAACCCACCCAGCAGTGGCAGCTTTGATTGATTCCCGGCGACGATCAATACACCTTCCATGGCGCCCCCGTGACCGGCTCGGCAGTCGACCGGCCACACGACCACGGACGGCATACGTCAGGCGACAGGCGACAGGCGCCAGGCGCCAGGCGACATGCGACATGTGACAGGTGACAGGCGACAGACGACAGACGACAGGCGACAGTCGACAGGCGACAGGCGGCAGACGACAGGCGACAGGCGACAGGCGACAGGCGACAGGCGACATGCGACAGGCGACAGGCGACAGGCGACAGGCGACAGACGACAGGCTACAGGCGACATGTGACAGGCGACAAGTGACAGACGACAGGTGACAGACGATACTTCTCCGGCGGATCTGACGACGAATGCAACAAGTGAGCCATTCGTTATGTAAACGACAGTTGCGGGAAACTATTTATGAATATAGTCGATATATATCTCGGGTTATAAATGATCTATGAAAAACGCCAACGGCTTCCT
>CBDHHR010000325.1:7500-9612 GCA_965263245.1 Metamycoplasmataceae bacterium | reverse complement strand
GGCTCACAAAAATCCTACAACTCATCCCCTTGATACAGAGCAGCAAAACGCCAACTGCATCCCACTCAATGTACGCCTAACATTCCAAATGCCCCCTCCTACCTCAAAGCCTACGGACTATACATGTCTTCAGCCTCCAGCCAAATTATTTCGCCCCCTCCACCTTTACCTACAATTTCGAAACTTATGATATATATATATATATATATATATCTATATATATATATATATATATATATATATATATATATATATATATATATAGATATAGGTATATGTATATGTATATGTGTATATGTGTATATGTGTATATGTGTATATGTGTATATGTGTATATGTGTATATGTGTATATGTGTATATGTGTATATGTGTATATTTGTATATGTGTATATGTGTATATGTGTATATGTGTATATGTGTATATGTATATGTGTATATGTATATATGTATATATGTATATATGTATATATGTATATATGTATGTATGTATATGTTTTGACAAAAGCCACATCTCATTTCAGGGACACAATTGTATGCACTTATTTCTTGGATAGCGTCTGTGCTGGTCTGTTTTAATGTTCAAATACTTCACTCAGTCTTGTTGGGCTCGGAAGCGGCACTGCCGTTAAGAGAAGCACTGCTCGTGATCACGGTACTCTGGTACGTACTTCCTCTTCTATTACAGTTAACCTTTTGTGCATTATATTATCGAAAATCGGTTTAATTATCGATATCATACGAGCAGGAGTGTTCAAGTATATAGGCGTTATAGTAATGTTACAATATAAGTTGCGCCCAAATGCAACAAAGACAGTTGGCGACAATCAGTGTTGAATGAACTAGATTTATTTTGTACATGTATACAAGTACAAGTAACTCATCTCAAAACTACTTAAGTAAACGTACTTTGCAAAAACGTACCTGAATAAAACTAACAATCACTAAAATACAATAATTACAAATGCAACTGCGCCTGATCGGAATACAACTTTTAATAGATTTCGACACGATGACAGGATTCCGTGGGGACTAGACACGGACATTGTATTGTAACGAAAATATATTGCGAAAAGCAAACGAAAGTAACTGAGTAAAAGTATTGCTATTTTTGATCAAAATACTTCGTTACAAGTAAAGTTACTTTAATAAAATTTTACTTCATTATGTGCCGGTTATTTGAAAAACTGATTAAATATTGTAACGACGTACTTGTGGGCCTTGCCACAACTGGAAACAATATAAGTACAATTGTCACACACTACCTTTTCTATTGTTTATTATGGTGAGGTACATGGGTACTCGGTACATGGGTACTCAGTGGAGTACTGCGGCATACCTCAAGAGTTCTCTCACACTGCACGCTGATGTTGTTGAAGGGCTCTGATAAACTATTCTCCAAACGACGCGGTCTACACGTCCTGCTCGTCGAATGTCCCCGTCCGTGTCATCATCTCCGTGTTGAGGGATGTAGCCCGAGTGAGCTATATACATCAGGCCATCCGATTGGGCTTGGCTCGCTTCTCGGGCAACGATATTCTTGTCATATTAATAGCGACTATTACTGGTGAGTCACTGTTTCGGATTGTTAAGGTGATCAATTTTGGGATTGACCAATACAATCGGCTGAGCTGGGTTTCTAAGAACACTGCATAATAGAAGTGGCTTGGTTATTATTATTATTATTATTATTATTAGTAGTAGTAGTAGTAGTAGTAGTAGTAGTAGTAGTAGTAGTAGTAGTAGTAGTAATAGTAGTAGTAGTAGTAGTAGTAGTAGTAGTAGTAGTAGTAGTAGTAGTAGTAGTAGTAGTAGTAGTAGTAGTAGTAATAGTAGTAGTAGTAGTAGTAGTAGTAGTAGTAGTAGTAGTAGTAGTAGTAGTAGTAGTAGTAGTAGTAGTAGTAGTAGTAGTAGTAGTAGTAGTAGTAGTAGTAGTAGTAGTATAGTAGTAGTAGTAGTAGTAGTAGTAGTAGTAGTAGTAGTAGTAGTAGTAGTAGTAGTAGTAGTAGTAGTAGTAGTAGTAGTAATAGTAGTAGTAGTAGTAGTAGTAGTAGTAGTAGTAGTAGTAGTAGTAGTAGTAGTAGTAGTAATAGTAGTAGTAGTAGTAGTAGTAG
>CBDHHR010000324.1:2500-9343 GCA_965263245.1 Metamycoplasmataceae bacterium | reverse complement strand
ACAAACATGTATCATGTAGCTCCACAGAACGTGGGTGGAGTTGCTGTGGTACAGACATGTGTCATGTAGCTCCACAGAACGTGGGTGGAGTTGCTGTGGTACAGACATGTGTCATATAGCTCCACAGAACGTGGGTGGAGATGCTGTGGTACAGACATGTGACATGTAGCTCCACAGAACGTAGGTGGAGTTGCTGTTACAGACATGTGTTATGTAGCTCCACGGAACGTAGGTGGAGTTGCTGTGGTACAGACATGTGTCATGTAGCTCCACAGAACCTAGGTGGAGTTGCTGTGGTACAGATATGTGTCATGTAGCTCCACGGAACGTAGGTGGAGTTGCTGTGGTACATACATGTATCATGTAGCTCCACAGAACGTAGATGGAGTTGCTGTGGTACAGACATGTATCATGTAGCTCAACGGAACGTAGGTGGAGTTGCCGTGGTACAAACATGTATCATGTAGCTCCACAGAACGTGGGTGGAGTTGCTGTGGTACAGACATGTGTCATGTAGCTCCACAGAACGTGGGTGGAGTTGCTGTGGTACAGACATGTGTCATATAGCTCCACAGAACGTGGGTGGAGTTGCTGTGGTACAGACATGTGTCATATAGCTCCACAGAACGTGGGTGGAGTTGCTGTGGTACAGACATGTGTCATGTAGCTCCACAGAACGTAGGTGGAGTTGCTGTGGTACAGACATGTATCATGTAGCTCCACAGAACATAGGTGGAGTTGCTGTGGTACAGACATGTGTCATGTAGCTCCACAGAACGTGGGTGGAGTTGCTGTGGTACATATATGTGACATGTAACTCCACAGAACGTAGGTTGAGTTGCTGTGGTACAGACATGTGTCATGTAGCTCCACGGAACGTAGGTGGAGTTGCTGTGGTACAGTCATTGTCATGTAACTCCAAAGAACGTAGGTGGAGTTGCTGTGGTACAGACATGTATCATGTAGCTCCAAAGAACCTAGGTGGAGTTGCTGTGGTACAGATATGTGTCATGTAGCTCCACAGAACGTAGGTGGAGTTGCTGTGGTACATACATTGTCACGTAGCTCCACAGAACGTAGGTGGAGTTGCTGTGGTACATACATGTGTCATGTAGCTCCACGGAACGTAGGTGGAGTTGCTGTGGTACAGATATGTGTCATGTAGCTCCACAGAACGTAGGTGGAGTTGCTGTGGTACAGACATGTGTCATGTAGCTCCACAGAACGTAGGTGAAGTTGCTGTGGTACAGACATGTATCATGTAGCTCCACAGAACGTAGGTGGAGTTGTTGTGGAACAGACATGTGTCAAGTAGCTCCACAGAACTTAGATGGAGTTGCTGTGGTACAGACATTGTCATGTAACTCCACAGAACTTAGATGGAGTTGCTGTGGTACAGATATGTGTCATGTAGCTCCACATAACTTAGATGGAGTTGCTGTGGTACAGACATTGTCATGTAGCTCCACAGAACTTAGATGGAGTTGCTGTGGTACAGACATGTGTCATGTAGCACCACAGAACGTAGGTGAAGTTGCTGTGGTACAGACATGTGTCATGTAGCTCCACAGAACGTAAGTGGAGTTGTTGTGGTACAGACATGTGTCATGTAGCTCCACATAACTTAGATGGAGTTGCTGTGGTACAGACATTGTCATGTAGCTCCACAGAACTTAGATGGAGTTGCTGTGGTACAGATATGTGTCATGTAGCTCCACAGAATTAGATGGAGTTGCTGTGGTACAGACATTGTCATGTAGCTCCACAGAACGTAGGTGGAGTTGCCGTGGTACAGATATGTGTCATGTAGCTCCACAGAACGTAGGTGGAGTTGCTGTGGTACAGACATGTGTCATGTAGCTCCACAGAACCTAGGTGGAGTTGCTGTGGTACAGATATGTGTCATGTAGCTCCACAGAACTTAGATGGAGTTGCTGTGGTACAGACATTGTCATGTAGCTCCACAGAACCTAGGTGGAGTTGCTGTGTTACAGACATGTGTCATGTAGCTCCACAGAACTTAGATGGAGTTACTGTGGTACAGATATGTGTCATGTAGCTCCACAGAACTTAGATGGAGTTGCTGTGGTACAGACATTGTCATGTAGCTCCACAGAACTTAGATGGAGTTGCTGTGGTACAGATATGTGTCATGTAGCTCCACATAACTTAGATGGAGTTGCTGTGGTACAGACATTGTCATGTAGCTCCACAGAACGTAGGTGGAGTTGCTGTGGTACAGATATGTGTCATGTAGCTCCACAGAACTTAGATGGAGTTGCTGTGGTACAGACATTGTCATGTAGCTCCACAGAACGTAGGTGGAGTTGCTGTGGTACAGATATGTGACATGTAGCTCCACAGAACTTAGATGGAGTTGCTGTGGTACAGACATTGTCATGTAGCTCCACAGAACGTAGGTGGAGTTGCTGTGGTACAGATATGTGACATGTAGTTCCACAGAACGTAGGTGAAGTTGCTGTGGTACAGACATGTATCATGTAGCTCCACAGAACGTAGGTGGAGTTGCTGTGGTACAGATATGTGCATTCGGTACTGCCTAGGTAGTGGAGCAGATTGGCCACGGCCAGATGCCAGATAGTGAGTGCGGATCCAAGAATGGACGTGGAGCCGTCAGCGTTGTGTTCGCAGCAACACAGACACATTTCATGTAAAGAACGTGGAAGGTGTGTGGACGATAATGAACAAATATGGCTGACCACGGTCGCAAATTCATCACCGCATTTCGGCAATTACACGACGGCAAATGCTTGCGCGTGTCATTGAAGGCGGAGATCATCTGTAGCTGACTTGTTGCAAGTCACCGATGGAATTACACCAAGGATGTGATATGAGTGCATGATGTCTTCTGCTATGCTCAGTGGCGGCACCGTGAGATTGGAGAGCGGCCGGGGAGGTAGGCCTCTTTGGACCCTGCATGTCAACTTGGCTACTGCTGACTGTCGCATCATGTTTCCTGTGGCGCCGCTGTCTGTAGCAATGCTGATGACTGTGAAACATGTCTATGAATACAAATTGACACACCTGGACTCGCAATGTGGGAACAGGAATGGGTGCAAATTGGTCGGCGTCATCCTTTTGTCCTTTGCATCAGTGGAGTTAAAAGCCTGGATTTTCTCTTCCAGATTTTTCCGACGAAGCGCGATGACATTCTCCATCATTGCGGAAAATTGACGTTTTTAGTTGGGTTGCTCTACGTGATGAGATTTGTTACCGTTAAGTGTTAGTAGGTTATCTTCAACGAAAGGAACTAGGGCTTAGTGCGGTGCTTTCAGTCTCTCTCTAGCTCCGGTTACCCAGACTTCGTGAGGTGGCAGCACTTTTAAGCCCCTCAACTTTGCCTGGAGAATTAATGGGCTGCAGTTGTAACCGCCAGGGCGGCCTTACCCAAGATTGAGGTAGAGACGCTGATTAAAATTAAAATAACGATATACTTTTATAAGATAATGATATCCTATGAAAAGTATTAAACATTGAATTTACATTCACACAAAAATATGTAAAAATAAAAATTTACAGTTATAAAATAAAAATTACGGCAGGATTAACCAGTATCCGTGAGGTGGCAGCACTGTTTAGCCCCACACGAATAACATGCAAATTAAATAAGGATACCCTTTTTTATCAAATAATGGTGTATTATAAAAACAACTATTCAAAATTAAACTTATATTAACACAAAATACATAGCAATACAAATTTGCAGTTGTTTATAAAAATAGAAATTACGGCAGGATTATCCAGTGTCCGTGAGGTGGCAGCATTGTTTAGATCACGCAGATAATATTCAAAAGCCGGCAAAGTCACCAGACTGTCTTCTCGGAGTAGTTACGCAGCCGACCGACAGTCGATTAAGTGAGACTAGTCCAGCCGGATGGACGCAAGGTTTAAGAAATACACAGTAATGACACAGACAACATAGAAATACATCAGAACCAGGAAGACAGTGTTATGGACAGCACTTAACCAACTAAACATATACCCCTACAATATGGACAGCACTTAACCAACTAAACATATACCCCTACAATATGGACAGCACATAACCAACTAAACATATACCCCTACAATATGGACAGCACTTAACTAACTAAACATATACCCCTACAATATGGACAGCACTTAACTAACTAAACATATACCCCTACAATATGGACAGCACTTAACTAACTAAACATATACCCCTACAATATGGACAGCACTTAACCAACTAAACATAATATACCCCTACAATATGGATAGCACTTAACCAACTAAACATATACCCCTACAATATGGATAGCACTTAACCAACTAAACATTTACCCCTACAATATGGATAGCACTTGACCAACTAAACATATACCCCTACAATATGGACAGCACTTAACCAACTAAACATATACCCCTACAATATGGACAGCACATAACCAACTAAACATATACCCCTACAATATGGACAGCACTTAACTAACTAAACATATACCCCTACAATATGGACAGCACTTAACTAACTAAACATATACCCCTACAATATGGACAGCACTTAACCAACTAAACATAATATACCCCTACAATATGGATAGCACTTAACCAACTAAACATATACCCCTACAATATGGATAGCACTTAACCAACTAAACATTTACCCCTACAATATGGATAGCACTTGACCAACTAAACATATACCCATACAATATGGATAGCACTTAACCAACTAAACATATACCCCTACAATATGGATAGCACTTAACCAACTAAACACATACCCCTACAATATGGAAATGCACGCAAAAATCAAGCAGCAAGTGTTCGTTGCAATAGCAGAGTCTCTAGTCATCCATGGACACAAGCCATGGCCAGTGTAGAAACCACCTGAGAAACACCTTGACGGATGCTCTATAAGAAAGCTAGGAGCCGCGTTAATGTTTCACTTCACAGCAGCAACTGAACCAATGCCAGACTGTCTCCAACATTAGCGTATTACATCTTAAATTAACAAAGGGCGATGTTATTGATACACATTATAGCTATCCATAAACATACACAGTGGGGCCGAAATGTATCAGATTGTTTTACCATTTCGTAACCAATGCAATGTGGGCCTGACCCTGGTTGTAGAGTGTAGACCCAGGGTCGAATCCTGTGCTGCGGTGTTAACACCTTTGGAATGTTTATTCACTCTACATTGCTCCAGTTCACTCAGCTATGTAAATGAGTACCTGGCTATAGACAGTGGTAGATATGTGTACGAGCAGCCTTCGCGCATTAATTGTAGCATATGCCTGGACGCTTCCCAGAAAAGTAGAGACGGTGTCTGATTGAACAGGTCTGTTAGGGAAGTAAAGTGTAAAGCGCTTTGAACAATCCTGAGGATTTGGATACTGCGCTATATACGAACTTACCTTTTTTACATTACACGAAGACCACCTGCAATTTTTACTACTCTTCTCTTGAAATCTTGTTTCTACCTAGTATAACGAATCTTAATACTGTGAAGTAAACCCCTAATCCGTGGGATGTGGCCCAAAAATGAGTTGCAGCGTTTGTTCGCTATTGGTGCGTCCAGTTGTGTTGTGAAGATTAGGAGCTTTCGTATGAGAACAAGTCGGCAGGCGTGCCTACACGCCTACACACACTGCAATCTGTGTGTTGTTTTTCACAAAGCACCTGCCTATCCCTTTGCCCAGGTCACTCTGTTTCACTCTGGCCCAATATGAGCGTGTGTGTGAACTATGTGGTGGCTGTGCACTCGATGTGTCCCTCGCGACCGCCGCTTCCTGTGCTTACGTCGAAACACCATCGGAAATAATATTAGGCCTATTGATCGCAGCATGCCCGTCGCAAGGCGGCCCCTCGTGACTCGCTGCAAAACGTGCCATGCCACAGTTCAAGCGTTTTACCTCGTCATCTTATATCTTTAATATAATGAATGCAGTCTAGCGTTCGGATGTAGCGCGATGTTGGCACTTGTAGGACGCGACAGACTGTTGCGTGCACACGTCACTGGTCACCCTCCCATCCGACCGACCGACCGACCGACCGACCGACCGACCGACCGACCGACCGACCGACCGACCGACCGACCGACCGACCGACCGACCGACCGACCGACCGACCGACCGACCGACCGACCGACCGACCGACCGACCGACCGACCGACCGACCGACGACCGACCGACCGACCGACCGACCGACCGACCGACCGACCGACCGACCGACCGACCGACCGACCGACCGACCGACCGACCGACCGACCGACCGACCGACCGACCGACCGACCGACCGACCGACCGACCGACCGACCGACCGACCGACCGACCGACCGACCGACCGACCGACCGACCGACCGACCGACCGACCGACCGACCGACCGACCGACCGACCGACCGACCGACCGACCGACCGACCGACCGACCGACCGACCGACCGACCGACCGACCGACCGACCGACCGACCGACCGACCGACCGACCGACCGACCGACCGACCGACCGACCGACCGACCGACCGACCGACCGACCGACCGACCGACCGACCGACCGACCGACCGACCGACCGACCGACCGACCGACCGACCGACCGACCGACCGACCGACCGACCGACCGACCGACCGACCGACCGACCGACCGACGACCGACCGACCGACCGACCGTCCGTCCGTCCGTCCGTCCGTCCGTCCGTCCGTCCGTCCGTCCGTCCGTCCGTCCGTCCGTCCGTCCGTCCGTCCGTCCGTCCGTCCGTCCGTCCGTCCGTCCGTCCGTCCCGTCCGTCCGTCCGTCCGTCCGTCCGTCCCGTAGGTACGTCCGTGTGTCCGCCAGCCTCTATGGTTTGTTGTTCCAA
>CBDHHR010000323.1:0-79341 GCA_965263245.1 Metamycoplasmataceae bacterium | reverse complement strand
ATGTTTCTGTGATTCTATTTTTCTGTGTTTCTATGTTTCTGTGATTCTATGTTTCTGTGATTCTATGTTTCTGTGTTTCTATGTTTCTGTGATTCTATGTTTCTGTGTTTCTATGTTTCTGTGTTTCTGTGTTTCTGTGTTTCTATGTTTCTGTGTTTGTATGTTTCTGTGATTCTATGTTTCTGTGTTTCTCTGATTCTATGTTTCTGTGTTTGTATGTTTCTGTGATTCTATGTTTCTGTGTTTCTGTGATTCTATGTTTCTGTGATTCTATGTTTCTGTGATTCTATGTTTCTGTGTTTCTGTGATTCTATGTTTCTGTGATTCACATGTTTCTGTGTTTCTGTGATTCTATGTTTCTGTGTTTCTATGTTTCTGTGTTTCTGTGATTATATGTTTCTGTGATTCTCATGTTTCTGTGATTCTATGTTTCTGTGTTTCTATATGTTTCTGTGTTTCTGTGTTTCTGTGATTCTATGTTTCTGTGATTCTATGTTTCTGTGATTCTATGTTTCTGTGTTTCTGTGATTTTATGTTTCTGTGATTCTATGTTTCTGTGATTCTATGTTTCTGTGTTTCTATGTTTCTGTGTTTCTATGTTTCTGTGATTCTATGTTTCTGTGTTTCTATGTTTCTGTGATTCTATGTTTCTATGTTTCTGTGATTCTATGTTTCCGTGTTTCTATGTTTCTGTGATTCTATGTTTCCGTGTTTCTATGTTTCTGTGATTCTATGTTTCCGTGTTTCTATGTTTCTGTGATTCTATGTTTCTGTGATTCTATGTTTCTGTGTTTCTATGTTTCTGTGATTCTATGTTTCTGTGATTCTATGTTTCTGTGTTTCTATGTTTCTGTGATTCTATGTTTCTGTGTTTCTGTTTCTGTGTTTCTGTGATTCTATGTTTCTGTGATTCTCATGTTTCTGTGTTTCTGTGATTCTATGTTTCTGTGTTTCTATGTTTCTGTGTTTCTGTGTTTCTGTGATTCTATGTTTCTGTGATTCTATGTTTCTGTGATTCTATGTTTCTGTGTTTCTGTGATTCTATGTTTCTGTGATTCTATGTTTCTGTGATTCTATGTTTCCGTGTTTCTATGTTTCTGTGATTCTATGTTTCTGTGATTCTATGTTTCTGTGTTTCTATGTTTCTGTGATTCTATGTTTCTGTGATTCTATGTTTCTGTGTTTCTGTGATTCTATGTTTCTGTGATTCTATGTTTCTGTGATTCTATGTTTCCGTGTTTCTTTGTTTCTGTGTTTCTATGTTTCTGTAATTCTATGTTTCTGTGTTTCTATGTTTCTGTGATTCTTTGTTTCTGTGTTTCTATGTTTCTGTGATTCTATGTTTCTGTGTTTCTATGTTTCTGTGATTCTATGTTTCCGTGTTTCTATGTTTCTGTGATTCTATGTTTCCGTGTTTCTATGTTTCTGTGATTCTATGTTTCTGTGATTCTATGTTTCCGTGTTTCTATGTTTCTGTGATTCTATGTTTCTGTGATTCTATGTTTCCGTGTTTCTATGTTTCTGTGATTTTATGTTTCCGTGTTTCTATGTTTCTGTGATTCTATGTTTCTGTGATTCTATGTTTCTGTGTTTCTATGTTTCTGGTTTTCTATGTTTCTGTGATTCTATGTTTCTGTGTTTCTATGTTTCTGTGACTCTATGTTTCTGTGTTTCTATGTTTCTGTGTTTCTGTGATTCTATGTTTCTGTGATTCTCATGTTTCTGTGTTTCTGTGATTCTATGTTTCTGTGTTTCTATGTTTCTGTGTTTCTGTGATTCTGTGTTTCTGTGATTCTATGTTTCTGTGATTCTATGTTTCTGTGATTCTATGTTTCTGTGTTTCTGTGATTCTATGTTTCTGTGATTCTATGTTTCTGTGATTCTATGTTTCCGTGTTTCTATGTGTCTGTGTTTCTATGTTTTTGTGTTTCTATGTTTCTGTGATTCTATGTTTCTGTGTTTCTATGTTTCTGTGATTCTATGTTTCCGTGTTTCTATGTTTCTGTGATTCTATGTTTCCGTGTTTCTATGTTTCTGTGATTCTATGTTTCCGTGTTTCTATGTTTCTGTGATTCTATGTTTCTGTGTTTCTATGTTTCTGTGAATCTATTTTTCCGTGTTTCTATGTTTCTGTGATTCTATGTTTCCGTGTTTCTATGTTTCTGTGATTCTATGTTTCCGTGTTTCTATGTTTCTGTGATTCTATGTTTCTGTGATTCTATTTTTCTGTGTTTCTATGTTTCTGTGATTCTATGTTTCTGTGATTCTATGTTTCTGTGTTTCTATGTTTCTGTGATTCTATGTTTCTGTGTTTCTATGTTTCTGTGTTTCTGTGTTTCTGTGTTTCTATGTTTCTGTGTTTGTATGTTTCTGTGATTCTATGTTTCTGTGTTTCTCTGATTCTATGTTTCTGTGATTCTATGTTTCTGTGATTCTATGTTTCTGTGATTCTATGTTTCTGTGTTTCTGTGATTCTATGTTTCTGTGATTCTATGTTTCTGTGATTCTATGTTTCTGTGTTTCTGTGATTCTATGTTTCTGTGATTCACATGTTTCTGTGTTTCTGTGATTCTATGTTTCTGTGTTTCTATGTCTCTGTGTTTCTGTGATTCTATGTTTCTGTGATTCTCATGTTTCTGTGATTCTATGTTTCTGTGTTTCTATATGTTTCTGTGTTTCTGTGTTTCTGTGATTCTATGTTTCTGTGATTCTATGTTTCTGTGATTCTATGTTTCTGTGTTTCTGTGATTTTATGTTTCTGTGATTCTATGTTTCTGTGATTCTATGTTTCTGTGTTTCTATGTTTCTGTGTTTCTATGTTTCTGTGATTCTATGTTTCTGTGTTTCTATGTTTCTGTGATTCTATGTTTCTATGTTTCTGTGATTCTATGTTTCCGTGTTTCTATGTTTCTGTGATTCTATGTTTCCGTGTTTCTATGTTTCTGTGATTCTATGTTTCCGTGTTTCTATGTTTCTGTGATTCTATGTTTCTGTGATTCTATGTTTCTGTGTTTCTATGTTTCTGTGATTCTATGTTTCTGTGATTCTATGTTTCTGTGTTTCTATGTTTCTGTGATTCTATATTTCTGTGTTTCTGTTTCTGTGTTTCTGTGATTCTATGTTTCTGTGATTCTCATGTTTCTGTGTTTCTGTGATTCTATGTTTCTGTGTTTCTATGTTTCTGTGTTTCTGTGTTTCTGTGATTCTATGTTTCTGTGATTCTATGTTTCTGTGTTTCTATGTTTCTGTGATTCTATGTTTCTGTGATTCTATGTTTCTGTGTTTCTATGTTTCTGTGATTCTGTGTTTCTGTGATTCTATGTTTCTGTGTTTCTATGTTTCTGTGATTCTGTGTTTCTGTGTTTCTATGTTTCTGTGATTCTACGTTTCTGTGTTTCTGTGATTCTATGTTTCTGTGATTCTATGTTTCTGTGATTCTATGTTTCCGTGTTTCTATGTTTCTGTGTTTCTATGTTTCTGTAATTCTATGTTTCTGTGTTTCTATGTTTCTGTGATTCTATGTTTCTGTGATTCTATGTTTCTGTGTTTCTATGTTTCTGTGATTCTATGTTTCTGTGATTCTATGTTTCTGTGTTTCTATGTTTCTGTGATTCTGTGTTTCTGTGTTTCTATGTTTCTGTGTTTCTGTGATTCTATGTTTCTGTGATTCTCATGTTTCTGTGTTTCTGTGATTCTATGTTTCTGTGTTTCTATGTTTCTGTGTTTCTGTGATTCTATGTTTCTGTGATTCTATGTTTCTGTGATTCTACGTTTCTGTGTTTCTGTGATTCTATGTTTCTGTGATTCTATGTTTCTGTGATTCTATGTTTCCGTGTTTCTATGTTTCTGTGTTTCTATGTTTCTGTAATTCTACGTTTCTGTGTTTCTATGTTTCTGTGATTCTATGTTTCTGTGATTCTATGTTTCTGTGTTTCTATGTTTCTGTGATTCTATGTTTCTGTGATTCTATGTTTCTGTGTTTCTATGTTTCTGTGATTCTGTGTTTCTGTGTTTCTATGTTTCTGTGTTTCTGTGATTCTATGTTTCTGTGATTCTCATGTTTCTGTGTTTCTGTGATTCTATGTTTCTGTGTTTCTATGTTTCTGTGTTTCTGTGATTCTATGTTTCTGTGATTCTATGTTTCTGTGATTCTACGTTTCTGTGTTTCTGTGATTCTATGTTTCTGTGATTCTATGTTTCTGTGATTCTATGTTTCCGTGTTTCTATGTTTCTGTGTTTCTATATTTCTGTAATTCTATGTTTCTGTGTTTCTATGTTTCTGTGATTCTTTGTTTCTGTGTTTCTATGTTTCTGTGATTCTATGTTTCCGTGTTTCTATGTTTCTGTGATTCTATGTTTCCGTGTTTTTATGTTTCTGTGATTCTATGTTTCTGTGATTCTATGTTTCCGTGTTTCTATGTTTCTGTGATTCTATGTTTCTGTGATTCTATGTTTCCGTGTTTCTATGTTTCTGTGATTCTATGTTTCCGTGTTTCTTTGTTTCTGTGATTCTATGTTTCTGTGATTCTATGTTTCTGTGTTTCTATGTTTCTGTGATTCTATGTTTCTGTGATTCTATGTTTCTGTGTTTCTATGTTTCTGTGATTCTATGTTTCTGTGTTTCTATGTTTCTGTGTTTCTGTGATTCTATGTTGCTGTGATTCTCATGTTTCTGTGTTTCTGTGATTCTATGTTTCTGTGTTTCTATGTTTCTGTGATTCTATGTTTCTGTGTTTCTATGTTTCTGTGTTTCTGTGATTCTATGTTTCTGTGATTCTATGTTTCTGTGTTTCTGTGATTCTATGTTTCTGTGATTCTATGTTTCTGTGATTCTATGTTTCCGTGTTTCTATGTTTCTGTGTTTCTATTTTTTTGTGTTTCTATGTTTCTGTGATTCTATGTTTCTGTGTTTCTATGTTTCTGTGATTCTATGTTTCCGTGTTTCTATGTTTCTGTGTTTCTATGTTTTTGTGTTTCTATGTTTCTGTGATTCTATGTTTCTGTGTTTCTATGTTTCTGTGATTCTATGTTTCCGTGTTTCTATGTTTCTGTGATTCTATGTTTCCGTGTTTCTATGTTTCTGTGATTCTATGTTTCCGTGTTTCTATGTTTCTGTGATTCTATGTTTCTGTGTTTCTATGTTTCTGTGATTCTATGTTTCCGTGTTTCTATGTTTCTGTGATTCTATGTTTCCGTGTTTCTATGTTTCTGTGATTCTATGTTTCCGTGTTTCTATGTTTCTGTGATTCTATGTTTCTGTGATTCTATTTTTCTGTGTTTCTATGTTTCTGTGATTCTATGTTTCTGTGATTCTATGTTTCTGTGTTTCTATGTTTCTGTGAATCTATGTTTCTGTGTTTCTATGTTTCTGTGTTTCTGTGTTTCTGTGTTTCTATGTTTCCGTGTTTGTATGTTTCTGTGATTCTATGTTTCTGTGTTTCTGTGATTCTATGTTTCTGTGATTCTATGTTTCTGTGATTCTATGTTTCTGTGATTCTATGTTTCCGTGTTTCTATGTTTCTGTGATTCAATGTTTTTGTGATTCTATGTTTCTGTGATTCTATGTTTCTGTGATTCTATGTTTTTGTGATTCTATGTTTCTGTGTTTCTGTGATTCTATGTTTCCGTGTTTCTATGTTTCTGTGATTCTATGTTTCTGTGATTCTATGTTTCTGTGATTCTATGCTTCTGTGATTCTATGTTTCTGTGTTTCTATGCTTCTGTGATTCTATGTTTCTGTGATTCTATGTTTCTGTTTTTCTGTGATTCTATGTTTCTGTGATTCTTTTGTTTCTCTGTTTCTATGTTTCTGTGATTCTATGTTTCTATGTTTCTGTGTTTCTATGTTTCTATGATTCTATGTTTCTGTGATTCTATGTTTCTGTGGTTCTATGTTTCTGTGATTCTATGTTTCTGTGTTTCTATGTTTCTGTGATTCTATGTTTCTGTGATTCTATGTTTCTGTGATTCTATGTTTCTGTGATTCTATGTTTCTGTGTTTCTATGTTTCTGTGAATCTATGTTTCTGTGTTTCTATGTTTCTGTGTTTCTGTGTTTCTGTGTTTCTATGTTTCCGTGTTTGTATGTTTCTGTGATTCTATGTTTCTGTGATTCTATGTTTCTGTGATTCTATGTTTCTGTGATTCTATGTTTCTGTGATTCTATGTTTCCGTGTTTCTATGTTTCTGTGATTCAATGTTTTTGTGATTCTATGTTTCTGTGATTCTATGTTTCTGTGATTCTATGTTTTTGTGATTCTATGTTTCTGTGTTTCTGTGATTCTATGTTTCCGTGTTTCTATGTTTCTGTGATTCTATGTTTCTGTGATTCTATGTTTCTGTGATTCTATGCTTCTGTGATTCTATGTTTCTGTGTTTCTATGCTTCTGTGATTCTATGTTTCTGTGATTCTATGTTTCTGTTTTTCTGTGATTCTATGTTTCTGTGATTCTTTTGTTTCTCTGTTTCTATGTTTCTGTGATTCTATGTTTCTATGTTTCTGTGTTTCTATGTTTCTATGATTCTATGTTTCTGTGATTCTATGTTTCTGTGGTTCTATGTTTCTGTGATTCTATGTTTCTGTGTTTCTATGTTTCTGTGATTCTATGTTTCTGTGATTCTATGTTTCTGTGTTTCTATGTTTCTGTGATTCTATGTTTCTGTGATTCTATGCTTCTATGTTTCTGTGATTTTATGTTTCTGTGATTCTATATGTTTCCGTGTTTCTATGTTTCTGTTATTCTATGTTTCTGTGATTCTATGTTTATGTGATTCTATATGTTTCCGTGTTTCTATGTTTCTGTTATTCTATGTTTCTGTGTTTCTATGTTTCTGTGATTCTATGTTTCCATGATTCTATGTTTCTGTGATTCTATGTTTCTGTGATTCTATGTTTCTGTGATTCTATGTTTCTGTGTTTCTATGTTTCTGTGATTCTATGTTTCTATGTTTCTGTGATTCTATGTTTCTGTGATTCTATGTTTCTGTGATTCTATGTTTCTGTGTTTCTATATTTCCGTGTTTCTATGTTTCCGTGATTCTATGTTTCTGCGATTCTATGTTTCTGTGATTCTATGTTTCTGTGTTTCTGTGATTCTATGTTTCTGTGTTTCTGTGATTCTATGTTTATGTGATTCTATGTTTCTATGATTTTATGTTTCTGTGTTTTTATGTTTCTGTGATTCTATGTTTCTATGTTTCTGTGATTCTGTAATTCTATGTTTCTGTGATTCTGTGATTCTATGTTTCTGTGATTCTATGTTTCTGTGATTCTGTGATTCTATGTTTCTGTGATTCTATGTTTCTATGTTTCTGTGATTCTATGTTTATGTGATTCTATGTTTCTATGATTCTATGCTTCTGTGTTTTTATGTTTCTGTGATTCTATGTTTCTATGTTTCTGTGTTTCTGTGATTCTATGTTTCTGTGATACTATGTTTCTGTGATTCTATGTTTCTGTGATACTATGTTTCTGTGATTCTATGCTTCTATGTTTCTGTGATTCTATGTTTCTGTGATACTATGTTTCTGTGATTCTATGCTTCTATGTTTCTGTGATTCTATGTTTCTGTGATTCTATGCTTCTATGTTTCTGTGATTCTATGTTTCTGTGATTCTATGTTTCTGTGTTTCTATGTTTCTGTGATTCTATGTTTCTGTGTTTCTATATTTCTGTGATTCTATGTTTCTATGTTTCTATGATTCTATGTTTCTGTGATTCTTTGTTTCTGTGATTCTATGTTTCTGTGATTCTATGTTTCTGTGTTTCTATGTTTCTGTGATTCGATCTATGTTTCTGTGATTCTATGTTTCTCTGATTCTATGTTTCTATGTTTATGTGTTTCTATGTTTCTATGTTTCTGTGATTCTATGTTTCTGTGATTCTATGCTTCTGTGTTTCTATGTTTCTGTGATTCTATATGTTTCTGTGATTCTGTGTTTCTGCAATTTCATGTTTCTGTACTTCTATGATTCTATCGTTCTATGTTTCTATGATTCTATGCCTTTAATGTTTCTGTGATTCTATGATTTTACTGGGTGTCCCAAAAAAAAGTACTCCTGTTTGATTCGCGATAACTTCTAAACAACTCCAGCTATTAAACTAAAATAGCTTTCATTCGATAGAGGGATGACTAACTTAGATTTTGATATATTACCGTTGTATTTTACTGAAAATGTCATCGAGATATTAATGTTCAAAATCGTTTGCATCTTTTGAGATGCGTGTGAAATATGCAAAAACGCTGTATCAAATATTAATCAAGGTTTACTCAACTGAAACAAGCACTATTAGCAGCTTATAAATGAAACTTGGCAAATTGCTTATTATGAAACAAAGTATTATTATTTATGAAATATACTAGCAAGATTTAGTCGTTTGGAATCGCGTGTCCTTTAGCACGAATGCGCTGCCTATAGCACGTGAAACCATTGCGTCACTTCTCGAAAAACCTTTGGATAAGTTGCTACACTGATTGTTAATTTAGTCAAGGCAGGGGTATTATCTCAGTCATCCTCTTCCAAATTCCGCCGTGTTCTGAAATTTTACATGCTCTGAGCACATCCATACTCTTTGTTTTTTATTTCATTTTGGCATATAATTCAAAATAAACTCCGAATGAAACGCAGTCAAACCAAAGCTCCATAAGACATAACATGCAACTCCCAAGAGACATCCAACATTTTTGGAACAAAACATAACAAAAATAATAGCGCTGTATTTCCAAAAAGGCATGCAGTATTATTTTTTTGATGAAAGAATGAAATTGATCCTACCGAAATCATGAAACAATCTACCCAAAATATGAAAAAATCCAAGAACATTTATGACCGCTGTCTAAGTTTTTAGAGATTTATCAAATACTTGCATAATTTCGAATGTTATTCTTTAGGAAACAGTGGGCTAAAACTTTCATGTAAGACCTGTTTTATACATCGCAATTCTGCCGAGTCGAATGCAATTCAAACAATAGATAATGAGGTGAATCATCTCATTATCTATTGTTTGAATTGCATTCGACGCGACTGAAATGCGACGTATAAAACAGGCCTAAGATATCTAAGTCTACGCTACATCCCTTACAAAGCCTTACGATAGTTTATTGAAATATAACTTAGCCTGATATGTCTTTAGATATACTTGATTAATATTTGATATGCTAATTTTCGTTAATTTTAGACGCATCCAGAAAGATGATATTGAATTTTAACATTAATATCTCAAAGAATTTTTCAGTAAAATACAACTGTGATATATCAAAATCTAAGTGAGTCTTCCCTCTACCCAACGAAAGTTATTGTAGTTTAATTGCTTCAATCGTGAAAAGTTACTGTTGGTCAAACCGGAGTACTTTTTTTTGGGACACCCGGTATGTTTCTACGCTTCTAGTTCTATGACTTTATTTTTCTATGATTTTATTTTTAATTTAATCGTTTTTGTATCCGTGTGCTTATGCATTCAAGATGTTACAAAAATCAGATATTCTCTCCCTTATCTCGGTGGTTTATGGCCTCGCTTCTCAACGTTCACCCGACCCCCTAAATATTCAACTTTGGGTACGCCACTGGTTTCGAACTGCTTCTAAGCTTCAGTGGTGTACTTATTCTATGATTCTACGCTTCTATTTCTATATATTTCTTTTTTCCTATGTTTCTATGACTCTATGTTTCTATGATTCTACATTTCTATGTTCTATATTTCTCATATTTCTTTAATTCTGCCTGGTTGCACCAGTTTCCACATTTATACGTTCGTTCATCGTCAAAAAAGAAAACCGACATGCTGAAACAATGCGTACGGAAATCGCGATTGCAATATACCTTTCCGGGAATTACGTCACGACTAACACGGTTTTCAAATTAGGACCACCCTAAATAGAATGGATTTCAAGTTTGTTTCTCACGAGCTATTTTCAGAGAAGCAAAACATCCTTCTTCAGCACATGCATAAAAAAGTATTTTGGATTTTGACTAACAAATGTGGAAATAATCTTAAACACGAAAACAAGGCTGAGGAGCCATGGCTATTCAGCCTCATTTTCGTGTTTAAGAATATTTCCACATTTATTGGTGAAAATCCAAAATTCTTTTTATGCATGTGTTTGTTCACCGCGCGTTCGATTGATTTTTGGAATTCTTTTTGAAGTTTCTGCTATCAGCCAATCGGAATGCAAAAAACATGCACGAAGCGTGACTTTTGCAAGCTCCCGGGAGTGTCTCTGATTTGTATAATGCGAACATTATTCAGTAATATATATTGTAATAAGAAGGCCCTGAAGGAGCAAAGTGAAAATGGGATTCCATGCAATCGGACTGTGATTCAGCAATAAATTAGGAAAATATGAGTGGGATTAAGATTTGAACAAGAAAGCAACTGGGACGATACGATTTGTGCATTGGGACTATGGGATTTAGTTAGAAAAAAGTAGGCTGGGAAATGGGGATAGGACACACAGAGCCCTTCAAACCCTTCTTTATGAATTTAATTAGTTAATTCTTTTTCACATGTTTCTGTACTTGTTCAATTGTCTTTTTGAACAATGGCAAATATCCCAAAAAGTCATGTTCCAGAATAAACTCTATCATTTTGTTGTAAACAGTGTAAACGTCCTTGGTCAAATCTTCGAAGTTGCCTTTTCGTGCTCGACTTAATGTGATGTATACAAGCATTACCACGATCGACTCTAAACGGTTAAATGGTTCTTTAATTTGGGAATATGTTCGTTGCTCATAAAACTTTCGGGAGGTTTTGTATGGCGACGACGCTATGGTTTTTTGTTTTCTTTTGCTTGACTTTCGTGTCTTTTTTAGCTCTTCGTCTACAATCCTGCAGTTTCCACTTTGACCACAGTGACCTTTACATTTGCATTTGGGCCCACAACTCCCAAGCTGGGAAATGCACTTACACCTACTTTTGTAATCACTTGTTTTCCGTTTTGCAGCGTTGTTGGACTTGGTATTTATACCACAGCGACAACTTCGTCTTGAATTGGTCGTCATGCTTTGCTGGTCTATTGCAATTGCTGCCTCCTGTTGCACGTTAGCTTCGTGTACTTCTTCCATCCGCTCTATTTCAGTATGTATCAGAGCGTTATAATGACCTGGACCAATATGGTTGTAAGTTAGTAGGATTGCTTCTCCATTGCCAACATACGAACGAGGATATATTTCAGTGAATGGCACCAATCACAGAAACACAGAAACATTGAATCACAGAAACATAGAATCACAGAAACACAGAAGCATAGAATCACAGAAACATAGAATCACAGAAACATGGAAACATAGAAACACAGAAACATAGAATCACAGAAACATAGAAACACAGAAGCATTGAATCATAGAAACATAGAATCACAGAAACACAGAAACATAGAATCACAGAATCACAGAAACATAGAATCACAAAAACATAGAAACACAGAAACATAGAAACATAGAATCACAGAAACATGGAAACATAGAAACACAGAAACATAGAAACACAGAAACATAGAAACACACAATCACAGAAACATAGAATCATAGAAACATGGAAACACAGAAACATAGAAACACAGAAACATAGAATAACAGAAACATAGAATCACAGAAACATAGAATCACAGAAACATAGAATCACAGAAACATAGAATCACAGAAACACAGAAGCATAAAATCACAGAAACATAGAATCACAGAAACATGGAAGCATATAGAAACATAGAATCACAGAAACATAGAATCACAGAAACATAGAATCACAGAAACACAGAAGCATAGAATCAAAGAAACATAGAATCACAGAAACATGGAAACATAGAATCACAGAAACATAGAAACACAGAAACACAGAAATATAGAAACATAGAATCACAGAAACATAGAATCACAGAAACATAGAATCACAGAAACATAGAATCACAGAAACATAGAAATAGAATCATAGAAACACAGAAACATAGAATGAAAGAAACATAGAAACACAGAAACAAAGAAACACAGAAGCATAGAATCACAGAAACATAGAATTCCAGAAAAATAGAAACACAGAAACATAGAAACACAGAAACATGGAAACACTGAAACATAGAAACACAGAAACACAGAAACATAGAAACACAGAAACATAGAAACACAGAATCACAGAAACATAGAAACACAGAAACATAGAATCACAGAAGCATAGAATCACAGAAACATAGAAACACAGAAACATAGAATCACACAAACATATAGAATCACAGAAACATAGAATCACAGAAACATAGAAACTGACAGAAACATAGAAACACAGAAATATAGAAACATAGAATCACAGAAACATAGAATCACAGAAACATAGAATCACAGAAACATAGAATCACAGAAACATAGAATCACAGAAACACAGAAGCATAGAGTCAAAGAAACATAGAATCACAGAAACATGGAAACATAGAATCACAGAAACATAGAAACACAGAAACACAGAAATATAGAAACATAGAATCACAGAAACACAGAATCACAGAAACATAGAATCACAGAAACATAGAAATAGAATCATAGAAACACAGAAACATAGAATGACAGAAACATAGAAACACAGAAACAAAGAAACACAGAAACACAGAAGCATAGAATCACAGAAACATAGAATTACAGAAAAATGGAAACACAGAAACACAGAAACATGGAAACGCAGAAACATAGAAACACAGAAACATAGAAACACAGAAACATAGAAACACAGAAACACAGAAACATAGAATCACAGAAACATAGAAACACAGAAACATAGAATCACAGAAGCATAGAATCACAGAAACATAGAAACACAGAAACATAGAATCACACAAACAAATAGAATCACAGAA
The DNA here is from genome assembly GCA_965263245.1 of Metamycoplasmataceae bacterium. Taxonomy (GTDB): domain Bacteria; phylum Bacillota_I; class Bacilli_A; order Mycoplasmatales; family Metamycoplasmataceae; genus DT-68. The sequence continues at coordinate 66,506 of CBDHHR010000323.1, read as the reverse complement.
ACATAGAATCACAGAAACATAGAAACTGACAGAAACATAGAAACACAGAAATATAGAAACATAGAATCACAGAAACATAGAATCACAGAAACATAGAATCACAGAAACATAGAATCACAGAAACATAGAATCACAGAAGCACAGAAGCATAGAATCAAAGAAACATAGAATCACAGAAACATGGAAACATAGAATCACAGAAACATAGAAACACAGAAACACAGAAATATAGAAACATAGAATCACAGAAACATAGAATCAAAGAAACATAGAATCACAGAAACATAGAATCACAGAAACATAGAAATAGAATCATAGAAACACAGAAACATAGAATGACAGAAACATAGAAACAAAGAAACACAGAAGCATAGAATCACAGAAACATAGAATTACAGAAAAATGGAAACACAGAAACATGGAAACGCAGAAACATAGAAACACAGAAACACAGAAACACAGAAACATAGAATCACAGAAACATAGAAACACAGAAACATAGAATCACAGAAGCATAGAATCACAGAAACATGCATAGAAACACAGAAACATAGAATCACACAAACATATAGAATCACAGAAACATAGAATCACAGAAACATAGAAACTGACAGAAACATAGAAACACAGAAATATAGAAACATAGAATAACAGAAACATAGAATCACAGAAACATAGAATCACAGAAACATAGAATCACAGAAATATAGAGACACAGAAACATAGAATCACAGAAACATAGAAACACAGAAACATAGAATCACAGAAGCATAGAATCACAGAAACATAGAAACACAGAAACATAGAAACATAGAATCACAGAAACATAGAATCACAGAAACATAGAAACACGGAAACGTAGAATCACAGAAGCATAGAATTACAGAAACATAGAATCACAGAAACATAGAATCACAGAAACATAGAATCACAGAAACATAGAATCACACAAACATGGAAACATAGAAACATAGAAACATAGAAACACAGAAACATAGAAACACAGAATCACAGAAACATAGAATCATAGAAACATGGAAACAGAGAAACATAGAAACACAGAAACATAGAATCACACAAACATAGAAACATAGAATCACAGAAACATAGAATCACAGAAGCATAGAATCACAGAAACATAGAAACACAGAAACATAGAATCACACAAACATATAGAATCACAGAAACATAGAATCACAGAAACATAGAATCACAGAAACATAGAATCACAGAAACATAGAATCACAGAAACACAGAAGCATAGAATCATAGAAACATAGAATCACAGAAACATGGAAACATAGAAACACAGAATCATAGAATGACAGAAACATAGAAACACAGAAACATAGAATCACAGAAACACAGAAGCATAGAATCACAGAAACATAGAATCACAGAAACATGGAAACACAGAAACATAGAATCATAGAATCATAGAAACACAGAAACATAGAAGCATAGAAACATAGAAGCATAGAAACATAGAATCACAGAAACATGGAATCACAGAAACATAGAAACACGGAAACATAGAAACACAGAAACATAGAAACACAGAAACATAGAATCACAGAAACATAGAATCACAGAAACATGGAAACACAGAAACATAGAAACACAGAAACATAGAATCACAGAAATATAGAATCACAGAAACATAGAATCACAGAAACACAGAAACATAGAATCATAGAAACACAGAAACATAGAAGCATAGAAACATAGAAACACAGAAATATAGAATCACAGAAACATAGAATCATAGAATCATAGAAACACAGAAACATAGAAGCATAGAAACATAGAATCACAGAAACATAGAAAGACAGAAACATAGAATCGCAGAAACATAGAAACACAGAAACATAGAATCACAGAAGCATAGAATCACAGAAACATAGAAACACAGAAACATAGAAACATAGAATCACAGAAACATAGAATCACAAAAACATAGAAACACGGAAACATAGAATCACAGAAGCATAGAATTACAGAAACATAGAATCACAGAAACACAGAAACATAGAATCACAGAAACATAGAATCACAGAAACACGGAAGCATAGAATCACAGAAACATAGAATCACAGAAACATGGAAACATAGAAACATAGAAACACAGAAACATAGAAACACAGAAACATAGAAACACAGAATCACAGAAACATAGAATCATAGAAACATGGAAACACAGAAACATAGAAACACAGAAACATAGAATCACAGAAACATAGAATCACAGAAACATAGAATCACAGAAACATAGAATCACAGAAACTCAGAAACATAGAATCACAGAAACATAGAATCACAGAAACACAGAAACATGAGAATCACAGAAACATAGAATCACAGAAACACAGAAACATAGAAACATAGAAACACAGAAACATAGAATCACAGAAACATAGAATCACAGAAACATAGAATCACAGAAACATAGAATCACAGAAACATAGAATCACAGAAACATAGAATCACAGAAACATAGAACACAGAAACATAGAAACATAGAATCACAGAAACATAGAATCACAGAAACATAGAATCACAGAAACATAGAAACACAGAATCATAGAATCACAGAAACATAGAATCACAGAATTATAGAATCACAGAAACACAGAAACATAGAATCATAGAAACACAGAAACATAGAAGCAAAGAAACATAGAAGCATAGAAACATAGAAACACAGAAACATAGAATCACAGAAACATAGAATCACAGAAACACAGAAACATAGAATCACAGAAACACAGAAACATAGAATCATAGAATCATAGAAACACAGAAACATAGAAGCATAGAAACATAGAAGCATAGAAACATGGAAGCATAGAAACCCTTACGAAAAAAACACATGAAAATTACATGTGTTTCACATGTGATTCCCATGTGTTCACATGTGATTCTCATGTGCTCCCATGTGATTCACATGTGATCTCATGTGATTCACATGTGATTTTCATCATGTACCATGTGATTAACATGGGATTTTCCTAATCTCCCATGTGATTCACATGTGATTTCCATAATCTCCCATGTGTTTCACATGTGATTCACATGTACTCACATGTGATTTCCATAATTTCCCATGTTATTCACATGTGATTCATATATACTAACATGTGATATTCATCATCCCGCATGTGATTCACATGTGATTTTCATAATTCCCATGTGATTCACCTGTGATTTTCATGTCTCCAATAATTCATGTAAGATTTTCACAATCTCCCATGTGATTCACATGCGATTCACATGTGATTTTCATGACCTCCATGTCATATTGGTCTAGGAAGATATGAAGACGTGGGTAAACTTTCAGATACATACAGTATGTTGCTCACATCCAAAAGTTTTGGTTACCACTGAGTAATTTTAAAAATTTTAAATTTTAATTTTAAAAAAACAATGGACACTCCGTAGATAGAAATCATTTTTGATACAACTAACGTTTCGACTAACTTGCAGTCGTCATCAGGTATGTAATTTACCTGATGGTGACTGCAAGTTACTCGAAACGTTGTATTAAAAATGATTGCTATCTACGCGAAGTGTCTATTGTTTTGTTATATTCATATGAAAAACATGAGTACAGGTATTTTAAGTGAGAAAACATCTCTAACTGACAATAAAACCAATTAATAGAAAGATGCTAAAGTGTCAAATCTCAAGTTGTGAAGTGTTAGATTAAATGATCAAATGACTCCGACCGGGGAAAAAGCCCAAAACCCACGCGTGACGTCTGCCTTGCGAATTACGATGTTCATTGGCTGATTAAGTGGGTCGTTGCATTTGCGCACGGAATTGAAATATTTTCATTCGATCGATTCATTCAAGGAGAGAGCAGTTTTGTAAAAGCCCAATTTAATAGTAAATAAAACTATATTTAAGTTCGTTTTCTCAATCAAAATGAATGCGTGCTGATTCACTGAACTGAATTTAGCGAGAAAAGTATCTTGATCGCATAATTTGTCAAAGATGTAAAGCAGTAAAGGCATGCTTTATAAGCACTCGAAGAAGAAAGACATGGTTGTGTTTAGCGATGCGACAGTGAAGGCGCCCAAGAAATTATACTTGGCAAGAGTTCTAGCAGCAAGTGGTAAGCATATCTGCAATTTTTCATTAAATCTATATCTTGTTACGGCAAACGTTTAGCAATATGATTTATATAATACGAAATAAATACAGCTCGCGCGGCCATATATACTGTTGCCAGTTGAATATTATAATATGTTTGTGTATATAAAATAAATTCGTGCTATGTTGGTTGAAAACCAACTGATAAATGCTAAATTTCTTATACATCTAGATTTTGGCAGAATAAAGCGAAAAATATTGATATTCTAGGCTAGATTTTTAGAATAAATAGCTTCGTCAACCACATGCTCGTTGTCTCGACCTAGTCTTTTTGCTCGGATTTCTCAAATTGACGTCATCGATTGGAGGGGAATCCCCAATGAGTTGTATAAGCTGAGTGAGATTGCCTGAAACTACTTTGTTTGTACTACTGGCCAAATACTGGTATATACTAGTAAAATATGTTGGTAAATTTATAAAATAAGATTACTTTATGCATTTCACTCCAGATAGCAAAGCCAATCTGATGAAGGATGAATTAAAATTTCTCAAGTGGACATTTCGAGACCAACAAAGGTGACATTGACTTCACAGAATTATGTGCATCCAAGAGGCTATAGTTGGATGAGAGCAGTGCGGCAATAAGAAACTAGCAATGATTATGAAGGTTTGCACAATATTCAATGCTAATAACAGCAGGGTTTGGGAGTGCATAATTTCAGTGGCAAGTGCCAATGGCATGAGCCCTACAAGAGACTCTAGTAGGAGGGGGAATAGGCTGGGGTGGAAATTTTGGGGAAAATTTAAGTTGTGTAAAGGACCATGATGAGCTGATGGTGAACCATTTTTGAATTTTGATAAGTTACATGCTATGCAACATTTATATAATGAATTCACCGACATTGCAAATTACAAAATTTAAAAAATGTCAACATTTTAATATTAAACTATTTCAATAAGCTAGTATTTGCCACCTAAAGTCAAGTGAATTCTATATTTTTGCATCGTCGAGTACTAATATTCTACATGTAATGAACCAACATGGCTTTGCATGAAAAAGTTTTATCTATTTTGCCATGCTTTTTTTCATTTTTGGTCATGAAATCATGGCCTTCAAGCTAGGGCACTGTAATATAGATTGACCCATGAAACTGCAATTGCCTCAGTATGCTCTACTTCTTTCACTTGTCTAATGCCAGATAATTTTACTCATTCATGGGAAGCTCTGTAGCTTAATGGGTTAATATTTCATATATACATGGTGTCTTCATGCTATTTTCTATGTTGATATGGAGTTATATCATACAGTTATATCAACACAAGTGAAAATTAAAAAAAAAAAAATTGTGTGTTCTCAGTTGCCACCACTATTAATATAGTTCTATATCAATATAGAAAAAAGTTTCATATTCTATTTTAAGCCCCAATATGCCCAATATGCTTCATAACCTTTTAATAATTTTTCATGATGTCGTCTGCTATATATATTGGCCAAATATAGCAGGTGGTTTTAGTAGATGAACCCTGTGTATTTAGCATTGTGTATACAGTATGTATTGTATTAACAAAAGTTTCTTATTGTTGTAGTTTATGTTGTCAAAGAAATATGCAGATGTCACTGATGTTACCATTAAGTCTGCAATGACCCAGAATTGCAAAAACCTTAGACAGTCAAAGGACAGCTTTAGGGAGAAACAGTAAGATGGGGAAAATCATGAATGACATTATAAACCTAATTAAGGAAAACAGTATGTGTTAAAATAAAAAATCTTGTTCTTAAAAACCCAGAACTCTATTGGCACTGTTACACTATGCAACTTGCCTCACAATGACTTTCTTTTAAAATTGCAGTTGCATGATAAGGGATTTTACACTGTGCAACGTTTTTGCAGCTTGTCTCACAATCGTCTTGAAGTTGAGAATAGATTAGGAATTATTTTTTAACAACAGATCTTTATTGGCTGCTCAACAGAAATATTGCAAGACAAGTTGCAAGGGCCAATGGATATGCTACACTTTGCAATGTCTGCAAAATGTGTTGCATCGTTGCGACAACAGGTAGAACCTGATTCTACTTTGTGCAATGCTTCTTACATGACTTTGCTAATTACTTTGTGTGACCTTATGGTGGCAAGGCATATATTACCCCTTGCAATTTGCTTGTGACAAAATTACAAGATAAGTTGCATAGTGTAACAGCACCTTAAAATTTAAAGTCTAAGTGAATGTACAAATATTAATGTTATTTTTATGTATTCCTTTCATGCTTAGAATTTGAGGTGCATATGTACTTTAGTGTCTATTAGGTTTGAAAACGACAATCTTTGAACTAGCTTTACCAGTATTGTTAACCTATATAGTTCGATGTATAATAATGCAGTAATATATATTTGTGAATATCATTTTTCTAGTATGAATTTGATTTCCAGTGTGACATAAAAGTGCTGTGCATTCATGTATACATGTATGTCTGCACAAGGAATTACTTATTTGGTCACATGTGAATCACATGTGATTTTATCGCATGTGAATCACATGTGATTTTAGCGCATGTGAATCACATGTTAATCACATGTGATTTTAGCGCATGTGAATCACATGTGATATTACCACATGTGAATCACATGTGATTCTCTTGTAAAATTGGAACCAATATCACATGTGTATCACATGTGAATCACAAGTGAATCACGTGTGATAATATCACCTGTGAATCACATGTGATAATGGTTCCAATTTTACACGAGAATCACATGTGATTCACATGTTGTCTGGACATGTGGTTTTTTCGTAAGGGAACATAGAATCACAGAAACATAGAATCACAGAAACATAGAATCACAGAAACTCAGAAACATAGAATCACAGAAACATGGAAACATAGAATCACAGAAACATAGAAACACAGAAACACAGAAATATAGAAACATAGAATCACAGAAACATAGAATCACAGAAACATAGAATCACAGAAACATAGAAATAGAATCATAGAAACACAGAAACATAGAATGACAGAAACATAGAAACACAGAAACAATGAAACACAGAAACACAGAAGCATAGAATCACAGAAACATAGAATTACAGAAAAATGGAAACACAGAAACACAGAAACATGGAAACGCAGAAACATAGAAACACAGAAACATAGAAACACAGAAACATAGAAACACAGAAACACAGAAACATAGAATCACAGAAACATAGAAACACAGAAACATAGAATCACAGAAGCATAGAATCACAGAAACATAGAAACACAGAAACATAGAATCACACAAACATATAGAATCACAGAAACATAGAATCACAGAAACATAGAAACTGACAGAAACATAGAAACACAGAAATATAGAAACATAGAATCACAGAAACATAGAATCACAGAAACATAGAATCACAGAAACATAGAATCACAGAAACATAGAATCACAGAAGCACAGAAGCATAGAATCAAAGAAACATAGAATCACACAAACATGGAAACATAGAATAACAGAAACATAGAAACACAGAAACAGAAATATAGAAACATAGAATCACAGAAACATAGAATCAAAGAAACATAGAATCACAGAAACATAGAATCACAGAAACATAGAAACACGGAAACATAGAATCACAGAAACATAGAATCACAGAAACATAGAAACAAAGAAACACAGAAGCATACAATCACAGAAACATAGAATTACAGAAAAATGGAAACACAGAAACATGGAAACGCAGAAACATAGAAACACAGAAACATAGAAACACAGAAACACAGAAACACAGAAACATAGAATCACAGAAACATAGAAACACAGAAACATAGAATCACAGAAGCATAGAATCACAGAAACATAGAAACACAGAAACATAGAATCACACAAACATATAGAATCACAGAAACATAGAATCACAGAAACATAGAAACTGACAGAAACATAGAAACACAGAAATATAGAAACATAGAATAACAGAAACATAGAATCACAGAAACATAGAATCACAGAAACATAGAATCACAGAAATATAGAAACACAAAAACATAGAATCACAGAAACATAGAAACACAGAAACATAGAATCACAGAAGCATAGAATCACAGAAACATAGAAACACAGAAACATAGAAACATAGAATCACAGAAACATAGAATCACAGAAACATAGAAACACGGAAACATAGAATCACAGAAGCATAGAATTACAGAAACATAGAATCACAGAAACATAGAATCACAGAAACATAGAATCACAGAAACATAGAATCACAGAAACATGGAAACATAGAAACATAGAAACATAGAAACACAGAAACATAGAAACACAGAATCACAGAAACATAGAATCATAGAAACATGGAAACAGAGAAACATAGAAACACAGAAACATAGAATCACACAAACATAGAAACATAGAATCACAGAAACATAGAATCACAGAAGCATAGAATCACAGAAACATAGAAACACAGAAACATAGAATCACACAAACATAAAGAATCACAGAAACATAGAATCACAGAAACATAGAAACTGACAGAAACATAGAATTACAGAAACATAGAATAACAGAAACATAGAATCACAGAAACACAGAAGCATAGAATCAGAGAAACATAGAATCACAGAAACATGGAAACATAGAAACATAGAAACACAGAAATATAGAATGACAGAAACATAGAAACACAGAAACATAGAATCACAGAAACACAGAAGCATAGAATCACAGAAACATAGAATCACAGAAACATGGAAACACAGAAACATAGAATCATAGAATCATAGAAACACAGAAACATAGAAGCATAGAAACATAGAAGCATAGAAACATAGAATCACAGAAACATGGAATCACAGACACATAGAATCACGGAAACATAGAAACACAGAAACATAGAAACACAGAAACATAGAATCACAGAAACATAGAATCACAGAAACATAGAAACACAGAAACATAGAAACACAGAAACATAGAATCACAGAAATATAGAATCACAGAAACATAGAATCACAGAAACACACAAACATAGAATCATAGAAACACAGAAACATAGAAGCATAGAAACATAGAAACACAGAAATATAGAATCACAGAAACATAGAATCATAGAATCATAGAAACACAGAAACATAGAAGCATAGAAACATAGAATCACAGAAATATAGAAAGACAGAAACATAGAATCAAAGAAACATAGAAACACAGAAACATAGAATCACAGAAGCATAGAATCACAGAAACATAGAAACACAGAAACATAGAAACATAGAATCACAGAAACATAGAATCACAAAAACATAGAAACACGGAAACATAGAATCACAGAAGCATAGAATTACAGAAACATAGAATCACAGAAACACAGAAACATAGAATCACAGAAACATAGAATCACAGAAACACAGAAGCATAGAATCACAGAAACATAGAATCACAGAAACATGGAAACATAGAAACATAGAAACACACAAACATAGAAACACAGAAACATAGAAACACAGAATCACAGAAACATAGAATCATAGAAACATGGAAACACAGAAACATAGAAACACAGAAATATAGAATCACAGAAACATAGAATCACAGAAACATAGAATCACAGAAACATAGAATCACAGAAACTCAGAAACATAGAATCACAGAAACATAGAATCACAGAAACACAGAAACATGAGAATCACAGAAACATAGAATCACAGAAACACAGAAACATAGAAACATAGAAACACAGAAACATAGAATCACAGAAACATAGAATCACAGAAACATAGAATCACAGAAACATAGAATCACAGAAACATAGAATCACAGAAGCACAGAAGCATAGAATCAAAGAAACATAGAATCACAGAAACATGGAAACATAGAATCACAGAAACATAGAAACACAGAAACAGAAATATAGAAACATAGAATCACAGAAACATAGAATCAAAGAAACATAGAATCACAGAAACATAGAATCACAGAAACATAGAAACACGGAAACATAGAAACACAGAAACATAGAATCACAGAAACATAGAAACACAGAAACATAGAATCACAGAAGCATAGAATCACAGAAACATAGAAACACAGAAACATAGAAACATAGAATCACAGAAACATAGAATCACAGAAACATAGAAACACGGAAACATAGAATCACAGAAGCATAGAATTACAGAAACATAGAATCACAGAAACATAGAATCACAGAAACATAGAATCACAGAAACATAGAATCACAGAAACATGGAAACATAGAAACATAGAAACATAGAAACACAGAAACATAGAAACACAGAATCACAGAAACATAGAATCATAGAAACATGGAAACAGAGAAACATAGAAACACAGAAACATAGAATCACAGAAACATAGAAACATAGAATCACAGAAACATAGAATCACAGAAGCATAGAATCACAGAAACATAGAAACACAGAAACATAGAAACATAGAAACATAGAAACATAGAATCACAGAAACATAGAATCACAGAAACATAGAATCACAGAAACATAGAATCACAGAAACATAGAATCACAGAAACACAGAACCATAGAATCATAGAAACATAGAATCACAGAAACATGGAAACATAGAAACATAGAAACACAGAAACATAGAATGACAGAAACATAGAAACACAGAAACATAGAATCACAGAAACACAGAAGCATAGAATCACAGAAACATAGAATCACAGAAACATGGAAACACAGAAACATAGAATCATAGAATCATAGAAACACAGAAACATAGAAGCATAGAAACATAGAAGCATAGAAACATAGAATCACAGAAACATGGAATCACAGAAACATAGAAACACGGAAACATAGAAACACAGAAACATAGAAACACAGAAACATAGAATCACAGAAATATAGAAGCACAGAAACATAGAATCACAGAAACACAGAAACATAGAATCATAGAAACACAGAAACATAGAAGCATAGAAACATAGAAACACAGAAATATAGAATCACAGAAACATAGAATCATAGAATCATAGAAACACAGAAACATAGAAGCATAGAAACATAGAATCACAGAAACATAGAAAGACAGAAACATAGAATCACAGAAACATAGAAACACAGAAACATAGAATCACAGAAGCATAGAATCACAGAAACATACAAAGACAGAAACATAGAAACATAGAATCACAGAAACATAGAATCACAAAAACATAGAAACACGGAAACATAGAATCACAGAAGCATAGAATTACAGAAACATAGAATCACAGAAACACAGAAACATAGAATCACAGAAACATAGAATCACAGAAACACAGAAGCATAGAATCACAGAAACATAGAATCACAGAAACATGGAAACATAGAAACATAGAAACACACAAACATAGAAACACAGAAACATAGAAACACAGAATCACAGAAACATAGAATCATAGAAACATGGAAACACAGAAACATAGAAACACAGAAATATAGAATCACAGAAACATAGAATCACAGAAACATAGAATCACAGAAACTCAGAAACATAGAATCACAGAAACATAGAATCACAGAAACACAGAAACATGAGAATCACAGAAACATAGAATCACAGAAACACAGAAACATAGAAACATAGAAACACAGAAACATAGAATCACAGAAACATAGAATCACAGAAACATAGAATCACAGAAACATAGAATCACAGAAACATAGAATCACAGAAGCACAGAAGCATAGAATCAAAGAAACATAGAATCACAGAAACATGGAAACATAGAATCACAGAAACATAGAAACACAGAAACAGAAATATAGAAACATAGAATCACAGAAACATAGAATCAAAGAAACATAGAATCACAGAAACATAGAATCACAGAAACATAGAAACACGGAAACATAGAAACACAGAAACATAGAATCACAGAAACATAGAAACACAGAAACATAGAATCACAAAAGCATAGAATCACAGAAACATAGAAACACAGAAACATAGAAACATAGAATCACAGAAACATAGAATCACAGAAACATAGAAACACGGAAACATAGAATCACAGAAGCATAGAATTACAGAAACATAGAATCACAGAAACATAGAATCACAGAAACATAGAATCACAGAAACATAGAATCACAGAAACATGGAAACATAGAAACATAGAAACATAGAAACACAGAAACATAGAAACACAGAATCACAGAAACATAGAATCATAGAAACATGGAAACAGAGAAACATAGAAACACAGAAACATAGAATCACAGAAACATAGAAACATAGAATCACAGAAACATAGAATCACAGAAGCATAGAATCACAGAAACATAGAAACACAGAAACATAGAAACATAGAAACACAGAAACATAGAAACATAGAAACATAGAATCACAGAAACATAGAATCACAGAAACATAGAATCACAGAAACATAGAATAACAGAAACATAGAAACACAGAAACATAGAATGACAGAAATATAGAATCACAGAAACATAGAATCACAGAAACACAGAAACATAGAATCATAGAAACACAGAAACATAGAAGCATAGAAACATAGAAACACAGAAATATAGAATCACAGAAACATAGAATCATAGAATCATAGAAACACAGAAACATAGAAGCATAGAAACATAGAATCACAGAAACATAGAAAGACAGAAACATAGAATCACAGAAACATAGAAACACAGAAACAGAGAATCACAGAAGCATAGAATCACAGAAACATAGAAACACAGAAACATAGAAACATAGAATCACAGAAACATAGAATCACAAAAACATAGAAACACGGAAACATAGAATCACAGAAGCATAGAATTACAGAAACATAGAATCACAGAAACACAGAAACATAGAATCACAGAAACATAGAATCACAGAAACACGGAAGCATAGAATCACAGAAACATAGAATCACAGAAACATGGAAACATAGAAACATAGAAACACAGAAACATAGAAACACAGAAACATAGAAACACAGAATCACAGAAACATAGAATCATAGAAACATGGAAACACAGAAACATAGAAACACAGAAACATAGAATCACAGAAACATAGAATCACAGAAACATAGAATCACAGAAACATAGAATCACGGAAACTCAGAAACATAGAATCACAGAAACATAGAATCACAGAAACACAGAAACATGAGAATCACAGAAACATAGAATCACAGAAACACAGAAACATAGAAACATAGAAACACAGAAACATAGAATCACAGAAACATAGAATCACAGAAACATAGAATCACAGAAACATAGAATCACAGAAACATAAAATCACAGAAACATAGAATCACAGAAACATAGAACACAGAAACATAGAAACATAGAATCACAGAAACATAGAATTACAGAAACATAGAATCACAGAAACATAGAAACACAGAATCATAGAATCACAGAAACATAGAATCACAGAATTATAGAATCACAGAAACACAGAAACATAGAATCATAGAAACACAGAAACATAGAAGCAAAGAAACATAGAAGCATAGAAACATAGAAACACAGAAACATAGAATCACATAAACATAGAATCACAGAAACACAGAAACATAGAATCACAGAAACACAGAAACATAGAATCATAGAATCATAGAAACACAGAAACATAGAAGCATAGAAACATAGAAGCATAGAAACATAGAAGCATAGAAACATAGAATCACAGAAACATAGAATCACAGAAACATAGAATCACAGAAACTCAGAAACATAGAATCACAGAAACATGGAAACATAGAATCACAGAAACATAGAAACACAGAAACACAGAAACACAGAAATATAGAAACATAGAATCACAGAAACATAGAATCACAGAAACATAGAATCACAGAAACATAGAAATAGAATCATAGAAACACAGAAACATAGAATGACAGAAACACAGAAACACAGAAACAAAGAAACACAGAAACACAGAAGCATAGAATCACAGAAACATAGAATTACAGAAAAATGGAAACACAGAAACACAGAAACATGGAAACGCAGAAACATAGAAACACAGAAACATAGAAACACAGAAACATAGAAACACAGAAACACAGAAACATAGAATCACAGAAACATAGAAACACAGAAACATAGAATCACAGAAGCATAGAATCACAGAAACATAGAAACACAGAAACATAGAATCACACAAACATATAGAATCACAGAAACATAGAATCACAGAAACATAGAAACTGACAGAAACATAGAAACACAGAAATATAGAAACATAGAATCACAGAAACATAGAATCACAGAAACATAGAATCACAGAAACATAGAATCACAGAAACATAGAATCACAGAAGCACAGAAGCATAGAATCAAAGAAACATAGAATCACAGAAACATGGAAACATAGAATCACAGAAACATAGAAACACAGAAACAGAAATATAGAAACATAGAATCACAGAAACATAGAATCAAAGAAACATAGAATCACAGAAACATAGAATCACAGAAACATAGAAACACGGAAACATAGAATCACAGAAACATAGAATCACAGAAACATAGAAACAAAGAAACACAGAAGCATAGAATCACAGAAACATAGAATTACAGAAAAATGGAAACACAGAAACATGGAAACGCAGAAACATAGAAACACAGAAACATAGAAACACAGAAACACAGAAACATAGAATCACAGAAACATAGAAACACAGAAACATAGAATCACAGAAGCATAGAATCACAGAAACATAGAAACACAGAAACATAGAATCACAGAAACATATAGAATCACAGAAACATAGAATCACAGAAACATAGAAACTGACAGAAACATAGAAACACAGAAATATAGAAACATAAAATAACAGAAACATAGAATCACAGAAACATAGAATCACAGAAACATAGAATCACAGAAATATAGAAACACAGAAACATAGAATCACAGAAACATAGAAACACAGAAACATAGAATCACAGAAGCATAGAATCACAGAAACATAGAAACACAGAAACATAGAAACATAGAATCACAGAAACATAGAATCACAGAAACATAGAAACACGGAAACATAGAATCACAGAAGCATAGAATTACAGAAACATAGAATCACAGAAACATAGAATCACAGAAACATAGAATCACAGAAACATAGAATCACAGAAACATGGAAACATAGAAACATAGAAACATAGAAACACAGAAACATAGAAACACAGAATCACAGAAACATAGAATCATAGAAACATGGAAACAGAGAAACATAGAAACACAGAAACATAGAATCACAGAAACATAGAAACATAGAATCACAGAAACATAGAATCACAGAAGCATAGAATCACAGAAACATAGAAACACAGAAACATAGAAACATAGAAACACAGAAACATAGAAACATAGAATCACAGAAACATAGAATCACAGAAACATAGAATCACAGAAACATAGAATAACAGAAACATAGAATCACAGAAACACAGAAGCATAGAATCATAGAAACATAGAATCACAGAAGCATGGAAACATAGAAACATAGAAACACAGAAACATAGAATGACAGAAACATAGAAACACAGAAACATAGAATCACAGAAACACAGAAGCATAGAATCACAGAAACATAGAATCACAGAAACATGGAAACACAGAAACATAGAATCATAGAATCATAGAAACACAGAAACATAGAAGCATAGAAACATAGAAGCATAGAAACATAGAATCACAGAAACATGGAATCACAGAAACATAGAAACACGGAAACATAGAAACACAGAAACATAGAAACACAGAAACATAGAATCACAGAAACATAGAATCACAGAAACATAGAAACACAGAAACATAGAAACACAGAAACATAGAATGACAGAAATATAGAATCACAGAAACATAGAATCACAGAAACACAGAAACATAGAATCATAGAAACACAGAAACATAGAAGCATAGAAACATAGAAACACAGAAATATAGAATCACAGAAACATAGAATCATAGAATCATAGAAACACAGAAACATAGAAGCATAGAAACATAGAATCACAGAAACATAGAAAGACAGAAACATAGAATCACAGAAACATAGAAACACAGAAACAGAGAATCACAGAAGCATAGAATCACAGAAACATAGAAACACAGAAACATAGAATCATAGAATCACAGAAACATAGAATCACAAAAACATAGAAACACGGAAACATAGAATCACAGAAGCATAGAATTACAGAAACATAGAATCACAGAAACACAGAAACATAGAATCACAGAAACATAGAATCACAGAAACACGGAAGCATAGAATCACAGAAACATAGAATCACAGAAACATGGAAACATAGAAACATAGAAACACAGAAACATAGAAACACAGAAACATAGAAACACAGAATCACAGAAACATAGAATCATAGAAACATGGAAACACAGAAACATAGAAACACAGAAACATAGAATCACAGAAACATAGAATCACAGAAACATAGAATCACAGAAACATAGAATCACGGAAACTCAGAAACATAGAATCACAGAAACATAGAATCACAGAAACACAGAAACATGAGAATCACAGAAACATAGAATCACAGAAACACAGAAACATAGAAACATAGAAACACAGAAACATAGAATCACAGAAACATAGAATCACAGAAACATAGAATCACAGAAACATAGAATCACAGAAACATAAAATCACAGAAACATAGAATCACAGAAACATAGAACACAGAAACATAGAAACATAGAATCACAGAAACATAGAATTACAGAAACATAGAATCACAGAAACATAGAAACACAGAATCATAGAATCACAGAAACATAGAATCACAGAATTATAGAATCACAGAAACACAGAAACATAGAATCATAGAAACACAGAAACATAGAAGCAAAGAAACATAGAAGCATAGAAACATAGAAACACAGAAACATAGAATCACAGAAACATAGAATCACAGAAACACAGAAACATAGAATCACAGAAACACAGAAACATAGAATCATAGAATCATAGAAACACAGAAACATAGAAGCATAGAAACATAGAAGCATAGAAACATAGAAGCATAGAAACATAGAATCACAGAAACATAGAATCACAGAAACATAGAATCACAGAAACTCAGAAACATAGAATCACAGAAACATGGAAACATAGAATCACAGAAACATAGAAACACAGAAACACAGAAACACAGAAATATAGAAACATAGAATCACAGAAACATAGAATCACAGAAACATAGAATCACAGAAACATAGAAATAGAATCATAGAAACACAGAAACATAGAATGACAGAAACATAGAAACACAGAAACAAAGAAACACAGAAACACAGAAGCATAGAATCACAGAAACATAGAATTACAGAAAAATGGAAACACAGAAACACAGAAACATGGAAACGCAGAAACATAGAAACACAGAAACATAGAAACACAGAAACATAGAAACACAGAAACACAGAAACATAGAATCACAGAAACATAGAAACACAGAAACATAGAATCACAGAAGCATAGAATCACAGAAACATAGAAACACAGAAACATAGAATCACACAAACATATAGAATCACAGAAACATAGAATCACAGAAACATAGAAACTGACAGAAACATAGAAACACAGAAATATAGAAACATAGAATCACAGAAACATAGAATCACAGAAACATAGAATCACAGAAACATAGAATCACAGAAACATAGAATCACAGAAGCACAGAAGCATAGAATCAAAGAAACATAGAATCACAGAAACATGGAAACATAGAATCACAGAAACATAGAAACACAGAAACAGAAATATAGAAACATAGAATCACAGAAACATAGAATCAAAGAAACATAGAATCACAGAAACATAGAATCACAGAAACATAGAAACACGGAAACATAGAAACACAGAAACATAGAATCACAGAAACATAGAAACACAGAAACATAGAATCACAGAAACATAGAATCACAGAAACATAGAAACACAGAAACATAGAAACATAGAATCACAGAAA
The DNA here is from genome assembly GCA_965263245.1 of Metamycoplasmataceae bacterium. Lineage (GTDB taxonomy): Bacteria > Bacillota_I > Bacilli_A > Mycoplasmatales > Metamycoplasmataceae > DT-68. Next base: position 48,421 of record CBDHHR010000323.1, on the reverse strand, counting down.
CATAGAATCACAGAAACATAGAAACACGGAAACATAGAATCACAGAAGCATAGAATTACAGAAACATAGAATCACAGAAACATAGAATCACAGAAACATAGAATCACAGAAACATAGAATCACAGAAACATGGAAACATAGAAACATAGAAACATAGAAACACAGAAACATAGAAACACAGAATCACAGAAACATAGAATCATAGAAACATGGAAACAGAGAAACATAGAAACACAGAAACATAGAATCACAGAAACATAGAAACATAGAATCACAGAAACATAGAATCACAGAAGCATAGAATCACAGAAACATAGAAACACAGAAACATAGAAACATAGAAACATAGAAACATAGAATCACAGAAACATAGAATCACAGAAACATAGAATCATAGAAACATAGAATCACAGAAACATAGAATCACAGAAACACAGAACCATAGAATCATAGAAACATAGAATCACAGAAACATGGAAACATAGAAACATAGAAACACAGAAACATAGAATGACAGAAACATAGGAACACAGAAACATAGAATCACAGAAACACAGAAGCATAGAATCACAGAAACATAGAATCACAGAAACATGGAAACACAGAAACATAGAATCATAGAATCATAGAAACACAGAAACATAGAAGCATAGAAACATAGAAGCATAGAAACATAGAATCACAGAAACATGGAATCACAGAAACATAGAAACACGGAAACATAGAAACACAGAAACATAGAAACACAGAAACATAGAATCACAGAAACATAGAATCACAGAAACATAGAAACACAGAAACATAGAAACACAGAAACATAGAATCACAGAAATATAGAATCACAGAAACATAGAATCACAGAAACACAGAAACATAGAATCATAGAAACACAGAAACATAGAAGCATAGAAACATAGAAACACAGAAATATAGAATCACAGAAACATAGAATCATAGAATCATAGAAACACAGAAACATAGAAGCATAGAAACATAGAATCACAGAAACATAGAAAGACAGAAACATAGAATCACAGAAACATAGAAACACAGAAACATAGAATCACAGAAGCATAGAATCACAGAAACATAGAAACACAGAAACATAGAAACATAGAATCACAGAAACATAGAATCACAAAAACATAGAAACACGGAAACATAGAATCACAGAAGCATAGAATTACAGAAACATAGAATCACAGAAACACAGAAACATAGAATCACAGAAACATAGAATCACAGAAACACAGAAGCATAGAATCACAGAAACATAGAATCACAGAAACATGGAAACATAGAAACATAGAAACACACAAACATAGAAACACAGAAACATAGAAACACAGAATCACAGAAACATAGAATCATAGAAACATGGAAACACAGAAACATAGAAACACAGAAATATAGAATCACAGAAACATAGAATCACAGAAACATAGAATCACAGAAACATAGAATCACAGAAACTCAGAAACATAGAATCACAGAAACATAGAATCACAGAAACACAGAAACATGAGAATCACAGAAACATAGAATCACAGAAACACAGAAACATAGAAACATAGAAACACAGAAACATAGAATCACAGAAACATAGAATCACAGAAACATAGAATCACAGAAACATAGAATCACAGAAACATAGAATCACAGAAACATAGAATCACAGAAACATAGAACACAGAAACATAGAAAAATAGAATCACAGAAACATAGAATCACAGAAACATAGAATCACAGAAACATAGAAACACAGAATCATAGAATCACAGAAACATAGAATCACAGAAACATAGAATCACAGAAACACAGAAACATAGAATCATAGAAACACAGAAACATAGAAGCAAAGAAACATAGAAGCATAGAAACATAGAAACACAGAAACATAGAATCACAGAAACATAGAATCACAGAAACACAGAAACATAGAATCACAGAAACACAGAAACATAGAATCATAGAATCATAGAAACACAGAAACATAGAAGCATAGAAACATAGAAGCATAGAAACATAGAAGCATAGAAACATAGAATCACAGAAACATAGAGTCACAGAAACATAGAATCACAGAAACTCAGAAACATAGAATCACAGAAACATAGAAACATAGAATCACAGAAACATAGAAACACAGAAACACAGAAATATAGAAACATAGAATCACAGAAACATAGAATCACGGAAACATAGAATCACAGAAACATAGAAATAGAATCATAGAAACACAGAAACATAGAATGACAGAAACATAGAAACACAGAAACAAAGAAAGACAGAAACACAGAAGCATAGAATCACAGAAACATAGAATTACAGAAAAATGGAAACACAGAAACACAGAAACATGGAAACGCAGAAACATAGAAACACAGAAACATAGAAACACAGAAACATAGAAACACAGAAACACAGAAACATAGAATCACAGAAACATAGAAACACAGAAACATAGAATCACAGAAGCATAGAATCACAGAAACATAGAAACACAGAAACATAGAATCACACAAACATCTAGAATCACAGAAACATAGAATCACAGAAACATAGAAACTGACAGAAACATAGAAACACAGAAATATAGAAACATAGAATCACAGAAACATAGAATCACAGAAACATAGAATCACAGAAACATAGAATCACAGAAACATAGAATCACAGAAGCACAGAAGCATAGGATCAAAGAAACATAGAATCACAGAAACATGGAAACATAGAATCACAGAAACATAGAAACACAGAAACAGAAATATAGAAACATAGAATCACAGAAACATAGAATCAAAGAAACATAGAATCACAGAAACATAGAATCACAGAAACATAGAAACACGGAAACATAGAATCACAGAAACATAGAATCACAGAAACATAGAAACAAAGAAACACAGAAGCATAGAATCACAGAAACATAGAATTACAGAAAAATGGAAACACAGAAACATGGAAACGCAGAAACATAGAAACACAGAAACATAGAAACACAGAAACACAGAAACATAGAATCACAGAGACATAGAAACACAGAAACATAGAATCACAGAAGCATAGAATCACAGAAACATAGAAACACAGAAACATAGAATCACACAAACATATAGAATCACAGAAACATAGAATCAAAGAAACATAGAAACTGACAGAAACATAGAAACACAGAAATATAGAAACATAGAATAACAGAAACATAGAATCACAGAAACATAGAATCACAGAAACATAGAATCACAGAAATATAGAAACACAGAAACATAGAATCACAGAAACATAGAAACACAGAAACATAGAATCACAGAAGCATAGAATCACAGAAACATAGAAACACAGAAACATAGAAACATACAATCACAGAAACATAGAATCACAGAAACATAGAAACACGGAAACATAGAATCACAGAAGCATAGAATTACAGAAACATAGAATCACAGAAACATAGAATGACAGAAACATAGAATCACAGAAACATAGAATCACAGAAACATGGAAACATAGAAACATAGAAACATAGAAACACAGAAACATAGAAACACAGAATCACAGAAACATAGAATCATAGAAACATGGAAACAGAGAAACATAGAAACACAGAAACATAGAATCACCCAAACATAGAAACATAGAATCACAGAAACATAGAATCACAGAAGCATAGAATCACAGAAACATAGAAACACAGAAACATAGAATCACACAAACATATAGAATCACAGAAACATAGAATCACAGAAACATAGAAACTGACAGAAACATAGAATCACAGAAACATAGAATAACAGAAACATAGAATCACAGAAACACAGAAGCATAGAATCATAGAAACATAGAATCACAGAAACATGGAAACATAGAAACATAGAAACACAGAAACATAGAATGACAGAAACATAGAAACACAGAAACATAGAATCACAGAAACACAGAAGCATAGAATCACAGAAACATAGAATCACAGAAACATGGAAACACAGAAACATAGAATCATAGAATCATAGAAACACAGAAACATAGAAGCATAGAAACATAGAAGCATAGAAACATAGAATCACAGAAACATTGAATCACAGAAACATAGAAACACGGAAACATAGAAACACAGAAACATAGAAACACAGAAACATAGAATCACAGAAACATAGAATCACAGAAACATAGAAACACAGAAACATAGAAACACAGAAACATAGAATCACAGAAATATAGAATCACAGAAACATAGAATCACAGAAACACAGAAACATAGAATCATAGAAACACAGAAACATAGAAGCATAGAAACATAGAAACACAGAAATATAGAATCACAGAAACATAGAATCATAGAATCATAGAAACACAGAAACATAGAAGCATAGAAACATAGAATCACAGAAACATAGAAAGACAGAAACATAGAATCACAGAAACATAGAAACACAGAAACATAGAATCACAGAAGCATAGAATCACAGAAACATAGAAACACAGAAACATAGAAACATAGAATCACAGAAACATAGAATCACAAAAACATAGAAACACGGAAACATAGAATCACAGAAGCATAGAATTACAGAAACATAGAATCACAGAAACACAGAAACATAGAATCACAGAAACATAGAATCACAGAAACACAGAAGCATAGAATCACAGAAACATAGAATCACAGAAACATGGAAACATAGAAACATAGAAACACACAAACATAGAAACACAGAAACATAGAAACACAGAATCACAGAAACATAGAATCATAGAAACATGGAAACACAGAAACATAGAAACACAGAAATATAGAATCACAGAAACATAGAATCACAGAAACATAGAATCACAGAAACATAGAATCACAGAAACTCAGAAACATAGAATCACAGAAACATAGAATCACAGAAACACAGAAACATGAGAATCACAGAAACATAGAATCACAGAAACACAGAAACATAGAAACATAGAAACACAGAAACATAGAATCACAGAAACATAGAATCACAGAAACATAGAATCACAGAAACATAGAATCACAGAAACATAGAATCACAGAAACATAGAATCACAGAAACATAGAACACAGAAACATAGAAACATAGAATCACAGAAACATAGAATCACAGAAACATAGAATCACAGAAACATAGAAACACAGAATCATAGAATCACAGAAACATAGAATCACAGAAACATAGAATCACAGAAACACAGAAACATAGAATCATAGAAACACAGAAACATAGAAGCAAAGAAACATAGAAGCATAGAAACATAGAAACACAGAAACATAGAATCACAGAAACATAGAATCACAGAAACACAGAAACATAGAATCACAGAAACACAGAAACATAGAATCATAGAATCATAGAAACACAGAAACATAGAAGCATAGAAACATAGAAGCATAGAAATATAGAAGCATAGAAACATAGAATCACAGAAACATAGAATCACAGAAACATAGAATCACAGAAACTCAGAAACATAGAATCACAGAAACATAGAAACATAGAATCACAGAAACATAGAAACACAGAAACACAGAAATATAGAAACATAGAATCACAGAAACATAGAATCACGGAAACATAGAATCACAGAAACATAGAAATAGAATCATAGAAACACAGAAACATAGAATGACAGAAACATAGAAACACAGAAACAAAGAAAGACAGAAACACAGAAGCATAGAATCACAGAAACATAGAATTACAGAAAAATGGAAACACAGAAACACAGAAACATGGAAACGCAGAAACATAGAAACACAGAAACATAGAAACACAGAAACATAGAAACACAGAAACACAGAAACATAGAATCACAGAAACATAGAAACACAGAAACATAGAATCACAGAAGCATAGAATCACAGAAACATAGAAACACAGAAACATAGAATCACACAAACATCTAGAATCACAGAAACATAGAATCACAGAAACATAGAAACTGACAGAAACATAGAAACACAGAAATATAGAAACATAGAATCACAGAAACATAGAATCACAGAAACATAGAATCACAGAAACATAGAATCACAGAAACATAGAATCACAGAAGCACAGAAGCATAGGATCAAAGAAACATAGAATCACAGAAACATGGAAACATAGAATCACAGAAACATAGAAACACAGAAACAGAAATATAGAAACATAGAATCACAGAAACATAGAATCAAAGAAACATAGAATCACAGAAACATAGAATCACAGAAACATAGAAACACGGAAACATAGAATCACAGAAACATAGAATCACAGAAACATAGAAACAAAGAAACACAGAAGCATAGAATCACAGAAACATAGAATTACAGAAAAATGCAAACACAGAAACATGGAAACGCAGAAACATAGAAACACAGAAACATAGAAACACAGAAACACAGAAACATAGAATCACAGAAACATAGAAACACAGAAACATAGAATCACAGAAGCATAGAATCACAGAAACATAGAAACACAGAAACATAGAATCACACAAACATATAGAATCACAGAAACATAGAATCAAAGAAACATAGAAACTGACAGAAACATAGAAACACAGAAATATAGAAACATAGAATAACAGAAACATAGAATCACAGAAACATAGAATCACAGAAACATAGAATCACAGAAATATAGAAACACAGAAACATAGAATCACAGAAACATAGAAACACAGAAACATAGAATCACAGAAGCATAGAATCACAGAAACATAGAAACACAGAAACATAGAAACATAGAATCACAGAAACATAGAATCACAGAAACATAGAAACACGGAAACATAGAATCACAGAAGCATAGAATTACAGAAACATAGAATCACAGAAACATAGAATGACAGAAACATAGAATCACAGAAACATAGAATCACAGAAACATGGAAACATAGAAACATAGAAACATAGAAACACAGAAACATAGAAACACAGAATCACAGAAACATAGAATCATAGAAACATGGAAACAGAGAAACATAGAAACACAGAAACATAGAATCACCCAAACATAGAAACATAGAATCACAGAAACATAGAATCACAGAAGCATAGAATCACAGAAACATAGAAACACAGAAACATAGAATCACACAAACATATAGAATCACAGAAACATAGAATCACAGAAACATAGAAACTGACAGAAACATAGAATCACAGAAACATAGAATAACAGAAACATAGAATCACAGAAACACAGAAGCATAGAATCATAGAAACATAGAATCACAGAAACATGGAAACATAGAAACATAGAAACACAGAAACATAGAATGACAGAAACATAGAAACACAGAAACATAGAATCACAGAAACACAGAAGCATAGAATCACAGAAACATAGAATCACAGAAACATGGAAACACAGAAACATAGAATCATAGAATCATAGAAACACAGAAACATAGAAGCATAGAAACATAGAAGCATAGAAACATAGAATCACAGAAACATGGAATCACAGAAACATAGAAACACGGAAACATAGAAACACAGAAACATAGAAACACAGAAACATAGAATCACAGAAACATAGAATCACAGAAACATAGAAACACAGAAACATAGAAACACAGAAACATAGAATCACAGAAATATAGAATCACAGAAACATAGAATCACAGAAACAGAGAAACATAGAATCATAGAAACACAGAAACATAGAAGCATAGAAACATAGAAACACAGAAATATAGAATCACAGAAACATAGAAACACAGAAACAGAGAATCACAGAAGCATAGAATCACAGAAACATAGAAACACAGAAACATAGAAACATAGAATCACAGAAACATAGAATCACAAAAACATAGAAACACGGAAACATAGAATCACAGAAGCATAGAATTACAGAAACATAGAATCACAGAAACACAGAAACATAGAATCACAGAAACATAGAATCACAGAAACACAGAAGCATAGAATCACAGAAACATAGAATCACAGAAACATGGAAACATAGAAACATAGAAACACAGAAACATAGAAACACAGAAACATAGAAACACAGAATCACAGAAACATAGAATCATAGAAACATGGAAACACAGAAACATAGAAACACAGAAACATAGAATCACAGAAACATAGAATCAAAGAAACATAGAATCACAGAAACATAGAATCACAGAAACTCAGAAACATAGAATCACAGAAACATAGAATCACAGAAACACAGAAGCATAGAATCACAGAAACAAAGAATCACAGAAACATGGAAACATAGAAACATAGAAACACAGAAACATAGAATCACAGAAACATAGAATCACAGAAACATAGAATCACAGAAACATAGAATCACAGAAACATAGAATCACAGAAACATAGAATCACAGAAACATAGAACACAGAAACATAGAAACATAGAATCACAGAAACATAGAATCACAGAAACATAGAATCACAGAAACATAGAAACACAGAATCATAGAATCACAGAAACATAGAATCACAGAAACATAGAATCACAGAAACACAGAAACATAGAATCATAGAAACACAGAAACATAGAAGCAAAGAAACATAGAAGCATAGAAACATAGAAACACAGAAACATAGAATCACAGAAACATAGAATCACAGAAACACAGAAACATAGAATCACAGAAACACAGAAACATAGAATCATAGAATCATAGAAACACAGAAACATAGAAGCATAGAAACATAGAAGCATAGAAACATAGAAGCATAGAAACATAGAATCACAGAAACATAGAATCACAGAAACATAGAATCACAGAAACTCAGAAACATAGAATCACAGAAACATGGAAACATAGAATCACAGAAACATAGAAACACAGAAACACAGAAACACAGAAATATAGAAACATAGAATCACAGAAACATAGAATCACAGAAACATAGAATCACAGAAACATAGAAATAGAATCATAGAAACACAGAAACATAGAATGACAGAAACATAGAAACACAGAAACAAAGAAAGACAGAAACACAGAAGCATAGAATCACAGAAACATAGAATTACAGAAAAATGGAAACACAGAAACACAGAAACATGGAAACGCAGAAACATAGAAACACAGAAACATAGAAACACAGAAACATAGAAACACAGAAACACAGAAACATAGAATCACAGAAACATAGAAACACAGAAACATAGAATCACAGAAGCATAGAATCACAGAAACATAGAAACACAGAAACATAGAATCACACAAACATATAGAATCACAGAAACATAGAATCACAGAAACATAGAAACTGACAGAAACATAGAAACACAGAAATATAGAAACATAGAATCACAGAAACATAGAATCACAGAAACATAGAATCACAGAAACATAGAATCACAGAAACATAGAATCACAGAAGCACAGAAGCATAGAATCAAAGAAACATAGAATCACAGAAACATGGAAACATAGAATCACAGAAACATAGAAACACAGAAACAGAAATATAGAAACATAGAATCACAGAAACATAGAATCAAAGAAACATAGAATCACAGAAACATAGAATCACAGAAACATAGAAACACGGAAACATAGAAACACAGAAACATAGAATCACAGAAACATAGAAACACAGAAACATAGAATCACAGAAACATAGAATCACAGAAACATAGAAACACAGAAACATAGAAACATAGAATCACAGAAACATAGAATCACAGAAACATAGAAACACGGAAACATAGAATCACAGAAGCATAGAATTACAGAAACATAGAATCACAGAAACATAGAATCACAGAAACATAGAATCACAGAAACATAGAATCACAGAAACATGGAAACATAGAAACATAGAAACATAGAAACACAGAAACATAGAAACACAGAATCACAGAAACATAGAATCATAGAAACATGGAAACAGAGAAACATAGAAACACAGAAACATAGAATCACAGAAACATAGAAACATAGAATCACAGAAACATAGAATCACAGAAGCATAGAATCACAGAAACATAGAAACACAGAAACATAGAAACATAGAAACATAGAATCACAGAAACATAGAATCACAGAAACATAGAATCATAGAAACATAGAATCACAGAAACATAGAATCACAGAAACACAGAACCATAGAATCATAGAAACATAGAATCACAGAAACATGGAAACATAGAAACATAGAAACACAGAAACATAGAATGACAGAAACATAGGAACACAGAAACATAGAATCACAGAAACACAGAAGCATAGAATCACAGAAACATAGAATCACAGAAACATGGAAACACAGAAACATAGAATCATAGAATCATAGAAACACAGAAACATAGAAGCATAGAAACATAGAAGCATAGAAACATAGAATCACAGAAACATGGAATCACAGAAACATAGAAACACGGAAACATAGAAACACAGAAACATAGAAACACAGAAACATAGAATCACAGAAACATAGAATCACAGAAACATAGAAACACAGAAACATAGAAACACAGAAACATAGAATCACAGAAATATAGAATCACAGAAACATAGAATCACAGAAACACAGAAACATAGAATCATAGAAACACAGAAACATAGAAGCATAGAAACATAGAAACACAGAAACATAGAAACACAGAAACATAGAAACACAGAAACATAGAATCACAGAAATATAGAATCACAGAAACATAGAATCACAGAAACACAGAAACATAGAATCATAGAATCATAGAAACACAGAAACATAGAAGCATAGAAACATAGAATCACAGAAACATAGAAAGACAGAAACATAGAATCACAGAAACATAGAAACACAGAAACATAGAATCACAGAAGCATAGAATCACAGAAACATAGAAACACAGAAACATAGAAACATAGAATCACAGAAACATAGAATCACAAAAACATAGAAACACGGAAACATAGAATCACAGAAGCATAGAATTACAGAAACATAGAATCACAGAAACACAGAAACATAGAATCACAGAAACATAGAATCACAGAAACACAGAAGCATAGAATCACAGAAACATAGAATCACAGAAACATGGAAACATAGAAACATAGAAACACACAAACATAGAAACACAGAAACATAGAAACACAGAATCACAGAAACATAGAATCATAGAAACATGGAAACACAGAAACATAGAAACACAGAAATATAGAATCACAGAAACATAGAATCACAGAAACATAGAATCACAGAAACATAGAATCACAGAAACTCAGAAACATAGAATCACAGAAACATAGAATCACAGAAACACAGAAACATGAGAATCACAGAAACATAGAATCACAGAAACACAGAAACATAGAAACATAGAAACACAGAAACATAGAATCACAGAAACATAGAATCACAGAAACATAGAATCACAGAAACATAGAATCACAGAAACATAGAATCACAGAAACATAGAATCACAGAAACATAGAACACAGAAACATAGAAACATAGAATCACAGAAACATAGAATCACAGAAACATAGAATCACAGAAACATAGAAACACAGAATCATAGAATCACAGAAACATAGAATCACAGAAACATAGAATCACAGAAACACAGAAACATAGAATCATAGAAACACAGAAACATAGAAGCAAAGAAACATAGAAGCATAGAAACATAGAAACACAGAAACATAGAATCACAGAAACATAGAATCACAGAAACACAGAAACATAGAATCACAGAAACACAGAAACATAGAATCATAGAATCATAGAAACACAGAAACATAGAAGCATAGAAACATAGAAGCATAGAAACATAGAAGCATAGAAACATAGAATCACAGAAACATAGAATCACAGAAACATAGAATCACAGAAACTCAGAAACATAGAATCACAGAAACATAGAAACATAGAATCACAGAAACATAGAAACACAGAAACACAGAAATATAGAAACATAGAATCACAGAAACATAGAATCACGGAAACATAGAATCACAGAAACATAGAAATAGAATCATAGAAACACAGAAACATAGAATGACAGAAACATAGAAACACAGAAACAAAGAAAGACAGAAACACAGAAGCATAGAATCACAGAAACATAGAATTACAGAAAAATGGAAACACAGAAACACAGAAACATGGAAACGCAGAAACATAGAAACACAGAAACATAGAAACACAGAAACATAGAAACACAGAAACACAGAAACATAGAATCACAGAAACATAGAAACACAGAAACATAGAATCACAGAAGCATAGAATCACAGAAACATAGAAATACAGAAACATAGAATCACACAAACATCTAGAATCACAGAAACATAGAATCACAGAAACATAGAAACTGACAGAAACATAGAAACACAGAAATATAGAAACATAGAATCACAGAAACATAGAATCACAGAAACATAGAATCACAGAAACATAGAATCACAGAAACATAGAATCACAGAAGCACAGAAGCATAGGATCAAAGAAACATAGAATCACAGAAACATGGAAACATAGAATCACAGAAACATAGAAACACAGAAACAGAAATATAGAAACATAGAATCACAGAAACATAGAATCAAAGAAACATAGAATCACAGAAACATAGAATCACAGAAACATAGAAACACGGAAACATAGAATCACAGAAACATAGAATCACAGAAACATAGAAACAAAGAAACACAGAAGCATAGAATCACAGAAACATAGAATTACAGAAAAATGGAAACACAGAAACATGGAAACGCAGAAACATAGAAACACAGAAACATAGAAACACAGAAACACAGAAACATAGAATCACAGAAACATAGAAACACAGAAACATAGAATCACAGAAGCATAGAATCACAGAAACATAGAAACACAGAAACATAGAATCACACAAACATATAGAATCACAGAAACATAGAATCAAAGAAACATAGAAACTGACAGAAACATAGAAACACAGAAATATAGAAACATAGAATAACAGAAACATAGAATCACAGAAACATAGAATCACAGAAACATAGAATCACAGAAATATAGAAACACAGAAACATAGAATCACAGAAACATAGAAACACAGAAACATAGAATCACAGAAGCATAGAATCACAGAAACATAGAAACACAGAAACATAGAAACATAGAATCACAGAAACATAGAATCACAGAAACATAGAAACACGGAAACATAGAATCACAGAAGCATAGAATTACAGAAACATAGAATCACAGAAACATAGAATGACAGAAACATAGAATCACAGAAACATAGAATCACAGAAACATGGAAACATAGAAACATAGAAACATAGAAACACAGAAACATAGAAACACAGAATCACAGAAACATAGAATCATAGAAACATGGAAACAGAGAAACATAGAAACACAGAAACATAGAATCACCCAAACATAGAAACATAGAATCACAGAAACATAGAATCACAGAAGCATAGAATCACAGAAACATAGAAACACAGAAACATAGAATCACACAAACATATAGAATCACAGAAACATAGAATCACAGAAACATAGAAACTGACAGAAACATAGAATCACAGAAACATAGAATAACAGAAACATAGAATCACAGAAACACAGAAGCATAGAATCATAGAAACATAGAATCACAGAAACATGGAAACATAGAAACATAGAAACACAGAAACATAGAATGACAGAAACATAGAAACACAGAAACATAGAATCACAGAAACACAGAAGCATAGAATCACAGAAACATAGAATCACAGAAACATGGAAACACAGAAACATAGAATCATAGAATCATAGAAACACAGAAACATAGAAGCATAGAAACATAGAAGCATAGAAACATAGAATCACAGAAACATGGAATCACAGAAACATAGAAACACGGAAACATAGAAACACAGAAACATAGAAACACAGAAACATAGAATCACAGAAACATAGAATCACAGAAACATAGAAACACAGAAACATAGAAACACAGAAACATAGAATCACAGAAATATAGAATCACAGAAACATAGAATCACAGAAACACAGAAACATAGAATCATAGAAACACAGAAACATAGAAGCATAGAAACATAGAAACACAGAAATATAGAATCACAGAAACATAGAATCATAGAATCATAGAAACACAGAAACATAGAAGCATAGAAACATAGAATCACAGAAACATAGAAAGACAGAAACATAGAATCACAGAAACATAGAAACACAGAAACAGAGAATCACAGAAGCATAGAATCACAGAAACATAGAAACACAGAAACATAGAAACATAGAATCACAGAAACATAGAATCACAAAAACATAGAAACACGGAAACATAGAATCACAGAAGCATAGAATTACAGAAACATAGAATCACAGAAACACAGAAACATAGAATCACAGAAACATAGAATCACAGAAACACAGAAGCATAGAATCACAGAAACATAGAATCACAGAAACATGGAAACATAGAAACATAGAAACACAGAAACATAGAAACACAGAAACATAGAAACACAGAATCACAGAAACATAGAATCATAGAAACATGGAAACACAGAAACATAGAAACACAGAAACATAGAATCACAGAAACATAGAATCAAAGAAACATAGAATCACAGAAACATAGAATCACAGAAACTCAGAAACATAGAATCACAGAAACATAGAATCACAGAAACACAGAAGCATAGAATCACAGAAACAAAGAATCACAGAAACATGGAAACATAGAAACATAGAAACACAGAAACATAGAATCACAGAAACATAGAATCACAGAAACATAGAATCACAGAAACATAGAATCACAGAAACATAGAATCACAGAAACATAGAATCACAGAAACATAGAACACAGAAACATAGAAACATAGAATCACAGAAACATAGAATCACAGAAACATAGAATCACAGAAACATAGAAACACAGAATCATAGAATCACAGAAACATAGAATCACAGAAACATAGAATCACAGAAACACAGAAACATAGAATCATAGAAACACAGAAACATAGAAGCAAAGAAACATAGAAGCATAGAAACATAGAAACACAGAAACATAGAATCACAGAAACATAGAATCACAGAAACACAGAAACATAGAATCACAGAAACACAGAAACATAGAATCATAGAATCATAGAAACACAGAAACATAGAAGCATAGAAACATAGAAGCATAGAAACATAGATGCATAGAAACATAGAATCACAGAAACATAGAATCACAGAAACATAGAAACACAGAAACATAGAAACATAGAATCACAGAAACATAGAATCACAGAAACATAGAATCACGGAAACATAGAATCACAGAAACATAGAAACACAGAATCATAGAATCACAGAAACAAAGAATCACAGAAACATAGAATCACAGAAACACAGAAACATAGAATCACAGAAACATAGAATCACAGAAACATAGAATCACAGAAACATAGAATCACAGAAACTCAGAAACATAGAATCACAGAAACATAGAATCACAGAAACACAGAAGCATAGAATCACAGAAACATAGAATCACAGAAACATGTAAACATAGAAACATAGAAACACAGAAACATAGAATCACAGAAACATAGAATCACAGAAACATAGAATCACAGAAACATAGAATCACAGAAACATAGAATCACAGAAACATAGAATCACAGAAACATAGAACACAGAAACATAGAAACATAGAATCACAGAAACATAGAATCACAGAAACATAGAATCACAGAAACATACAAACACAGAATCATAGAATCACAGAAACATAGAATCACAGAAACATAGAATCACAGAAACACAGAAACATAGAATCATAGAAACACAGAAACATAGAAGCAAAGAAACATAGAAGCATAGAAACATAGAAACACAGAAACATAGAATCACAGAAACACAGAAACATAGAATCATAGAATCATAGAAACACAGAAACATAGAAGCATAGAAACATAGAAGCATAGAAACATAGAAACATAGAATCACAGAAACATAGAATCACAGAAACATAGAAACACAGAAACATAGAAACATAGAATCACAGAAACATAGAATCTCAGAAACATAGAATCACAGAAACATAGAATCACAGAAACATAGAAACACAGAATCATAGAATCACAGAAACATAGAATCACAGAAACATAGAATCACGGAAACACAGAAACATAGAATCATAGAAACACAGAAACATAGAAGCATAGAAACATAGAAACACAGAAACATAGAATCACAGAAACATAGAATCACAGAAACATAGAAACACAGAAACATAGAAACACAGAAACATAGAATCACAGAAACATAGAATCACAGAAACATAGAAACACAGAAACATAGAAACACAGAAACATAGAATCACAGAAATATAGAATCACAGAAACATAGAATCACAGAAACACAGAAACATAGATTCATAGAATCATAGAAACGCAGAAACATAGAAGCATAGAAACATAGAAACACAGAAACATAGAATCACAGAAACACAGAAACATAGAATCATAGAATCATAGAAACACAGAAACATAGAAGCATAGAAACATAGAAACACAGAAACATAGAATCACAGAAACATGGAAACACGGAAACATAGAAATACGGAAACACAGAATCATAGAATCATAGAAACACAGAAACATAGAAGCATAGAAACATAGAAACATAGAAACACAGAAACATAGAATCACAGAAACTCAGAAACATAGAATCACAGAAACATAGAATCACAGAAACACAGAAGCATAGAATCACAGAAACATAGAATCACAGAAACATGGAAACATAGAAACATAGAAACACAGAAACATAGAATCACAGAAACATAGAATCATAGAAACATAGAATCACAGAAACATAGAATCACAGAAACATAGAATCACAGAAACATAGAATCACAGAAACATAGAACACAGAAACATAGAAACATAGAATCACAGAAACATAGAAACACAGAAACATAGAATCACAGAAACATAGAAACACAGAATCATAGAATCACAGAAACATAGAATCACAGAAACATAGAATCACAGAAACACAGAAACATAGAATCATAGAAACACAGAAACATAGAAGCAAAGAAACATAGAAGCATAGAAACATAGAAACACAGAAACATAGAATCACAGAAACACAGAAACATAGAATCATAGAATCATAGAAACACAGAAACATAGAAGCATAGAAACATAGAAGCATAGAAACATAGAAACATAGAAACATAGAATCACAGAAACATAGAATCACAGAAACATAGAAACACAGAAACATAGAAACATAGAATCACAGAAACATAGAATCTCAGAAACATAGAATCACAGAAACATAGAATCACAGAAACATAGAAACACAGAATCATAGAATCACAGAAACATAGAATCACAGAAACATAGAATCACGGAAACACAGAAACATAGAATCATAGAAACACAGAAACATAGAAGCATAGAAACATAGAAACACAGAAACATAGAATCACAGAAACATAGAATCACAGAAACATAGAAACACAGAAACATAGAAACACAGAAACATAGAATCACAGAAACATAGAATCACAGAAACATAGAAACTCAGAAACATAGAAACACAGAAACATAGAATCACAGAAATATAGAATCACAGAAACATAGAATCACAGAAACACAGAAACATAGATTCATAGAATCATAGAAACGCAGAAACATAGAAGCATAGAAACATAGAAACACAGAAACATAGAATCACAGAAACACAGAAACATAGAATCATAGAATCATAGAAACACAGAAACATAGAAGCATAGAAACATAGAAACACAGAAACATAGAATCACAGAAACATGGAAACACGGAAACATAGAAATACGGAAACATAGAATCATAGAATCATAGAAACACAGAAACATAGAAGCATAGAAACATAGAAACATAGAAACACAGAAACATAGAATCACAGAAACACAGAAACATAGAATCATAGAAACACAGAAACATAGAAGGAAAGAAACATAGAAGCATAGAAACATAGAAACACAGAAACATAAAATCACAGAAACATAGAATCACAGAAACATAGAATCACAGAAACATAGAAACTGACAGAAACATAGAAACACAGAAATATAGAAACATAGAATAACAGAAACATAGAATCATAGAAACATAGAATCACAGAAACATAGAATCACAGAAATATAGAAACACAGAAACATAGAATCACAGAAACATAGAAACACAGAAACATAGAATCACAGAAGCATAGAATCACAGAAACATAGAAACACAGAAACATAGAAACATAGAATCACAGAAACATAGAATCACAGAA
Source organism: Metamycoplasmataceae bacterium (assembly GCA_965263245.1). Classification (GTDB taxonomy): domain Bacteria; phylum Bacillota_I; class Bacilli_A; order Mycoplasmatales; family Metamycoplasmataceae; genus DT-68. The sequence goes on along the minus strand of CBDHHR010000323.1, from coordinate 30,168 downwards.
ACATAGAAACACGGAAACATAGAATCACAGAAGCATAGAATTACAGAAACATAGAATCACAGAAACATAGAATCACAGAAACATAGAATCACAGAAACATAGAATCACAGAAACATGGAAACATAGAAACATAGAAACATAGAAACACAGAAACATAGAAACACAGAATCACAGAAACATAGAATCATAGAAACATGAAAACAGAGAAACATAGAAACACAGAAACATAGAATCACACAAACATAGAAACATAGAATCACAGAAACATAGAATCACAGAAGCATAGAATCACAGAAACATAGAAACACAGAAACATAGAATCACACAAACATATAGAATCAAAGAAACATAGAATCACAGAAACATAGAAACTCACAGAAACATAGAATCACAGAAACATAGAATAACAGAAACATAGAATCACAGAAACACAGAAGCATAGAATCAGAGAAACATAGAATCACAGAAACATGGAAACATAGAAACATAGAAACACAGAAACATAGAATGACAGAAACATAGAAACACAGAAACATAGAATCACAGAAACACAGAAGCATAGAATCACAGAAACATAGAATCACAGAAACATGGAAACACAGAAACATAGAATCATAGAATCATAGAAACACAGAAACATAGAAGCATAGAAACATAGAAGCATAGAAACATAGAATCACAGAAACATGGAATCACAGAAACATAGAAACACGGAAACATAGAAACACAGAAACATAGAAACACAGAAACATAGAATCACAGAAACATAGAATCACAGAAACATAGAAACACAGAAACATAGAAACACAGAAACATAGAATCACAGAAATATAGAATCACAGAAACATAGAATCACAGAAACACACAAACATAGAATCATACAAACACAGAAACATAGAAGCATAGAAACATAGAAACACAGAAATATAGAATCACAGAAACATAGAATCATAGAATCATAGAAACACAGAAACATAGAAGCATAGAAACATAGAATCACAGAAACATAGAAAGACAGAAACATAGAATCACAGAAACATAGAAACACAGAAACATAGAATCACAGAAGCATAGAATCACAGAAACATAGAAACACAGAAACATAGAAACATAGAATCACAGAAACATAGAATCACAAAAACATAGAAACACGGAAACATAGAATCACAGAAGCATAGAATTACAGAAACATAGAACCACAGAAACACAGAAACATAGAATCACAGAAACATAGAATCACAGAAACACAGAAGCATAGAATCACAGAAACATAGAATCACAGAAACATGGAAACATAGAAACATAGAAACACACAAACATAGAAACACAGAAACATAGAAACACAGAATCACAGAAACATAGAATCATAGAAACATGGAAACACAGAAACATAGAAACACAGAAATATAGAATCACAGAAACATAGAATCACAGAAACATAGAATCACAGAAACATAGAATCACAGAAACTCAGAAACATAGAATCACAGAAACATAGAATCACAGAAACACAGAAACATGAGAATCACAGAAACATAGAATCACAGAAACACAGAAACATAGAAACATAGAAACACAGAAACATAGAATCACAGAAACATAGAATCACAGAAACATAGAATCACAGAAACATAGAATCACAGAAACATAGAATCACAGAAGCACAGAAGCATAGAATCAAAGAAACATAGAATCACAGAAACATGGAAACATAGAATCACAGAAACATAGAAACACAGAAACAGAAATATAGAAACATAGAATCACAGAAACATAGAATCAAAGAAACATAGAATCACAGAAACATAGAATCACAGAAACATAGAAACACGGAAACATAGAAACACAGAAACATAGAATCACAGAAACATAGAAACACAGAAACATAGAATCACAGAAGCATAGAATCACAGAAACATAGAAACACAGAAACATAGAAACATAGAATCACAGAAACATAGAATCACAGAAACATAGAAACACGGAAACATAGAATCACAGAAGCATAGAATTACAGAAACATAGAATCACAGAAACATAGAATCACAGAAACATAGAATCACAGAAACATAGAATCACAGAAACATGGAAACATAGAAACATAGAAACATAGAAACACATAAACATAGAAACACAGAATCACAGAAACATAGAATCATAGAAACATGGAAACAGAGAAACATAGAAACACAGAAACATAGAATCACACATAGAAACATAGAATCACAGAAACATAGAATCACAGAAGCATAGAATCACAGAAACATAGAAACACAGAAACATAGAAACATAGAAACATAGAAACATAGAATCACAGAAACATAGAATCACAGAAACATAGAATCACAGAAACATAGAATCACAGAAACATAGAATCACACAAACACAGAACCATAGAATCATAGAAACATAGAATCACAGAAACATGGAAACATAGAAACATAGAAACACAGAAACATAGAATGACAGAAACATAGAAACACAGAAACATAGAATCACAGAAACACAGAAGCATAGAATCACAGAAACATAGAATCACAGAAACATGGAAACACAGAAACATAGAATCATAGAATCATAGAAACACAGAAACATAGAAGCATAGAAACATAGAAGCATAGAAACATAGAATCACAGAAACATGGAATCACAGAAACATAGAAACACGGAAACATAGAAACACAGAAACATAGAAACACAGAAACATAGAATCACAGAAATATAGAAGCACAGAAACATAGAATCACAGAAACACAGAAACATAGAATCATAGAAACACAGAAACATAGAAGCATAGAAACATAGAAACACAGAAATATAGAATCACAGAAACATAGAATCATAGAATCATAGAAACACAGAAACATAGAAGCATAGAAACATAGAATCACAGAAACATAGAAAGACAGAAACATAGAATCACAGAAACATAGAAACACAGAAACATAGAATCACAGAAGCATAGAATCACAGAAACATAGAAAGACAGAAACATAGAAACATAGAATCACAGAAACATAGAATCACAAAAACATAGAAACACGGAAACATAGAATCACAGAAGCATAGAATTACAGAAACATAGAATCACAGAAACACAGAAACATAGAATCACAGAAACATAGAATCACAGAAACACAGAAGCATAGAATCACAGAAACATAGAATCACAGAAACATGGAAACATAGAAACATAGAAACACACAAACATAGAAACACAGAAACATAGAAACACAGAATCACAGAAACATAGAATCATAGAAACATGGAAACACAGAAACATAGAAACACGGAAACATAGAATCACAGAAACATAGAATCACAGAAACATAGAATCACAGAAACATAGAAACACAGAAACATAGAATCACAGAAACACAGAAACATAGAATCACAGAAACATAGAATCACAGAAACACAGAAACATAGAATCACAGAAACATAGAATCACAGAAACATAGAATCACAGAAACACAGAAACACAGAAACATAGAAACACAGAAACATAGAATCACAGAAACACAGAAACATGAGAATCACAGAAACATAGAATCACAGAAACACAGAAACATAGAAACACAGAAACATAGAATCACAGAAACATAGAATCACAGAAACACAGAAACATAGAATCACAGAAACATAGAATCACAGAAACATAGAATCACAGAAACACAGAAACATAGAAACACAGAAACATGAGAATCACAGAAACATAGAATCACAGAAACACAGAAACATAGAAACACAGAAACATAGAATCACAGAAACATAGAAACACAGAAACATAGAATCACAGAAACATAGAATCACAGAAACATAGAAACACAGAAACATAGAATCACAGAAACATAGAATCACAGAAACATAGAAACACAGAAACATAGAATCACAGAAACATAGAATCACAGAAACATAGAAACACGGAAACATAGAATCACAGAAACATAGAAACACGGAAACATAGAATCACAGAAACATAGAAACACGGAAACATAGAATCACAGAAACATAGAATCACAGAAACACAGAAACACAGAAACATAGAAACACAGAAGCATAGAATCACAGAAACATAGAAACACAGAAACATAGAAACATAGAATCACAGAAACATAGAATCACAAAAACATAGAAACACGGAAACATAGAATCACAGAAGCATAGAATTACAGAAACATAGAATCACAGAAACACAGAAACATAGAATCACAGAAACATAGAATCACAGAAACACAGAAGCATAGAATCACAGAAACATAGAATCACAGAAACATGGAAACATAGAAACATAGAAACACACAAACATAGAAACACAGAAACATAGAAACACAGAATCACAGAAACATAGAATCATAGAAACATGGAAACACAGAAACATAGAAACACAGAAATATAGAATCACAGAAACATAGAATCACAGAAACATAGAATCACAGAAACATAGAATCACAGAAACTCAGAAACATAGAATGACAGAAACATAGAATCACAGAAACACAGAAACATGAGAATCACAGAAACATAGAATCACAGAAACACAGAAACATAGAAACATAGAAACACAGAAACATAGAATCACAGAAACATAGAATCACAGAAACATAGAATCACAGAAACATAGAATCACAGAAACATAGAATCACAGAAACATAGAATCACAGAAACATAGAACACAGAAACATAGAAACATAGAATCACAGAAACATAGAATCACAGAAACATAGAATCACAGAAACATAGAAACACAGAATCATAGAATCACAGAAACATAGAATCACAGAAACATAGAATCACAGAAACACAGAAACATAGAATCATAGAAACACAGAAACATAGAAGCAAAAAAACATAGAAGCATAGAAACATAGAAACACAGAAACATAGAATCACAGAAACATAGAATCACAGAAACACAGAAACATAGAATCACAGAAACACAGAAACATAGAATCATAGAATCATAGAAACACAGAAACATAGAAGCATAGAAACATAGAAGCATAGAAACATAGAAGCATAGAAACATAGAATCACAGAAACATAGAATCACAGAAACATAGAATCACAGAAACTCAGAAACATAGAATCACAGAAACATGGAAACATAGAATCACAGAAACATAGAAACACAGAAACACAGAAATATAGAAACATAGAATCACAGAAACATAGAATCACGGAAACATAGAATCACAGAAACATAGAAATAGAATCATAGAAACACAGAAACATAGAATGACAGAAACATAGAAACACAGAAACAAAGAAAGACAGAAACACAGAAGCATAGAATCACAGAAACTTAGAATTACAGAAAAATGGAAACACAGAAACACAGAAACATGGAAACGCAGAAACATAGAAACACAGAAACATAGAAACACAGAAACATAGAAACACAGAAACACAGAAACATAGAATCACAGAAACATAGAAACACAGAAACATAGAATCACAGAAGCATAGAATCACAGAAACCTAGAAACACAGAAACATAGAATCACACAAACATATAGAATCACAGAAACATAGAATCACAGAAACATAGAAACTGACAGAAACATAGAAACACAGAAATATAGAAACATAGAATCACAGAAACATAGAATCACAGAAACATAGAATCACAGAAACATAGAATCACAGAAACATAGAATCACAGAAGCACAGAAGCATAGAATCAAAGAAACATAGAATCACAGAAACATGGAAACATAGAATCACAGAAACATAGAAACACAGAAACAGAAATATAGAAACATAGAATCACAGAAACATAGAATCAAAGAAACATAGAATCACAGAAACATAGAATCACAGAAACATAGAAACACGGAAACATAGAATCACAGAAACATAGAATCACAGAAACATAGAAACAAAGAAACACAGAAGCATAGAATCACAGAAACATAGAATTACAGAAAAATGGAAACACAGAAACATGGAAACGCAGAAACATAGAAACACAGAAACATAGAAACACAGAAACACAGAAACATAGAATCACAGAAACATAGAAACACAGAAACATAGAATCACAGAAGCATAGAATCACAGAAACATAGAAACACAGAAACATAGAATCACACAAACATATAGAATCACAGAAACATAGAATCACAGAAACATAGAAACTGACAGAAACATAGAAACACAGAAATATAGAAACATAGAATAACAGAAACATAGAATCACAGAAACATAGAATCACAGAAACACAGAATCACAGAAATATAGAAACACAGAAACATAGAATCACAGAAACATAGAAACACAGAAACATAGAATCACAGAAGCATAGAATCACAGAAACATAGAAACACAGAAACATAGAAACATAGAATCACAGAAACATAGAATCACAGAAACATAGAAACACGGAAACATAGAATCACAGAAGCATAGAATTACAGAAACATAGAATCACAGAAACATAGAATCACAGAAACATAGAATCACAGAAACATAGAATCACAGAAACATCGAAACATAGAAACATAGAAACATAGAAACACAGAAACATAGAAACACAGAATCACAGAAACATAGAATCATAGAAACATGGAAACAGAGAAACATAGAAACACAGAAACATAGAATGACAGAAACATAGAAACACAGAAACAAAGAAAGACAGAAACACAGAAGCATAGAATCACAGAAACATAGAATTACAGAAAAATGGAAACACAGAAACACAGAAACATGGAAACGCAGAAACATAGAAACACAGAAACATAGAAACACAGAAACATAGAAACACAGAAACACAGAAACATAGAATCACAGAAACATAGAAACACAGAAACATAGAATCACAGAAGCATAGAATCACAGAAACATAGAAACACAGAAACATAGAATCACACAAACATATAGAATCACAGAAACATAGAATCACAGAAACATAGAAACTGACTGAAACATAGTAACACAGAAATATAGAAACAGAGAATCACAGAAACATAGAATCACAGAAACATAGAATCACAGAAACATAGAATCACAGAAACATAGAATCACAGAAGCACAGAAGCATAGAATCAAAGAAACATAGAATCACAGAAACATGGAAACATAGAATCACAGAAACATAGAAACACAGAAACAGAAATATAGAAGCATAGAATCACAGAAACATAGAAACACAGAAACATAGAAACATAGAATCACAGAAACATAGAATCACAGAAACATAGAAACACGGAAACATAGAATCACAGAAGCATAGAATTACAGAAACATAGAATCACAGAAACATAGAATCACAGAAACATAGAATCACAGAAACATAGAATCACAGAAACATGGAAACATAGAAACATAGAAACATAGAAACACAGAAACATAGAAACACAGAATCACAGAAACATAGAATCATAGAAACATGGAAACAGAGAAACATAGAAACACAGAAACATAGAATCACACAAACATAGAAACATAGAAACACAGAAACATAGAATGACAGAAACATAGAAACACAGAAACAAAGAAAGACAGAAACACAGAAGCATAGAATCACAGAAACATAGAATCACAGAAACATAGAAACACGGAAACATAGAATCACAGAAACATAGAATCACAGAAACATAGAAACAAAGAAACACAGAAGCATAGAATCACAGAAACATAGAATTACAGAAAAATGGAAACACAGAAACATGGAAACGCAGAAACATAGAAACACAGAAACATAGAAACACAGAAACACAGAAACACAGAAACATAGAATCACAGAAACATAGAAACACAGAAACATAGAATCACACAAACATATAGAATCACAGAAACATAGAAACACAGAAACATAGAATCACACAAACATATAGAATCACAGAAACATAGAATCACAGAAACATAGAAACTGACAGAAACATAGAAACACAGAAATATAGAAACATAGAATAACAGAAACATAGAATCACAGAAACATAGAATCACAGAAACACAGAATCACAGAAATATAGAAACACAGAAACATAGAATCACAGAAACATAGAAACACAGAAACATAGAATCACAGAAGCATAGAATCACAGAAACATAGAAACACAGAAACATAGAAACATAGAAACACAGAAACATAGAATCACAGAAACATAGAAACACGGAAACATAGAATCACAGAAGCATAGAATTACAGAAACATAGAATCACAGAAACATAGAATCACAGAAACATAGAATCACAGAAACATAGAATCACAGAAACATGGAAACATAGAAACATAGAAACATAGAAACACAGAAACATAGAAACACAGAATCACAGAAACATAGAATCATAGAAACATGGAAACAGAGAAACATAGAAACACAGAAACATAGAATGACAGAAACATAGAAACACAGAAACAAAGAAAGACAGAAACACAGAAGCATAGAATCACAGAAACATAGAATTACAGAAAAATGGAAACACAGAAACACAGAAACATGGAAACGCAGAAACATAGAAACACAGAAACATAGAAACACAGAAACATAGAAACACAGAAACACAGAAACATAGAATCACAGAAACATAGAAACACAGAAACATAGAATCACAGAAGCATAGAATCACAGAAACATAGAAACACAGAAACATAGAATCACACAAACATATAGAATCACAGAAACATAGAATCACAGAAACATAGAAACTGACAGAAACATAGAAACACAGAAATATAGAAACAGAGAATCACAGAAACATAGAATCACAGAAACATAGAATCACAGAAACATAGAATCACAGAAACATAGAATCACAGAAGCACAGAAGCATAGAATCAAAGAAACATAGAATCACAGAAACATGGAAACATAGAATCACAGAAACATAGAAACACAGAAACAGAAATATAGAAGCATAGAATCACAGAAACATAGAAACACAGAAACATAGAAACATAGAATCACAGAAACATAGAATCACAGAAACATAGAAACACGGAAACATAGAATCACAGAAGCATAGAATTACAGAAACATAGAATCACAGAAACATAGAATCACAGAAACATAGAATCACAGAAACATAGAATCACAGAAACATGGAAACATAGAAACATAGAAACATAGAAACACAGAAACATAGAAACACAGAATCACAGAAACATGGAAACATAGAATCACAGAAACATAGAAACACAGAAACAGAAATATAGAAGCATAGAATCACAGAAACATAGAAACACAGAAACATAGAAACATAGAATCACAGAAACATAGAATCACAGAAACATAGAAACACGGAAACATAGAATCACAGGAGCATAGAATTACAGAAACATAGAATCACAGAAACATAGAATCACAGAAACATAGAATCACAGAAACATAGAATCACAGAAACATGGAAACATAGAAACATAGAAACATAGAAACACAGAAACATAGAAACACAGAATCACAGAAACATAGAATCATAGAAACATGGAAACAGAGAAACATAGAAACACAGAAACATAGAATCACACAAACATAGAAACATAGAAACACAGAAACATAGAATGACAGAAACATAGAAACACAGAAACAAAGAAAGACAGAAACACAGAAGCATAGAATCACAGAAACATAGAATTACAGAAAAATGGAAACACAGAAACACAGAAACATGGAAACGCAGAAACATAGAAACACAGAAACATAGAAACACAGAAACATAGAAACACAGAAACACAGAAACATAGAATCACAGAAACATAGAAACACAGAAACATAGAATCACAGAAGCATAGAATCACAGAAACATAGAAACACAGAAACATAGAATCACACAAACATATAGAATCACAGAAACATAGAATCACAGAAACATAGAAACTGACAGAAACATAGAAACACAGAAATATAGAAACAGAGAATCACAGAAACATAGAATCACAGAAACATAGAATCACAGAAACATAGAATCACAGAAACATAGAATCACAGAAGCACAGAAGCATAGAATCAAAGAAACATAGAATCACAGAAACATGGAAACATAGAATCACAGAAACATAGAAACACAGAAACAGAAATATAGAAACATAGAATCACAGAAACATAGAAACAAGAGAAACATAGAATCACAGAAACATAGAATCACAGAAACATAGAAACACGGAAACATAGAATCACAGAAACATAGAATCACAGAAACATAGAAACAAAGAAACACAGAAGCATAGAATCACAGAAACATAGAAATACAGAAAAATGGAAACACAGAAACATGGAAACGCAGAAACATAGAAACACAGAAACATAGAAACACAGAAACACAGAAACACAGAAACATAGAATCACAGAAACATAGAAACACAGAAACATAGAATCACACAAACATATAGAATCACAGAAACATAGAAACACAGAAACATAGAATCACACAAACATATAGAATCACAGAAACATAGAATCACAGAAACATAGAAACTGACAGAAACATAGAAACACAGAAATATAGAAACATAGAATAACAGAAACATAGAATCACAGAAACATAGAATCACAGAAACACAGAATCACAGAAATATAGAAACACAGAAACATAGAATCACAGAAACATAGAAACACAGAAACATAGAATCACAGAAGCATAGAATCACAGAAACATAGAAACACAGAAACATAGAAACATAGAATCACAGAAACATAGAATCACAGAAACATAGAAACACGGAAACATAGAATCACAGAAGCATAGAATTACAGAAACATAGAATCACAGAAACATAGAATCACAGAAACATAGAATCACAGAAACATAGAATCACAGAAACATGGAAACATAGAAACATAGAAACATAGAAACACAGAAACATAGAAACACAGAATCACAGAAACATAGAATCATAGAAACATGGAAACAGAGAAACATAGAAACACAGAAACATAGAATCACACAAACATAGAAACATAGAATCACAGAAACATAGAATCACAGAAGCATAGAATCACAGAAACATAGAAACACAGAAACATAGAATCACACAAACATATAGAATCACAGAAACATAGAATCACAGAAACATAGAAACTGACAGAAACATAGAATCACAGAAACATAGAATAACAGAAACATAGAATCACAGAAACACAGAAGCATAGAATCATAGAAACATAGAATCACAGAAACATGGAAACATAGAAACATAGAAACACAGAAACATAGAATGACAGAAACATAGAAACACAGAAACATAGAATCACAGAAACACAGAAGCATAGAATCACAGAAACATAGAATCACAGAAACATGGAAACACAGAAACATAGAATCATAGAATCATAGAAACACAGAAACATAGAAGCATAGAAACATAGAAGCATAGAAACATAGAATCACAGAAACATGGAATCACAGAAACATAGAAACACGGAAACATAGAAACACAGAAACATAGAAACACAGAAACATAGAATCACAGAAACATAGAATCACAGAAACATAGAAACACAGAAACATAGAAACACAGAAACATAGAATCACAGAAATATAGAATCACAGAAACATAGAATCACAGAAACACAGAAACATAGAATCATAGAAACACAGAAACATAGAAGCATAGAAACATAGAAACACAGAAATATAGAATCACAGAAACATAGAATCATAGAATCATAGAAACACAGAAACATAGAAGCATAGAAACATAGAATCACAGAAACATAGAAAGACAGAAACATAGAATCACAGAAACATAGAAACACAGAAACATAGAATCACAGAAGCATAGAATCACAGAAACATAGAAACACAGAAACATAGAAACATAGAATCACAGAAACATAGAATCACAAAAACATAGAAACACGGAAACATAGAATCACAGAAGAATAGAATTACAGAAACATAGAATCACAGAAACACAGAAACATAGAATCACAGAAACATAGAATCACAGAAACACAGAAGCATAGAATCACAGAAACATAGAATCACAGAAACATGGAAACATAGAAACATAGAAACACACAAACATAGAAACACAGAAACATAGAAACACAGAATCACAGAAACATAGAATCATAGAAACATGGAAACACAGAAACATAGCAACACAGAAATATAGAATCACAGAAACATAGAATCACAGAAACATAGAATCACAGAAACATAGAATCACAGAAACTCAGATACATAGAATCACAGAAACATAGAATCACAGAAACACAGAAACATTAGAATCACAGAAACATAGAATCACAGAAACACAGAAACATAGAAACATAGAAACACAGAAACATAGAATCACAGAAACATAGAATCACAGAAACATAGAAACACAGAATCATAGAATCACAGAAACATAGAATCACAGAAACATAGAATCACAGAAACACAGAAACATAGAATCATAGAAACACAGAAACATAGAAGCAAAGAAACATAGAAGCATAGAAACATAGAAACACAGAAACATAGAATCACAGAAACATAGAATCACAGAAACACAGAAACATAGAATCACAGAAACACAGAAACATAGAATCATAGAATCATAGAAACACAGAAACATAGAAGCATAGAAACATAGAAGCATAGAAACATAGATGCATAGAAACATAGAATCACAGAAACATAGAATCACAGAAACATAGAAACACAGAAACATAGAAACATAGAATCACAGAAACATAGAATCACAGAAACACAGAAACATAGAATCATAGAAACACAGAAACATAGAAGCAAAGAAACATAGAAGCATAGAAACATAGAAACACAGAAACATAGAATCACAGAAACATAGAATCACAGAAACACAGAAACATAGAATCACAGAAACACAGAAACATAGAATCATAGAATCATAGAAACACAGAAACATAGAAGCATAGAAACATAGAAGCATAGAAACATAGATGCATAGAAACATAGAATCACAGAAACATAGAATCACAGAAACATAGAAACACAGAAACATAGAAACATAGAATCACAGAAACATAGAATCACAGAAACATAGAATCACGGAAACATAGAATCACAGAAACATAGAAACACAGAATCATAGAATCACAGAATCAAAGAATCACAGAAACATAGAAACACAGAAACATAGAAACACAGAAACACAGAAACATAGAATCACAGAAACATAGAAACACAGAAACATAGAATCACAGAAGCATAGAATCACAGAAACCTAGAAACACAGAAACATAGAATCACACAAACATATAGAATCACAGAAACATAGAATCACAGAAACATAGAAACTGACAGAAACATAGAAACACAGAAATATAGAAACATAGAATCACAGAAACATAGAATCACAGAAACATAGAATCACAGAAACATAGAATCACAGAAACATAGAATCACAGAAGCACAGAAGCATAGAATCAAAGAAACATAGAATCACAGAAACATGGAAACATAGAATCACAGAAACATAGAAACACAGAAACAGAAATATAGAAACATAGAATCACAGAAACATAGAATCAAAGAAACATAGAATCACAGAAACATAGAATCACAGAAACATAGAAACACGGAAACATAGAATCACAGAAACATAGAATCACAGAAACATAGAAACAAAGAAACACAGAAGCATAGAATCACAGAAACATAGAATTACAGAAAAATGGAAACACAGAAACATGGAAACGCAGAAACATAGAAACACAGAAACATAGAAACACAGAAACACAGAAACATAGAATCACAGAAACATAGAAACACAGAAACATAGAATCACAGAAGCATAGAATCACAGAAACATAGAAACACAGAAACATAGAATCACACAAACATATAGAATCACAGAAACATAGAATCACAGAAACATAGAAACTGACAGAAACATAGAAACACAGAAATATAGAAACATAGAATAACAGAAACATAGAATCACAGAAACATAGAATCACAGAAACATAGAATCACAGAAATATAGAAACACAGAAACATAGAATCACAGAAACATAGAAACACAGAAACATAGAATCACAGAAGCATAGAATCACAGAAACATAGAAACACAGAAACATAGAAACATAGAATCACAGAAACATAGAATCACAGAAACATAGAAACACGGAAACATAGAATCACAGAAGCATAGAATTACAGAAACATAGAATCACAGAAACATAGAATCACAGAAACATAGAATCACAGAAACATAGAATCACAGAAACATGGAAACATAGAAACATAGAAACATAGAAACACAGAAACATAGAAACACAGAATCACAGAAACATAGAATCATAGAAACATGGAAACAGAGAAACATAGAAACACAGAAACATAGAATCACAGAAACATAGAAACATAGAATCACAGAAACATAGAATCACAGAAGCATAGAATCACAGAAACATAGAAACACAGAAACATAGAAACATAGAAACACAGAAACATAGAAACATAGAATCACAGAAACATAGAATCACAGAAACATAGAATCACAGAAACATAGAATAACAGAAACATAGAATCACAGAAACACAGAAGCATAGAATCATAGAAACATAGAATCACAGAAGCATGGAAACATAGAAACATAGAAACACAGAAACATAGAATGACAGAAACATAGAAACACAGAAACATAGAATCACAGAAACACAGAAGCATAGAATCACAGAAACATAGAATCACAGAAACATGGAAACACAGAAACATAGAATCATAGAATCATAGAAACACAGAAACATAGAAGCATAGAAACATAGAAGCATAGAAACATAGAATCACAGAAACATGGAATCACAGAAACATAGAAACACGGAAACATAGAAACACAGAAACATAGAAACACAGAAACATAGAATCACAGAAACATAGAATCACAGAAACATAGAAACACAGAAACATAGAAACACAGAAACATAGAATGACAGAAATATAGAATCACAGAAACATAGAATCACAGAAACACAGAAACATAGAATCATAGAAACACAGAAACATAGAAGCATAGAAACATAGAAACACAGAAATATAGAATCACAGAAACATAGAATCATAGAATCATAGAAACACAGAAACATAGAAGCATAGAAACATAGAATCACAGAAACATAGAAAGACAGAAACATAGAATCACAGAAACATAGAAACACAGAAACAGAGAATCACAGAAGCATAGAATCACAGAAACATAGAAACACAGAAACATAGAAACATAGAATCACAGAAACATAGAATCACAAAAACATAGAAACACGGAAACATAGAATCACAGAAGCATAGAATTACAGAAACATAGAATCACAGAAACACAGAAACATAGAATCACAGAAACATAGAATCACAGAAACACGGAAGCATAGAATCACAGAAACATAGAATCACAGAAACATACATACATACATACATGCGTATATCGCGTTTAAAATATTTCATCTGACTCGCGAGTGTCGCGTCAAACGAGTGCGCGCGCGTCACTCGCGAGTGTTGCGAGCACTCGCTACTCGCGAGTGAATGGTATTTTACTTGAGGACGGTACTGTACCTGTAGTTTGATAAAGTGCACACATTTTTTATCACTTTACCTATTTTTTGTCCCACGTAGTAGTTTCCTGCCTATGCCAAGCTAATAATACATATAGTTGTAATAGCAAATATGAACTTACGCTTGAAGTTCATGTTGACTATACACAGAAATATTGCACTTTGTCTGGAAACCTGAAAAACCAAACCAAATTTACCTGTTAAGTAAAAATGAATCAGTTACCCACTTTATAATGTTGTCTTACACACTGCAGGGAGCACATTGCAGGTAATACTGTACACTATGTAGGTTTTAAGACATCACTGAGTGACAGTAATGTTTCACTGAAAAATAGAATTATCTGGAATTTGACAGAGTTCAGTGCTATATGTTACTTAGTGGATGCATTTAGGTGCATAATAAACAAAGGACTCTAATAATTCTGACCACAGATTTTCAAGGAGAATAGTTAGCCGGTACGATACATCACTTTGGAATCAAAACCTCCTTAGAAGATCCTTTTCAATAATGAAACATATCGAACTATCAATATGACACAGGTCATGTGATCTCCAAGTGCCTCCAGGTCAGATACCATGTAGGAATACAAGATTTTGCTGTTCAAATGGCAGGGTAAATGAATGAAAATACTATCAGGCATTGTATTTCCCATTTTCTTGAATGCACTCACCCACTCTCTACCCCAACCTCGTACCCAGGCTCTTTACCTACGCCCGGCGCTTCGGGAAAGACCCTGGTTGCAGCTGGTCACGTGAACCCCCAGATTTTAGGGGTAAATCGAATTAGCGCCTTTTTGCTACTAAGGGAGGAGTGGTAAAGGGGCGTACGCGTTTCTCGTGTTTAAGAATTACAACATTTATTAAATAAAAATAATTTTCAGCAAGAAAGTGAGGAGACAGTTAATCAAAAATTGTATTTTGGCTGTTGTGATTTCTTTCTGTGCATGAAACGCGTATTGGGTTACACTTAGAGCACAAATGTGGATCAGATTTCAACTTGTCATACATCGCAGCAATTATGTCGAGGAGAAAATATTTCTATAATCTTTGGATTCGTGTTTACGGCGTTTGCAGTTTGTTTCTTAAACTATATACGATAACAGATACTAAAGAACGCAGATCCGGGATTGTTAGTGCGAAATACAGACAAACAACTACCGCGCAAAACGACGGCAAAATGTGTATACAATGTTCCGAGTTGACTGAGACATATCGCGATGAGGAAGTACATCCACGTTATCATGTTTACTATAACGACGACAAGAATAATTCAAAAATAAGTCAAAGACTCGTCTATACGCGTACATTTAACAATACAATTTCTAAATTGATCCGATATGGCTACTAGTATGCGTTGTGTCTGTGACACATGTAATACACATAAAACATTAGACAATACAAAGCATATAATATATACTGATTTTGATAGATATCCTTTTATATAGAGGATTACTGTTCTTGAACATTTTTAAAAGAAGTATATGCCTAGAAGTAGTAATGGTTTTTTAAACATGTTGCGAAAAATTAGTGTGTAACGTATGTTTGATACATTGTAACTGTTTTTGTATTTATAATGTAAAATGTCTGTGCATTGTTTAAGGCCCTGTTTAGGGTAGGTATGCAAGTCGCTCCTTTTATTTTAAAGATACGGTATATGTTGTTTCTTGCAAACAATGCTGTGTCCCTCTTTCGACGTCTGATTATTATTTTTCCCTCATATGTATGAGCTGTCGCAATTACGACAAAGTTTATGTCACCAATTCAAAATTTTTCCTAACAGGGCCTTACAATTTCTTACTTCATATGTATACATTGCTGTTATTATAATACAAATATTGTATATAATATAACAATGAATAATGTGCAAATTTCTGTTGCAAAAGGAGATATTTCACTGCATGGGGCTTATGTTGGACATACACCTTTTTCGTATTAAATTAAATTTTGTAGAAATTCTTCTGTATCTCTCCCTTTTACATCCCAGTATTCAAGTTGGGCTGTGAACATTGAAGATAAGTAACCCAGTAGTTATTACAAAGCAGTTTTACATGGTTTTTGGGTGATTAAGAGTTTCATAAAGTCAAAATGTTTATAAATTCGCTTATCTATTGTGCCCTGAGCAACACTGACATTTTGAAGTTCGCAGGTGCTTTGCGTATACAGGTACACTGCATTATACTTGCATCGGGGCAAACGTTAACATTCTAATGGAATGTTCAGAGGTTATGTAATATTTTAGACATAAATTGTATGTATCAGCGAATAAGGCAATTATGAGAGCCCGTTTTAATGCCTTTTAAAATAAACACGACAACAAAACACCTATAAACTTAGGATCGCTTGACAGTTGCCAACACCCAACATAGTTTACTTATCAATACTAGTGCTTTCGGAATTCAAATGTTAACAATAATAAATGAAATGAAACACACAAAATAGACAAAAATCGATAATTTTAGGTCAAAAAGTTTATATTGTCGTTCATAGCAATTAAATCTCACTCCTTGGAAGCATGTAATTTGATACTTTCCCCACCCTATGAAGTAACGGATTTTCTAAAGAGTCACGTGACCAGCTGCAACCAGGGTCTTTCCCGAAGCGCCGGGCATAGGTAAAGAGCCTGGGTACGAGGTTGTCTCTACCCAAGCTTTTGCAGTAAATGTTGTTGTCTTTCTCTTCTTTTGATAGGACTTGATATTGCAACTTTCCCAATGTTTCCATCCCTGGCCTGGAAAATAAACTTAAATGATATTGATATGAAAATACATTTATATACCGAATTTTTCTACTTCATTACACCTGGTCAACCCCATAATTCCTATTTATATCATAATAGGCCATTGGGCCTGCTTTGAAAACTTGACCGTGAAACCCAATCATAATGAATTAAGCATTTAATATATTATACAATTGTCAGTCAATTATTGGTTCTCCAAGACATTTGAACTTAAAGAATTCATTCAAATTGCACCTCTTCAGCAAAAACTACCACATGTATTAGTGTGACAAGGGAAAGGAGTGCTCGTCGTAAAATAACATACAGTAATGTACCTCTGACTTCTATGATCAATTAATATATACTTTCAGATACACTCCACTCTCCCTCTTTTGGAATAGTCAAGCTGGCATAGTCGACTAACCCAGTGAAGGTTTGGTGACAGCAAGATAGTATCGAACTACAAAAAAACGAAAAGCATGAAAATTGTTGGTTGACAGTAATTCTTATTTATTATCAGCCCATCATGAAAGGATTTGCTGATTATGTACTATGTATTAGCAGCATACCCAATAGAAAACAATTATCAGTAGTTCACTAAAACCTATTCATCCATTAAATGTTATTACATGGGAAGTTTTCAGGCAGAGCTGAGTTTCAGCCTGGTTTCCCAGTTTTCCAAAGAGTAAAATCCCATTAAAATAACAACAATTTCTGTCTGGGCTGAAATTCAACCCCAAAGCTGAAATGTCATCATCTAATCACTTCAGCCCGACAAAAGCTATTTATAAACATGATAATTTAATCGTGTTTACATTGTTTTATTTCTGTTGGTTTGTGTTCTAAACCGAATGCCTTTCACTGACTGTCTCTAACAGTCGATAAAGACTTAAATGATTACTGCCGCTGCCATGGAAGTGTTCATAAAATATTGTATCAATTCATTTCCCAAGTTGACAAATTTATTTGATAAAAAATGGAACAACTTCCTTCAAAATTCCCCAACTTCCTTATTGTTTGTTTGTGATTGGTCAGTACTTGCTGAAGTGAAATCTAATTGGCTAACTGGCAAACAGGAGCTGAATAACAGGAATTGAAGTTGTTCGATTTTCTATCAATTGAATTGACAACTTGAAGAAATGAATCGATACAATATTTTATCAACACTTCCATTGCAACGACAGTAAAAAAAGCGAAATATAGCACCATTTCGAGACTTTATTGTTCCAGCCCAGGCTGAGACTTCATCCAGGCTCCAAGTTGAATTTCTAAGTCAGCCCGGGCTGAACGTGCCATGTAATTATGAAACAGTAGTTTCAACTCGGTCAAGCATGCTGAAACTCAGCCTGAGGTGTAATTACCTTTTTGCTGTATATTAATAATTATTGAAAACTCAACCAGTTACCTTACATGTTCTCTAATATTTCTTGAAAACATACCTCAGCTGCCTTGTATTTTTTATGTTCAGCATCATATGTCTCTGCCAAATGAATTAACATTTATCATTATTATTACCACATTATTTACTGTATATAGATATTGATTAAGACACTCTATTCTAAGCTGCCATAACAAAGATTTTGGTTTTTATATATTTTAGTTTTAATAGATATATTGTATATATTCTTAGATTTAGCTTTAAATAGGTAATGATTTATATGTTATTTGACAGGACCTTGATTGATAACAGCATCTTTATGCTGAACAAGCTATCCTGTATGAATAAATAAATTATTATTATTATTATTACTTACTTAAAAGACGATTATGACAAAAGAACAACTTCTACATATAAGAACTCCATCACAATTACTGTCAAGTAATGTCGCTAATAGCATTTAAATAAACAAAACTTGACCTTCATACATACTGACATAAACATTTTATGAGAAGTTGGTTTAGACCTAGAAGTGCAATTTGTTGTGATTTATGTTATGATAATTGTTGCAAAACACATTTATAATAACAATAAAGAAAAATTAGAGTATCGGTTACTGTTGCATTCAAAAATTCCCAAAGTTTATTTTTGATATATGCACAGTATATAGATCAAAAATCTAAAAGCATGTTTTAATTTGCAAAATAAATTTACCTACCTGACGATAAACACGGCGCTGAATCCAATATCAACTTGTACTAGTAAAGGGAAGACAGCAGAGTATACTGAAATCAAATACATTTACAGTGACAAGTTTGAAATACAGTAATATTTCCAAGGAGCCAAAAGCAGCCATAATGAATTTGCATATTGTATTCTTTTCCGTAATTGCTCGTACGATGTTCGTCGATGCTCGGAACCACTGAAAAACGAAACAGCCAGAGAGCAGACCATTTTAGCGATTTTACCAATAATGGATCCTATTTTTTTATAACAAAATTGAATTTTGGAAGCAGGAAGACTGATTACAGTATCCGTTAGCACTACAGAAAAGAAAAGAAACTACATTTGATAGTGATTCTCTTATACACCACTTGCACTGTCGTCATAAGAATGCCCCCAATTGCCTCTCGATGTTTGCCACCAATAGCAGATACGCAAGTGTTAAATGCCTATATGGCTTAAAAACAACAAACGGGTTCCCCGAAAGTTAATATTTCAATATTATATAAAAATTTAAACTATTTAAAATAGTGATACCAGACACTTCATGTGACGTCATGTGCAAAGAATCCATACTCAGTTTCATAGCGACGCGCACAACTGAATAACTATATATCAGTTGACTGTTGTCTGATCGTTTTATACTGACTGGAATGACAAACGCATATAAATAGAGAACGGCGATATGTTATATATTCTGATTTATGTACCTGCTATTTTCAACCAGTAAAGCATCAGCTTTATGGCTGATTATGAAAAAATACTTAAAAGTACTCAGTATAGATGGATTATAGCACATACCCCCTTCAGTCAGCTTTCTCATCGCTGCTGTCAGCTTCTTGTGGATACTAGTACCACACACACATTTAAATTGAACGATTCTGTTACACATATCTGAAGTTGTTGAAACTATTCCTACTGGCGTTGAGGTGCAGTCTCGTAATGATTGCACATCATCTTCTAACAGGTCAGAAGTATTTAGTGTATGCTCTCTCTAAGCTGGAAGAAGCATCATCCGCTAAACCATCTTCACTCATGTTCAAGCAATTTATAAAGATGGCACAGAGATCGCGTCATCTAACGAAATTTTTGTGTAATATGATACCTGATTCTACTTTTAAATATGCGCCAGCATCTACTAATTTGCATTTGAGTTGCGCACAACGGAAACGTTATTCGCTGACAGCGGGTAACACGCAGTTTTCTCAAGGCCGTGCCGTCTGGGAGTGTGTGGGGGTGTATCACCCCCCCAAAAAAATTGCCAGGGGGGGCTGCTAACATTAAAGTAAACTGCATTAAAATACTGATATTCAACAACCGTTTGCACAAGTTATTTGTTAATACAGTATTTCACGACTGACTATCACTGTTACACCGCCATACATAAACATAGCCGATACGATTACACATGTGTTCGAGCTCATATTTCACTCACAAAAATTTACATCATGCAAATAGAATATTGCGTACAAGAATCTCCAATCCCGGCGTAATGTGAATTCGAAACAAGTTGATTAACAATTCTTACCTAGTAAAAGTGATGATCTTTCAAGTTCCTTAGGAAACTGCAGCTTAAACACTGGCGCGACGCCGCGACCTTGGTTCGGCAATACAGTATAAAATTTATGTACTCACAATAATGTGCCTCACTGAATAACAACATTTCCGCTGAGTGAAGTATTTTCGCTAAAGTTTACTCGCCGAAAATTTCAATAAGCTGTCTTAGCATTTCGATTCTTTCCAAAGCAGCCATTTCGCGAACACTTTGCGTTCGAAGCTTAAAATATCGAATCTTTGTCGAATATTAACATACGATAATAATTTGCATTGCGCGACAAAAATAGAGCCACCGTGGCTCACCGTGGCTCAGGTGATTAAAGCTTGCATTGTGATTGGTTTGCAACGCTGCACCATGGCTGACTATGGCTCAAAATTGCTATATTTAGTAACAATTTCGCAATTTTATGCGCGCTGACCGTGGCTTTCAGTGGCTATGATCGCAGATTCAAGTTTACGACTGCTTTCCGAACATCATTAATGTGTTCGGTATGCTGTAGGCAAGTTATGTAGTTCAGTGGTTAACAGGATTATTATGTTATCAAACAGGGAATATATTTCTGTAGTTTTTCCCGATTTTGTACGCGACTCTCGATTTTTATGAGTGAAATTAGGAAAGATATGACACGATTTATTGCGTATAAACCAGTATTTGTTGTGCTTTAAAAGAAATATGACATAAAGTTCCCTAAATTCTTATTATTGTACGAGCATAAAGTATAGCGCAAAATCTAATATCTAATATCTTCAAAAAGGTTAATGCAAAATATTCCAAGGTGGAAAAAATCTGACCGTGGCTCGAGCCACTTTCGCCACGGCCCGGATCCGCGCCTGACTTTTTGTGTTTCCTAACACAGCTTGTATTTTTCAAGGTGTGCAACAAAAGGTGTGTAAAAATAAGATGTGTTTTTCTACACACCTTGGTGTGTTTTCTTACACATATGGATGTGTTTTCCAGCACACCTACAATCACGAGCAAAAATAATGAGACTTTTCTTGTTTTGAATATCTTTTTCATTTGGAGAAGTCTATATCCGTACAATGCGATGTTTTGTGGTTAATCTCCCCCCTCCCCCATTCACAATGTTGAGGATATCTTATTCAGCAAAAATGTGGTCTGGCATCGTTGCAACAACATTGTTTTAGGGGGAAAGGGGGGAACAAATACAAAGTCTCAAAAATTTTTGCACCTGATTGTAGTTAGGAGCATGGGATCTTTTAAATCTTCTTAAAATAGATCTTTAATCTTTAAATGTCAGTAAATATCCTAAAAGGTGGGATTGCAAAAATATCTTCAATATAATAGAATCTTTTGGGTTAATCAAGTAGGAAACAGTATTGTATTTTTGTTTATGTCAATATCTTAATGGTTACATATTAAATACAATAATCCTAAATAATGAATCCTGATACATAGATTTTACGTATGGAACAATTTGGCCAAGAAATGGAGTGAAAAATATTGATGGTTATATATTTAAATCATCAAGGTACGTTATATTTAATGTAAGTTCCACACATATTTTGTAAGTTCTTCTCATATTCTTAGTTCTACAAACTCCTAGCATTTCCTATACGATTTTCTTAAGACTTTATATCAACTTGTTGCAGGATTTTTATAAGGTGCTATTACTTTTATGGAGTTTTCTTACGATTTTATCATTTTCCTGCAGGATTTTCTTGAGACCTTATCAACTGTTATATAATTTTTATAACATGCTATCATTTTTTACGGGATTTTCATAAGATTTGATCAATACTTGCAGGATATTCTGAAGATCTTATCAACTTGATACATGATTTCATAGAGACTATTATTTTCTTATAGGATTTTCTTAATATCATATCATTTTCCTACAGGAGTATTTGTTAAAACCTTATTTCTTCAGCATGTATCAGCATGGCATAATATTATCAGACTGTAATATTATGCTCGATGATGCTTCTTGTTGACAATATATATACTTATTCTGGATTTTTTACAACAAACTGTAAGAGCAAC
Source organism: Metamycoplasmataceae bacterium (assembly GCA_965263245.1). GTDB lineage: Bacteria > Bacillota_I > Bacilli_A > Mycoplasmatales > Metamycoplasmataceae > DT-68. The sequence continues at coordinate 6,325 of CBDHHR010000323.1, read as the reverse complement.
AGATTGGTCACAGGTCTGGAACAATTTGTGAATATTTACACATGTATCGCAACCTTTCTTAAGCATAAACATTCCTGCTATACCACGACAGTACCAGACTAATTGCTAAAACAATTTTGTAACAAGTTTATCGCCTTATATAAGGTGTATTTTCACAATTATTTCGCAGATACTGATAGATGTATAAAATTGAAGAGCTTCACAAGTCATTTAAAGCATTCGTTTCCCTGTTGTGTCAGATATAAAACTCTCGTCTTCGTCTAGAGTTTGTATATGCTGATACAACACGCCCGCTAATGTTGTAAATAATACATAAGAAGCAGCAACAAGCAGTGCGAAAGCAAATAAGCTGAACAGCTTGTGAAGAAAATTGTTATAAAATGTGCATTTTAGGCGTGTAAATAAAGAAAACTCCACACAGAAGCGTCATTGCCAACTGCCATATTGACCAAACAGTGCTTTCTAACCGAAATAAGCACAAAAACGCATCAAGGAAGCCGATTTAACCCTTTAGTGATCAAATTCGTTTTCTTTTGTTAATTGTTCTCCTATTGTTTTTTCTTTGTTTGTACAAATATATCTTTTTGTTCTTACTGTCCTGTATATAAGACGTTGGCCTTCAAAGGGTTAATGGTAAGTGGTTAAGATATGCAGAGTTTCGAGACCTGTCAATCATCCCCCCCCCCTTTCGTCGCGCATATCAAAGAGAGGATGGGAGACGAGACAGCGACTAGTTCAACAAGACGTCAACAATTGTGTTCGCACTATTTTCTACCCTAACAACCCTAGAACATGCTTCTAACTTTAAAAACCTTGGTTGTATCAAGACTTTTTGCAATGTTTTTACGACAAGTACATATGATAAAGATTTTTGAAAATAGGAACAAACAAAGACATTATGTTGAAGTGGTGATTCTTGACACGTTTAAGTGGCCCTCCTTAAGACACTTATAAGAATAAAGACCTCTTTGACATCAAAAGGTATTTAAGAGGCTGTCTCTGTAAAAACCACCCACTGAATTTCAATGCAAAATTAGATTTTTCTTATAAGCTCAGTTTTTTTTTACTTTGGCATAACTATTACGAAAACGAGTTGCATTTCATTCGTAAGTCGATTTTGACATTTTCAGGATGAATACTAAGATAGGAGTAGGCAAGTTTAATTATGCACAGTTGAAAATCTGAAATATGACTGATATTCTCGTGGCTGTAAAACAAGCGGAATTCAATTTAAAACTTTGGTTTTTATACAGTTTATAGATACGGCATAGCTGAATATCTGGACGTATTAATTGTTGAAACTGCTCCGGAGAATACTTCAGAACTAGCTATAAACTTACAACACGTAAACTGGTTTTCGACAAAACGCAAAAATATGAGTACTTCAAGAGCGAATTTTGAAAGCGTGGCACTTATCTGAAACGCCGGAAATATATAAACGGAAACAATACATAACGTATAACTCAAAGCGAGTTCTCTTCTATTAGCTATGAATAAGGTAAATAAATATACACCTTCGCACATGTACCTCTCTGATTGCATGTGGTTGTCATACCTTGTAAAAAAGCCCCTGTCCTGTGGTATTCTGACTTATTGGAACCCTCAAATCCTTTACTTTCGTCGACACTATTGTCTCGACCTAAATATTAAAGAAAAATAACAGGGCATTTGCTCACAAGAGAATCACTACGGCGTGACATCTTGTAGTAGTTTTTTGGCAGAATTTTTGGGAACTGCGTTCAATAAACAGATATTCAACTACTTTATTTGATGAGCAAAAACGCGTAAATTATATATAGGTTAAAAGCCAAGGGTGAGGTTTTTATTCAACTGTGAAGACCGAGGGCCGCAGGCCCGAGGTCTTTACAGTTGAATAAAAACCGATACCCGCGGCTTTTAACTTGTTTATATCCTCGGGAGACCATATTCTTTTGTTTTTCGGAGGTTTTCTGATTGAAAATTCAGTTTTATTGTAACAATTGGCATGCAAATTCTAACTACTGCATACACTGATAAATTCAGTTTAAATAGGCACCCATCGCCTAGATCGCTTAGATTTTGTTGAATGGCATAAAAGCAAGTTATACATCATGACTGACAGTGATGAAGAAATTTCTATCTCTCGGAATTCGAAGAATCACACTGGCATGAGGAAGCTGCGACTAAGAAATCAGGTAAGAATAAAACTATTCCACATAATATTACAATTAACTTTACACTCTGATGATAAACTTTGTGTGTACTGTATGTAGAACAATTGTGTGTAGTTGATAGCATGACGCGCTTGAGTGTATAATCCGTGCATGGCAGATAAACTAGATCAATTGTTTGAAATCATGCATGTCAAAGTGTTCTGTTACGATAGACTGATTGTTATTAAATGACCTCTAATTTACATATAGATAGGTATAAAACATTATATGTGCATGTTTAATGAATTGAAAATGAACCCAAAAAATTAGTAGGTAGGGTTTTAAGTTAGTTAGTTCGAACGCTGGATACAAGAACGTTGTCAGCTCTTGAACGACATTCAGAGTTTATTGTTTCATCGAAGACGTTACGAATGGAATCCAATAGGAATTGATTGATACACTCTAAAAACAGGTGTGTTCAATAACACACCAAGGTGTGCTTTAGTACACACCAAGGTGTGCACAATAGCACACCAAGGTGTGTTATTTTAACACACCTTTTTACCTATAATCAGAAAACACACCATGGTGTGTTGGAAAACACACCAAGGTGTGCTGAAAAACACATCAATATGTGTAAGAAAACGCACCAAGGTGTGTACAAAAACACACCCTATCTTTACACGCCTTTTATTACACACCTTTGAAAAATACAAGCTGTGTTAGGAAACACACCTTTTCGATGAAAACACACCATGGTGTGTTTTGGAACACACCTTGCACAAGTTTGAGAAACACAGCTAGGTGTGTTAGAAAGCACACCTTATTTTTGGTATGTTACGACGCAAAAGTATGAAGAATTTTATATGGTAAATATAAATGATATATAATTTATTATCATCATATTAACATGGTGTTAACTTCAGTTTATCCATCCTAACATGGCGACTCAGAATATCGAGCTTAGTCTTAGATATTCAAATCTGGATGTGTTAAAAATATTAGCCAAAATATGATTAAATCTCTTACAACACATCAAATCTATGCCCTTCGGTTGTCCAGTAGCAGTTAGATAAGAATGTTATGTATTTATTTTTTCCTTACCCGACAAAAATGTAAACTATTTCATTTTTCGTTCCGCGGACAAGTAGGTTTTTATCCAGTTGTTTCTAGAGATCAGTACTACGCGCGCAAAGCTCACCGGGAATCTTCACACTTGGACTCCATATTTTTGCACGTTGTATTATAAATGGTGATGTTTACAGCAAAAGAAACAGTATTTTAACCAATATTGTCAAAGAAATAACTCCCAATACATCACAAAGGAAGGTGTAAAAGTCAGGTAAGCACATTGTTTTGATTTTTGTATAGATAAAGCAAATTTAACTTGTAATATTTTCTTCCTTCCATCGTTTATAATTTTGATAGAATCGTGTTGCATTTAAAATTTGAATTTCGCGCGATAGTATTTGGAAATAAATAGATTTAAATTCATTTACTTTATTTTCCTTGATGCATAGCATTTAGCTCAATTCTATTAACCTGTCTTTTTGGACTGGCAAGGTTTTAATAGTGTCTCTTGCCTTGATTGTCTGATGGGGTCATGTTATGATGTGGTCATAAAGGCTTGAAGCCAGACTCAATGGCTGACTGATCATCTAAGCAGGGAAATTTAATGGCCTTTAACCACTTTCTACATTGTTGAGTTTTTAACATTTATTTAGATACAGAAATATAAGTACTTAAAACTTTCATAGTTTAAATAATTTCATTAGTGCTCAAACTGTTTCATTGTAAGATTTGTTATGCTGCATTAATATGCTCCAATAAAAAAGTTGTTGGCTATCCAGTTGAAACTACGTTAATAGTCAGCTAATAGTCTACTTGAGGTTTATAGTTTTGAATGGCAGTAAAATATTTTGGTTGCAATGATGACTTGGCTTTAATGTGGCCAACTATTGGAATGCTTCTCAACAAAATATTAGAATTGCATCCTTGACCTTATATCACTTATTATTACAAGCATAAATACTTGTTAGGCTGTAAAAGATAAGTCAAAATAATTAAGCACTGTGATGTGTAAAGTCAAAGATACTAATTGGCCTACTGTCAACATCCTATTACCGGTACTGAAGAATCATTAACACTGAACATGTTTGACACCATACTGCTTAGATTTGTCGTTCGAATAAAGTCTTCCTGCCCCTCTAATCAAACTTGCTGTATAACTGGGAGGAAAGAAATAGTGTTTAATTCATGATAATGATAAAATATTGTGTGACATTGGAATGTTGGTAAAGAAAATTAAATCAGTTGTAGGGGGTAAGGTGCAAATGTCTAAAATTACTGTACATATCAATTTGTCCTAATTTACCATGAATTAGCCTCACTACCCTTTCAGAGGCAGAGCATCTTGTGTTGAACAATAAACCTTTATGCCGTAATGTTTTTTCCACACTTAGTGTCTTACATTATACAGTACTTGATTTTATAATGTCAATTTGCCTGACACCAAACAATTCCATTCATCAATGGAAAAGTGCTACTAGTAAATCTGTTGAATTAAATGTAAAATTATAAACTTTGCTACTTTATTATTAATTTCTGATGAATGTACTGGGAAGAGTGCTGATACTTCTTTAATGTATTGTGTTTTTTTTGTCAAATCAAATAATAGAATATTTTGCATAGAAGGGTGATTTATGATAACCTCATGTACAGTATTATTGCATTGGATGCCTAAGTTATACCTTGTTATGTAAGATATAATAATTATCTTAATATATGACTTATCTTATTATAGACCTACAAAATTTGGATTGCATGTATATAACTGCCTGGAAACAACTTTGGGTAAACTTGCATACGAAGTCAAAGCAAATGATGCAAGGCTTGGTTTAAAAGAGTTGAATCAAGTTCTGCAAGGCTTCAACAATTAGATGCAAGATATTTTGATTGATGATTCAGCCTTGGAAAATATTGGATTCCAGACCAGTAAGCAGCTTAACAGCATCCGAACATGTTATTTAAAAATGTGTGATGCACTAATTAGTAATTACGTAGTGATTACCTATTGATACACTCTAAAAAAAGGTGTGTTAATTTTTGTCCAAATTTTAACACACCTTTTGGTGGGTTTTGTAACACACCTTAAGGTGTGTTAAACACACCTTGAAAACACACCTGAGATGTGTTTTACACACCTTTAGGTGTGTTGAAAAACACACCTAAGGTGTGTAAAACACACCTTAAGGTGTGTTACAAAACCCACCAAAAGGTGTGTTACAAAACCCACCAAAAGGTGTGTTTTTGGCTTGTCCAAATTTTAACACACCTTTAGGCGTGTTTTCTGTAAAGGTGTGTTTTGCAACACACCATAGCGTGTTTTGTAACACACCATGGTGTGTTTTGCAACATACCTTGGTGGGTTTTGTGACACACCTTTGTGGGTTTTGAAACACACCTAAAGCTGTGCTTGAAAACACACCTTCATAAAAGGTGTGCTTTGTAACACACCTTGGAAATGTTAGTGCACACTAAAAACAAAAAACTGTTTGAATGAGAAATATTGAAAAGATGTATTAATGATATTACCTTAATGAATACTATACTACAAATAAAGATATTAAACATTTTAACTTACAGAATATCAACAGGACATTCGGTTAGTATTGTAATACTGCAAACAATTAATCTTAATGTTGTGCAAGTCATTTTTCAGAAATTCAATCAAAGATCGTGCTCCTTAGTTCAGTCATCAATGCTGAATACTTGGTGCCTCGATAAGGATTTTCGCTGCACTTCAAAACAATATACTGGGATCATATCTATCAGAGTACTAATAAGGCCAGTATTCACACACTTCGATGCATCCGAGTTTAAATTAGTTGTCTGAACAAAAAAGTAATTGGATAAAACAACCAAGAAATAACTGGTCCAAAAAGTCCACTTTTTTGTTGTTGTTCTAAAGTTATTTTTGGGTGCTTTAACCAACAAATTTATACTTGGCAATGATAATTTGACCAATCACAGGTGTACAATATATTAACCATTCAGTGGTCTTGGGTCAAGTTAGTTTGTTTATTACATATATGAATAGGTAATCACAATATAAATACTAGGCAATTACTAATTACTGTAGAGTTCAAAATTTTCTATTGTCACATATATTTTCAAATAACATGTTCGAATAC
>CBDHHR010000322.1:2500-7065 GCA_965263245.1 Metamycoplasmataceae bacterium | reverse complement strand
ATATATGCGCGCACACACACACACACACACACACACACACACACACACAGACACACACACACACACACACACACACACACACACAGACACACACACACACACACACACACACACACACACACACACACACACACATATTTATATGTAGCGTATTCAGATAGTCACGACCACACAAGCATGCGCTTATACACTAAAACTAATTATATATAAAAACAAATAATTTAAGACACATTTTGTTGGAACTTTCATACTATAAAACTGTATGCTACTATTGTTCAAACTGCTTTTCAGGAACTATCAAACAAGCTTCGTCGACAGGCGGCGCTACATACATCCGATGGGGCACGGCACGGCACGGCACGGCACGGCACGGCACGGCACGGCACGGCACGGCACGGCACGGCACGGCACGGCACGGCACGGCACGGCACGGCACGGCACGGCACGGCACGGCATGATATTCAATCGGCACAGCACAGCACAGCACAGCACAGCACAGCACAGCACAGCACAGCACAGCACAGCACAGCACAGCACAGCACAGCACAGCACAGCACAGCACAGCACAGCACAGCACAGCACAGCACAGCACAGCACAGCACAGCACAGCACAGCACAGCACAGCACAGCACAGTATTTTCTGAGAAAAAGATTATCTTTATTTTGTTATTTCAAATTCGTTCTGAGATACAATTAGCACCTCTGCCATCTCGTGAACTAAAAGTGCTGCTACCTTGCGGTAAACGAAGCTAGGTGAGCGGTAGTCTCGGTTACCCAGACTCCGTGACGTGGCAGCACTTTTCACCCCCTCAACTCCGCCTGGCTGCGGTTGTAACCGCCAGGACGGCCTTATCCCAGATTAGGGTAGAGATGCTGATTGGTTCTCAGGCCGAATTTGAAATAACAAATTAAATAAGGATACATTTTCATCAGATAATGTTGCATTATAAAATATATTCAAAATGAAACTTATATTAAAACAAAATAATTAACAATACAAATTTTTATTTTTTATAAAATCGGAATTACGACAGGATTAACCAGCATATGTGAGATAGCAGCATTGTTTAACCGACACGGATAGCATTCAAACGCCGGTAAAAAACAATCAAATGGCGCGATATAGTGGGCTAGAAATAACCAACTTCTCACTAACTTGTTGTGTCAAATTAGAACTCTCTCTTCGTATTTTTGTTGGATAGTCAAAAGCCAGTTTATAAAATCCGTTACGTGAATTTTTTTTATTCTTCCTATATAGGCACATAGATATTGGACCACTAGTTCTGGTATATTGAAGAGGGTGGCATATATATATATATATATATATATATATATATATATATATATATATATATATATATATATATATGCTTGCATCTGTATTATATTATGTGTATATGTATGTATGTATATACCTACTCAATTTGAATCGCTCGCAGTACCAACGTGCTTCGTTACGTTGCGATACTTTCTTCTTCTGATTGCTCAGTTTGGGATTTTTCTCGGATTCACATTAATTAGTAACATCTTTGTATCGTTGCTCATTAGCAACGTCCGCTTGCATCGGTTGGAGGTGAGAATCTTGGATGTTGCCGAGCGCTTCGAACGTTCTGGCTTTGGGCCCCAACTCTAGAAGAGGCAAAACAGCCGACGGGGTAATTAGGCTTTGCTTGTCATATGCTTTGTAATGAATATTACTTGCCAAACACCTGCAATAGTACCCTACTTGTCTTCTCGCCTCCTTCCCTCCTCTCTCCCTTCTCCTTACCTCTTCCTTCCATCCCCATTCCCTCATAAATATATATTCATTCCCACCTCTTCCTTCCCTCCTCTTTCCTTCCTTGTCCCCGTCTTCATTTCGTCTCAGAAAGTCATGTGATATACGTGTTACATGACATTTCATTATCTCAACTGATACACGGTCGACCACGTTTTGACGGTTTCTCCGTAGAAGCCACTTGCCAGCGGTGGCACGTAACGAACGACAAATACTTCTTTATAATTCTTTAAACGTAGTTCTGTCAAGTAATCAGCATGCAATGATGTACAATTTTAATAAAGTATGTTTTCTTGCAAACAAATAGTTTTATCTAAAGTAACAATACTTTTTACTTCGAAACTTTCGTTTAATTCGCGAGTTTCGTGTAGGATAAAGTAATTATTGTAGTCTCGCATTTTGTGTGCCTGCTGTGATATTGAAATGAAACGTTGAATTGCACTGTTATTGTTATTATTCGAATGACTTTTGAAGTTATCTTTTTATTTCTCAAGTGGATTTTCACATAGTGCAATTTTGAGGTGGGTAACTAGTACTTTTACTTAAGTACAACACAAAAGTAATTACGTCAACAGTGCAACTCATTGAACACTCGCAGAAATAAAATCAACGTTGAAAGATACAAAGAAAACTAGCAGCTAAACAAATAACATTCGGCCCCGAGTCGTATTCTGATGCATTCAGAGCTATTCCATCCGAGCTTTGGCTCTTAAACACACAGCGTCCTCACACGGATGGTATAAAAACTTAAAACAGATACCATGCTAAACGACGAGGCGTCCGAGATTGAGCGAGATATGTGCGCGTTTGGTTCCAAAGGCGGAAGTGCCCCAGCTACTCTCTAACAGCAAGACGAGTGTTAAATAATTTGTTGCGCGTTTGCCTGTGTACGTGGTGTGTCACTGCCCATGGATGGATCCAGATGGAATAGTGTACGCGGACACAAAGAAGATGGGCGTGTTTCTGTTCCCTTAATAATGTTGTCTCGTAATCGAACTCAATTAAAACAGTATTCTATTCCGGTGTTCTACTAGCAACGTATAAGTGTATCAAGCAGAACCAAATGCTAAGGCATACAACAACAAATACAGCCTATTCAGTTCGCATATAAAACTGTTGCTGTCCACTCTATCACAAATAGCTTAATTTTATGCATGTGCAAAGTGTCCCTCTGATAAATAAGTACGACATCCCATTTTTTATGAAAACATATGAGGCACCTTTACGAAAATATTACATTTTAACTATTCTTTACATATTTTGGAAGTGATGTGTCAATCAAATGCAAAGATTATTCTGGTCTTTAACGTACAATATAATTTATATTTTTATTTTTGGCGTCTGGAAAAGTTCGAAAAGAAACCCGTGCATGGTGCCCCGGCCTCCGCTAAACCTCGTTATTGGCTGACTTATTTACACCTATCCCTTGTCACGGCAAGTAGCAACGCACAGGGCACACGTGGGTGAAAGGGATACCTCTCCTCTACGACCCCACGACGGGTCTAGGATTTCGCCTGTGAAACTCACCAAACACACCCAACTGCAGCCCCGTTTAGGCCTGCCAAAAACCATCATCACAAAAACTCCTAATGCACATCCTCATATATAAACGTGAGCGCAAGACCCCTTGGATGCGGAACATATACACAACTATATGTTTTCCAGCAAGAACTCCGCCAGGCGATGAAAACATTGTTGTAGAACATATGCATTTAGTCGAATATTGTGTTGAAATTCGGTTTAAGAAGATTGTTTTCTTTATGGCAAAAACATAAGGAAACGTTGCTATACTAGCAAATATATGCAGTAATTTTGATCTAGGAGCTGACAAGCCGCATCAGTTATGGAATTCACACTAATAACAGCTAATAACCGTCACCAACACTGCTGGCGAAACAAAGCTTGGCGGAGGTCATGTGCATAATTTTGTTTATGACCTAATACAATTGTGACGTATCGGATGCGTCATTATCGCTATTAAAAAGTGATGTCACGTTTTCTGTAACAAATATTGTTTTATGTAAATTTGCCCAGCGCATACCTTAAATGGTCATGATATTCCTATATAGCCTATGATATAGAACATCTGGTTCAGGTTGATATTCCTATATAGCCTATGATATAGAACATCTGGTTCAGGTTCATATTTTAGAACAATGTCCCTGCACAATCAGTGTTATATTTTACGGTAGCAATAACACGTCAACTGTTTTTCCATTTACGTCAGTGCGTAACGTAACAATGAAAGGTTCTTGAATGCAACTTGTTTCCCAGGGTACAGTATCACGTAACAATGTTACGCGGCCCCGTTTTAGACTTGTGGTCAAGACGAGTTTAATGACACACATTGTTACAAACATTTGAATTGTCAACCAGTTTTAAAGCTCTTTACGTCACTTACTGATTGTGGTATGTATGCACGTTTTCAGATTTTAGGTTTTTATGTGAGAAAACGTGGTTTTATGTAACATTTTATGAAAATCATTTACAACAGTAATTTATGACATCACAAGGCATCCAAAAACATGACATGTTTCCAAATCAATTTATTATTTAACATAGAAAGGTGATTAATTTTCCCAAAAATTCTAAATTTATTATTCAACAAAATGACAAACAGTAATTACAATAAATAGTTATACGTCACATATCAGGTATAATCGGTGTTGTATATGTTGGTTATGTTTCAGTAATCACGGTGCAGAAACACATCTATATATTCGTCAGCGGGGGTGCGTGTGCATCCATCGCATCTTATCCATGTCTGCTTTTGGCTGTGCAGACTGCA
>CBDHHR010000321.1:0-25221 GCA_965263245.1 Metamycoplasmataceae bacterium | reverse complement strand
CCGAAACCAGTAAAAAGCCAGTAAAAACCGGTCTAAACCCGTCGAAACCAGTCGAAACTAGTGTCAACCAGTCTCTAACAGTCTCTACCAATCTCTACCCGTCGGAACCAGTCTCTACCAGTCGAAACCAGTCGAAAACAGTAAAAACCGGTCGAAACAAGTCGAAACGAGCCGAAACCAGTCTAGACCAGTCGCTACCAGTCTCAACCAGTCTCAACGAGTCACTACCAGTCTAAACCAGTCTCTACCAGTCTCTACCAGTCTTTACCAGTCTCTACCAGTCTCTACCAGTCTCTACCAGTCGAAACGAGTCGAAACCAGTAAAAACCGGTCGAAACCAGTCGAAATCAGTCTGAAAGTCTCAACTACTTTCAACCAGTCCCTACCAGTCTCTACCAGTCTCAACCAGTCTCTACCAGTCGAAACCAGTCGAAAACAGTAAAAAAACCGGTCGAAACAAGTCGAAACGAGCCGAAACCAGTCTCTACCACCAACTACCAGTCTCGACCAGTCTCAACCAGTCGAAACGAGTCGAAACAAGTAAAAACAAGTAAAAACCGGTCGAAATCACTCGAAACCAGCTGAAACCAGTCAAAACCAGCCGAAACCAGTCTAAACCAGTCACTACCACTCTCAACCAGTCTCTACCAGTCTCTACCAGTCTCTACCAGTCGAAACGAGTCGAAACAAGTAAAAAGCCAGTAAAAACCGGTCTAAACCCGTCTAAACCAGTCGAAACTAGTGTCAACCAGTCTCTACCAGTCTACCAATCTCTACCAGTCGATACCAGTCGAAACCAGTAAAAACCGGTCGAAACCAGTCGAAATCAGTCTGAAACAGTCTCAACTACTTTCAACCAGTCCCTATCAGTCTCTACCAGTCACAAGCAGTCTCTACCAGTCGAAACGAGTCGAAACCAGTAAAAAGCCAGTAAAAACCGGTCTAAACTCGTCTAAACCAGTCGAAACTAGTGTCGACCAGTCTCTACCAGTCTCTACCAGTCTCAACCAATCTCTACCAGTCGAAACCAGTCGAAAACAGTAAAAAACCTGTCGAAACAAGTCGAAACGAGCCGAAACAAGTCTAAACCAGTCATTACCAGTCTCTACCAGTGTAAACCAGTCTCTACCAGTCTCAACCAGTCTCATCGAGTCACTACCAGTCTAAACCAGTCTCTACCAGTACCAGTCTCTACCAGTCTCTACCAGTCTCTACCAGTCTCTACCAGTCTGTACCAGTCTCTACCAGTCGAAACGAGTCGAAACCAGTAAAAACCGGTCGAAACCAGTCGAAATCAGTCTGAAAGTCTCAACTACTTTCAACCAGTCCCTACCAGTCTCTACCAGTCTCAACCCGTCTCTACCAGTCGAAACCAGTCGAAAACAGTAAAAAAACCGGTCGAAACAAGTCGAAACGAGCCGAAACCAGTCTCTACCACCAACTACCAGTCTCGACCAGTCTCTACCAGTCGAAACGAGTCGAAACAAGTAAAAACAAGTAAAAACCGGTCGAAATCACTCGAAACCAGCTGAAACCAGTCGAAACCAGTCACTACCAGTCTCAACCAGTCTCTACCAGTCTCTACCAGTCTAAACCAGTCTCTACCAGTCTCTACCAGTCGAAACGAGTCGAAACCAGTAAAAAGCCAGTAAAAACCGGTCTAAACCCGTCTAAACCCGTCTAAACCAGTCGAAACTAGTGTCAACCAGTCTCTAACAGTCTCTTCCAGTCTCTACCAGTCCCAACCAGTCAATACCAGTCGAAACCAGTCAAAAACGGTAAAAACCGGTCGAAACAAGTCGAAACGAGCCGAAACCAGTCTAAACCAGTCACTACCAGTCTCAACCAGTCTCTACCAGTCTAAACCAGTCTCTACCAGTCTATACCAGTCGAAACGAGTCGAAACCAGTAAAAACCGGTCGAAACCAGCCGAAAACAGTGGAAACCAATCACTACCAGTCCCTACCAGTTTCTACCAGTCACAAGCCGTCACTACCAGTCGAAACGAGTCGAAACAAGTAAAAAGCCAGTAAAAACCGGTCTAAACCCGTCTAAACCAGTCGAAACTAGTGTCAACCAGTCTCTACCAGTCTCTACCAGTCTCAACCAGTCTCTACCAGTCGAAACCAGTCGAAAACTGTAAAAAAAACCGGTCGAAACAAGTCGAAACGAGCCGAAACCAGTCTAAACCAGTCACTACCAGTCTCAACCAGTCTCTACCAGTCGAAACGAATCGAAATCAGTAAAAAGCCAGTAAAAACCGGTCTAAACCCGTCGAAACCAGTCGAAACTAGTGTCAACCAGTCTCTAACAGTCTCTACCAGTCTCTACCAGTCTCAACCAGTCTCTACCAGTCGAAACCAGTTGAAAACAGTAAAAACCGGTCGAAACAAGTCGAAACGAGCCGAAACCAGTCTAAACCAGTCACTACCAGTCTCAGTCAGTCTCTACGAGTCTCTACCAGTCTAAACCAGTCTCTACCAGTCTCTACCAATCTCTACCAGTCGAAACCACTCGAAACCAGTCGAAAACAGTAAAAACCGGTCGAAACCAGTCGAAATCAGTCTGAAACAGTCTCAACTACTTTCAACCAGTCCCTACCAGTCTCTACCAGTCACAAGCAGTCTCTACCAGTCGAAACGAGTCGAAACCAGTAAAAAGCCAGTAAAAACCGGTCTAAACCCGTCTAAACCAGTCGAAACTAGTGTCAACCAGTCTCTACCAGTCTCTTCCAGTCTCTACCAGTCTAAACCAGTCTCTACCAGTCTCTACCAGTCTCTACCAGTCGAAACGAGTCGAAACCAGTAAAAACCGGTCGAAACCAGTCGAGACGAGCCGAAACCAGTGGAAACCAGTCACTACCAGTCTCAACCAGTCCCTACCAGTCACTACCAGTCTCAACCAGTCCCTACCAGTCTCTACCAGTCTCTACCAGTCTAAACCAGTCTAAACCAGTAAAAACCATTCTAAACCTGTCAAAACCAGTCGAAACTAGTCTAAACCAGCCTCTACCACTCACTACCAGTCTCGACCAGTGTCTAGCAGTCGAAACGAGTCGAAACCAGTAAAAAGCCAGTAAAAAGCCAGTAATAACCGGTCTAAACCCGTCGAAAACAGTCGAAACTAGTGTCAACCAGTCTCTACCAGTCTCTACCAGTCTCAACCAGTCTCTACCAGTCGAAACCAGTCGAAAACTGTAAAAAAAACCGGTCGAAACAAGTCGAAACGAGCCGAAACCAGTCTAAACCAGTCACTACCAGTCTCAACCAGTCTCTACCAGTCGAAACGAATCGAAATCAGTAAAAAGCCAGTAAAAACCGGTCTAAACCCGTCGAAACCAGTCGAAACTAGTGTCAACCAGTCTCTAACAGTCTCTACCAGTCTCTACCAGTCTCAACCAGTCTCTACCAGTCGAAACCAGTTGAAAACAGTAAAAACCGGTCGAAACAAGTCGAAACGAGCCGAAACCAGTCTAAACCAGTCACTACCAGTCTCAGTCAGTCTCTACGAGTCTCTACCAGTCTAAACCAGTCTCTACCAGTCTCTACCAATCTCTACTAGTCGAAACCACTCGAAACCAGTCGAAAACAGTAAAAACCGGTCGAAACCAGTCGAAATCAGTCTGAAACAGTCTCAACTACTTTCAACCAGTCCCTACCAGTCTCTACCAGTCACAAGCAGTCTCTACCAGTCGAAACGAGTCGAAACCAGTAAAAAGCCAGTAAAAACCGGTCTAAACCCGTCTAAACCAGTCGAAACTAGTGTCAACCAGTCTCTACCAGTCTCTTCCAGTCTCTACCAGTCTAAACCAGTCTCTACCAGTCTCTACCAGTCTCTACCAGTCTCTACCAGTCGAAACGAGTCGAAACCAGTAAAAACCGGTCGAAACCAGTCGAGACGAGCCGAAACCAGTGGAAACCAGTCACTACCAGTCTCAACCAGTCCCTACCAGTCACTACCAGTCTCAACCAGTCCCTACCAGTCTCTACCAGTCTCTACCAGTCTAAACCAGTCTAAACCAGTAAAAACCATTCTAAACCTGTCAAAACCAGTCGAAACTAGTCTAAACCAGCCTCTACCACTCACTACCAGTCTCGACCAGTCTCTAGCAGTCGAAACGAGTCGAAACCAGTAAAAAGCCAGTAAAAAGCCAGTAATAACCGGTCTAAACCCGTCGAAAACAGTCGAAACTAGTGTCAACCAGTCTCTACCAGTCTCTACCAGACTCAACCAGTCTCTACCAGTCGAAACCAGTCGAAAACAGTAAAAAAACCGGTCGAAACAAGTCGAAACGAGCCGAAACCAGTCTCTACCACCAACTACCAGTCTCGACCTGTCTCTACCAGTCGAAACGAGTCGAAACAAGTAAAAACAAGTAAAAACCGGTCGAAATCACTCGAAACCAGCTGAAACCAGTCGAAACCAGCCGAAACCAGTCGAAACCAGTCACTACCAGTCTCAACCAGTCTCTACCAGTCTCTACCAGTCTAAACCAGTCTCTACCAGTCTCTACCAGTCGAAACGAGTCGAAACCAGTAAAAAGCCAGTAAAAACCGGTCTAAACCCGTCTAAACCCGTCTAAACCAGTCGAAACTAGTGTCAACCAGTCTCTAACAGTCTCTTCCAGTCTCTACCAGTCCCAACCAGTCAATACCAGTCGAAACCAGTCAAAAACGGTAAAAACCGGTCGAAACAAGTCGAAACGAGCCGAAACCAGTCTAAACCAGTCACTACCAGTCTCAACCAGTCTCTACCAGTCTAAACTAGTCTCTACCAGTCTCTACCAGTCTATACCAGTCGAAACGAGTCGAAACCAGTAAAAACCGGTCGAAACCAGCCGAAAACAGTGGAAACCAATCACTACCAGTCCCTACCAGTTTCTACCAGTCACAAGCCGTCACTACCAGTCGAAACGAGTCGAAACAAGTAAAAAGCCAGTAAAAACCGGTCTAAACCCGTCTAAACCAGTCGAAACTAGTGTCAACCAGTCTCTACCAGTCTCTACCAGTCTCAACCAGTCTCTACCAGTCGAAACCAGTCGAAAACTGTAAAAAAAAACGGTCGAAACAAGTCGAAACGAGCCGAAACCAGTCTAAACCAGTCACTACCAGTCTCAACCAGTCTCTACCAGTCGAAACGAATCGAAATCAGTAAAAAGCCAGTAAAAACCGGTCTAAACCCGTCGAAACCAGTCGAAACTAGTGTCAACCAGTCTCTAACAGTCTCTACCAGTCTCTACCAGTCTCAACCAGTCTCTACCAGTCGAAACCAGTTGAAAACAGTAAAAACCGGTCGAAACAAGTCGAAACGAGCCGAAACCAGTCTAAACCAGTCACTACCAGTCTCAGTCAGTCTCTACGAGTCTCTACCAGTCTAAACCAGTCTCTACCAGTCTCTACCAATCTCTACCAGTCGAAACCACTCGAAACCAGTCGAAAACAGTAAAAACCGGTCGAAACCAGTCGAAATCAGTCTGAAACAGTCTCAACTACTTTCAACCAGTCCCTACCAGTCTCTACCAGTCACAAGCAGTCTCTACCAGTCGAAACGAGTCGAAACCAGTAAAAAGCCAGTAAAAACCGGTCTAAACCCGTCTAAACCAGTCGAAACTAGTGTCAACCAGTCTCTACCAGTCTCTTCCAGTCTCTACCAGTCTAAACCAGTCTCTACCAGTCTCTACCAGTCTCTACCAGTCGAAACGAGTCGAAACCAGTAAAAACCGGTCGAAACCAGTCGAGACGAGCCGAAACCAGTGGAAACCAGTCACTACCAGTCTCAACCAGTCCCTACCAGTCACTACCAGTCTCAACCAGTCCCTACCAGTCTCTACCAGTCTCTACCAGTCTAAACCAGTCTAAACCAGTAAAAACCATTCTAAACCTGTCAAAACCAGTCGAAACTAGTCTAAACCAGCCTCTACCACTCACTACCAGTCTCGACCAGTCTCTAGCAGTCGAAACGAGTCGAAACCAGTAAAAAGCCAGTAAAAAGCCAGTAATAACCGGTCTAAACCCGTCGAAAACAGTCGAAACTAGTGTCAACCAGTCTCTACCAGTCTCTACCAGTCTCAACCAGTCTCTACCAGTCGAAACCAGTCGAAAACTGTAAAAAAAACCGGTCGAAACAAGTCGAAACGAGCCGAAACCAGTCTAAACCAGTCACTACCAGTCTCAACCAGTCTCTACCAGTCGAAACGAATCGAAATCAGTAAAAAGCCAGTAAAAACCGGTCTAAACCCGTCGAAACCAGTCGAAACTAGTGTCAACCAGTCTCTAACAGTCTCTACCAGTCTCTACCAGTCTCAACCAGTCTCTACCAGTCGAAACCAGTTGAAAACAGTAAAAACCGGTCGAAACAAGTCGAAACGAGCCGAAACCAGTCTAAACCAGTCACTACCAGTCTCAGTCAGTCTCTACGAGTCTCTACCAGTCTAAACCAGTCTCTACCAGTCTCTACCAATCTCTACTAGTCGAAACCACTCGAAACCAGTCGAAAACAGTAAAAACCGGTCGAAACCAGTCGAAATCAGTCTGAAACAGTCTCAACTACTTTCAACCAGTCCCTACCAGTCTCTACCAGTCACAAGCAGTCTCTACCAGTCGAAACGAGTCGAAACCAGTAAAAAGCCAGTAAAAACCGGTCTAAACCCGTCTAAACCAGTCGAAACTAGTGTCAACCAGTCTCTACCAGTCTCTTCCAGTCTCTACCAGTCTAAACCAGTCTCTACCAGTCTCTACCAGTCTCTACCAGTCGAAACGAGTCGAAACCAGTAAAAACCGGTCGAAACCAGTCGAGACGAGCCGAAACCAGTGGAAACCAGTCACTACCAGTCTCAACCAGTCCCTACCAGTCACTACCAGTCTCAACCAGTCCCTACCAGTCTCTACCAGTCTCTACCAGTCTAAACCAGTCTAAACCAGTAAAAACCATTCTAAACCTGTCAAAACCAGTCGAAACTAGTCTAAACCAGCCTCTACCACTCACTACCAGTCTCGACCAGTCTCTAGCAGTCGAAACGAGTCGAAACCAGTAAAAAGCCAGTAAAAAGCCAGTAATAACCGGTCTAAACCCGTCGAAAACAGTCGAAACTAGTGTCAACCAGTCTCTACCAGTCTCTACCAGACTCAACCAGTCTCTACCAGTCGAAACCAGTCGAAAACAGTAAAAAAACCGGTCGAAACAAGTCGAAACGAGCCGAAACCAGTCTCTACCACCAACTACCAGTCTCGACCTGTCTCTACCAGTCGAAACGAGTCGAAACAAGTAAAAACAAGTAAAAACCGGTCGAAATCACTCGAAACCAGCTGAAACCAGTCGAAACCAGTCGAAACCAGTCCGAAACCAGTCGAAACCAGTCACTACCAGTCGAAACGAGTCGAAACCAGTAAAAAGCCAGTAAAAACCGGTCTAAACCCGTCTAAACCCGTCTAAACCAGTCGAAACTAGTGTCAACCAGTCTCTAACAGTCTCTTCCAGTCTCTACCAGTCCCAACCAGTCAATACCAGTCGAAACCAGTCAAAAACGGTAAAAACCGGTCGAAACAAGTCGAAACGAGCCAAAACCAGTCTAAACCAGTCACTACCAGTCTCAACCAGTCTCTACCAGTCTAAACTAGTCTCTACCAGTCTCTACCAGTCTATACCAGTCGAAACGAGTCGAAACCAGTAAAAACCGGTCGAAACCAGCCGAAAACAGTGGAAACCAATCACTACCAGTCCCTACCAGTTTCTACCAGTCACAAGCCGTCACTACCAGTCGAAACGAGTCGAAACAAGTAAAAAGCCAGTAAAAACCGGTCTAAACCCGTCTAAACCAGTGGAAACTAGTGTCAACCAGTCTCTCTCTACCAGTCACTACCAGTCTCAACCAGTCTCTACCAGTCGAAACGAATCGAAACCAGTAAAAACCGGTCGAAACCAGTCGAAATCAGTCTGAAAAAGTCTCATCTACTTTCAACCAGTCTCTACCAGTCTCTACCAGTCACATGCAGTCTCTACCAGTCGAAACGAGTCGAAATCAGTAAAAAGCCAGTAAAAACCGGTACAAACCCGTCGAAAACAGTCGAAACTAGTGTCAACCAGTCTCTAACAGTCTCTACCAGTCTCTACCAGTCTCAACCAGTCTCTACCAGTCGAAACCAGTTGAAAACAGTAAAAACCGGTCGAAACAAGTCGAAACGAGCCGAAACCAGTCTAAACCAGTCACTACCAGTCTCAGTCAGTCTCTACGAGTCTCTACCAGTCTAAACCAGTCTCTACCAGTCTCTACCAATCTCTACCAGTCGAAACCAGTCGAAACCAGTCGAAACCAGTAAAAACCGGTCGAAACCAGTCGAAATCAGTCTGAAACAGTCTCAACTACTTTCAACCAGTCCCTACCAGTCTCTACCAGTCACAAGCAGTCTCTACCAGTCGAAACGAGTCGAAACCAGTAAAAAGCCAGTAAAAACCGGTCTAAACCCGTCTAAACCAGTCGAAACTAGTCTAAACCAGTCTCTACCACTCACTACCAGTCTCTACCCGTCTCAACCAGTCTCTACGAAACCAGTCAAAACTACCAGTCTCTAAACCAGTCTCTACCAGTCGAAACCAGTCTAAACCAGTCGAAACCAGTCGAAAACAGTAAAAACCAGTCGAAACGAGTCTAAACCAGTAAAAACCAGTAAAAACCGGTCGAAACCTGTCGAAACCAGTCGAAACTAGTCTAAACCAGTCTCTACCACTCACTACCAGTCTCTACCCGTCTCAACCAGTCTCTACCAGTCGAAACCAGTCGAAAACAGTAAAAACCGGTCGAAACAAGTCGAAACAAGCCGAAACCAGTCTAAACCAGTCACTACCGGTCTCAACCAGTCTCTACGAGTCACTACCAGTCTAAACCAGTCTCTACCAGTCTCTACCAGTCGAATCGAGTCAAAACCAGTAAAAACCGGTCGAAACCAGTCGAAATCAGTCTGAAACAGTCTCAACTACTTTCAACCACTCCCTACCAGTCTCTACCAGTCACAAGCAGTCTCTACCAGTCGAAACGAGTCGAAACCAGTAAAAAGCCAGTAAAAACCGGTCTAAACTCGTCTAAACCAGTCGAAACTAGTGTCAACCAGTCTCTACCAGTCTCTACCAGTCACAAGCAGTCTCTACCAGTCGAAACGAGCCGAAACCAGTAAAAAGCCAGTAAAAACCGGTCTAAACCCGTCGAAACCAGTCGAAACTAGTGTCAACCAGTCTCTAACAGTCTCTACCAATCTCTACCCGTCGGAACCAGTCTCTACCAGTCGAAACCAGTCGAAAACAGTAAAAACCGGTCGAAACAAGTCGAAACGAGCCGAAACCAGTCTAGACCAGTCGCTACCAGTCTCAACCAGTCTCAACGAGTCACTACCAGTCTAAACCAGTCTCTACCAGTCTCTACCAGTCTTTACCAGTCTCTACCAGTCTCTACCAGTCTCTACCAGTCGAAACGAGTCGAAACCAGTAAAAACCGGTCGAAACCAGTCGAAATCAGTCTGAAAGTCTCAACTACTTTCAACCAGTCCCTACCAGTCTCTACCAGTCTCAACCAGTCTCTACCAGTCGAAACCAGTCGAAAACAGTAAAAAAACCGGTCGAAACAAGTCGAAACGAGCCGAAACCAGTCTCTACCACCAACTACCAGTCTCGACCAGTCTCAACCAGTCGAAACGAGTCGAAACAAGTAAAAACAAGTAAAAACCGGTCGAAATCACTCGAAACCAGCTGAAACCAGTCAAAACCAGCCGAAACCAGTCTAAACCAGTCACTACCACTCTCAACCAGTCTCTACCAGTCTCTACCAGTCTCTACCAGTCGAAACGAGTCGAAACAAGTAAAAAGCCAGTAAAAACCGGTCTAAACCCGTCTAAACCAGTCGAAACTAGTGTCAACCAGTCTCTACCAGTCTACCAATCTCTACCAGTCGATACCAGTCGAAACCAGTAAAAACCGGTCGAAACCAGTCGAAATCAGTCTGAAACAGTCTCAACTACTTTCAACCAGTCCCTATCAGTCTCTACCAGTCACAAGCAGTCTCTACCAGTCGAAACGAGTCGAAACCAGTAAAAAGCCAGTAAAAACCGGTCTAAACTCGTCTAAACCAGTCGAAACTAGTGTCGACCAGTCTCTACCAGTCTCTACCAGTCTCAACCAATCTCTACCAGTCGAAACCAGTCGAAAACAGTAAAAAACCTGTCGAAACAAGTCGAAACGAGCCGAAACCAGTCTAGACCAGTCGCTACCAGTCTCAACCAGTCTCAACGAGTCACTACCAGTCTAAACCAGTCTCTACCAGTCTCTACCAGTCTTTACCAGTCTCTACCAGTCTCTACCAGTCTCTACCAGTCGAAACGAGTCGAAACCAGTAAAAACCGGTCGAAACCAGTCGAAATCAGTCTGAAAGTCTCAACTACTTTCAACCAGTCCCTACCAGTCTCTACCAGTCTCAACCAGTCTCTACCAGTCGAAACCAGTCGAAAACAGTAAAAAAACCGGTCGAAACAAGTCGAAACGAGCCGAAACCAGTCTCTACCACCAACTACCAGTCTCGACCAGTCTCTACCAGTCGAAACGAGTCGAAACAAGTAAAAACAAGTAAAAACCGGTCGAAATCACTCGAAACCAGCTGAAACCAGTCAAAACCAGCCGAAACCAGTCTAAACCAGTCACTACCACTCAACCAGTCTCAACCAGTCTCTACCAGTCTCTACCAGTCTCTACCAGTCGAAACGAGTCGAAACAAGTAAAAAGCCAGTAAAAACCGGTCTAAACCCGTCTAAACCAGTCGAAACTAGTGTCAACCAGTCTCTACCAGTCTACCAATCTCTACCAGTCGATACCAGTCGAAACCAGTAAAAACCGGTCGAAACCAGTCGAAATCAGTCTGAAACAGTCTCAACTACTTTCAACCAGTCCCTATCAGTCTCTACCAGTCACAAGCAGTCTCTACCAGTCGAAACGAGTCGAAACCAGTAAAAAGCCAGTAAAAACCGGTCTAAACTCGTCTAAACCAGTCGAAACTAGTGTCGACCAGTCTCTACCAGTCTCTACCAGTCTCAACCAATCTCTACCAGTCGAAACCAGTCGAAAACAGTAAAAAACCTGTCGAAACAAGTCGAAACGAGCCGAAACAAGTCTAAACCAGTCATTACCAGTCTCTACCAGTGTAAACCAGTCTCTACCAGTCTCAACCAGTCTCATCGAGTCACTACCAGTCTAAACCAGTCTCTACCAGTCTCTACCAGTCTCTACCAGTCTCTACCAGTCTCTACCAGTCTGTACCAGTCTCTACCAGTCGAAACGAGTCGAAACCAGTAAAAACCGGTCGAAACCAGTCGAAATCAGTCTGAAAGTCTCAACTACTTTCAACCAGTCCCTACCAGTCTCTACCAGTCTCAACCCGTCTCTACCAGTCGAAACCAGTCGAAAACAGTAAAAAAACCGGTCGAAACAAGTCGAAACGAGCCGAAACCAGTCTCTACCACCAACTACCAGTCTCGACCAGTCTCTACCAGTCGAAACGAGTCGAAACAAGTAAAAACAAGTAAAAACCGGTCGAAATCACTCGAAACCAGCTGAAACCAGTCGAAACCAGTCACTACCAGTCTCAACCAGTCTCTACCAGTCTCTACCAGTCTAAACCAGTCTCTACCAGTCTCTACCAGTCGAAACGAGTCGAAACCAGTAAAAAGCCAGTAAAAACCGGTCTAAACCCGTCTAAACCCGTCTAAACCAGTCGAAACTAGTGTCAACCAGTCTCTAACAGTCTCTTCCAGTCTCTACCAGTCCCAACCAGTCAATACCAGTCGAAACCAGTCAAAAACGGTAAAAACCGGTCGAAACAAGTCGAAACGAGCCGAAACCAGTCTAAACCAGTCACTACCAGTCTCAACCAGTCTCTACCAGTCTAAACCAGTCTCTACCAGTCTATACCAGTCGAAACGAGTCGAAACCAGTAAAAACCGGTCGAAACCAGCCGAAAACAGTGGAAACCAATCACTACCAGTCCCTACCAGTTTCTACCAGTCACAAGCCGTCACTACCAGTCGAAACGAGTCGAAACAAGTAAAAAGCCAGTAAAAACCGGTCTAAACCCGTCTAAACCAGTCGAAACTAGTGTCAACCAGTCTCTACCAGTCTCTACCAGTCTCAACCAGTCTCTACCAGTCGAAACCAGTCGAAAACTGTAAAAAAAACCGGTCGAAACAAGTCGAAACGAGCCGAAACCAGTCTAAACCAGTCACTACCAGTCTCAACCAGTCTCTACCAGTCGAAACGAATCGAAATCAGTAAAAAGCCAGTAAAAACCGGTCTAAACCCGTCGAAACCAGTCGAAACTAGTGTCAACCAGTCTCTAACAGTCTCTACCAGTCTCTACCAGTCTCAACCAGTCTCTACCAGTCGAAACCAGTTGAAAACAGTAAAAACCGGTCGAAACAAGTCGAAACGAGCCGAAACCAGTCTAAACCAGTCACTACCAGTCTCAGTCAGTCTCTACGAGTCTCTACCAGTCTAAACCAGTCTCTACCAGTCTCTACCAATCTCTACCAGTCGAAACCACTCGAAACCAGTCGAAAACAGTAAAAACCGGTCGAAACCAGTCGAAATCAGTCTGAAACAGTCTCAACTACTTTCAACCAGTCCCTACCAGTCTCTACCAGTCACAAGCAGTCTCTACCAGTCGAAACGAGTCGAAACCAGTAAAAAGCCAGTAAAAACCGGTCTAAACCCGTCTAAACCAGTCGAAACTAGTGTCAACCAGTCTCTACCAGTCTCTTCCAGTCTCTACCAGTCTAAACCAGTCTCTACCAGTCTCTACCAGTCTCTACCAGTCGAAACGAGTCGAAACCAGTAAAAACCGGTCGAAACCAGTCGAGACGAGCCGAAACCAGTGGAAACCAGTCACTACCAGTCTCAACCAGTCCCTACCAGTCACTACCAGTCTCAACCAGTCCCTACCAGTCTCTACCAGTCTCTACCAGTCTAAACCAGTCTAAACCAGTAAAAACCATTCTAAACCTGTCAAAACCAGTCGAAACTAGTCTAAACCAGCCTCTACCACTCACTACCAGTCTCGACCAGTGTCTAGCAGTCGAAACGAGTCGAAACCAGTAAAAAGCCAGTAAAAAGCCAGTAATAACCGGTCTAAACCCGTCGAAAACAGTCGAAACTAGTGTCAACCAGTCTCTACCAGTCTCTACCAGTCTCAACCAGTCTCTACCAGTCGAAACCAGTCGAAAACTGTAAAAAAAACCGGTCGAAACAAGTCGAAACGAGCCGAAACCAGTCTAAACCAGTCACTACCAGTCTCAACCAGTCTCTACCAGTCGAAACGAATCGAAATCAGTAAAAAGCCAGTAAAAACCGGTCTAAACCCGTCGAAACCAGTCGAAACTAGTGTCAACCAGTCTCTAACAGTCTCTACCAGTCTCTACCAGTCTCAACCAGTCTCTACCAGTCGAAACCAGTTGAAAACAGTAAAAACCGGTCGAAACAAGTCGAAACGAGCCGAAACCAGTCTAAACCAGTCACTACCAGTCTCAGTCAGTCTCTACGAGTCTCTACCAGTCTAAACCAGTCTCTACCAGTCTCTACCAATCTCTACTAGTCGAAACCACTCGAAACCAGTCGAAAACAGTAAAAACCGGTCGAAACCAGTCGAAATCAGTCTGAAACAGTCTCAACTACTTTCAACCAGTCCCTACCAGTCTCTACCAGTCACAAGCAGTCTCTACCAGTCGAAACGAGTCGAAACCAGTAAAAAGCCAGTAAAAACCGGTCTAAACCCGTCTAAACCAGTCGAAACTAGTGTCAACCAGTCTCTACCAGTCTCTTCCAGTCTCTACCAGTCTAAACCAGTCTCTACCAGTCTCTACCAGTCTCTACCAGTCTCTACCAGTCGAAACGAGTCGAAACCAGTAAAAACCGGTCGAAACCAGTCGAGACGAGCCGAAACCAGTGGAAACCAGTCACTACCAGTCTCAACCAGTCCCTACCAGTCACTACCAGTCTCAACCAGTCCCTACCAGTCTCTACCAGTCTCTACCAGTCTAAACCAGTCTAAACCAGTAAAAACCATTCTAAACCTGTCAAAACCAGTCGAAACTAGTCTAAACCAGCCTCTACCACTCACTACCAGTCTCGACCAGTCTCTAGCAGTCGAAACGAGTCGAAACCAGTAAAAAGCCAGTAAAAAGCCAGTAATAACCGGTCTAAACCCGTCGAAAACAGTCGAAACTAGTGTCAACCAGTCTCTACCAGTCTCTACCAGACTCAACCAGTCTCTACCAGTCGAAACCAGTCGAAAACAGTAAAAAAACCGGTCGAAACAAGTCGAAACGAGCCGAAACCAGTCTCTACCACCAACTACCAGTCTCGACCTGTCTCTACCAGTCGAAACGAGTCGAAACAAGTAAAAACAAGTAAAAACCGGTCGAAATCACTCGAAACCAGCTGAAACCAGTCGAAACCAGCCGAAACCAGTCGAAACCAGTCACTACCAGTCTCAACCAGTCTCTACCAGTCTCTACCAGTCTAAACCAGTCTCTACCAGTCTCTACCAGTCGAAACGAGTCGAAACCAGTAAAAAGCCAGTAAAAACCGGTCTAAACCCGTCTAAACCCGTCTAAACCAGTCGAAACTAGTGTCAACCAGTCTCTAACAGTCTCTTCCAGTCTCTACCAGTCCCAACCAGTCAATACCAGTCGAAACCAGTCAAAAACGGTAAAAACCGGTCGAAACAAGTCGAAACGAGCCAAAACCAGTCTAAACCAGTCACTACCAGTCTCAACCAGTCTCTACCAGTCTAAACTAGTCTCTACCAGTCTCTACCAGTCTATACCAGTCGAAACGAGTCGAAACCAGTAAAAACCGGTCGAAACCAGCCGAAAACAGTGGAAACCAATCACTACCAGTCCCTACCAGTTTCTACCAGTCACAAGCCGTCACTACCAGTCGAAACGAGTCGAAACAAGTAAAAAGCCAGTAAAAACCGGTCTAAACCCGTCTAAACCAGTCGAAACTAGTGTCAACCAGTCTCTACCAGTCTCTACCAGTCTCAACCAGTCTCTACCAGTCGAAACCAGTCGAAAACTGTAAAAAAAAACGGTCGAAACAAGTCGAAACGAGCCGAAACCAGTCTAAACCAGTCACTACCAGTCTCAACCAGTCTCTACCAGTCGAAACGAATCGAAACCAGTAAAAACCGGTCGAAACCAGTCGAAATCAGTCTGAAAAAGTCTCATCTACTTTCAACCAGTCTCTACCAGTCTCTACCAGTCACATGCAGTCTCTACCAGTCGAAACGAGTCGAAATCAGTAAAAAGCCAGTAAAAACCGGTCTAAACCCGTCGAAAACAGTCGAAACTAGTGTCAACCAGTCTCTAACAGTCTCTACCAGTCTCTACCAGTCTCAACCAGTCTCTACCAGTCGAAACCAGTTGAAAACAGTAAAAACCGGTCGAAACAAGTCGAAACGAGCCGAAACCAGTCTAAACCAGTCACTACCAGTCTCAGTCAGTCTCTACGAGTCTCTACCAGTCTAAACCAGTCTCTACCAGTCTCTACCAATCTCTACCAGTCGAAACCAGTCGAAACCAGTCGAAACCAGTAAAAACCGGTCGAAACCAGTCGAAATCAGTCTGAAACAGTCTCAACTACTTTCAACCAGTCCCTACCAGTCTCTACCAGTCACAAGCAGTCTCTACCAGTCGAAACGAGTCGAAACCAGTAAAAAGCCAGTAAAAACCGGTCTAAACCCGTCTAAACCAGTCGAAACTAGTCTAAACCAGTCTCTACCACTCACTACCAGTCTCTACCCGTCTCAACCAGTCTCTACCAGTCGAAACCAGTCGAAAACAGTAAAAACCGGTCGAAACAAGTCGAAACAAGCCGAAACCAGTCTAAACCAGTCACTACCGGTCTCAACCAGTCTCTACGAGTCACTACCAGTCTAAACCAGTCTCTACCAGTCGAAACCAGTCGAAACCAGTCGAAAACAGTAAAAACCAGTCGAAACGAGTCTAAACCAGTAAAAACCAGTAAAAACCGGTCGAAACCTGTCGAAACCAGTCGAAACTAGTCTAAACCAGTCTCTACCACTCACTACCAGTCTCTACCCGTCTCAACCAGTCTCTACCAGTCGAAACCAGTCGAAAACAGTAAAAACCGGTCGAAACAAGTCGAAACAAGCCGAAACCAGTCTAAACCAGTCACTACCGGTCTCAACCAGTCTCTACGAGTCACTACCAGTCTAAACCAGTCTCTACCAGTCTCTACCAGTCGAATCGAGTCAAAACCAGTAAAAACCGGTCGAAACCAGTCGAAATCAGTCTGAAACAGTCTCAACTACTTTCAACCACTCCCTACCAGTCTCTACCAGTCACAAGCAGTCTCTACCAGTCGAAACGAGTCGAAACCAGTAAAAAGCCAGTAAAAACCGGTCTAAACTCGTCTAAACCAGTCGAAACTAGTGTCAACCAGTCTCTACCAGTCTCTACCAGTCACAAGCAGTCTCTACCAGTCGAAACGAGCCGAAACCAGTAAAAAGCCAGTAAAAACCGGTCTAAACCCGTCGAAACCAGTCGAAACTAGTGTCAACCAGTCTCTAACAGTCTCTACCAATCTCTACCCGTCGGAACCAGTCTCTACCAGTCGAAACCAGTCGAAAACAGTAAAAACCGGTCGAAACAAGTCGAAACGAGCCGAAACCAGTCTAGACCAGTCGCTACCAGTCTCAACCAGTCTCAACGAGTCACTACCAGTCTAAACCAGTCTCTACCAGTCTCTACCAGTCTTTACCAGTCTCTACCAGTCTCTACCAGTCTCTACCAGTCGAAACGAGTCGAAACCAGTAAAAACCGGTCGAAACCAGTCGAAATCAGTCTGAAAGTCTCAACTACTTTCAACCAGTCCCTACCAGTCTCTACCAGTCTCAACCAGTCTCTACCAGTCGAAACCAGTCGAAAACAGTAAAAAAACCGGTCGAAACAAGTCGAAACGAGCCGAAACCAGTCTCTACCACCAACTACCAGTCTCGACCAGTCTCAACCAGTCGAAACGAGTCGAAACAAGTAAAAACAAGTAAAAACCGGTCGAAATCACTCGAAACCAGCTGAAACCAGTCAAAACCAGCCGAAACCAGTCTAAACCAGTCACTACCACTCTCAACCAGTCTCTACCAGTCTCTACCAGTCTCTACCAGTCGAAACGAGTCGAAACAAGTAAAAAGCCAGTAAAAACCGGTCTAAACCCGTCTAAACCAGTCGAAACTAGTGTCAACCAGTCTCTACCAGTCTACCAATCTCTACCAGTCGATACCAGTCGAAACCAGTAAAAACCGGTCGAAACCAGTCGAAATCAGTCTGAAACAGTCTCAACTACTTTCAACCAGTCCCTATCAGTCTCTACCAGTCACAAGCAGTCTCTACCAGTCGAAACGAGTCGAAACCAGTAAAAAGCCAGTAAAAACCGGTCTAAACTCGTCTAAACCAGTCGAAACTAGTGTCGACCAGTCTCTACCAGTCTCTACCAGTCTCAACCAATCTCTACCAGTCGAAACCAGTCGAAAACAGTAAAAAACCTGTCGAAACAAGTCGAAACGAGCCGAAACAAGTCTAAACCAGTCATTACCAGTCTCTACCAGTGTAAACCAGTCTCTACCAGTCTCAACCAGTCTCATCGAGTCACTACCAGTCTAAACCAGTCTCTACCAGTCTCTACCAGTCTCTACCAGTCTCTACCAGTCTCTACCAGTCTGTACCAGTCTCTACCAGTCGAAACGAGTCGAAACCAGTAAAAACCGGTCGAAACCAGTCGAAATCAGTCTGAAAGTCTCAACTACTTTCAACCAGTCCCTACCAGTCTCTACCAGTCTCAACCCGTCTCTACCAGTCGAAACCAGTCGAAAACAGTAAAAAAACCGGTCGAAACAAGTCGAAACGAGCCGAAACCAGTCTCTACCACCAACTACCAGTCTCGACCAGTCTCTACCAGTCGAAACGAGTCGAAACAAGTAAAAACAAGTAAAAACCGGTCGAAATCACTCGAAACCAGCTGAAACCAGTCAAAACCAGCCGAAACCAGTCTAAACCAGTCACTACCAGTCTCAACCAGTCTCTACCAGTCTCTACCAGTCTAAACCAGTCTCTACCAGTCTCTACCAGTCGAAACGAGTCGAAACCAGTAAAAAGCCAGTAAAAACCGGTCTAAACCCGTCTAAACCAGTCGAAACTAGTGTCAACCAGTCTCTACCAGTCTCTACCAATCTCTACCAGTCGATACCAGTCGAAACCAGTAAAAACCGGTCGAAACCAGTCGAAATCAGTCTGAAACAGTCTCAACTACTTTCAACCAGTCCCTATCAGTCTCTACCAGTCACAAGCAGTCTCTACCAGTCGAAACGAGTCGAAACCAGTAAAAAGCCAGTAAAAACCGGTCTAAACTCGTCTAAACCAGTCGAAACTAGTGTCGACCAGTCTCTACCAGTCTCTACCAGTCTCAACCAATCTCTACCAGTCGAAACCAGTCGAAAACAGTAAAAAACCTGACGAAACAAGTCGAAACGAGCCGAAACAAGTCTAAACCAGTCATTACCAGTCTCTACCAGTGTAAACCAGTCTCTACCAGTCTCTACCAGTCGAAACAAGTCGAAACCAGTAAAAACCGGTCGAAACCAGCCGAAACCAGTCTAGACCAGTCGCTACCAGTCTCAACCAGTCTCATCGAGTCACTACCAGTCTAAACCAGTCTCTACCAGTCTCTACCAGTCTCTACCAGTCTCTACCAGTCTCTACCAGTCTCTACCAGTCGAAACGAGTCGAAACCAGTAAAAACCGGTCGAAACCAGTCGAAATCAGTCTGAAAGTCTCAACTACTTTCAACCAGTCCCTACCAGTCTCTACCAGACTCAACCAGTCTCTACCAGTCGAAACCAGTCGAAAACAGTAAAAAAACCGGTCGAAACAAGTCGAAACGAGCCGAAACCAGTCTCTACCACCAACTACCAGTCTCGACCAGTCTCTACCAGTCGAAACGAGTCGAAACAAGTAAAAACAAGTAAAAACCGGTCGAAATCACTCGAAACCAGCTGAAACCAGTCGAAACCAGCCGAAACCAGTCGAAACCAGTCACTACCAGTCTCAACCAGTCTCTACCAGTCTCTACCAGTCTAAACCAGTCTCTACCAGTCTCTACCAGTCGAAACGAGTCGAAACCAGTAAAAAGCCAGTAAAAACCGGTCTAAACCCGTCTAAACCCGTCTAAACCAGTCGAAACTAGTGTCAACCAGTCTCTAACAGTCTCTTCCAGTCTCTACCAGTCCCAACCAGTCAATACCAGTCGAAACCAGTCAAAAACGGTAAAAACCGGTCGAAACAAGTCGAAACGAGCCGAAACCAGTCTAAACCAGTCACTACCAGTCTCAACCAGTCTCTACCAGTCTAAACTAGTCTCTACCAGTCTCTACCAGTCTATACCAGTCGAAACGAGTCGAAACCAGTAAAAACCGGTCGAAACCAGCCGAAAACAGTGGAAACCAATCACTACCAGTCCCTACCAGTTTCTACCAGTCACAAGCCGTCACTACCAGTCGAAACGAGTCGAAACAAGTAAAAAGCCAGTAAAAACCGGTCTAAACCCGTCTAAACCAGTCGAAACTAGTGTCAACCAGTCTCTACCAGTCTCTACCAGTCTCAACCAGTCTCTACCAGTCGAAACCAGTCGAAAACTGTAAAAAAAACCGGTCGAAACAAGTCGAAACGAGCCGAAACCAGTCTAAACCAGTCACTACCAGTCTCAACCAGTCTCTACCAGTCGAAACGAATCGAAATCAGTAAAAAGCCAGTAAAAACCGGTCTAAACCCGTCGAAACCAGTCGAAACTAGTGTCAACCAGTCTCTAACAGTCTCTACCAGTCTCTACCAGTCTCAACCAGTCTCTACCAGTCGAAACCAGTTGAAAACAGTAAAAACCGGTCGAAACAAGTCGAAACGAGCCGAAACCAGTCTAAACCAGTCACTACCAGTCTCAGTCAGTCTCTACGAGTCTCTACCAGTCTAAACCAGTCTCTACCAGTCTCTACCAATCTCTACCAGTCGAAACCACTCGAAACCAGTCGAAAACAGTAAAAACCGGTCGAAACCAGTCGAAATCAGTCTGAAACAGTCTCAACTACTTTCAACCAGTCCCTACCAGTCTCTACCAGTCACAAGCAGTCTCTACCAGTCGAAACGAGTCGAAACCAGTAAAAAGCCAGTAAAAACCGGTCTAAACCCGTCTAAACCAGTCGAAACTAGTGTCAACCAGTCTCTACCAGTCTCTTCCAGTCTCTACCAGTCTAAACCAGTCTCTACCAGTCTCTACCAGTCTCTACCAGTCGAAACGAGTCGAAACCAGTAAAAACCGGTCGAAACCAGTCGAGACGAGCCGAAACCAGTGGAAACCAGTCACTACCAGTCTCAACCAGTCCCTACCAGTCACTACCAGTCTCAACCAGTCCCTACCAGTCTCTACCAGTCTCTACCAGTCTAAACCAGTCTAAACCAGTAAAAACCATTCTAAACCTGTCAAAACCAGTCGAAACTAGTCTAAACCAGCCTCTACCACTCACTACCAGTCTCGACCAGTCTCTAGCAGTCGAAACGAGTCGAAACCAGTAAAAAGCCAGTAAAAAGCCAGTAATAACCGGTCTAAACCCGTCGAAAACAGTCGAAACTAGTGTCAACCAGTCTCTACCAGTCTCTACCAGTCTCAACCAGTCTCTACCAGTCGAAACCAGTCGAAAACTGTAAAAAAAACCGGTCGAAACAAGTCGAAACGAGCCGAAACCAGTCTAAACCAGTCACTACCAGTCTCAACCAGTCTCTACCAGTCGAAACGAATCGAAATCAGTAAAAAGCCAGTAAAAACCGGTCTAAACCCGTCGAAACCAGTCGAAACTAGTGTCAACCAGTCTCTAACAGTCTCTACCAGTCTCTACCAGTCTCAACCAGTCTCTACCAGTCGAAACCAGTTGAAAACAGTAAAAACCGGTCGAAACAAGTCGAAACGAGCCGAAACCAGTCTAAACCAGTCACTACCAGTCTCAGTCAGTCTCTACGAGTCTCTACCAGTCTAAACCAGTCTCTACCAGTCTCTACCAATCTCTACTAGTCGAAACCACTCGAAACCAGTCGAAAACAGTAAAAACCGGTCGAAACCAGTCGAAATCAGTCTGAAACAGTCTCAACTACTTTCAACCAGTCCCTACCAGTCTCTACCAGTCACAAGCAGTCTCTACCAGTCGAAACGAGTCGAAACCAGTAAAAAGCCAGTAAAAACCGGTCTAAACCCGTCTAAACCAGTCGAAACTAGTGTCAACCAGTCTCTACCAGTCTCTTCCAGTCTCTACCAGTCTAAACCAGTCTCTACCAGTCTCTACCAGTCTCTACCAGTCGAAACGAGTCGAAACCAGTAAAAACCGGTCGAAACCAGTCGAGACGAGCCGAAACCAGTGGAAACCAGTCACTACCAGTCTCAACCAGTCCCTACCAGTCACTACCAGTCTCAACCAGTCCCTACCAGTCTCTACCAGTCTCTACCAGTCTAAACCAGTCTAAACCAGTAAAAACCATTCTAAACCTGTCAAAACCAGTCGAAACTAGTCTAAACCAGCCTCTACCACTCACTACCAGTCTCGACCAGTCTCTAGCAGTCGAAACGAGTCGAAACCAGTAAAAAGCCAGTAAAAAGCCAGTAATAACCGGTCTAAACCCGTCGAAAACAGTCGAAACTAGTGTCAACCAGTCTCTACCAGTCTCTACCAGACTCAACCAGTCTCTACCAGTCGAAACCAGTCGAAAACAGTAAAAAAACCGGTCGAAACAAGTCGAAACGAGCCGAAACCAGTCTCTACCACCAACTACCAGTCTCGACCTGTCTCTACCAGTCGAAACGAGTCGAAACAAGTAAAAACAAGTAAAAACCGGTCGAAATCACTCGAAACCAGCTGAAACCAGTCGAAACCAGCCGAAACCAGTCGAAACCAGTCACTACCAGTCTCAACCAGTCTCTACCAGTCTCTACCAGTCTAAACCAGTCTCTACCAGTCTCTACCAGTCGAAACGAGTCGAAACCAGTAAAAAGCCAGTAAAAACCGGTCTAAACCCGTCTAAACCCGTCTAAACCAGTCGAAACTAGTGTCAACCAGTCTCTAACAGTCTCTTCCAGTCTCTACCAGTCCCAACCAGTCAATACCAGTCGAAACCAGTCAAAAACGGTAAAAACCGGTCGAAACAAGTCGAAACGAGCCAAAACCAGTCTAAACCAGTCACTACCAGTCTCAACCAGTCTCTACCAGTCTAAACTAGTCTCTACCAGTCTCTACCAGTCTATACCAGTCGAAACGAGTCGAAACCAGTAAAAACCGGTCGAAACCAGCCGAAAACAGTGGAAACCAATCACTACCAGTCCCTACCAGTTTCTACCAGTCACAAGCCGTCACTACCAGTCGAAACGAGTCGAAACAAGTAAAAAGCCAGTAAAAACCGGTCTAAACCCGTCTAAACCAGTGGAAACTAGTGTCAACCAGTCTCTACCAGTCTCTACCAGTCTCAACCAGTCTCTACCAGTCGAAACCAGTCGAAAACTGTAAAAAAAACCGGTCGAAACAAGTCGAAACGAGCCGAAACCAGTCTAAACCAGTCACTACCAGTCTCAACCAGTCTCTACCAGTCGAAACGAATCGAAACCAGTAAAAACCGGTCGAAACCAGTCGAAATCAGTCTGAAAAAGTCTCATCTACTTTCAACCAGTCTCTACCAGTCTCTACCAGTCACATGCAGTCTCTACCAGTCGAAACGAGTCGAAATCAGTAAAAAGCCAGTAAAAACCGGTACAAACCCGTCGAAAACAGTCGAAACTAGTGTCAACCAGTCTCTAACAGTCTCTACCAGTCTCTACCAGTCTCAACCAGTCTCTACCAGTCGAAACCAGTTGAAAACAGTAAAAACCGGTCGAAACAAGTCGAAACGAGCCGAAACCAGTCTAAACCAGTCACTACCAGTCTCAGTCAGTCTCTACGAGTCTCTACCAGTCTAAACCAGTCTCTACCAGTCTCTACCAATCTCTACCAGTCGAAACCAGTCGAAACCAGTCGAAACCAGTAAAAACCGGTCGAAACCAGTCGAAATCAGTCTGAAACAGTCTCAACTACTTTCAACCAGTCCCTACCAGTCTCTACCAGTCACAAGCAGTCTCTACCAGTCGAAACGAGTCGAAACCAGTAAAAAGCCAGTAAAAACCGGTCTAAACCCGTCTAAACCAGTCGAAACTAGTCTAAACCAGTCTCTACCACTCACTACCAGTCTCTACCCGTCTCAACCAGTCTCTACCAGTCGAAACCAGTCGAAAACAGTAAAAACCGGTCGAAACAAGTCGAAACAAGCCGAAACCAGTCTAAACCAGTCACTACCGGTCTCAACCAGTCTCTACGAGTCACTACCAGTCTAAACCAGTCTCTACCAGTCGAAACCAGTCGAAACCAGTCGAAAACAGTAAAAACCAGTCGAAACGAGTCTAAACCAGTAAAAACCAGTAAAAACCGGTCGAAACCTGTCGAAACCAGTCGAAACTAGTCTAAACCAGTCTCTACCACTCACTACCAGTCTCTACCCGTCTCAACCAGTCTCTACCAGTCGAAACCAGTCGAAAACAGTAAAAACCGGTCGAAACAAGTCGAAACAAGCCGAAACCAGTCTAAACCAGTCACTACCGGTCTCAACCAGTCTCTACGAGTCACTACCAGTCTAAACAGTCTCTACCAGTCTCTACCAGTCGAATCGAGTCAAAACCAGTAAAAACCGGTCGAAACCAGTCGAAATCAGTCTGAAACAGTCTCAACTACTTTCAACCACTCCCTACCAGTCTCTACCAGTCACAAGCAGTCTCTACCAGTCGAAACGAGTCGAAACCAGTAAAAAGCCAGTAAAAACCGGTCTAAACTCGTCTAAACCAGTCGAAACTAGTGTCAACCAGTCTCTACCAGTCTCTACCAGTCACAAGCAGTCTCTACCAGTCGAAACGAGCCGAAACCAGTAAAAAGCCAGTAAAAACCGGTCTAAACCCGTCGAAACCAGTCGAAACTAGTGTCAACCAGTCTCTAACAGTCTCTACCAATCTCTACCCGTCGGAACCAGTCTCTACCAGTCGAAACCAGTCGAAAACAGTAAAAACCGGTCGAAACAAGTCGAAACGAGCCGAAACCAGTCTAGACCAGTCGCTACCAGTCTCAACCAGTCTCAACGAGTCACTACCAGTCTAAACCAGTCTCTACCAGTCTCTACCAGTCTTTACCAGTCTCTACCAGTCTCTACCAGTCTCTACCAGTCGAAACGAGTCGAAACCAGTAAAAACCGGTCGAAACCAGTCGAAATCAGTCTGAAAGTCTCAACTACTTTCAACCAGTCCCTACCAGTCTCTACCAGTCTCAACCAGTCTCTACCAGTCGAAACCAGTCGAAAACAGTAAAAAAACCGGTCGAAACAAGTCGAAACGAGCCGAAACCAGTCTCTACCACCAACTACCAGTCTCGACCAGTCTCAACCAGTCGAAACGAGTCGAAACAAGTAAAAACAAGTAAAAACCGGTCGAAATCACTCGAAACCAGCTGAAACCAGTCAAAACCAGCCGAAACCAGTCTAAACCAGTCACTACCACTCTCAACCAGTCTCTACCAGTCTCTACCAGTCTCTACCAGTCGAAACGAGTCGAAACAAGTAAAAAGCAACAAGTCGAAACGAGCCGAAACCAGTCTAAACCAGTCTCTACCAGTCTCAACCAGTCTCAGAGTCACTACCAGTCTAAACCAGTCTCTACCAGTCTCTACCAGTCTCCAGTCTCTACCAGTCTCTACCAGTCTCTACCAGTCGAAACGAGTCGAAACCAGTAAAAACCGGTCGAAACCAGTCGAAATCAGTCTGAAAGTCTCAACTACTTTCAACCAGTCCCTACCAGTCTCTACCAGTCTCAACCAGTCTCTACCAGTCGAAACCAGTCGAAAACAGTAAAAAAACCGGTCGAAACAAGTCGAAACGAGCCGAAACCAGTCTCTACCACCAACTACCAGTCTCGACCAGTCTCTACCAGTCGAAACGAGTCGAAACAAGTAAAAACAAGTAAAAACCGGTCGAAATCACTCGAAACCAGCTGAAACCAGTCAAAACCAGCCGAAACCAG
>CBDHHR010000320.1:5000-20000 GCA_965263245.1 Metamycoplasmataceae bacterium | reverse complement strand
AAAGGGAAGTAATTCATCCACTGTTCGACTTGGAACTTATGTCAAGCTCGGCTCGATGCTCAACTATCCGTGGTGTGGCGCCACTGTTGGCAGTGATGACCCCAGCAGCACTTTCTCATCCCACAGCGATGATAAGGATTTTTGTTTTTCTTAATCAGCCACAAGGAACTAATGAATTAGAGCAAACTTCGTAATTCAAACGACGCATTTGAACTAACTTTAAACAACATTTTGATTACGATGTCACAAGTCGCACAGTTCAATAAAATCTTTGGAACATAGCTTAGGTTCTGGAATGCGGGACTGAACCATTTAGGTTGGGGCTGAATACAACATTAGCCTGTTGTTATTTAGGGAAGGTGGTTGCGTTTCGTAGGTTTTGGATCATCTTAATCGGAGTGCAATAAAAGGTTCCTGCCGAGCCTCCTCCCGCCCCCTTATGTTCTCCAAGTTCCAACACTAAACACTTTTTCGCATAGTCTTGTGGTATCCTTTACTTTCTGTGAAACAATTAGATATGTGCTTCCTTTATCCAAATAATAAAGTATATGCATTGACGATACGGGGTGTAATGTAGGAAATGTATGGATGCCGGTAGTAATTCTCATTGTGCATTCGGTGCATTCAATAAATTTACAGCTGTATTGTTTTAGGATATTGTGTGTGTGCGCGCGTGTGTGCGCGTGCGCGTGCGCGTGCGCGTGTGCTTGTATGCATGTGACTGTCTATCCATGTGTGCGTGTGTTTGTGCGTGTGCGTATGTATACGCGTAAAAGATAAAAAGTTCGTTTATATATAGGGCAGGATTCCTCAAATCGTTTTAAACTTTACTCTCTGCTGACCTGGTAAATCGAACTCCATCTCACTTCTCTGGGAAGCATCCAGCCACGCTGCAATTAATGCGTGAAGACCTTCCGTACGCATATATTCACTGTCATGTATCATTCGTACGCAGATTTCCCAAAGGGGTTCGACACGGTAGTTCGAATCTTGATTCGAACTTTAGTCGAGAGTCCGAAGCTCTAGCCACTATGCTACTGCATGGTGCGTGTGCGTGTGCGTGTGCGTGTGCGTGTGCGTGTGCGTGTGCGTGTGCGTGTGCGTGTGCGTGTGCGTGTGCGTGTGCGTGTGCGTGTGCGTGTGCGTGTGCGTGTGCGTGTGCGTGTGCGTGTGCGTGTGCGTGTGCGTGTGCGTGTGCGTGTGCGTGTGCGTGTGCGTGTGCGTGTGCGTGTGCGTGTGCGTGTGCGTGTGCGTGTGCGTGTGCGTGTGCGTGTGCGTGTGCGTGTGCGTGTGCGTGTGCGTGTGCGTGTGCGTGTGCGTGTGCGTGTGCGTGTGCGTGTGCGTGTGCGTGTGCGTGTGCGTGTGCGTGTGCGTGTGCGTGTGCGTGTGCGTGTGCGTGTGCGTGTGCGTGTGCGTGTGCGTGTGCGTGTGCGTGTGCGTGTGCGTGTGCGTGTGCGTGTGCGTGTGCGTGTGCGTGTGCGTGTGCGTGTGCGTGTGCGTGTGCGTGTGCGTGTGTGCGTGTGCGTGTGCGTGTGCGTGTGCGTGTGCGTGTGCGTGTGCGTGTGCGTGTGCGTGTGCGTGTGCGTGTGCGTGTGCGTGTGCGTGTGCGTGTGCGTGTGCGTGTGCGTGTGCGTGTGCGTGTGCGTGTGCGTGTGCGTGTGCGTGTGCGTGTGCGTGTGCGTGTGCGTGTGCGTGTGCGTGTGCGTGTGCGTGTGCGTGTGCGTGTGCGTGTGCGTGTGCGTGTGCGTGTGCGTGTGCGTGTGCGTGTGCGTGTGCGTGTGCGTGTGCGTGTGCGTGTGCGTGTGCGTGTGCGTGTGCGTGTGCGTGTGCGTGTGCGTGTGCGTGTGCGTGTGCGTGTGCGTGTGCGTGTGCGTGTGCGTGTGCGTGTGCGTGTGCGTGTGCGTGTGCGTGTGCGTGTGCGTGTGCGTGTGCGTGTGCGTGTGCGTGTGCGTGTGCGTGTGCGTGTGCGTGTGCGTGTGCGTGTGCGTGTGCGTGTGCGTGTGCGTGTGCGTGTGCGTGTGCGTGTGCGTGTGCGTGTGCGTGTGCGTGTGCGTGTGCGTGTGCGTGTGCGTGTGCGCGAGCGCGAGCGCGAGCGCGTGCGCGTGCGCGTGCGCGTGATAGTAACATGACGCGGTACTGATACTGATAGAGTCAGCAGCGACACGGCCGCGTGTGGGCGGACAAAACCAGTATTAATCTAAATGGATTTAAAGGTAATGTCTGGTAAAAACATAGGTCAGTCGCGATACGTTTATCTCGGGGCCGCCAGCCGTCAGACTGGTGATGCTCGGCTAAGTGATATTGATCGCAGCCAGTGATCGACTATATTGAACCGAACGCCCTCTGTCGAATAAGGCGGTCAATACTACCAATTGTTCGGCAGTTTCTGTTGACGAGATAGCAATAGTCCGCTTGAGCAATGTGACATTGTTTCAAACATAAAATTACGTTAATGTGTTTAAGCAAATCGTCAACATGGCAACTATTCACTTTGTTTTTAGTTGATTTTGACAGACTAAACACACTTGAATATTTACAAATATTGAGAGATGTTGAAAATGCAATTATGAATTCCCCAGTCTCAGTAAGCATGTGCCTACTATACACGTATCAGCGCCCAATTTACTACAATTATGGAGCCACATACATTTCAGTTTATTTATTTTGCATACTGTATTGCGTTACCGTTTTAATGATTTGCATAGATATATGCAAAAAGTCGGATTGGATTGCTCAAAGTCATATTCTGTAGCTATATAAGAATGAAATAGAACCTATGTGTAGCCTAGTAGGCACGCTGTAAAACCGGAACACACATTTTGGGTATTTTTGTACTTTAAATCCACTTGACGTGACGTCGTAATGTCAGAATCAGTATGAACTAATGATCTAATATGATCCCGAATCACACACAATCACCTCGGTAATACAACCACATCGCAATTAAGGACAACGTACGTTGATTCTGTAAAAGAAGAGAATGTGGAAACAATGTCCTCAATAAGGTCACCTCACCATTCAAGTTTGCCTAATACAAAGAGTGGCCGTATTACAGAGGTCCATTCTGTATTTACGTATCATTAACACATCGTTGTTGCTACAATCTTTATGTTATTCGTGCGCGTGCGCGTGCGCGTGCGCGTCTGTATATGTGTGAGTGTGAATGTGAGTGTGTATGCGTATATGCGTATATGCGTGTGTGCGTGCGTGCGTGCGTGTGTGCGTGCGTATGTGCGCGCGTATGACTGACTTTGCGCAGTTTAATGAACACGTCATTTGCAGTAGTGACCTTCGTGTGCGAATTCGTCTCGAACTGTGAATATAAATAAAACAAATTGAGCCTCGGTATTAATTAACGCGTTTACGATATTACAAACACCCGCAGATTAAATTAACTATGAATCGATGTTATTTAGTATCACCCTGCACGACACATCTAATTCGACAAAACCGCCCACCTTCCCACGAACGCATGCAAATGGTGTTTGGCCTAGATGACGTCCGATACACATCTACACTCGTTTTATATCAGAAAACACACGCTATTGCTCATCTGATAAGTGGGACACAATAGGCTTATTTTTACGTTATGTCGGGAGCTTCCGCGTGACAGTCTGCAAAATTAATGGCATGTGGTTAGATGCCGTTCATTGTCATTGAGGCAAATCAGGTCATGAATAATACACACACTCACCGCCATTTATTAAGCGCGCATGAACCTATCAAAGAGAGTTTAGTCGCGATGGCCGTGTTGCAATATGTCGTCGTTAATTCGACAGCGTGGTTCGCCATGATATCTGTAGCCCGTGATGTATAGGCGTATTCGACCTGACCGTATTGTATTTCCATCGACGCCGTCATTGCGTCTACAGGCACGGTCGACGTACGATACACGGGCCAGTTGATATACCTGTACAAATGCGGCGGTGTATTTTGACGTGTCTCTGCGCAGGTGAGTGATGCGTTGTGCGATTTATCTTGTTTTATGGTCGATGGGGAAACATCATAACAATAAATAAAGCTTAAGAAAAGACCCTTATATAAAAATGTCTTCTGTAGAGCACAGTGGTATTGTTTACACCACCGATTGTCAATCGAGCGTATTTAAGGGCCTCCCTTAAATACTCTCAATTGACAATCGGGAGTTATTGTGTTATTATACAATAATGCTATACAATACAAATTTAATATGTTGTATCGTACCGACAGCCCAAAAACGTTTTAATTAATCACGTTTTGGTTGGGGAAATGTGCTTCGTGACGAATCAATTGTTTATCCTCAGAAAAAACGTCGACGTCACCAGCCGAAGCCATATTGACGACGTGTTGACATTTGTAGCTTCACCCCCGTTGGGTAACTAACTTCCCGTGAATTATCCGAGCTCGCTATTTGAGAATGTGAGTGACGAAGCGATTATTTGAATGACAGCGTGAAGATTATAACACACACTGAAAGGTTAAATGTTAAAGTTGGTTCGTTAAAACATATTTCGGTTCTCAGTACCTTAAATAATAGATGTAATTTATACTGTAAAACATAATTGTAAAAAATAATATTAAAACAGGTGGCGCATTCCATTTAATACTCCAGCCGTACGGAACGTTACAATTTGGTTAAAAAATAGTTAGCACATCACACATTATGCTTCTACGTACTGACATTTAACTTGTTTCATGGCACACTGATGCAACAGATATCGTCGATGTTTTCAAGAGTACGTATTTTCCAATGCACACCTGTGGAGCAGCTCTTGGTACGCACGCAGGACTACACACTGCTTGCTCTACATAACTGGTTCCTAACCCTTCTCCCTGGGTCCGAGTAACCTCCAGCTTTTTTAATTCAATTCGGAATATGGATTTGTGCAAACACATTCGGAGATCATCCGTGCGACAGAATCAGACACGAAATGTATTCTTTGCGTTGAAGAACGCCAATGATCCATGCAATTTGGACATCATCGCTGTGACGGATGACGTGACGTCTACAGTGTACAGTATTGTTGTCTTGTCCGCGTAACCACACACATTCGTGAGTAACAGCTTGCTTTGCGATTCAGTCTCATTCATTGTAAAGCTGCAAGTTTGTTTCCAGAGCCATTAATGAATAGCACCGAATTAAAGCAATGTGTGGGATCTTTTACTTCCCCTGGCATAGACACCAGATAGAAGGAACCACCGGCTTTTAGTGTTTCTTCCGAAAGACACAGGCAAATGTGGGGTGAACGAAATCGCCTAAGTTTCGAAACGGTAGGTGGGATTGAACCGCCGTCCCCGCGATTGACAGTCCGGCGCTCTACCGCGCGGCCACCGCTCCCCGCTGTAATTAACTTAGCAACTCCGTCACATGAAGACATGCATGTCAATATACCACTGCAGTTCATTGGCCTTTCCGGTTTTTTTATGAATGGTGGGTGTCGTCGATCGTATCCAAATTAATTTTGGAGTATTAGATTGTTTTGTATATACAAAGTGTAGATAACACGAAGTGTGTGGCAATAGTGCTACTAGATCTCAGTGGCTCTTTTTTGCATTTCGACCACAATTTACTGTTTAATCAACTGCACAGACTCAGCGTTCGTGATGGCAGTCACAGCGAGTATGGGCGGCTATAGGGGTCAACCATCTTACCTCATCAAAAAATTATAAAATAAAAAGATAAATGAATTACAGCGATACATTGACGTGTGCCAATGTCGTAAATTGTCTGAGTGGCCAAAATAATGGGGTAAAAAGGGGTATATCCAGACAGGGTCTCGATTCTTTATTTTGAAAATAATGGTTGGTATATATTACATGCCAGTGAATTGCAGCTATCACAAAATAACCAAACACATAATACTCATGCAGTCAGATATGCAAATTGTGTCGTCATCTTCAAGTCACTCATAAAGGGATACATATTCTGACAGGCCTTCAAAGAACTTTCCAGTCCGCATCAGTGACATTTGTGCAATGATTTATACTATAATTATATATTCACTTAATTCAAAAGCGAATGCATATTGATACATTTCTAACTGTAAAATATTTATTCTATCCATTATGTTTCCCGTTTTCCAGAGCTTATAACTATAAAAAGGAACATAAATTACATATGTGTGTGTTTATATACACATGTAATATCATTTAGAATAAAAGTTAACATACGCTTAAAATGAATGAAGATATCAAAATGTATGTCACTGTGCAAACCATGGCTAAATATGATGTAAGTAATCAATTTACTGTATTTGTTAACCTTCCCATAACATGACAAAGTTGTCTATCTGGTCGTATCGAATTTCCACCACCTTAACCCTAATTCTTCGCCCATGTGAAATGTACCATTTTCAATCAAATTAATTTAAACAAAGTCACACACGGTAACAAAATATGTGTATACCCATTTAAACTGTAACGCACAATTAAGGTACCGGAAAATAAATATTACGGATAAACATAACCAATGGTCTCAACGGAGCAATCAGATCTAGACAGACGTGGTCATCGGAATACAATTGCCGTTACAGAGAGCGCGTGGCCTCCGTGACTTTGGGGCCAAAAATAAATTAAGGTGATATTGTTGTGAGTTTACATTGTTTGTGGAAGCATGGCGATTGAAGAAGAGTTGGAAAATAGTGGTCTGGCGGTGACGTGTTTGTAATAGAGACTTAGGAATATGAGATGCATTTGTCAGGATGACCGGTCATTCACTGCACTAGAATCGATACAGCACTAAATCAGGCACTGAATCATCATTGTCTCTATCAATCAACACCATACGGGGTGGTGGATTGACTGCTAATTAACACCTGCTCTAGCAGTGTGGTAAACACCACCGACACTTTAACAAAGGAAGATGGACACCGGCACTAATAGACCAAGTCATTAATGACCTTCAGCATCTGATATTGATAGTGAACTACCAGAGTTGCTCAAAGTTGCCGTTGGGGTAGTCAAGCTGAACTTGTTCTAGGACATGATGAGTTCAAATCATCCAAAACGTTTAATAGGATAGAACATTTATAGGTTCGCTACTGAATATGTGTGAAGATTTTAAATGTATCACTATGCTATATACTTTGGGTACGTTGAGATGTCTTTCCCTATGAATTGATTTCTCTGAAATTTTATTACAGTTGTTTTCTCACCAAACCTGATCTATGTTGCCCATTTTGGCCACCCTAACACACCTTATATATATATATATATATATATATATATATATATATATATATATATTATATATATATATATATATATGTGTGTGTGTACATACACATATGTATATATATAGATACATACACACACGTATATATATAATATATATATACATATATATGTATATATATATATATATAGCTTTATTCGTCATTTTCAATATGTAATGTACATTTAGTGTCAACGAATACGGTTCACCGCTTCCCAATATATATATATATATATATATATATATATATATATATATATATATGTGTGTGTGTGTGTGTGTGTACATACACATACGTATATATACCTACATACACACACGTATATATAATATATATATACATATATATGTATATGTATATGTATATATATATATATATATATATATATATATATATATATATATATATATATATATGTATATATTGGGAAGCGGTGAACCGTATTCGTTGACACGTTGGGCTACACCAGTCGATGTGCAGTTCAGTCGACGTCCGGCCCAGTGATTGATTCGCACTCTCGTGTGTGTTGTCAGACCGACATTTGCACTCGATCGACTTCCGTCTGTCGTGTGTCATCAAGTAATGGACCAGGACCGTGAGGAAACACACAATAATTGGTGAATGAG
The DNA here is from genome assembly GCA_965263245.1 of Metamycoplasmataceae bacterium. Classification (GTDB taxonomy): domain Bacteria; phylum Bacillota_I; class Bacilli_A; order Mycoplasmatales; family Metamycoplasmataceae; genus DT-68. Next base: position 12,181 of record CBDHHR010000320.1, on the reverse strand, counting down.
TCACTGGTGCTAATAGCCTGGTCAATACAAGAGCGAAAATGTGCTTCTAATGTGACCACAATAACATTACTCTGACCGAACCAGTCACTGAATCGTAACGGCATTAACAGAAATTGATTACTAGAAGATACGTTAGCAAACACAATGTGCGTGCCAATCAAATGAACGGTACCATTTAATGGAGAAGTAAACGGAAAGGCGGGTGGGCGGGCGGGCGGGCGGGCGGACGGACATATATATATATATATATATATATATATATATATATATATATATATATATATATATATATATATATATATATATATATATTGAACCCAATACCATAATACAAACGTTTAATTTTGGTGTGTTAAATGTCCTCATTCTCACTCTTGTAATCCAGATGTCTGCATTGTGATGTGCTTCCCTATCGTTGGTCCATACGCCACAATAGGTCTGATAAACAGTTTTGCCAATATCGCGGCCACCGGTGAACCTGTTAATCTTTGTTTTTGCAGAATAATCCATCATAAATAACATAAATATGTAGCGCTAAGATAGATTTTCAAGCGTGTGGATATATTTTACTGATAGTTGTTCACATTGCGTTTCTTTTTCATGTGACACTTCCGTAGCTTCAGTTTGCTGCAAATCGCAGGTCAAATTTCGTAAGATGTATAATTATGTATAATGATATCGATTTATTTGCAAGTTCGCCAACTTCGTATTCCATATAACGCTTCATACGTCGTAGTACCAAAGCGCTCGACGCTACCACATTACGAACTGTGACAAGAAAAAGTGTTTCGCTATGCCTGCATCTACATGAAACTCGCTCAATTCTTTCTACTCGGTAAAATAAGTTTCGCTTCAACACCAGACAGGATCTCCCACAACGCGGTGTTTTTAGATGGAACCTTGATGAGCCGCTAGCGAAGATTTGCATCCGGCATTACTCGAGCAATTGTCATGGAAAAGTGGCTCCTGTGTGTAGTGTGCCAAGTAACTACTTGGTGTGGCCGTCACGTAGTTCTGTTGCAGCTGCGAGTTTCTACAACGAGTGAATGCATGATGTAAGTTGTACTCGACTGACATCACACATCAATATTTTATTTTCTATAAAATTCTCCTTAGGCCTAGTCAAAGAATGCACAGCGAAAGACAGCCGAAAAGAGCGCGGCAACTAGAAGACGGGGTAGAAGAAGATAGAGACTCAGATGGCATGACAGCTTGAAATGAGGCCTGGGGAGGGCGGGTATGAAAAACTTAAGAAAGGGTGACCATTGCAGAAGAGAGGTGAGCACTGAATGAGCTGACAATGAAAGCAGAAGAGGCAACGAAGTGACCTGGCCTTCATCAGCGAGGGAGAAAGAGGGAGACGAATGTTCAGTTCTTTTTTATGACCGTCCGTCCGTCCGTCCGTCCGTCCGTCCGTCCGTCCGTCCGTCCGTCCGTCCGTCCGTCCGTCCGTCCGTCCGTCCGTCCGTCCGTCCGTCCGTCCGTCCGTCCGTCCGTCCGTCCGTCCGTCCGTCCGTCCGTCCGTCCGTCCGTCCGTCCGTCCGTCCGTCCGTCCGTCCGTCCGTCCGTCCGTCCGTCCGTCCGTCCGTCCGTCCGTCCGTCCGTCCGTCCGTCCGTCCGTCCGTCCGTCCGTCCGTCCGTCCGTCCGTCCGTCCGTCCGTCCGTCCGTCCGTCCGTCCGTCCGTCCGTCCGTCCGTCCGTCCGTCCGTCCGTCCGTCCGTCCGTCCGTCCGTCCGTCCGTCCGTCCGTCCGTCCGTCCGTCCGTCCGTCCGTCCGTCCGTCCGTCCGTCCGTCCGTCCGTCCGTCCGTCCGTCCGTCCGTCCGTCCGTCCGTCCGTCCGTCCGTCCCGTCCGTCCGTCCGTCCGTCCGTCCGTCCGTCCGTCCGTCCGTCCCACCCACCCACCCACCCACCCACCCACCCACCCACCCACCCACCCACCGCCCGAACGCCCCACCGCCCCGGACCGCCCCACCGCCCCACCGCCCCACCGCCCCACCGCCCCACCGCCCCACCGCCCCACCGCCCCACCGCCCCACCGCCCCACCGACCGACCGACCGCCCACCGCCCCACCGCCCCACCGCCCCACCGCCCCACCGCCCCACCGCCCCACCGCCCCACCGCCCCACCGCCCCACCGCCCCACCGCCCCACCGCCCCACCGCCCCACCGCCCCACCGCCCCACCGCCCCACCGCCCCACCGCCCCACCGCCCCACCGCCCCACCGCCCCACCGAATACCTGGTTATACACGCCCCACCGCCCCACCGTGATTTTCCGCACCGCCCCACCGCCCCACCGCCCCACCGCCCCACCGCCCCACCGCCCGTACCGCCCAGTTACAAGCCCTGGACACTGCCCTGTATAACAACTGCCCGTTACGTTACTGCCCCACCGTTGCTGTGCGGGCACCGCCCGGGTGTGGACCGCCCCACCGTGATGGTCAGTCTGCTCCACGACCTGCTGGGCGCCACCGCCCCACGCTTTGCCCCACCTGCCTACAACACGCCCACGAGGACGCCAGTCACCATGAGGATGTCGCTGCATCAAATCGTTGACGTCGTATGTGCCTAGTTACTTACTTAACAGCCTTTTTGACGTCACAACATTTGTTAGTCACTTAATTAACAGACTTTGTGACGTTATAACATTTGTTAGTTACTTAGTTAACAGACTTTGTGACGTTATAACATTTGTTACACTGCGCTGTAATTAACAACTTTGTGACGTTATAACATTTACTGTTACAGTGTTGCTGTGCGGGCAGTGGACGGGTGTGGAGGGCCGGAGTGTGACTGGTTATAACATTCTGCTAGTTACCAACAGACCTGCTGGGACGTTATAACTACACACGCTTTGTCCGTTATAACATTGTCTAATTAACACGTCGTTATAACATTTGTTAGTTAATTAATTAACAGACTTTGTGACGTCACAACATTTGTTAGTTAATTAATTAACAGACTTTGTGACGTCACAACATTTGTTAGTTACTTAATTAACATACTTTGTGACGTTATAACATTTGTTAATTACTTAATTAACAGACTTTGTGACGTTATAACATTTGCCAGTTACTTAATTAACAGACTTTGTGACGTTATAACATTTGTTAATTACTTAATTAACAGACTTTGTGACGTCACAACATTTGTTAATTACTTAATTAACAGACTTTGTGACGTCACAAACATTTTAGTTACTTAATTAACAGACTTTGTGACGTCACAACATTTGTTAATTACTTAATTAACACACTTTTGACGTCGCAACATTTGTTAGTTACTTAATTAACAGACTCCGTGACGTCATAACATTAGTTAGTTAATTAATTAACAGACTTTGTGACGTCACAATATTTGTTAGTTACTTAATTAACAGACTTTGTGACGTTATAACATTTGTTAATTTCTTAACTGACATACTTTCTGACGTCATAACATATGTTAGTTACTTAATTAACAGACTGTGACGTCACAACATACGTCACTGTTGAAGGGTATGACAGGAGCTGACCTTTTGTATGTGTCTGTTTGGCATAGCCGCTAAACGTATCTAGTGTCTGCTAATGATTTCCACTCGTATTAATTTGCGCCTCAGCCCGCTGATTGTTAAATGATTCTGTTCTGGTGACCCTCGACATATACCACTTAAGGTATCAGTTCATAAATACTATGCAACTACAACACTCCCATGCATTTTCGTTCCCTTAATTTCAAATAAAAATGCAGAAGACACCCTGTAACCACGCCTTGGCAATTTCTAGATTCGTGACGTATTTGTATGATCATCACATGTACCATAAGCTAATTTAAACATCAACAAAATATTTATTCACGTTTGGTTTTCAAAACATTACATTCTACATGATTACGAGGAAATTACCCGGAAATGAACTTTCCAAATTGACAGATGTAACGACCAAAATGTTTGATATTCGGATTGCTATTGACTAAATTCACAACATTGAAAATAAAAACCTCACTTGAAATAGGATATATTTTCAACGGTTCATTACCATGATGGATGTTGAAAAAACATTCCGTGTTTCTTCATCATATATTATGCAAGGAATTGTCAATTTCATTACGACTCCTTGCATAATATATGACGAAGAAACACGGATATGGTAAATGAATCGCTGAAAATGTATCCTATCACAATTCAGGTTTTTATTTTCAATTTTGTGAATTTAGTCAATTTCTTTACGACCTGAATTGGCACGGATTTAGACCTAACACTTTTTCTGTCACGAAACTAAACACACACACACACACACACACACACACACACACACACACACACACACACACACACACACACACACACACACACACACACACACACACACACACACACACACACACACACACACACACACACACACACACACACACACACACATATATATATATATATATATATATATATATATATATTATAATATATTATAATATATATATATTATATAATTATAATATATATATATATAATTTTTATATTATATGTATATAATTTTATATATATACATATACATATATATAATTTTAATATATATATACACATATATGTATTATATATATTATAATTATTATAATTATATATATAATTATAATATATATATATTATAATATTATATATATATATATATATATATATATATATATATATATATATAAGTGTTAGGTCTGTGCGATGATCATATCTAAATCCGTGCCAATTCAGGTCGTAATGAAATTGACAATTCCATGGTTAATATATGACACTTTTCAGTCACGAAATTAAATATATATACACACACACACACACACACACACACACACACACACACACACACACACACACACACACACACACACACACACACACACACACACACACACACACACACACACACACACACACACACACACACACACACACACACACACACACACACACACACACACACACACACACACACACACACACACACACACACACACACACACACACACACACACACACACACACACACACACACACACACACACACACACACACACACACACACACACACACACACACACACACACACACACACACACACACACACACACACACACACACACACACACACACACACACACACACACACACACACACACACACACACACACACACACGATATACCAGTGTTTATGACAATATGATGCTGATGTATATGATACTTTCAGGACGAGGTGAATGAATACCTCAAACTCAACATTTGGCTGGGCTTCGTAAGTATCCATCAACAGTTTTCGCCTGATTCAATCAGATTATCATGAGAAACTTTACGGTTCAGATGACGTGAACACTAGGAAGCATTTCATTTGTCGAGAGTATAAGAATAAGAAATTCCACGTTCGACTTTCTACTTCTACTATTGAACGGCTCCATTTTCGGACATCGATGCTAATGGGAGTTTAAAGAACTGGGGCCGGTTTCATAAAGCCTGCTTACGGCGTCGTAGCGGGCGATACCTCATCGAAAGCCTAAAACGTCGTAAAGTTACGCGAGTTGCGGTTCACGAGTCTGCTCCATAATTGCACTTTGCCTACGCCATGTATTTACCAGGTGTACGCTATTTGAAATATTTACGTGATGCTCCCCAAGTTCGGTGATGCTCCCGACACGCCCACTCTCAACTTATTATTTGTAATGTTTACACTGGAAATCCTTTACATTCACCATAGCTTGTCATTTGCTATACAAACGGCAAAAGCGGCTGCAAAAGTGAAAAAGGGTGTCTACAGACATAAAAAAATTGAGGGATTCCCCACTGCGACCTAATTACGTCAATTTTCCATCGATTTGTTTACGCGAATGCTAAATTGGTCTCATGAAACTGGCTATAAGCTTCACTGAATAATCGGTGTTAGCTGCGACCAATAGACCGCATAATTGCTCGTAACATTACGCGGCTTTATAAAACCGGCACCATAGTCCTATACAAATCTACTTAATCGCTTAGTTATTAGGTGTCATGTACGTGTCTGGCCCACTGAGGCAATTCTGTAAAGGCCTTGGATGAAATCTGCTCTGCCCCTTAATAACAGATGGTTGATACTGCCAAAATATTTAAATATCTTTCAAGAGTACATTCCATAAAAAAACTTTTAATTTGTAATTTTACGGTTATTCCCGAGGATGCCCGGTTTGGATTTATCGCTTTAGCGTGACGTCATGTGTGGTTTTGGCGTAATTTCGTCCGTCCGTAAAATGACAAATTTAAAGGTTTTTCTTTATACACGATCCTGCCCCTCGTGCATTTCCTGAAAACAGACTCTTCCAAGACGGCACGGCGACAGCTCCAGTTTAATGTAAATTAAAAAAATATTTAATCTTACTTGTCGTTTCGGGGTTGTTGGTATATTGCATAATACACATGTACATACTAATACACTAATTATAATTGTTATGGGTAGTGGGACAAAATATGGCATTTAAACCAAAACCGTTAATAGTGTGTTTCGTATCCGCTGTTCACAACAGTACTGGACGGACGAGTTTCTGGTGTGGGACCGGAGTGAGTACGATGGTCTGTCCAAGATACACATTCCATCGGACCAAATATGGCGGCCTGACATCATCCTGTACAACAGGTATTTACCACGGTAACCATGACAACTGATGAATATTAGTGCATTAATAAAGTTAATATCGTAAAAAGAACCCATAAAATTGCCTCGGCATCCAATACGTTTGAGTAGGGCACCAGCAAGCGAATACCCAACAATAATTGTATTGATCGGTAGATATTGCTGTATTCGTCATAGGTGAAATTAATTAATAACACCTAACGATTTAAATAATATATACAATGACCGGCTAAACAATTAGTGTGTAGGCTGTGGCACAGAATGGGGAACCGCTAGCGCCGAGGGTCTGAGACTAATGTCAACATTACATTCAAGCAACGACTCACGGCCTCTCGCATAATTAGGTTTCGTTGTATATAAGTAACTTTGGCACTTGTTAGGAACGAAATACTGTAAATACTCTGAACTGTTGATATTAGGCCGTAAAGTGTAACGGACTGACGGGCGGGCGGGCGGGCGCGGGCGCGGGCGCGGGCGCGGGCGCGGGCGCGGGCGCGGGCGCGGGCGCGGGCGCGGGCGCGGGCGCGGGCGCGGGCGCGGGCGCGGGCGCGGGCGCGGGC
>CBDHHR010000319.1:5000-8549 GCA_965263245.1 Metamycoplasmataceae bacterium | reverse complement strand
TCCGACGACGCTTCGACATTCTGCCGCCGACAGCCGGCTCGCTCGCGTCCGATCGCGTCTTCTCTTTCGCGTCGGCGTCATTGTTTTTGGCACTACTGTGCTGCATATGGTTTGTTCGAGAGTCTCTCTTCGAGAGTCCATGGGCGGCGCAGATGAGCTGGCATGGCACGGCGCGGCGAGGCGCGGCGAGGCGCGGCGAGGCGCGGCGAGGCGCGGCGAGGCGCGGCGAGGCGGCGAGGGGAGCGAGGGCGGCGAGGGCGGCGAGGGCGGCGAGGGGAGCGAGGGCGGCGAGGGCGGCGAGGCGGCGAGGGCGGCGAGGGCGGCGAGGCGGCGAGGGCGGCGAGGCGGCAAGGGCGGCGAGGGGAGCGAGGGTGGCGAGGCGGCGAGGCGGCGAGGGCGGCGAGGCGGGCGAGGCTGCGAGGCGGCGAGGCGGCGAGGCGGCGAGGCGGCGAGGGCGGCGAGGCGGCGAGGGCGGCGAGGCGGCGAGGCGGCGAGGCGGCGAGGGCGGCGAGGCGGCGAGGCGGCGAGGCGGCGAGGCGGCGAGGGCGGCGAGGCGGCGAGGCGGCGAGGCGGCGAGGCGGCGAGGCGGCGAGGCGGCGAGGCGGCGAGGCGCGGTCTTGTTTCAGCTCAGTCGACACTCGGCTGAAATAGAAACAAGGCATAAATATAGCAGTATCCACACTTAACGCTAAATACAGATACTTTACTGCAATTACCTGTTACTTTAATGTGTAGCTGAAAGCAGAGACAACGGTATTCCGATAACCAGACTTTGTCACAGTCACATATGTAGGTACAGCACCTTAATTAAACAAGTTAAGACATATAATATAAACATAGTAACATTTTTGAAACTTATATCGAGGACACTGCTACCGAATTGTAGCGTTTGTAAATACTAAACTATACTGTAAATAAAGAAAACACTTCACAGTGCGTGAATTAATTAGTTAATTTAGTTACGTATAATAAGTAATAATTAATTATTATAACAACAAATTACTTGTCGCACAAGTAACGATATTGCTAATGGATATTCCAATTTGTAGGCGCTGTTTTGAGACAACCCCTGGAGCTATTTATAGCCGCGTCTCGCAATTAAATCTGACAGCGCCGAAGACTCGTCTGGCCTCGACCCTTCATTAAATCAGGGGGGGGTAATTAATTAAATGTTGTGTTACTCAATAACTGGGTCGACCAAAACTTCACGAATATAAGACACATTTTAGAATCGCTGTAATTGACGTTGAGTTTAAGAGCGACTTAAGTTTAGGAGGAATGTGTTAATTCCCAGCCGTGTCAGTACACCCCCCAGGAGGGTGGTCAGTCGCTGACCGATGACGTCACGGTGGTCGATGCAATGACGTGGGCGGGTGCGTGTGATAGGGTGTGAGACACGTGACATCAGGTGTGTTACTTGGTGTTTACCTGTGTGACGTGACGTTAGCCGCTGTATGGTGTCTACAGCCTCCTGTTCACGCGTCTTCAGACGCGCCAGGTCATCTGCCCAGTCTCCGGGGCGGGTCCGTAGGTCACTGACCACTCCCCGGACACGGGCGAGACGCCGCTCCCACCAAGCCACGGTGCCGCTCCTGTCCTCTCCCGCTGGGTCCTGCAGGTCAAGGCTAAAACAACACAAGTCATCTGTCACTGTCGTCTCTCGCCGTCACACGTTCACCTACAAGTGACCACTCTAAGGACCACCCACGTCGCACACGAGTCATCACATCACAAGTCACTAATCTAGGATCATATCGGCGAGGTCAGATTGAGGTGGTCAGCGGCCGAGAGACGCCGACTGGTGGACATTACATGGACACTGGAGCAGTGGTCATCTGTTGTACGTGACGGACGCCAACTGTCGGCGTGTGTCACGTACGTGACAACAATCATTTATTGTCACTGCTGTGTGACAGAGTTGACAAGTTAAGTCGACGTTGGACTTGTGTGATGACGTCACGAGGGACTTGTCGTTGACAGGACGACAGCGACAGTCAGTCACTGAGATACTCACACTGCTAGCCAGAGGCCAGGTCGAGGTGTGGTCATCGTCCTAAGGGTGGTCACTCCTCTCTTGGTCAGCTCGTTCCGACTAAGCCTGTAACAAGTAACAGTAACATAATTAACCAGTGTAACAATGTTACAACGTCATCCTCGCTGTCATGTATCGTTACAGAGAGATTGTAACTTGTGTCAGTTTTACACTCAAACATTGCGACACTGTCACAAAGTGTCACCCTCTGATTTATTGTCGCGTTACTCACTAAACTGTAACAAGTGTAACACACATAAACATTGTTTCAGCCGCCCTCACTTTCCTGTTCATCTTCTCTCAGTTGACACTTTTTCTTACTGAGGCAGTAGAAAGTCAGGTGTAAAAAGTTTGTCACAACAGATTAGAGATTAGTAGAATATAAATCATTAGAATAAAATAAACCTCTCACGCGATCATCGCTACGATTATTGCTGCCAGTAAAATATGTGAGCACTGATAAAAGACTGAGAAGTAACACGTAATCACGATGAGTTACTTAGTGTCAATAGTTGTCGCACTGACAGGTATTCGAGAAAGAACTGTAGACGCAGATATTAATTAATAAGGACGACGTGATAAAAAGTGACACGTTTTAGCAGACGACATTCGTTTGAACGACAGAAACTTGGCGGAGACAGCGACAAAGTGGTCAGTGTCGCTGGACACACAGAAAGGTGACGTTTGACGGGTCACTATCGACACGAAGACTTACGAGAGGTGGACCATCTGAGGGAGAGACCGAAGAACGACCGACACGACGGATCTCGCAGTGACGTCATCCAGGTAGTTGCACGACAACCTGACGTCAACAGATCGACTCGTTCAGTGTCGGCGACAAGTGTCGGTGTCGGTGTGGACGTGTGTTTGCGTGTGTGTGCGTGCGTTAGTGCGTGCGTGCGTGCGTGCGTGCGGGTGTGTATGTGTGTATTCGTGCAAGGGTTTGATCATCTCCGTGTTCTTTCTTGCATGTGTTAATTCATGTGATAATTCGTGTGTTCATTTATGTGTTCATTTATGTGTTCATTCATGTGTTCATTCGTGTGTTTATTTATGTGTTCATTCATGTGTTTATTGGTGTGTTCATTCATGTGTTCATTTATGTGTTCATTTATGTGTTCATTTATGTGTTCATTTATGTGCTCATTCATGCGTTCATTTATGTGTTCATTTATGTGTTCATTTATGTGTTGATTTATGTGTTCATTTATGAGTTCATTTATGTGTTCATTTGTGTGCTCATTCATGTGTTCATATATGTATTCATTTATGTGCTCATTCATGCGTTCATTTATGTGTTCATTTATGTGCTCATTCATGTGTTTATTCATGTGTTCATTTATGTGCTCATTCATGCGTTCATTTATGTGTTAATTCATGTGTTTGCGTGTGCATGTGTTTGCGTGTGCACGTGTTTGCGTGTGCATGTGTTTGCGTGTGCACGTGTTTGCGTGTGCATGTGTTTGCGTGTGCACGTGTTTGCGTGTGCATGTGTTTGCGTGTGCACGTGTGTTGCG
>CBDHHR010000318.1:5000-12500 GCA_965263245.1 Metamycoplasmataceae bacterium | reverse complement strand
TGCCGGTGTCGCCGTGGTCGCCGGCGAGGATGAAGCAGACGTTGGAGGCGGTGCCGGCGTGAGGCCTCAGGCCCGTGAACACCGACACGGTGTAGCCGTAGTCGTGGGACGAGTCGTTGTCGGCCAACGGTATCGTGACCCACTGTAACACACAACACACGACATTGTTACGACGTCGTGACCCATTGTAACACACGACACACGACATTGTTACGACGTCGTGACCCACTGTAACACACGACACGCGACACTGTAACGACGTCGTGACCCACTGTAACACACGACACACGACACTGTAACGACGTCGTGACCCACTGAAACACACGACACGCGACACTGTAACGACGTCGTGACCCACTGTAACACACGACAAACGACACTGTAACGACGTCGTGACCCACTGTAACACACGACACGCGACACAGTAACGACGTCGTGACCCACTGTAACATACGACACATGACACTGTAACGACGTCGTGACCCACTGTAACACACGACACGCGACACTGTAACGACGTCGTGACCCACTGTAACACACGACACGCGACACTGTAACGACGTCGTGACCCACTGTAACACACGACACACGACACTGTAACGACGTCGTGACCCACTGTAACATACGACACACGACACTGTAACGACGTCATGCCCCGCGGTAACAGTCGACACACTTCTAAACACGACACTGTAACGGCGTCATGCCCCGCGGTAACAGTCGACACACTTCTAAACACGACGGCGGCCGTTCGCCGTTGTATCATGTGACGACACGCCATGCAAATGTGGAAGAAAAAACAAAGATTAACAGAGTAGAATTTAGTCGAACCTACTTTTAGAATTGATTAACTAAGATGAGAAATGCGCACCCGAACGCACACACGCTAATACCTACATTAACAGTCCTAACGCTTATCTGCATCGAAACATAAACTGGCCGGGAGTTAATACAGTAGTTCTAGCAACGATGTGATCATGTCACAATTGTTACGTTACATTTACATGTCCTTCCCGTTACCGTAACTACATTACATTTCGATGCATTCCTGACATAGTTGCTACGTTACCTTTTAGATATCCTCGTTCTCACAGTCGCTACGTTACATTCGCGTTGCACGTCATGTCACCGGCCACGCGTTACATTTGTAATGTTCTAATGTTCACAGTTTCTATGTTACCTTCTCGATGTCCTTCTTGTCCATGTGTCGCGCCCACACCAGCAGGAGGATGTAGAGGAAGAAGATGGCGAGGACAGTGCTGTACACGAGCTGGTTTTCCGCCAGCATCTCGGGCAGGTTGGCAAAGATCTTGTCGAAGTCAATCGTGTTTACTTTAGGCGCCGTGAATCCGGTCGCAAAAGACATCGCGTCGTCCGGCAGACTCTTGCAGTCGCAGTCCACAAGGTCTATGGTCGATTTGACTGAGACCTGAAAAGTAGCAAAAACATAAATTAAGTGTCCCAAATGAAACTAGAACTAGCCAAATGGAGGAAGGGCGAAAGGGAAGGACCAAAAAATAGGCAATGTTACTCATTTATGTATTTGTAATATCTAACGTAATTAAAAATATCTTTTGTGGCAGTTACGTAGTATGGTACATACTTTGCAACATCTTACGTAGCTTGCAGTAACCAAGTTATCTCTGGTCTCGCGCACCTTACAGTAGCCAAGTTGTCTCTGATCTCACGCACCTTACAGTAGCCAAGTTGTCTCTGGTCTCACGCACCTTACAGTAGCCAAGTTGTCTCTGGTCTCACGCACCTTACAGTAGCCAAGTTGTCTCTGATCTCACGCACCTTACAGTAGCCAAGTTGTCTCGGGTCTCACACACCTTACAGTAGCCAAGTTGTCTCGGGTCTCACACACCTTACAGTAGCCAAGTTGTCTCTGATCTCACGCACCTTACAGTAGCCAAGTTGTCTCTGATCTCACGCACCTTACAGTAGCCAAGTTGTCTCTGATCTCACACACCTTACAGTAGCCAAGTTGTCTCTGGTCTCACGCACCTTACAGTAGCCAAGTTGTCTCTGATCTCACGCACCTTACAGTAGCCAAGTTGTCTCTGATCTCACGCACCTTACAGTAGCCAAGTTGTCTCGGGTCTCACACACCTTACAGTAGCCAAGTTGTCTCGGGTCTCACACACCTTACAGTAGCCAAGTTGTCTCTGATCTCACGCACCTTACAGTAGCCAAGTTGTCTCTGATCTCACGCACCTTACAGTAGCCAAGTTGTCTCTGGTCTCACGCACCTTACAGTAGCCAAGTTGTCTCTGATCTCACGCACCTTACAGTAGCCAAGTTGTCTCTGATCTCACGCACCTTACAGTAGCCAAGTTGTCTCGGGTCTCACACACCTTACAGTAGCCAGTTGTCTCGGGTCTCACACACCTTACAGTAGCCAAGTTGTCTCGGGTCTCACACACCTTACAGTAGCCAAGTTGTCTCGGGTCTCACACACCTTACAGTAGCCAAGTTGTCTCTGGTCTCACGCACCTTACAGTAGCCAAGTTGTCTCGGGTCTCACACACCTTACAGTAGCCAGTTGTCTCGGGTCTCACACACCTTACAGTAGCCAAGTTGTCTCGGGTCTCACGCACCTTACAGTAGCCAAGTTGTCTCGGGTCTCACACACCTTACAGTAGCCAAGTTGTCTCTGGCCTCACGCACCTTACAGTAGCCAAGTTGTCTCTGGTCTCACGCACCTTACAGTAGCCAAGTTGTCTCTGGTCTCACGCACCTTACAGTAGCCAAGTTGTCTCTGATGTCACGCACCTTACAGTAGCCAAGTTGTCTCTGGTCTCACGCACCTTACAGTAGCCAAGTTGTCTCTGATCTCACGCACCTTACAGTAGCCAAGTTGTCTCTGATCTCACGCACCTTACAGTAGCCAAGTTGTCTCGGGTCTCACACACCTTACAGTAGCCAAGTTGTCTCTGATCTCACGCACCTTACAGTAGCCAAGTTGTCTCTGATCTCACGCACCTTACAGTAGCCAAGTTGTCTCTGGTCTCACGCACCTTACAGTAGCCAAGTTGTCTCTGATCTCACGCACCTTACAGTAGCCAAGTTGTCTCTGATCTCACGCACCTTACAGTAGCCAAGTTGTCTCGGGTCTCACACATCTTACAGTAGCCAAGTTGTCTCTGATCTCACGCACCTTACAGTAGCCAAGTTGTCTCTGATCTCACGCACCTTACAGTAGCCAAGTTGTCTCTGGTCTCACACACCTTACAGTAGCCAAGTTGTCTCTGATCTCACGCACCTTACAGTAGCCAGTTGTCTCGGGTCTCACACACCTTACAGTAGCCAAGTTGTCTCGGGTCTCACACACCTTACAGTAGCCAAGTTGTCTCTGGTCTCACACACCTTACAGTAGCCAAGTTGTCTCTGGTCTCACGCACCTTACAGTAGCCAAGTTGTCTCGGGTCTCACACACCTTACAGTAGCCAAGTTGTCTCTGGTCTCACACACCTTACAGTAGCCAAGTTGTCTCTGGTCTCACGCACCTTACAGTAGCCAAATTGTCTCGGGTCTCACACACCTTACAGTAGCCAAGTTGTCTCTGATCTCACGCACCTTACAGTAGCCAAGTTGTTTCTGGTCTCACGCACCTTACAGTAGCCAAGTTGTCTCGGGTCTCACACACCTTACAGTAGCCAGTTGTCTCGGGTCTCACACACCTTACAGTAGCCAAGTTGTCTCTGGTCTCACGCACCTTACAGTAGCCAAGTTGTCTCTGGTCTCACGCACCTTACAGTAGCCAAGTTGTCTCTGATCTCACGCACCTTACAGTAGCCAAGTTGCCTCTGGTCTCACGCACCTTACAGTAGCCAAGTTGTCTCTGGTCTCACGCACCTTACAGTAGCCAAGTTGTCTCTGATCTCACGCACCTTACTGTAGCCAAGTTGTATCGTCTCTGATCTCACGCACCTTACAGTAGCCAAGTTGTCTCTGGTCTCACGCACCTTACAGTAGCCAAGTTGTCTCTGGTCTCACGCACCTTACAGTAGCCAAGTTGTCTCTGATCTCACGCACCTTACAGTAGCCAAGTTGTCTCTGGTCTCACGCACCTTACAGTAGCCAAGTTGTCTCTGATCTCACGCACCTTACAGTAGCCAAGTTGTCTCTGATCTCACGCACCTTACAGTAGCCAAGTTGTCTCTGATCTCACACACCTTACAGTAGCCAAGTTGTCTCTGGTCTCACACACCTTACAGTAGCCAAGTTGTCTCTGGTCTCACGCACCTTACAGTAGCCAAGTTGTCTCTGGTCTCACGCACCTTACAGTAGCCAAGTTGTCTCTGATCTCACGCACCTTACAGTAGCCAAGTTGCCTCTGGTCTCACGCACCTTACAGTAGCCAAGTTGTCTCTGGTCTCACGCACCTTACAGTAGCCAAGTTGTCTCTGATCTCACGCACCTTACTGTAGCCAAGTTGTATCGTCTCTGATCTCACGCACCTTACAGTAGCCAAGTTGTCTCTGGTCTCACGCACCTTACAGTAGCCAAGTTGTCTCTGGTCTCACGCACCTTACAGTAGCCAAGTTGTCTCTGATCTCACGCACCTTACTGTAGCCAAGTTGTCTCGTCTCTGATCTCACGCACCTTACAGTACTCGGGTTCCCATCGCTGCGCCCCACCGTGCCAAGTGCGACAGCGGGTGACAGCCACTTTGACAGACATCTCCGTGTTGACACTTCGCTTTCTTCTCTTCGCTGCACCTACAATAACCCACGAAGTGTTCCACGACTAATGTTGTTCTGTGATATACACCTCTTACACTATATACACCCCTTACACGCTATACATCTCGTACACTCTATACACCCCCCCTTACACTCTATACACCCCTCTACACACTCTAAGCACCCCTTACACTCTAAACACCCCTTACACTCTATACAACCCTTACACTCTAAACACCCCTTACACTCTAAACACCCCTTACACTCTATACATCCCTTACACTCTAAACACCCCTTACACTCTAAACACCCCTTACACTCTATACACCCCTTACACTCTATACACCCCTTACACACTCTAAGCACCCCTTACACTCTAAACACCCCTTACACTCTATACACCCCTTACACTCTAAACACCCCTTACACTCTAATCACCCCTTACACTCTAAACAACCCTTACACTCTATACATCCCTTACACTCTAAACACCCCTTACACTCTATACACCCCTTACATTCTATACACCACTTACACTCTATATACCCCTTACACGCTGCCGATTAGAATCCGATTTTGTCACTTAATGGACCATTGCTAAACGCATTGACAACAACAATCCAAATAAGTAAATATAATTCATATGAGTAACAAACGTTCTACGTTGCGTATGCCATGTTACAAATGTTTGTAATTTGTACACGAGTTCTTTCTTGACATTCAGTTTTGTGTAGCGTTATGGACAATTCGTGAGACACAGTCGATATCAACGCAGACATTTTGTTCAGACTTCTCTGTGACTATCATCATGCCGAAGGGGCCATGTGATCCGAGTGGTTGGTGTGATACAGGAGGCTCCGGGCGACTGTCAGACCAACGAGTTGACTGTCTCAATGTCTTGTCACGGAGCTGGTGGAGCGGCACACAGGCATGTCGACCCGCCGGTACATGTCGACCCGCCGGTACATGTCGACCCGCCGGTACATGTCGACCCGCCGGTACATGTCGACCCGCCAGTACATGTCGACCCGCCGGTACATGTCGACCCGCCAGTACATGTCGACCCGCCGGTACATGTCGACCCGCCAGTACATGTCGACCCGCCGGTACATGTCGACCCGCCAGTACATGTCGACCCGCCGGTACATGTCGACCCGCCAGTACATGTCGACCCGCCGGTACATGTCGACCCGCCAGTACATGTCGACCCGCCGGTACATGTCGACCCGCCGGTACATGTCGACCCGCCGGTACATGTCGACCCGCCAGAACATGTCGACCCGCCGGTACATGTCGACCCGCCAGTACATGTCGACCCGCCAGTACATGTCGACCCGCCGGTACATGTCGACCCGCCAGTACATGTCGACCCGCCGGTACATGTCGACCCGCCAGTACATGTCGACCCGCCGGTACATGTCGACCCGCCAGTACATGTCGACCCGCCGGTACATGTCGACCCGCCAGTACATGTCGACCCGCCGGTACATGTCGACCCGCCGGTACATGTCGACCCGCCGGTACATGTCGACCCGCCAGAACATGTCGACCCGCCGGTACATGTCGACCCGCCAGTACATGTCGACCCGCCAGTACATGTCGACCCGCCGGTACATGTCGACCCGCCAGTACATGTCGACCCGCCGGTACATGTCGACCCGCCAGTACATGTCGACCCGCCGGTACATGTCGACCCGCCAGTACATGTCGACCCGCCAGTACATGTCGACCCGCCAGTACATGTCGACCTGCCAGTACATGTCGACCCGCCGGTACATTGCGAGAACGTTAGTGCGAGTGATGGATTACGAAATATATATATATATATATATATATATATATATATATATATATATATATATATATATATATATATATATACATACATACATATATATATATATATATATATATATATATATATATATATATATATATATATGTATGTATGTATATATATATATATCATCTGATCCTTCGCTAGACATACGTTTGTAATCACTGATATATTATAAAGTAAATGTATTAATAATCGGTCCGTAGAATAAGACGTCGATGACTGACACCAGCTGAAGCGGCTTGCGACCCCGTCCCTACACGAGAGTAACACAGACTGGCGTCGGACATCGACGGACGGACGTGACCATTTACCTCGCTGTAGTATTCCGATGTAGGCTGGGCCCTGTCTCGTCCTGGCCTCGGGGACCACCATCAGCCACGGCCGGTCACTTCGGCGAGGCAGAGAGAAGCTGTAGTCGTGGCTGTCCACAGTCGGCCGATGCTTCCTCGGGTCGACGGCGTTGAACGTCACGTACACCTGGTGCAGGGTACAAGAGGCAACAACTTCACGTACACCTGGTGAGAGTACACGAGGCAACAATGTCACGTACACATTGTGAGAGTACAAGAGGCAACAACGTCACGTACACCTGGTGCAGGGTACAAGAGGCAACAACGTCACGTACACCTGGTGCATGGTACAAGAGACAACAACGTCACGTACACATGGTGAGGGTACAAGAGACAACAACTTCACGTACACCTGGTGAGAGTACACGAGGCAACAACGTCACGTACACATTGTGAGAGTACAAGAGGCAACAACGTCACGTACACATGTTGAGGGTACAAGAGGCAACAACGTCACGTACACTTGGTGCAGGTTACAAGAGGCAACAACGTCACGTACACCTGGAGCATGGTACAAGAGACAACAACTTCACGTACACCTGGTGAGAGTACACGAGGCAACAACGTCACGTACACATTGTGAGAGTACACGAGGCAACAACGTCACGTACACATTGTGAGA